>CBIHRW010000054.1:0-29785 GCA_966212545.1 uncultured Noviherbaspirillum sp.
GTTCGGACCGCATGGCCAAGTACAACCAGCTGTTGCGTATCGAGGAAGACCTGGGCGACATCGCGAGCTACCCGGGCCGTAGCGCGTTTTACAACCTGCGTTAATCGGAAATGACAGGAAGATGAAATTTGGGGGCGTTGGCCCCCAAATTTCTTTAGAATGCACGCATGCGCTTGATCACCCTTAGCCTTGCCGCCTTGCTTCTGCTGATCCAGTTCCCGCTATGGCTGGGGAAGGGCGGCTGGCTGCGCGTCTGGGATCTGGAGGGCCAGGTTGCAACGGCGCAGAAGAAGAACGCCGAACTCAAGGCGCGCAACGACAAACTCAACTCGGAAGTGCGCGATCTGCGCGATGGTACCGGGGCAGTGGAAGAGCGTGCCCGCTACGAACTGGGCATGATCAAGGACGGCGAGATCTTCGTGCAGATCCTGGAGCCGGGCAGCACTGTGTCAACGGCGCCCAAGCCGGGGACGCAGAAATCCGACTGACATGCAAAAACGCCGGGATTACCCGGCGTTTTCATTTTCAGTGACGCGAGCTGCCGGCCGGTTGCATGGCATCGCTGGCATTGTCTGTCGCGAACAACTGCGCGCAATCGACCTTGTCGAATGAATAGTGCTGGCCGCAGAAGTCGCAATTGATCGAGAGCTCGCCGAGATCGGCCAGTGCGGCGTCGATTTCCGGCTTGCCCAGCATGCGCAGCATGTTGCCCACCTTTTCACGGCTGCAGCTGCAGTGGAAACTTGGATGATTCGGTTCGAACACGCGGATCGTCTCCTCCCAGAAGAGCCGGCGCAGCATTGTATTGATGTCGGTGGACAGCAGCTCCTCATTGCGCACGGTCGAGGCAAGCGTCACCGTGTGATTCCATGCTTCCAGATCGTCTGCGACCTGAGTACCGGTGCCCCCTTCGCGTGGCAGTTTTTGAAGAAGCAAACCACGCGCAACGTTTTCATCCGCCGCCAGCCACAGCTTGGTGTCCAGCTGTTCCGAACGCTGCATGTAGTTCTCGATGGCGGTGGCGACAGAGTCACCGTCCAGGGGGACGATGCCTTGGTAGGGTTGCTGCCCCGGTAGCTTATCGGCGGGGTCCAGTGTGATCACGAACCGGCCTTGGCCATGTATGTTGACCAATTCCTTCATGCCCGCACCCTCGGGGATGGCGGCATCCGGTTTCAGTTTCGCCGTCGCGCGCAGGCGCAAGTCGGAGTCGCACTCGATCACCAACAGCTTCACAGGACCGTCACCGTGCATCTGCAGGATCATCATGCCCTTGAATTTCAGGTTGGCGGTCAGCAGGGCTGCCGCAGCCAGCAGTTCACCCAGCAATGCGCGGACCGGCGCCGGGTATTCCTTGCGCGCCTGGATCTGCTTCCAGGTCTCGGAGATCTCGACCAGCTCGCCGCGTACAGCGGCATTTTCAAAAATAAATCGTTGCAGCGTATCCATCAATTACCCAATTCGTTTCAATTCCATCTTGAACAGCTGGCCGCGTTTCACATAGTTCGCCGTATTGCCGTGCATGCGGACGATATCCTCCTCGCTCAGGGCGCGCACGGCCTTGGCCGGTGAGCCGATGATCAGCGAGTTGTCCGGAAATTCCTTGCCTTCAGTGACCAGCGCACCGGCGCCTACGAGGCAGTTCCGGCCAATCTTCGCGCCGTTCAGGATTACGGCCTGTATGCCGATCAGCGAGCCGTCGCCGATAGTGCAGCCATGCAACATTGCCTGGTGGCCGACGGTGACGTTCTTGCCAATGGTGAGCGGGAAACCAGGATCGGTATGAAGGACGCAACATTCCTGCACATTGCTGTTTTCACCGACCATAATCAGTTCATTGTCGCCGCGGATGGTAACTTCGAACCAGACACTGGCATTGGCTTCGATGCGTGCCTTGCCGATAACGTTCGCCGAGTCGGCAATGTAGGCGGAAGGATCGATGTCGGGGGCATGCTCGCCCAATTGGTAGATGGCCATGGATTTCCGTAAAATCTGAAGCTTCGTCCGAATCCGACATTTTACCGCCCCTCGCATGATGCCACTGCCCGACCGGAATTCTCGTCCTGCGCAGGAAATGCGCGCGCTCGCGCTGCACTGGCTTTGCGTGCCCGATCCTGCAGCCAAGTCGGAAGGCGTCAAGATGCTTCAAAATGATTGGCTTGCTGGGGGAATTCCGCTGGATTCCTCTACCTGCCTCCATGCACAGGACCCGATTCCCGGACGCCCGGCGCGCCCCGAACTCGTGCCGCCGCTCGCAGTCAAGCACCGCTCCATGCATACCGTCGAAGGCAGGGCGGCAATGATCCACGCGCTCGCGCACATCGAGTTCAATGCGATCAACCTGGCGCTCGATGCGATCTGGCGCTTTCCCGGCATGCCGGATGCGTATTACGCCGACTGGCTGCAGGTTGCAGGCGAGGAGGCCTTGCACTTCTCGCTGCTGGCTGCGCATCTGGAATCGCTCGGCTATGCATACGGCGATTTCCCCGCACATAACAGCTTGTGGGACATGGCGGAAAAGACGAGCGGCGACGTGCTGGCGCGAATTGCGCTGGTGCCGCGCACGATGGAAGCGCGCGGGCTCGACGCGTCGCCGCCTGTCAGGGCAAAGCTGGCGCAGGCTGGCGATCACGCGGCTGCGGCTATTCTCGATATCATCCTGCGCGACGAGATCGGCCACGTCGCAACCGGCAACCGATGGTTCGCCTGGCTCTGCGAGAAGCGCGGCCTTGATCCCATCGCAGCATATGCGGAACTGGCTGCCGCGTACAAGGCGCCGCATTTGCGCGGCCCGTTCAACATCGACGCGCGGAGGGCTGCCGGTTTCAGCGAAGCGGAGCTCGCAGCTCTCGCCTCTTGACTCTTGAATTTTCTCTTTCAGCAATTTCCATGTTGCATCCGACGGGAACCTTGAGCGCGAGTCAAAGGTCTTCATTGACATAGGAACAAGCGTTCCATTTCCAAAATTTCTCTATTTCAACTGCGACTGATCAAAGATCGCGCATCTTGCCGTGTTCAAGAGGGAGATCGCCATGTTCAAATCCAAGCAACCGCTTGCCCGGCTCATTTTTGCCGGCCTGCTAATGACAGGCCTCGCCGCATGCGAGAAGAATGAGACGGCCTCGAGCGAAAAAGGTCCGGCCGAAAGGGCCGGTCAGCAACTGGACAAGGCCGCTGCGCGCGCCGGTGAAGAGCTGAACAAGGCCGCGGAAGCTGCCGGCAAGGGCATGCAACAGCTTGGCCAGAAGATCCAGAATGAGGCCGAGCAGGCACAGCAAGACCAGCAGCAGAAGAAGGAATAGGGCGCCCGGCTACTTCGCGCCATGTGACAGGCCGGCCAATCACCGGTCCTGATGCCCCACCTGTTTTTTTGAGTCAGGCCCCCTCTTGTCATGGAGGCGGGCAGGACCAGTCATGGAGTGTTACGACCGGCATGGAGAAGAAAACCATTACGCTCGCATTGCAGGGCGGCGGATCGCACGGTGCGTTCACTTGGGGCGTGCTCGACCGTCTGCTGCAAGACGAACGCATCGATATCGAGGGCATCAGCGGTTCGAGTGCCGGTGCGATGAATGCCGTCGTCCTCGCGCATGGCATGACCGTCGGTGGCCGGGCTGGCGCGCGCCAGGCGCTTGCGGACTTCTGGGAGGCGGTGGCGAGCAGGGCGCCATACAGCATCGTCCCGGACAACCTCACGGCACCGGCGAACCTTGCCGCACAATCCGACCTGCCGCCGGCGTTCAAGTCGCTGCTTTCGCTGGCGCGTTTCTTCTCGCCGTACCAGCTCAACCCCTTCGATATCAACCCGCTGCGCGACATCCTGGCCAGGCAGATCGATTTCGAGCGTTTGCGCCAGGAGTGTGACCTGCGGCTGTTCATAGCGACCACGCAGGTCAGCTCGGGTACCTTGCGCCTGTTCCGGACGCGCCAGCTTTCCATAGACGTGCTGCTGGCATCAGCCTGCCTGCCACTGCTCCACCGCGCGGTGGAGATCGACGGCGATGCCTATTGGGATGGAGGGCTGACCGCCAACCCGCCGCTGTTCCCTCTGGTGCATAAATGTGCGGCGCGCGACATCGTCGTCGTCCTGCTGCATCCCCAGCCGCATCCGCATGTGCCGAAGACAGCCGACGACATCTGGCACCGGCTGACCGAAATGGGATTCAGTTCGACCTTCTTTACCGAGCTGCAGGGGCTGATGCTCGCACAGCGCGAGGCGAAGCGGGGCTGGTTTTCGCTCGGGCGCCTCGAGCGGCGCCTGCGGCAGCTCAACATGCATGTGGTCGAGTCGCAGGAGCTGATGAGCCAGCTGGGCAAGCACAGCAAGCTCAACGCGCATCCTGCGTTCATCAAGGGCCTGCGCGACGAGGGCAGGCGGCGCGCGGAGACCTGGCTGGCGCAAAACTTCCGGCAACTGGGCGTGCGTTCGTCCTTCCGGCTTGCCCGCCTGTTCGGTTGATCAGTGCTGCGCGGCGCGTTCCTGCTCCATGAGACGCAGAATGCGGCGCTGCACTTTCCCGGTAGTCGTCATCGGCAATTCGTTGATGAACTCGATTTCCTTCGGGTACTCGTACGGCGCCAGCTTGCCGCGCACATGCGTCTGCAGTTCGGCAATCAGCTTTTCGTCGGCATCCTTGCCGCGCTCCGTTCCCGGCGTTAGCACGATGAACGCCTTGACCACATTGCCGCGCTCCGGATCCGGCTTCGGCACGACGGCGGCGTTGGCAACCGACGGATGCTTCACCAGGCAATTCTCGATTTCCGAGGGGCCGATGCGGTAGCCGGCGGCCTTGAACATATCATCCGCGCGTCCCTGATACCAGAGATAGCCGTCTTCGTCGACCAGCGCAAGGTCGCCGGTGCGGCACCAGTCGCCGGTGTACTTGTTGCGGGTGGCGTCCGGGTTCTTCCAGTACTCGATGAAGAAAATCGGATCCGGATGGCCGTGAATGTCTGTGCGGTGCACGGCGACTTCGCCGACTTCGCCTGGCTTGACCGGATTGCCGTCGTCGTCGATCACGGCGATGCGATGGCCGGGGTAGGGGCGCCCCATGCTGCCCGGCTTGGCCGGCCATTGGTGGACGCTGTTGCCGACGATGTAGTTCATCTCGGTCTGGCCGAACATTTCGTTCGGGGTGACGCCGAGCGCCGACTGGCACCAGTTGAACACCGCATCGCCCACCGCCTCGCCTGCGCTCATGATTGCCCGTAGCTTGAGCTTGAAGCGGTCGCGTGGCGCCGGGTGGGCCTTCATCATCATCTTCAGCGCGGTCGGGAAGAGGAAGGTGTTGGTGATGCCGTACTTTTCGAGCAGGTAGAAAGCCGTGTCAGGCGAGAAGCGGCCCCGGTAGCCGACGATAGGCATGCCGAAATACAGCGAGGGCAGCAGCGCATCCATCAGCCCGCCGGTCCACGCCCAATCCGCCGGCGACCAGAAGACATCGCCTTCCTGCGGGAACCAGTTCTGCGAAGCGACGAAGCCGGTCAGGTTGCCGATGATGGCGGAGTGGGGGATGAGTGCCCCCTTCGGGGCGCCGGTGGTGCCGCTGGTGTAGATCAGCACCGCCGGATCCCTGGCGGAGGTCGTCACGGCGTCGAAACCTGTCTGGGCGCCAGCCAGCTCGGCGGTCCAGTCCAGCGTATCCTGCGCGGTGCAGTCGACCGCGATAACGTGCGCCAGCTTCGGACAGGCGGGGTGTGCCTGACGGAGATTATCGAGGCCGGCCTGGTCGACGATGGCCACTTCCGCCTCGCTGTTCTGCAGCCGGTATTCCAGCGCCTCGGGACCGAACAGGATGGATAACGGCATGGCAATGGCGCCAAGCTGGTAGCAGGCCATGTGCGCAACCGCGGTTTCCGTGCGCTGCGGCAGGATGATGGCGACGCGATCGCCTTTCTTCACACCCAGCCGCGCGAGCACGTTCGACAGGCGGTTTGCCTGCTCGTGCAGGGCGGAATAGGTGAGGGTAGCGGTATTGCCCTCATCGTCCTCATAGAAAATTGCAATCCGCGATGTCTCCGAGGCCCAGCGTGTGCAGCAGACCTGGGCGATGTTCAATTGGTCCGGCACGTGCCAGTGGAAATGGTTGTACAACTCGTCGTAGCGATCCGGCTGTCCTGCAGGTGTCATGTCCTCTCCGCTATAATTATCGAACGATCGTTCTGTTAAATTGCATCTCTGGCAATCGGACTATTATGCCGATTTCCGCGGATTTCATTCTTGACCTGGATAACGACAAAACCATGAAGACGTCCCGCTCCGAATTCATCCCCGCCCGCGGCCTGCAATATCATGTCCGCCATTGGGGTAAAGAAGGGGCGCCGAAGCTGTTCATGGTGCATGGATGGATGGACGTTTCCGCTTCGTTCCAATTCGTGGTCGATTGCCTGCAACAGGACTGGCATGTGATTGCACCCGACTGGCGCGGTTTCGGACTGACGAAGAGTCCCGACGTCGACTGCTACTGGTTCCCGGACTACATGGGCGACCTTGATGCCATCCTGCAGCATTATTCTCCTGACGAGCCGGTCAACCTGCTCGGCCATAGCATGGGCGGCAACGTGGTTTGCCTGTATGCGGGCGCGCGGCCGGACCGGATCCGCAAACTGATCAACCTGGAAGGTTTTGGCCTGCCGTCAACCCGTCCCGAGCAGGCGCCCGGACGGTATGCGAAATGGCTGGATGAGCTGCGCCGCCCTCCGCGAATGCGCAGTTATGCATCGCGCGAGGATGTCATGCGCCGCTTGCAGAAAAATAACCGCCGCCTGACGGAAGCGCGAGCAGAATTCCTTTCCCGCCACTGGTCCGCGCAGAATGAGAGAGGTGAGTGGGACATCCTGGGCGACGCAGCGCACAAGCTGACCAGCCCGACCTTGTACCGCGTGGAAGAAGTGCTAGCCTGCTGGCAGGCCATCAGCGCACCGGTGCTTTGGGTGGAGGCGGACGACACGGAAGCATGGCGCTGGATGGGGCCGAAGGAGACGGCACGCCTGGAAATTGACCGGCGCATCAAGTTCATTCCCCATGTCGTTACGGCAACGATCAACGATGCCGGGCACATGCTGCACCACGACCAGCCTGAAGCACTGGCCGCACTGATCGAGAATTTCCTCACCTAGGAGGCTGCGCGGCACATCTCCTGCCGGGAGGGGCGCACTCGTCGTACAATGGTTGTATTCCGGTTATCGCAGTTCCCCTTGCATGCTTAACGTCGACCTCCATTGCCATTCCAACGTTTCCGACGGTGCACTCGCACCGTCCGCTGTCGCTGCGCGGGCGAAAGCCGGCGGCGTCGACGTCTGGGCGTTGACCGATCATGACGAGATCGGCGGCATCGCGGAAGCGCGCGAGGCAGCGCGATCGCTTGGCATGCGTTACGTCACCGGCGTTGAAATTTCGGTCACGTGGGCGGAGCGGACCATCCACATCGTCGGCTTGCAGTTCGACGAGAACCATCCCGACCTTGTCGAGGGGTTGAAACGTACGCGTTCCGGGCGAGAGCGGCGGGCACGCGAGATGGCTGCACAACTGGCAGCAGCCGGTATCCCGGATGCCTTTGAAGGAGCGCTGAAGTACGTAGGCAATCCCGACTTGATTTCGCGCACGCATTTTGCGCGTCACATGGTGGAGACCGGCATCTGCAGGGATATCCAGGATGTGTTCTCGAACTACCTGACCGAAGGCAAGCCGGGTTACGTGCCCCACCGCTGGGCATCGCTCAAGGACGCCGTAACCTGGATTCGCAACGCCGGCGGTATCGCTGTCGTCGCACACCCGGGGCGCTACAGTTTGTCCGACCTGGAGCGCGATGTTTTCCTGAATGAGTTCAAGCGTGCCGGCGGGACAGGGGTGGAAGTCGTCACCGGAAGTCACACACCTGAGGAGTACGCGGAGTACACCCGCGTAGCGAAAGACTACGGATTGCTGGCTTCCCGTGGTTCCGATTTCCATGCCCCCGGGGAATCCCACACCGAACTCGGCTCGCTCCCGCCGCTGCCGCCCAGCCTCACGCCCGTCTGGCACGACTGGCGCACGTAATTGCGCGTATATCGCGGACATATTGCGCACGTAATCGCCCTGTCACAGCCAGCCTCTACCTTGCTTTTGTGGCATGATGCGCCACTTGATTTTCTGCGAAATAACCCTATCTAGTACTCGCTTTCTCAAGGAGGCTATTGCATGAAACGGATCATTCTATTTCTCGCGACCAACCTTGCCGTCGTCCTCGTCATGTCCGTGGTGCTGTCGCTGCTCGGCGTGAATCGTTACCTGACCGCGAACGGCCTCAACCTCGGCACGCTGATGGTGTACTCGCTGGTGGTCGGCTTCACCGGCGCGATCATTTCCCTGCTGATGAGCAAACCGATGGCGAAGTGGTCGACCGGCGCGCACGTGATCGAAGCGCCGTCGACATCTACGGAGTTGTGGCTCGTCGACACGGTAAGGCGCTTGGCGGAACGTGCGGGAATCGCGATGCCCGAAGTGGCCGTCTACGAAGGCGAGCCGAATGCTTTCGCTACTGGTGCATTCAAGAATTCGGCACTGGTTGCCGTATCGACCGGCCTGCTCGAAAGCATGACGCGTGAAGAGGTCGAGGCAGTGCTCGGCCACGAAATCGCCCACGTCGCCAACGGCGACATGGTGACCCTGACGTTGATCCAGGGCGTGGTGAATACCTTCGTTGTGTTCCTTGCCCGTGTCGTCGGCTATCTGATCGATCAGGTCGTTCTGCGCAACAATGAAGAGCGCGGTCCCGGCATCGGCTACATGGTGACGGTGTTCATCTGCGAGATCGTGTTCGGCATCGTGGCGTCGATGATTGTTGCCTGGTTCTCGCGCTATCGCGAGTTCCGCGCCGATGCGGGTTCCGCCAAGCTGCTCGGCACCCCGCAGCCGATGGTCAAGGCATTGGCCCGCCTCGGTGGCCTCGAGCCGCCGGAGCACATGCCGGAGACTTTCAAGTCCTTCGGCATCAACGGCGGTCGCTCGGGGTTTGCCGCGCTGTTCTCGAGTCATCCGCCCATCGAGGAGCGTATTGCCGCGCTTCGCAACACATTCTGAATAACAACGATATTCCAACGGCGGTCGAGCAAGGCCGCCGTTCTTTTTAGTTTCGGCCGCAGCTTAAGCTGCTTAACTTGCTACGCAAGTTAGCCTTCACTGAAACTTCTTTTTCATGAGCCAATTTTTTCAAATCCATCCAGAAAATCCGCAGCTGCGACTGATCAAGCAGGCAGCACAAATCATCCACGGCGGCGGCATCGTTGCCTTGCCGACCGACTCCTGCTATGCACTGGTCTGCCACCTCGATGACAAGGCTGCGGTTGAAAAACTGCGCCGCATCCGTGACGTGGACGACAAGCACCACCTGACGCTGCTGTGCCGCGACCTGAGCGAAATCGCCCAGTATGCGCGCGTGGACAACCGCCAGTACCGCATGTTGAAGGCAGCAACGCCCGGCCCTTATACCTTCATCCTGGAAGCCACCAAGGAAGTGCCGCGCCGCCTCAGCCATCCATCGCGCAAGACGATTGGCCTGCGGGTGCCGGAGAACACCATCGCCCATGCGCTGCTGGAGGAACTCGGACAACCCTTGCTCGGCACGACCCTCATTCTGCCCGGGGAAACCGACCCCCTGACCGACCCCGAGGACGTTCGCGAGCGTCTGGAGCGCCAGGTCGAACTCGTGATCGACGGCGGCGCCTGTCATCTGGAACCCACCACCGTGATCGACCTGACTGATGACGAGCCGGTGCTGCTGCGGCAAGGCCGTGGCGACGCGGCCATGTTTGGCCTGTGAACCCACACCCGTCGTTTGCGGCGGGCAGCTTTCTCCCTCTGATAGAATCCCGCAATGGATCAGATTATTCAAACGATTGCAGTGTACGCACTGCCGGTCATCTTCGCGATTACCTTGCACGAAGCGGCACATGCTTACGCTGCCCGTTATTTCGGGGATTCGACCGCCTATCTGCAGGGGCGGATGAGCCTCAACCCGATCAAGCATATCGACCCGTTCGGTACCCTGATCATTCCTGTCATTCTGTACATTGCCACGTCGGGGACATTCCTGTTTGGCTATGCCAAACCGGTGCCTATCGATTTCGGCAACCTGCGCAAACCCAAGCGCGACATGGCTTGGGTCGCACTCGCAGGGCCGGGCGCGAATTTCGTGATGGCCTTGCTCTGGATGATTTTCGCGATCATGCTCCGACTGCTGGACGTGGACGAAACGTTTTTCCTGCGCATGGCACAGGCCGGTGTGCTGACCAACCTTGTGATGTTCGCATTCAACCTGTTTCCGATTCCACCCCTCGACGGCGGGCGCGTGCTGACCAGTGCATTGCCGAACCGGTATGCGTACAAGTTTGCACAGATCGAACCCTACGGTTTTTTCATTGTCATGGGCCTGGTGTTGCTGAAAGTCCTGTCCTTCTGGATGGTGCCGGTGATGCTGCTGGCGCATGAGGTCTTGAAGCTGATTATTTCCCCCATCACCATTTTTCTGAGCTGAACATTATGTATCCCGATCGCGTTGTTTCCGGCATGCGTCCTACTGGTGCGATGCACCTTGGCCACTACCATGGCGCACTCAAGAACTGGATCAAGATGCAATCCGAATTGCCTTGCCTGTTCTTTGTCGCCGACTGGCATGCACTGACCACGCATTACGACGATCCGAGCATTATCGAATCCAGCACGTGGGACATGGTGATCGACTGGCTGGCGGCCGGCGTCGATCCGTCGCAGGCGACCATCTTCATCCAGTCAAAGGTGCCGGAGCATGCGGAACTGCACCTGCTGCTGTCGATGGCGACGCCGCTCGGCTGGCTCGAGCGCGTGCCGACCTACAAGGACCAGCAGGAGAAACTTGCCGATCGCGACCTTGCGACCTATGGCTTCCTCGGCTACCCGCTGCTGCAGGCCGCCGACGTGCTGATCTATCGCGCCACCCAGGTGCCGGTGGGCGAGGATCAGATCCCGCACATCGAAATGATGCGCGAGATCGCGCGCCGCTTTAACCACCTGTACGGCAAGGAAAAGGGTTTCGAGGAAAAGGCGCAGGAAGCGATCAAGAAACTCGGCAGCAAGCGTGCCCGCATGTATATCGAACTGCGCACCGCTTACCAGGAGCAGGGAAATGCCGCCGCGCTGGAGCAGGCAAAGGCCATGCTGGATGAAACCCAGAACCTGTCGATGATCGACCGCGAGCGTCTGTTCGGCTACCTCGAAGGCAGCCGCAAGATCATTCTGGTCGAGCCGCAGGTGAAACTGACGGAAGCCTCGCGCCTTCCTGGCCTCGATGGCCAGAAGATGTCCAAGAGCTACGGAAACACCATCACCCTGCGTGAGGACAAGGAGTCGGTGACCAAGAAGGTCCGCACCATGCCGACGGACCCGGCGCGCGTACGCCGCACCGATCCCGGCGATCCTTTGAAATGCCCGGTCTGGCAGTTGCACCAGGTGTACTCCAACGAAGAAACGAAGGAATGGGTGATGAAGGGCTGCAGGTCAGCCGGCATCGGTTGCCTGGAATGCAAGCAGCCGATCATCGATGCGATTTTGAAAGAGCAGGAGCCGATGCGCGAGCGTGCGCAGAAATACCTGGATGACCCGTCGCTGGTGCGAGCGATTGTGGCCGACGGCTGCGACAAGGCGCGCAAGCTGGCGCAGGAAACCATGCGCGACGTGCGCGAGGCCATGGGGCTCAGCTACAACTGATCGCGGAGTGACGACGCGGTGAGCTCACATGCTTTGCTCGATGCGCCATCCGCCTGGGTGGCGCGCTTTGCACCCCTGATTCCGTCGGGGGAGGTGCTTGACCTTGCCTGCGGCGGCGGTCGGCATGCACGCCTGCTTGCCAGCCTGCGGCATGCGGTGCTGGCGCTCGACCGCGATGCCGTCGCGCTTGAACTGGCTGCCGGCAAAGGCATTACCACCTGCCAGTTCGACCTGGAAGCCGACGGCGTCGTTTGGCCTTTTGAGGAAGGCCGCTTCGCCGGCATCGTCGTGACCAACTACCTGCACCGGCCGCTTTTTCCGCATCTGCTGCGGAGCCTCGCGCCCGGCGGCATTCTCGTCTACGAGACCTTTGCGCTGGGGAATGAGCAGTTTGGCAAGCCTTCCAATCCGGCATTCCTGCTGCGCCCGGGCGAGCTACTTGAGGCGGTGCGTTCGATGGGCCTGGAGGCCATGCGTGTCATCGCTTTCGAAGACGGTTATGTCGAAGCACCGAGGCCGGCCATGGTGCAGCGCATCTGCGCGGTGAAGCAGGGAGCGGATGCCGGAGCACGGCGATTCCATCTCGGCTGAAGCCGTTTTCCCCCGTATTGCCCCACGGGAGCGGCCTATCCGCTACAATCAACCTTTTATATATTTACCCAAGAACATCATCATGATCCAGGGCAGCATCGTCGCCATTGTCACCCCCATGCACGCAGACGGCAGTCTCGACTTGCCGGGGCTGCGCAAACTGATCGACTGGCATATCGCTGAAGGCACCGACGGCATCGTCATCGTCGGCACGACCGGCGAGTCGCCGACAGTCTCCGTCGAAGAGCACTGCGAGCTGATCAAGGTCGCGGTCGAGCATACGGCGAAACGCATTCCGATCATCGCTGGCACGGGCGGCAACTCCACGACTGAAGCAATCGAACTGACCCAATATGCGAAGAGCGTGGGCGCCGACGCGTCGCTGCTGGTCGTCCCGTACTACAACCGCCCGACACAGGAAGGCATGTATCAGCACTTCAAGAAGATTGCGGAGGCAGTTGACCTGCCGGCGATCCTCTACAACGTGCCCGGCCGTACGGTCGCCGACATGGCCAACGAAACCATCCTGCGCCTGGCGCAGGTGCCAGGCATCATCGGCGTCAAGGACGCGACCGGCAACATCGCCCGCGGCAGCGACCTGATCCGGCTGGCGCCCAAGTCCTTCGCCGTGTACTCGGGCGACGACCCGACCGCGATGGCGCTCATGTTCTGCGGCGCTAAAGGCAACATTTCGGTGACGGCAAACGTCGCTCCGCGCGGCATGCACGAGCTGTGCGCCGCTGCAATGAGCGGCAAGGTGGCGGAAGCCGTCGCGATCAACAACAAGCTGCTGCCGCTGCACAACAAGCTCTTCGTCGAGCCGAATCCCGTCCCGGTGAAGTGGGCGATGGCCGAAATGGGCCTTATCCCGAGCGGCATTCGCTTGCCGCTGGTGCCGCTTGGCGAGGGCTACCAGGAGACCGTGCGCGCCGCGCTGCGCGAATCGGGTGTATTACAATAAGCGCCGCATGCCGTTCGGCACACAGCAGATTTCACCTCATTCAGCATCGACATGACTATTCGCAAGAACACTCGTATCGCCCAACACGGACTCATATTCGGACTGGCGGTCGCCGGGCTGGCTGGCTGCAGCTCGATCGGCTCCGTGCTGGAACCGGACCGCGTGGAGTACAAGAGCGCCGGCAAGGCGCCGTCGCTGGAGGTGCCGCCGGACCTGACACAATTGCAGCGTGAAAACCGCTACGCCATTCCCGAAGCGGGCCGTGGCACGGCCACCGCTTCCAGCTTTGCTCAGCAGCAGGCAGCACGTCCTTCTGCCGCCGCATCCACTGGGGCGGTTGCGCTTAATGCTGCGTCCGACATGCGGATCGACCGTGCCGGCAATCAGCGCTGGCTGGTTGTCAAACAGGCTCCGGAAGCGCTTTGGCCGCTGGTGAAGGACTTCTGGCAGGAGTCGGGCTTCCTGATCAGCTACGAAGTGCCGCAAGCCGGGGTGATGGAAACCGACTGGGCCGAGAATCGCGCGAAGATCCCGCAGGATTTCATTCGCAATACGTTGGGCAAGGCATTGGACTCTCTGTATTCGACAGGCGAGCGTGACAAGTTCCGCACGCGCCTGGAACGCACAGCGGACGGCGGTACTGAAATCTATATCAGCCATCGCGGCATGCAGGAAGTCCTGGTCGGCCAGCAGAAGGAAAGCACGATGTGGACGCCGCGCCAGTCCGATCCCGAACTGGAGGCAGAATTCCTCTCGCGCCTGATGGGACGCCTCGGCGCAGAGGCTGTCCAGGCGAAGTCGACCGTTGCCAACGTTGCGCTGCAACCCTCGCGCGCGAAGCTCGTCAAAGGAACGAGCGGCGGCTATGTCGAGGTGGACGAGGGCTTCGAGCGTGCATGGCGTCGGGTCGGCCTTGCGCTCGACCGCGTTGGCTTCACGGTGGAAGACCGCGACCGTGCGCAGGGCATCTATTTCGTCCGTTACGTCGATCCCGAGTACGACCAGAAGAAGGCTTCCGAGAAAGGCTTCTTCTCCAAGCTGTTCTCGTTTGGTTCGGACGACAAGGCGAAATCGGCGGCGCGTTATCGCATTTCCGTTAAGGCCGCAGGCGGCGCCAGCCAGGTCGCCGTGCTGAACAGCGACGGCCGTCCGGATTCGTCGCAGACGGCGGACAAGATCCTGTCCCTGCTGAACGAGCAACTCAAGTAACCAGAATCGGCGCTATTGAAATTTGCAAGTCTAGGAAGCGGCAGCGAAGGAAATGCCCTTCTGATTTCAACCGCATCCAGCATGGCACGCACGACGGTCATGCTGGATTGCGGTTTCCCCATCCGTGAAACCGAACGACGCCTGCAGCGCGTCGGCATGCAGCCTGCGGACCTCGCGGGCATCGTTGTCACCCACGAGCACCAGGACCACGTCGGTGGCGTCTTCAAGTTTGCTCGCCGTCACCGTATTCCCGTCTGGCTGAGCTTCGGTACTTTCCAGGCCGTGCGGAAGGACTGCGACGGCGTTACATTTCATATCTGCCGGGACGGTGAAGGATTTGTGATCCGTGACCTGGAATTGACGCCCTATACCGTTCCGCACGACGCGCGCGAACCTGTCCAGTATGTCGCGAATGACGGCCGATATCGCCTCGGTGTCCTGACCGATGCCGGGCAGTCGACGCCGCACTTGATCCAAGCCCTCGGAGGTTGTGATGCACTGGTACTCGAGTGCAACCATGACCGCCGGATGCTGGCGAACTCTTCCTATCCGGCTTCGCTAAAGCAGCGTATCGGCGGCGCCTATGGTCACCTTTCCAACGAGACGACGGCAGAGATTCTGACGGAGCTCGACAAGTCCCGCCTGAGAACAGTTGTCGGGGCACACTTGAGCCAGCAAAACAATACGCCGGAACTCGCGCGCGAAGCGCTTTGCGGTGTGACTGCGGGGAGCGGAATCAAGATCATGATCGCGTGCCAGGAAGAGGGTTTTGGCTGGGTCGAACTGGACGCGTAGGAATTGGGGAGGCAGCGCACTCTGCGATCATGCCCCGACCAAAAAAAAGCCGACCATCAGGTCGGCTTTTTTGCAGTAATCGGAGATTACTTGGAAGCAGCCGGAGCAGCAGCGGCCGGAGCGGCAGCAGCGTCAGCCGGTGCGGAAGCAGCCGGAGCAGCAGCGGCCGGAGCGGCAGCAGCGTCAGCCGGTGCGGATGCAGCCGGAGCAGCCGGAGCAGCAGCGTCAGCCGGTGCGGATGCAGCCGGAGCAGCCGGAGCAGCAGCCGGTGCCGGAGCTTCAGCAGCCGGTGCCGGAGCAGCTTCTTCCTTCTTGCCGCAAGCAGCCAGGGCAACAGCCAGCAGGGAGGCGATCAACAGAGTCTTTTTCATGGTTTTCCCTTCAAAAATTATTTTATAAGTTGTGCGATGAATAATTACCGGTAATTATCGCTCTATAGGTGTCTTCTGCACCGTAAGATGTTGCATTACGGCATTTCGAAAACATCCTAATCAAAGATTATAACGGGTTTTTTTACAACAAGTCAGGTCCAGATTTCGTTTCGGTAAGGAATTTGTAAGAAAACGATACAGACTTTTGAGGACTCTCAACAAAGCTGAAGCCACCCGTCTTCGTACCATACGAGCAAGGCCTCCTGAACGTCCGGGGACGCACCGAGGACGTCTTCCGGCGTGAGCGTGCGCTGGTCGGCAAGCTTGACGATTTTCGCCTTGTCGGCCGGTCCGGCCACCAGCGATTCCCCATTAATGAATACATGCCGGCCGCGGTACAGCATCCGTGTTTTGCGGGACAATTTCACGCCGCGCTTTCCCGCTTGCTTGAGGAATGCAGCCGGTGTCAATGCACGCGTGGGCGAGTCGAAATACACGTTCGGCTTCGGTTCGGAAAGGTATTCGCCAAGGAAAATCGCAACATCCTCCTTTGTGAACTTGATGTTCTGCAGCGTGTCCGCAACGCGGGAGAGCATCGCGTTGTCAAGTTCTGCCGGTTTTCGTGTCGGAGCGAGATCCGCGTCGGCATAGCGTCCCGGAAGTTCGATCGAGTCGGCCATGAACTGGAGAAATGCTTCGCCCAGTTCCTGGAAGGAGGGAGCGCGGAAACCGATTGAATAGGTCATGCACTCGCCGACCGCGATGCCGTCATGCGCATAGTGGGGCGGCAGGTAAAGCATGTCGCCCGGCTCCAGCACGAATTCCTGCTCGGGCTGGAAGTTCTTCAGGATCTTGAGCGGCATACCCTCGACCAGCGTCAGGTCCTTCTGCGGACCGATACGCCAGCGGCGCTGTCCGTATGCTTGGAGGAGGAAGACGTCATACGAATCGAAATGGGGGCCAACGCCGCCGCCGTCGGTGGCGTAGCTGATCATCAGGTCGTCCAGGCGGGCGTCGGGCAGGAAGCGGAACTGCTGCATCAAGGCGTCGGCCGCGTCGTCATGCAGGTTCACGCCTTGGACAAGCATGGTCCAGCCTTTTTTCTTGAATGGAGGCGTCTGGCCAATGGGGCCTTTTTGCATGTTCCAGCGGGTGCCAAAGTGCGTGATGAGGCGCGATTCCACGTCCTCCCGCCGAGCCATGTCGGACAGTTCTTCACGTGAGAAAAGGGGTTTGAATTGCGGGATGGCCTGTCGGATCAGGAGCGGCTTCTTGTGCCAGTAGTCGCGGAGGAATTGCTGGGGCGTGAGTCCGCCGAGGAGAGTGTGTTTTTTCATCTTGGTCATTGTGTTAGGCATGCCTATTGCTGGTCAGCCGAAGCCCGCGCGGCGCGCACCGCGGAACTTGATCTGGAGCAGGGACCAGCGGCAGGGGCGAGTATAATCCTGAAATGTTGACACGAAAGGAAGGCTCATGAAGATCGCCAAGAATACAGTAGTGACGGTGCACTATAAGCTTTCGGATGCCCAGGGCAATCTGATTGAGGAAAGCCGCGAGCCGATGGTGTACCTGCACGGCGGGTACGAGAATACCTTGCCGAAAATCGAGGAAGCGCTCGAGGGCAAGGACATTGGATACGAAACGACGATTCAGGTCGAGCCGGACGATGCGTTCGGCGAGTACGATCCCAGCCTCATCAAGATCGAACCGCGCAACCGCCTGCCCGAGCCGATCGAAGTCGGGATGCAGTTCGAAGGAACGCCGGACGATGCGGACAGCAGCGACGAGTCGGTCATCTTTACCGTGACCGATATCGCCGATGACCAGGTCGTGCTGGACGGGAACCATCCGCTGGCTGGCATGGCGCTGCGCTTCACGCTGAGCGTTGCCGGTGTGCGTGGCGCGACCGACGAAGAAGTGGCGCACGAACATGTGCACGGTGCGCATGGGCATCACCACCATGGCGATGCAGAGGGTGATGACGGCGACCAGTTCCGCACCTATCCGCTGCAGTGATCGCATTGCTGCAGGTATTACAAATGCCGGTCATATGTACACGGACATTCCGTGTCCGGCGGGAGGGGGAAGGCGTGACGGGCTAGCGGTTGACTCCCGCTGCCTGCACGTGATGCGGTTCGATCGAAAACACGCTAGGCTGGGCGACATCGACTTTCACCTTGGTCCAGCCTGCTTCTCCAGTCAGTTCGCCGATCTTTCCCCGCCATCTGAGTGATGCAGGCCCTTTTGTTCCGGACGCTTGCCCGGACACGATCAAGACCCTTCCCGGAAATTTTTCCGTCAGCGCGGCAAGCTGTTTCCGCGTTTCAGCAAATCCGTCACGTTGACTGGCTGAGCCGCGCGAGACGGCCATCGGGTTGCCGTCGCTGAACAGGACAATTCCAGCCACCTTTTCACGCAGTGCGTAAGTGAAGACGCGGTTCAGCCAGTCGCGGTTTGCGATCAGGCGATCCTCGAATTCGCTGTTGCGCCCTGCAGCAAGGATGTAATTGTTGTTGTTCGCCGGCAGGTTGAGCGTGGCGAACATGATGTCGCCGATTTGCCAACGCGAATTTTCCGGGAAGCCACGAAATTTCGCGATTGTCGATTGGCGGGTGACGGGTATCTTGCTCGCTCCGAGCGAGAAATCATCGAAGTAGAACAGGTCGCGCAACCGGTTGAGCCGCCCGATGGCGGAAGACCGGCCCGACTCGGACGGGCAATTCGACCAGTCGCCTGCCCCGAGGGAAACGATCACGCCGTTTCGCGCTTCTTCGAGGAGGCTCTTGCGTCGCTGGTAGACCGCGTCGGTGCACGGTTCACCCGGAGCTTTGACACCTTGCACGGTGACGAAGGCAAGATTGTCCGCATCCGTGTCTTCAAGGGCATCCCGTAAAACCGCATCCTCCGAGGACTGCTTTGCTGGCGTGATGATGACGCCAAAACTGAACTCGGACGGATCCGTCGCCCATGCCAAGGGTTGTACCAACGCAAGGCATAGCGCGATCGGTTGCAGCACGGATCTAATCATCGTCATTGTTTTTCGACCATAGCCTTCAGGCGATACAGTGCGTCCAGTGCTTCACGCGGCGACATCGCGTCGGGATCGATCTCCCCAAGCTCCTCCACCAGCGCTGAGACCGCGGGATTGTCGCAGTGTTCTGGCTCTTCATCGGGTTCGTCTGCCACCGCAGCCGCCGTGGCGAAGAGGTCGAACTGCGGAGTTGCCTGGACGGAGTGCGCTTCGAGGGCGGCGAGGTGCTTGCGCGCCGCCTTGATCACCGTTTGCGGCACACCGGCCAGTTGGGCCACCTGCAAGCCATAGCTCTGCGATGCCGGTCCGGGTTGCACAGCATGCAGGAAGACAATGCTGTCCTTGTGCTCGACTGCCGACAGGTGGACATTGGCTGCGGTGGAATGCGTTTCGGGCAATTGCGTCAGTTCGAAGTAATGCGTGGCAAAGAGCGTGAAGCTTCGCGTCGTTTCGATGAGGTGGCGCGCGATCGCCCATGCCAGCGCAAGCCCATCGAAGGTCGATGTACCGCGGCCCACTTCATCCATCAGTACCAGGGAGTGTTCCGTCGCGCCGTTGAGAATGGCTGCCGATTCCGTCATCTCCACCATGAAGGTTGAGCGGCCACCTGCCAGGTCGTCTGCGGCGCCGATACGCGTAAAAATGCGGTCGATCGGCCCGACGACGGCGCTGCTGGCCGGGACAAAGCTGCCCACATAGGCGAGCAGGGTGATCAGTGCGACTTGGCGCATGTAGGTCGATTTACCGCCCATGTTCGGGCCGGTGATCAGCAGGAGCTTGCGTTCATCGCTGAGTTCGCAGTCGTTCGCGATGAAACGTTCGATCTGGTTTTCGACGACAGGATGGCGTCCCTGTTCGATATGGATCGTCGGCGCGGCGACGAGTTGGGGCGCGCACCAGTTGTTGCGCATCGCATGGTCGGCGAGCGCGACGAGGACATCCAGCTGGGCCAATGCTTGCGCGATCGACTGCAGCATGCCGATATGCGGCGCCAGGTCGTTCAGCAGGCGCTCATACAGGAACTTCTCGCGGGCGAGCGCGCGTTCCTGCGCCGACAACGCCTTGTCCTCGAAGGCCTTGAGCTCGGGCGTGATGTAGCGCTCGGCGTTCTTCAACGTCTGGCGGCGGCGGTAATCCCCGGGAACCTTGTCGGTTTGCCCGTGCGTGACCTCGATGTAGAAGCCGTGCACCTTGTTGTACTCGACACGGAGGTTGGCGATGCCGGTACGGGCGCGTTCGCGCGTCTCGAGGTCGACAAGGAACTGTCCGGCGTTCTCGGACAGGGCGCGCAGTTCGTCCAGTTCGGCATCAAAGCCGCGCGCGATGACGCCGCCATCCCGCACCATGGCCGCAGGCTCCAGGGCGATGGCGCGCTCCAGCAATTCGAGAACTTCGGGCGGCGTGGCGATGGCGTCGTGGATGGTGCGCAGCAGGGGCGCATCGGCGTCCTTGTTGCACATGGCGACGTAGGCGCGCAGCGACGGCAATTGCTGCAGGCCGCCGCGCAGGCCGGCGAGGTCGCGCGGGCGGGCCGACAGCAGGGCGATGCGTGTCGTGATGCGCTCGATGTCCGGTACTGCGGCCAGCGCCGCCGATAGGCCGGAGGCGGCGTCGGCGCGCATCAGGGCATTGATGGCCGCATGGCGGGCGCGCGCGACTTCCTGGTCGCGACGCGCGTGATGCAGCCAGTGCCGCAGCATGCGTGAACCCATCGCGGTGCGGCAGTGGTCCAGCTGCGAAAAGAGGGTAGGCGCGGCGGCATTGCCTTCCTGGCCGCGCAGCGTCTCCGTCAGTTCCAGGTTGCGGCGGGTCGACGCATCGAGGCCAATGAATTCATTCTCGGACTCGACCGCCAGCGTGCGCACATGCTGCAGGCCCTTGCCCTGGGTGGACTGGGCGTAGCGCAGCAATGCGCCGGCCGCACCGATTGCGGCGCTCAGGCCGTCCGCGCCGAATCCGCTGAGCGTGGCGACCGATAGTTGTTCCAGCAGCGCTTTCTTGCCGGCGTTGAGGTCAAAGTGCCAGTCCGGCACGTTCGTGAATTTGCCGGTCGGCGCTTGGACTGCGAACAGGTCCGGGTTGTCGGCAACCAGGATTTCGGCCGGAGCGATGCGCTCAAGTTCCTGCTTGAGCCGCGTTTCGAAGCTCTTGGCATCGCCGGCGAACTCCATCACGCGCAGTGCGCCGCTCGCCATGGATAGCCATGCGAGGCCGACGTTTACGCTCTTTCGCTGCGTAGCGATGCAAAGCGCGAGCAGGGGGCGTTCGGCTTTCTCGGGCAGCAGGTCGGAGTCGGTCAGCGTGCCCGGCGTGACGATACGCACCACCTTGCGCTCGACCGGGCCCTTGCTGGTGGCGGGATCGCCGATCTGCTCGCAGATCGCGACGGATTCGCCCAGCTTGACCAGTTTGGCGAGGTACTGTTCGACCGAATGGAAAGGCACGCCGGCCATCTTGATCGGATTGCCGTTCGACGCGCCGCGCTGGGTCAGCGTAATGCCAAGAAGGCGCGCGGATTTTTCTGCATCGTCAAAGAACAGTTCGTAGAAATCGCCCATCCGGTAGAACACCAGCATGTCCGGGTGATCGGCCTTGATGCGTAGGTATTGCTGCATCATCGGCGTGTGGCGGGCAAGCTCTTCCGGGGCCGGTCCCTGGTTCTTTGTTGTAGTTGCAGTAAGTGCCTGATTATTCAATTGTTTCCTACCATCCTGCTGGTGACGGGCGGCCATGCATCCAAACTTGTGCGCCGCGCTGCGGGGCATCAATTTTACCTGCTCGCCCGGTCTCGTCGTAATGAAATGCAATCCGTTGCGCCAACGCCAAGACAACGCATTCTGGAACCGCAATCCGATATGGGACCATGGGCCAATAGAAAATGCACTGCGCGAGGGATACCTTGAAAGAGCAATAAGAAGGATCGCTGTTTTGGAGATGTGCCATGAAAACGACAGCTGCAATGATCGCACTAGTACTTCTTGCCGGATGCGCCAGCACTTACGAGACCAGCGGCGGCTCCGCGGGACAGACGGGCAGTGCCGGAAATGTGTCGCGCGGTAGTGGTCCGTTTACCCCTACTTACCCGACTGCCAATCCAAACGACCCTGCCAACTACCTCTATTTCGGCGGTTGAGGGTATTTCGGTTGCTTGCAACCTGCAGTGGAAAGGGGCACGGACAGAAGCGTAGCCGATCCTGATTCTGCTCGACCGTGCGTGCCAATTTCCCGTGGCGCGGCTACTTGTAGGCAGGCCGGTGCGACAGATGGCAGCCATGGAGAATGGCTGTGCCTGCCTGCGGTCCGTCCGGCCCTCGAAACTCGTCGTGAATTCATTCTTGGTCGACGCAATGTCGTTGTGTGCTCTGGAGGTGTGAAATGAAAGCGAAAGGTCTGATGGTCATGTTTCTGATTTCAATGCTTGCCGGTTGCGCAAGCACGAGTGGCGAGACGAGCGGCAGTTCCGGAGCGAGTTCCGGAATGAGCCACGGTACCGGCGAGGCGCCGCAACAGGACATTTTCCGTTCTTACATCAACTGAGGATTCGATTCGGCATGAGGTCGAACGGATGCCGCAAACGGGCGCGACGGGGGATGCTTATAACCGGAGGCAAATGCCGGTTCGCTGCTCGAACGATGCTTTCCGAGATGGCGGAAAGCGCCACGGGGAGGTGCAAACTGGAACCCCGGTGCGCAAGTGCGTACCGGAGCGGGTAGATGCAGGCATAGTTATTCGGTGGCAGACCGTTCGCCGTTGTTTCACGAAGGAGAAGAATGATGAAACTAGGATGGATCGTAGCCTGCGCCATTGTTGGGCTGACTGCCGGATGCCAGTCCGGCTCAACCGGCTCGAAAGGCAGCACTGCAGGCGCGAGCAGCGGCGCTTCGACAACCGGTCAAAGCAGTTCGGACTCAGAGTCGCCACAGGTCAAGACCGCCAGCGGAACGCAGTATTCCGGATTCCTCAGCAAAGAAACTTACGCGAAATTGAAGCCTGTCGAGAAGCAGGAAGGCGTGATGAGATTTATTGACGCCTCCGCTGACCTTCGTTCGTACAGGAAGATCCTGTTCGAGCCGACCGAGGTCTACATCGTGCCCAATCCCGACTACAAGGGCATTCCGCGCGACGAACTATTGCGCATGACTAGCGATTTTCAAAATTCCTTCAAGGCGGCGCTGACACCGGATTACATCATCGTGACCAAGCCGGGGCGCGACGTGCTGAGGGTACGGTCCGCGATAACCGGCGTCCAGCCGGCTCCCCCGGCACTTGGCGCCACGGATTTCATTCCCATAAAGGCCTTGTACAACGTGGCCCGCAAGGCGGCCGGTTCGGCGCCGAAAGTGGCCGAGATGTCGGCGGAGCTGGAAGTGTTGACGCCGAGCGGTGCGGTTGTGGGGGCGGCAACTGCAACCCGAAAGGGGGAAAAGCATTTGCAGCAAGGAGAACAGGTCACCTGGAAAGATATGCAATCGATTTCCGATTATTGGGCCAAGGGCTTCAGGAAAAACCTGGACGAGATGCGTGGTGTAAGCCCCGCGCAATAAGACACACGATGTGTGATCCCCGGCGGATGCGACGGAGAGGAGTTTCACGATGCAAAGGCTGATCCATGCGGCGCTTGCCATTGTGGCGTTGTCGTTCGCTTCCGGCACGGCAGCGCCGCAGCCGGTTGTTTATCCTGCCAAAGGCCAGAGTGCGGAAAAGCAGGACAAGGACGAAGGCGAGTGCTATACCTGGGCCAAGAAGTCCAGCGGGGTCGATCCGGCAGCTGTGGCCGGTGCGCCGCCGCCCTCCACGGCTCCGCAAGGTGAACGGGCCAGGGGCGCCGCGCGCGGTGCGGTCGGTGGAGCGGCGATCGGTGCAGTTGCAGGAGATGCGGGCGAGGGTGCTGCCGTTGGTGCCGTTGTCGGCACGATGCGCGGCGGACACCATGCCAGGAAACGCGAGGCGGCCCAGAACCAGCAGTCGCAGTACCAGCAGCAGTCGATGGATTCCTATTACCGGGCGTACTCCGCATGCATGTCCGGTCGAGGCTATTCGGTTAACTAACTGCTGCACGGAGGCCGCCATGCATGTGTACTGCAGACTTGCACCGCTGATCGCCGGATTGTTTCTCGGTACTGCCGCGGCGGCTGCAGATTTCGATGGCTCGAAGCCCTTGCTCTGCGCTTCCCAGAAGGTGCTGGACCTGGTATCGCCGGAAAAGATCGTCTCGGGACTTCCCGGGGAACTGGGCGCGCCCCAGTTCATGCGCGTCGACTTTACGAAGAAGACCATTACCGGGACCAATCGAGCCACACCGATCCGGTTGATGGAAAAGGGTGAGCAGCAGATCCTGATGCAAGGCACGGAAATGGACTTGGGGTGGACCATGGCGGTTAATTCCATTGACGGGTCGATGACCGCGAGCATGGTGGACGAGGGCGGCGCGATCGTGGTGTTCGGCGCATGCACGCCGCTATAGCCGCTTCCAGGCCGATCCGCTGGCGATGTCATCGCACTGTCGCGCCGGCCATGGGCGGATTCTGACGGAGTAGAGCCTAGATGCCAGCCGATGCGTTGTCACATACCTTGCCGGCCGAAGTCATGAACGGGCAGCCGGTGATTGCCTGTCACGACTGCGATCTGCTGCAGCGGGAAAGCGTACTACCGCCGGACGGCGTCGCGCGCTGCGCACGATGCGGCGCCGAACTGTACCGGAACCGGGCGAACAGCCTTGACCGCGCATTGGCCTATTCGCTTGCCGGACTGACCCTGTTCATCATTGCCAACGCCTTTCCCATCGTAGGGTTGGAGGCAGCGGGTGATCGGGTTCAGACCACCTTGTTCGGTTCGGTACTCGCGTTGTATGAACAGGAGATGCGGCTGGTCGCAGGCGTTGTTTTCCTGACGGCCATCCTTACGCCGCTGGCGCAACTGTCAGCGCTGACCTACCTCTTGCTGCCGTTGAAGCTGAACCGCGTTCCGCGCGGGGCAGCCGTTGTCTACCGGACGATGAACCTGGCGCAGGCATGGAGCATGGTGGAGGTCTTCATGCTGGGCGTCCTGGTCGCGCTGGTCAAGCTCTCGCATATCGCCGCCGTGGTACCCGGCATTGCACTATGGTCGTTTGGCGGCTTGATGCTGCTGCTTACTGCGGCAACGTCGGCATTCGAACCGCGTGCGTTCTGGGCGCGATTGGGGGAGGTGCGATGAGCGTCGTCCTGCCTGGCGCCGCCCGCATGGGCCTTATGGTCTGCCATGACTGCGGGCTGATGTCGCGTCCGGCTACCGATGCCCACAACCTGGCCTGTCCCCGCTGCGGTGCGGCGCTGCATTTCCGCAAGCCGGACAGTGTCGCTCGGGCCTGGGCTTACCTGATCGCTGCGACGATCCTTTATATCCCTGCCAACGTGCTGCCGATCATGGAAACCGGTTCAATGTTCGGCGCGCAGCAGGACACCATCCTGAGTGGGGTCGTGTTCCTGTGGATTTCCGGCGCCTGGGACCTGGCGTTGATCGTCTTCATCGCCAGCATCGTGGTGCCGCTCGCCAAGATCGTCGCGCTCGCCTTCCTGCTCGTGTCGGTCCAATTGCGCTCGAAGTGGCAGCCGGAGCAACGCACCAGGCTTTACCGGATCGTGGAGCTGGTCGGACGCTGGTCGATGCTGGATATTTACGTGATCACGATCCTGGTTGCGCTGGTCCAGCTGAAAGCGATTGCCACCATCAAGGCAGGGCCGGCGGCCATTGCATTCGGCGCGGTCGTCGTGCTGACGATGCTGGCGGCAGAAAGCTTCGATCCTCGCCTCATCTGGGACCGGCTGGAGAATGGCAATGTCGGACACGACACGAAGCACTGATTCCTCGCAGCTCCCCGAGGCTGTTGCCGCGCCAAGGTCGCGCTGGAAGCTGTCGATCATCTGGTTGATTCCGCTGGTGGCTGCGCTGATCGGCGGCTGGCTGGCGGTACGCGCCATCATGGAGAAGGGGCCGACAATCACCATCAGCTTCAAGACTGCCGAAGGATTGGAAGCCGGAAAAACCAAGCTCAAATACAAGGATGTGGAAATCGGGCTGGTGAAATCCATCACGCTTTCCAAGGATCTGTCGAACGTCATCGCGACCGCCGAACTGGTGAAGAACGTCAAGCCGTATCTCGTGGAGGATACCCGCTTCTGGGTGGTGCGCCCGCGCATTTCCGGCGGCATGGTATCCGGCTTCGGGACTCTCTTGTCGGGTGCCTATATCAGCGTGGACGTCGGCCGTTCCAAGAATCCGAGAAGCCATTTCACCGGACTCGAGGTGCCGCCGGTCGTCCGGCTCGACATGCCGGGACGCGAGTATGTGCTGCACGCGGACGACGTCGGGGCGTTCGATGCCGGAGTGCCGATATTCTTCCACCAGCTCCCGGTGGGGCAGGTCGTGGGCTATGAGCTCGGGCCTGACGGGAAGGGCGTCACCGTCAAGGTTTTCGTGAACGAGCCATATACGCGGTTTGTCAATGCCAACACGCGTTTCTGGAACGCAGGCGGTGTCAAGGTCACGATGGATGCAAACGGCATTCGCGTCGATACGCAGTCGGTGGTTTCGATCCTCATTGGAGGCATTGCTTTCGACAACCCGCCGGCTAAGACAACAGGCGGCACTCGGCCGGTTTCTGCAGACACGCGGTTCACGCTCTTCCCTGACCGTGAATTGGCGATGAAGAATCCCGAAAGCGATGTGCGGAAATTTGTCATGGTGTTCGAAGAGTCGGTACGCGGACTTTCTGTCGGGGCGCCAGTCGATTTCCGGGGGATCAGCATCGGCGAGGTCAGCGCCATCAACCTGCTGGTCGACCATCAATCCGGCAAGGTGATGACGCCAGTGGAAGTCAACCTGTATCCCGACCGATTCCGCGCGAAGGAGATTGTGGGAAAGAACGAAAAGCAACGCACGGAGGAGGAGGGGGCAGCATTGCTCGATGCCATGGTTGCGCAGGGCTTGCGCTCGCAATTGCGGACAGGGAACCTGCTCACCGGACAACTGTATATTGCACTCGACTACCTGCCGCATGTGCAAAAGGCAAAAATCAATTGGGCTGCCGCTCCACCGGAGTTGCCGACTGCGAGAGGTAATCTACAGGAGCTTCAGGTTGCTCTGGCATCCGTTGCAAACAAGCTCGACAAGTTGCCGCTGGAGCAGATCGGCACGGATGTCCGGCAGACCCTGAAGACCGCCCAGTCGCTGCTGCATCGCCTCGACGCGGAGGTCGCGCCGGAAATGCGCAATGCGGCGTCCGAGGCGCGTAAGGCGCTCAGTTCCGTCGACAGGATGCTGGCTCCCGACCAGGCGCTGCAACAGGACACACGCGAAGCCATGCGAGAACTGTCACGGGCAGCCAGCTCCTTCAGGGTGCTCGCAGATTACCTTGAGCGCCATCCGGAGGCGCTTATCCGCGGCAAGAAGGAGGATCAAAAATGAATCTTCTTGTGCGGCCAGGACGAAGCGATCCGCGACCACTCTGCGCCTTGCTGTTGCTGCTGGCCGTCGCTGCATGTGCGACTTCGCCACCGGTCCGGTTCTACAAGCTGGAGTCAAGAATCGAAGGCACGAGCGGCATGTCTGTATCGAGCAGCAACTCGCCGTCGTTCACTGTTGCCATCGGACCTGTCACCATCCCTCCCGCTGTGGACCGGCCGCAGATGGTGCTGGACGCTGGACCTAACCGCGTGACGATTTCCGAGCAGTCGCGCTGGGCGGAACCCCTGAAGGAAAGTATTCCGCGCGTCATGGCGAACGACCTCTCGCAGCTGCTGGGAAATGCCAGCATCTCCTCCTATCCGCAAGTCACTGTTGCGGATCCGGACTATCGCGTGCTCGTTGACGTCCGGCGATTTGACTCCGCACAAGGAGAGGCCGCAATCATCGACGTACACTGGGCCGTCCGTGAAAAGAATAACGGTACGCAAAAGAATGGGCGAACATTCAAGCGAGAGCCCACCAACGGCAGCGAATACGATGACCTGGTTGCCGCCCACGAACGTGCTCTCGCTGCGGTCAGCCGCGATGTTGCGAAAGCCCTAGAAGAGATCATGTCGCGACGTTAGTCATCTTTGTTTTTGCGTTGCGGATGCCGGAATCGATGTACCAATCCCTACAACGCGAGGTGAAACCATGAAGACTCTGAAGCTTCGTTACAAAACTTTTGCTGCGGCGGCTGCAATGCTGGCTGCCCAAGGCGCGATGGCGCAGGCCACGATTCCGTTCGAGTACCCGGCGAAGATCAACATCATCGGACTCGGCATTGCCTCCGTGCCGGACTACTATGGCTCCACGAAGAACGAAGGCGCCATCGGACCGCTCGCGCGTTACTGGTTTGGCGGAGAGCGCTATGTCCAGTTGCTCGGACCCGAGCTGACACTGAATCTCGTCGACCGCCCGGACTTCAGGGCAGGCCCGGTGATCCGGGTCCGCGGGCGTCGTGATGATGATGTCGACGACGATGTCGTCAAGCGCATGAGGCCGATCGCCAGTACAACCGAGGTCGGCGTGTTCGCGTCCTACCATATGTACCTGGACAGGAACCAGCCTCTTCACAAACTGGTGCTTGAAGGCGATATCGTAGGCAATACAGGCGATACTTATGATGGTGCGACCGGCAATCTCGGCGTGAACTACATCTATCCGTTCCAGAAAGCGCCGGTCGGGACCCAGATGGTCGGGGCGATCGGCCTCGGCATGTTCTTCGCCAGCAGCAGCTTCAATCGCGCGTATTTTGGCGTGACCGGTTCCGACGTCGCACTGTTTCCGGAGCGAGGCGGTGCCGAGTTCTTGCCGGACAGCGGCGTGACATCGGTAAAGATTCCCGTCAGCCTGACGACACGAGTCAACAAGCAATGGCTGGTAACCGTCGGCGGCCGTTATGAGCGTCTGCTCGGAGACGCCAAGGACAGCCCTGTTGTCGATGGCCGCGGCGACGCCAATCAATGGGCGATCGGTGCTGCCGTCTCCTACATGTTCCAATGAAGCATGAGCAGGGCTTGCAGGTGGTGATGCCGTTTTCGGGATCTGAATAAGGGCTACTTCCCGGTACGTGATGTGCCGGGAGGTTGGCGGATCTCGAGGTTCCTTTCGAATATTCCCCGTTCTCCGGTCTCTTCGAGCCGGGTCGACGCTGCCGCTCGCCTGTTCTTGTACTCTTGCAAGGAAATCTTGCCCGATTCGTAGTCCTGCCTTGCCTTGTGGACTTCCTCCCGGCGTTTGACGAACGGGTCGCCGGATCTTTGAGCAGCAGGTTGCTGCCCTATGGATTGCGTCCTTGCAGTAGCGCAGAAAGCTGCTGCGCTCAAGGCAATGGCGAAAGCCGATAATTGCTTCAACTTGGTCATGATTGTTCCTGCCGTCCCCGCAACTGACCCGCAAACCGCTCTAAACGGGGCGAGATCAACCACGATTGTGTCCGTTACTCGACAGGTAAACAATTGTCCTTTGGTCTAACGTACGACGATGGCATTGGCGCGGCAAATCATTCCTGCGCTATTCCTGCCGAGTTGCAGGCTTGAACGAGCGCCGCGACTGAACGGACGCCCATTTTCTCCATCGCCCGGGCTCGGTGCACTTTTACCGTCTTCAGCGAGATTCCGAGATCCGCTGCAATCTGCTTGTTCAGGCGGCCGCCAATGACCTGGCCCATGACTTCGCGCTCGCGTGCAGTCAGGCACGCATGCCGTTCCTTGATCGCGTCCTGGAGGCATTTCCGGGACTTCTCCGACGCGTGTCGCGCTACGGCTTCGCGTATCGTTTCCAGCAAGACGTCATCGTCGACTGGCTTGATGAGATAGTCGGCGGCGCCTCGCTTCATCGCCAGGACGCTGGTCGGTACATCTCCATGTGCAGTCAGGAAAACGACAGGCAGGGAAATTCCCTTGTCCGCCATCCACTCCTGCAATTCGGGTCCTGTCAGACCGGGCATCTGAATATCGAGCAGCACGCAGGCTGCGTCGGGAGACAACTCGCATTCCATGAACTCCCGTGCCGAGGGGAAGGTTTCCGCACTCCATCCGGCGGCACGGATGAGGCGGGATAGGCTCCGGCGTACGCTGACGTCGTCATCCACCACAGCGATCAAGGGAGGGCCGGGA
>CBIHRW010000055.1:0-29773 GCA_966212545.1 uncultured Noviherbaspirillum sp.
ACGTTTACCCCGCAAAGCGCGTTTACATGCGGTCGAATTTCAACAGCCTGTTAGGGCGTGTCATCAATTGATTTGGGAGTGCGAAGGTGCCATTTGCGTTGCAGGCCTAACGCAAGGACGCGCCGTAGCGGACTCGGCGTCCCCGTTCTACGGCAAGGATTTGCAACACCGGCATGCGACGCATACGGCTCATTCCCGAAGGGTTCACGCCCTAGGCCTCGCGCAGATATAAATCGCGGGGGCCCTGGAGCGGGCCGGCAGAGGAGGCAAGCAGGTTAACCGGCCTTGCGATGGCCGGTTATTTCGAAGACTTTACTGACAGTAGTTACCAGCGACTTAACGGCTCAACATGCTCAGCGTGCCGCGCCCCTTCGCATACATGATGCCGAGGTTGTACTGCGCGCCGGCATGTCCCTGCTCGGCGGCTCGACGGTACCAGTCGAGGGCTTGCGCCATGTCCTGCTTCACGCCCTCGCCGTTGCTGTAAATGATGCCCAGCAGGTACTGCGAGTTGACGTCGCCCTGCTCCGCCGCCTTGCGGTACCACTGCGCGGCCTGCGCGAAATCCTGCTTCACGCCAATGCCGCGGCGGTACATGTTCGCCACGTTGAATTGGGCGGGCGCGTAGCCCTGCTCCGCCGCGCGCAGATACCACTGCGCGGCTTCCGCGTAATCCTGCGGCGCGCCGTGGCCGTTGGCGAACAGCATGTCGCCCAGCTTGTTCTGCGCATGCGCATCGCCCTGGAAGCCCGACTTCCGGTGCCAGCTGATCGCCATGCCGAAATCCTGTTCGACGCCCAGGCCCTTCATGTACATGTTGCCGAGGTTATGCTGCGCGAGCGCGTGACCTTGTTCCGACGCCTTGCGGTACCACTCGGAGGCTTCCAGGTAGTCCTGCGCGACGCCTTCGCCGTGGAAGTACATCAGGCCGAGGTTGTACTGTGCACCCGCATCACCCTGCTGCGCAGCGCGGCTGTACCACTGGAATGCCTCATTGAAGTCCTGGCGCACGCCCTCGCCGGTGTAGTACATGAGGCCGAGGTTGACCTGTGCGCCCGCATCGCCCAGCTCGGCGGCCTTGCGGTACCACTGCAGCGCCTGCGCATAGTCCTGCTTCACGCCCAGGCCCTTGCGGTACATGTTGCCCATGTTGTTGAGCGCGTAGGCATTGCCCTGCTCGGCAGCGCGGCGATACCAGTACATCGCCATCTTGTGGTTCTGCGGCACGCCCTGCCCGTTGTTGTACATGTTGCCGAGGTTGATCTGCGCCAGCGCATGTCCCTGCTCGGCCGCGCGGCGATACCAGGCGACGGCCTGGTCGTAGTCCTGCGACACGCCGTGGCCGTTGTTGTACAGGATGTTGGCGAGGTTGAACTGCACCACCACGCGGTCGGACTCGACCGGCTTGCGGTACTTCGGCAGGTCGTATTCCGATTCCGCGACGTCGCCGTTCTCGAAGCGGATCCCCGCATTGACCGGCGCGCTGGTATACCCCAGGTCGGCCGCCTTGCGGTACCAGAGCACGGCCTGCTTGTGATTCTGCGGCACGCCCTGGCCGAGCGTGTACAGGTTGCCGAGGTTGATCTGCGCCAGCGGGTAGCCCTGCTCCGCCGCCTTGCGGTACCACGTCACCGCCTGTGCGTAATCCTGCTTGGTGCCTTCGCCGCGCTCGAACATCCAGCCCAGCTGGTATTGCGCGCGCGCATCGCCCTGCTCGGCGAGCGGACGCCATTCATTCATCGCCGCGGCGTGGTCGTTCTTGTTGTAGGCCGTGAGACCTTCCACATAACCGGCATGTGCCGAGAAGGAAACCAGGAGGACGGTAAGGAGGGGAATAGTATGTTGGCGCATGATCTTCCACGGGTTAATGTCAGTTGAATCGTGAAACGATATTAAATTGACATGTGCTGCGGAAACAGCGCCGTGCGATGATCCTCGAAGCCAAACCCTTGGCTTTAGAAGACAGAAAGAAACTTTTGCACCGAGGCAGTGCAGCGAGGGCTTGGCGAACGGGCCAACATCTGATAAATCGCAAACGAATTGCAGTGCGGGAAGTGCCGCACTGCATTCGGAAGTCAGTACGTACCGGGAAGGAGAATGCCCTTGTCGACCTTCTTCACATCGGTGACGCCGCAGAAGGCCATTGTGAGGTCGAGTTCCTTGTAGATGATCTCCAGGCACTTGGTCACGCCGGCTTCGCCCATTGCGCCGAGGCCATAGAGGAAAGCGCGGCCGATGTACGCGCCCTTCGCTCCCAGAGCCAATGCCTTGATCACGTCCTGCCCCGAGCGGATGCCGCCGTCGAAGTGCACCTCGATCTTGTCTCCCACCGCATCGACGATGGCCGGCAACGCCGCGATCGACGAAGGCGCGCCGTCGAGCTGGCGACCGCCGTGATTCGACACGATGAGCGCGTCGGCGCCGCTCTGCACGGCGAGGCGCGCATCCTCCACATCGAGAATGCCCTTGATGATCAGCTTGCCGCCCCACTGCTTCTTGATCCATTCGACATCGTCCCAGGACAGCGTCGGGTCGAACTGCTGCGCGGTCCATGCCGACAGCGACGACATGTCCGACACGCTGCTCGCATGGCCGACGATGTTGCCGAAGGTCCGGCGCGGCGTGCCCAGCATGCCGAGACACCAGCGCGGCTTGGTCATCATGTTGAGGATGTTGGGGATGGTGAGCTTGGGCGGAGCGGACAGGCCGTTCTTGATGTCCTTGTGCCTCTGACCGAGCACCTGCAGGTCGAGCGTGAGTACCAGCGCCGAACACTTCGCCGCCTTCGCACGGTCGATCAGCCGGCGGATGAAATCGCGGTCGCGCATCACGTAGAGCTGGAACCAGAACGGCGCCTTGGTATGCGCGGCAATGTCTTCGATGGAGCAGATGCTCATGGTCGACAGCGTGAACGGGACGCCGAATTTTTCCGCTGCGCGCGCAGCGAGGATCTCGCCGTCCGCATGCTGCATGCCGGTCAGGCCGGTCGGCGCAATCGCCACCGGCATATGGACTTCCTGCCCGGCCATGGTGGTCTTGAGCGTGCGGTTGTCCATGTTGACCGCGACACGCTGGCGGAACTTGATCTTCTCGAAATCGGTACTGTTGGCGCGGTAAGTCGATTCGGTCCATGAACCGGAATCCGCGTAGTCGTAGAACATGCGCGGGACGCGCTTTTGCGCAAGGACCCGCAGGTCTTCAATGTTGGTGATAGTGGGCATGCGGGCGTTTCCTCCTCATTGACACCACCTAGTGTAATTGAAGAGAGGAAACGCCGCGAAGGAGGCTGACTTGAAAATTTTTCACCCGGGACTGCACGGTCCCGCATGATCAGTGAGCCTGCATCTGCGCGGACGCAGGCGTCTTGAGAGGAAGCTCGATGAAGGCAGGCGTCTTCTTTTCACTCGTGCGGCCGAGGTCTAGGTCGCCGAGCCAGTACTTCGTCTCTGTGTCGCCGAGCAGCGTGCGCAATTCGCGGATGCTCATCTCGGTCACTTCGTGTGCGGCCAGCAGCAGCGTCGAGTTGACTGCCATCTGGCGGTTCCTGACTTTGCTGATGGTGGAAGCGGGGATACTGAGTGCGCGCGCCAGGGCTGCGTCGCTTTTGACACGCAGCCTGTCCATCAGCGTGTCGAGCAGATGGTTGGGCGTATAGCCGGCACGGTAAACGATCGCTGTGTTCTTACGCATGGTTCTCCTCTCGTCAAACGGTTGCATGATTTTGCAGTGCCGCAATCAAAGCGAGGGAACAAACCCATACGATGATTGAGATTTCTCAATCGCACCGAAAAGCTCTCGATTGATTTGTTTCATCCTAAATAACATATGCTTACAACTTCCGCGTCAACGCACCATTCCGAGGCAGCGTTTTTCTCAGTGCGGTACCACATATCAACCACAACTTGGAATGAGGAAATCAATGAAGACTCTGATTGCTACGCTGATCGCCGGCCTGTTCGCAGCATCTGCATTTGCACAAACTTCGAGCACCGGCACGACCGCTCCGGCGACTGCACCGACGAAGGCGGAAGCCAAGGCCGACGCGAAGGCCGCAAAGGCTGACGCTAAGGCTGAAGAGAAAGTGGAAAAGGCAAACGCTGAAGCGAAGGCCGAGACGGCAAAGGCAGATGCCAAGCATGAAAAGAAGGCCGCCAAGACCCATGCAAAGCACGACAAGAAAGTAGCCGAAGCCAAGAAGGAAGCAGGCAAGGAAAAGGCCGAGGCCGCGAAGGACAAGGCTGACGCAGAGAAGAAGTAATTCCTTCCGAAGGTGAACAAGAGGCAGGCATATCCTGCCTCTTTCTGTTTCATGGCGAGGATGACGCTGCGCGCGTGCCTGTCGACGACGCCCTACTCCCGATGTAGCGTTACGTTCCGCAGTAGTTGCGAGGCGTGCCTGTACCATGCATTGTTGCGTATACGTTCGAGTTCATCGCCTGAAGGCAGCACGTTCGCATCGAGATAGCGCAAGGTGAAAGGATGGGCGCGGCCCACGCACAGGTCGAGGGCTTTTCTCTCCGGATTCAATGCGTAATTGCCGCGGTGGATCATCTGTGCGTCGAAGATCACGACATCCCCCGGTTCGACACAAACAAGCTCTGCGTCCGGCAGGTCTTCGCTATTCAAGCGACCGTTGCATTCCCCTCGCACATCGGCTTCCAGTGCGGTATCCCAGCGTCGATGCGTTCCCGGGATGATTTCCAGTCCTCGCTCCGGCAGCAGAGGAATGCGTACATGCAGGCTGAGCATGTTGCGCTGCTCGCGCGCTTGTTCGTCGTCACTGATCGGGCTGTATTGGAGATCCCTGTGCCAGTACGGGAGGCGGCTGTTCTCATGCGGATTGAAGAACAGCTGCGTATTGTGGAAGTAGATGCCCTCGCCGAACATGCCGTCGACCAGCGCTGTCAGTCGTTCCGATGCAATCAATTCGAAAAAACGGATACGTTGCGTCGCGTCGCTGAAGTAGCGCACGGCGGTCAGCGAATGCATGTTGACCAGCCGCTCCGCCACGTAGTGCACACGGTTGTCCGTCATCCATTGCGCGTGAATGCGGCCGGCCTCGCCTGCGAGTGCGTCAATGGCCTGCCGGTCGAGCCATTGACGGACGACGGCGAAGCCCTTCGCTTCATAGGCCCGCCTCGCATCGTCGATGGCCACAATGCCGGACATCAGGCCGGCGTCATTTCGATCGGAATGCCATTGAGCACCGCGTTCCCCGACAAGGGATCGCGGCGGCTTTCGTCGAGGACCGCATTCACGTTCGCGCCCGGACGTTCCGCCGCAAGCGCCATTCGAGTGTCCGGTGCATCATGGCCCCAGCCGTGCGGCAGGCTGACCACACCCGGCATCATTTCGTCGCTCACCTCGACCTGCGCGACGATGACCCGGCCCTTGCCGCTGATGCGTGCCTGTCCGCCGTCCTGCAGACCGTAGCGTTGCGCGTCGGAGGGGTTGACCAGCGCCGTGCATCGGAACGGCCCTTTGGCGAGCGTCGGCAGGTTGTGCATCCAGCTGTTGCAGGAGCGGACATGGCGGCGGCCGATCACGACCAGTTCCGGCGCCGGCTTGGCGAGTTCGGCGGCAGGCCGCTGCAAGTCCTCGAGCAGCATGGCCGGAGCGAGTTCGATCTTGCCGGACGGCGTGCGCAGCACCTCGGGAATGCGCGGCTGCAGCGGACCGAGGTCGATGCCGCCGGGTGCCGCCTTGACCTTGGCAAGATTGATGCCCCCGGACTTGCGTCCGAACATGTCTCCGTAGGGCCCCAGGCGTAGCGCGAAGTCGATCTGGCGCTCCGGTCCCTTGGGCTGCGCGAGCGCGGCGAGCACCGCATCCGCATGCTCGCCTACCGCGCGGCGCACATCTTCGGCAAACAGCTCGTCGTCCATCCGTTCCACATCGGCGTTGACGCCCTTGCCTTGCGCAATCGCCGCCAGCCGCAGCAGGATCTGCCACTCGGGCGGCTGGCCGTCGGTACGATCAAACACCGGCTCGCTGAAGCGCGCGCAGTTACGAAATGCGAACTGCGGGAAGGCGATGTCGTAGTGCAGGTCTTCCAGCGGCGACGATCCGGGCAGGATCACGTCCGCATGGCGCGTCGTTTCATTGAGATAGATGTCGACGCTGACCATGAAGTCGAGCTTGTCCAGCGCGGCGGCAAGGCGCGGCCCGTTGGGCGCAGACAGGACCGGATTGCCCGCGACAGTGAACAAGGCCTTCACCTGCCCTTCGCCCGGCGTCTCGATTTCTTCCGCAAGACAGACCATCGGGAACTCGCCCATCACCTCGGGCGCACCGGATACGCGGCTCTTGCGGCGGCCGATGGCGACGCCCTTGCCGATGCCCGGCTTGCCGGCGGTATTGGCGGCGAAGGCCGCCGCCTTCGCGAACATCGCCCCACCCTCGCGGTCCAGGTGTCCGGTCAGCACATTGAGCACGTCGATCAGCCAGCTGCACAAGGTGCCGTATTCCTGCACACAGGTGCCCATGCGGCCATAGACGGCGGCGCGCTCGGAACGCGCCAGCTCGCGTGCGAGGTTGCGGATGGTACCGGCTTCAATGCCGCAGCGGACGGCAACCTTTTCGGGAGAAAAATCCTTTACCGCGCTTTCCACTTCCGCCACGCCGGCGACATGCTCGGCAAGGCGTCCCAGCCGCACCAGTTTCTCGTCGAACAGCGTATGCACCATGCCAAGCAGGAAATACACGTCGGCGCCCGGGCGGATGAAATGATGCGCATCGGCCACCTCCGCCGTTTCCGTACGGCGCGGGTCGACGACCACGATGCGCCCGCCGCGCGCCCGCATCGCCTTGGCCTTGCCTCGGAAATCGGGCACCGTCCACAGGCTGCCGTTGGAGACCATGGGATTGGCGCCGATGATCAGCAGGAAATCGCTGCGCTCAATGTCGGGCACCGGGAAGGACAGCCAATGTCCAAACATCAGGCCGACGGAGAGCTGCTTGGGCATCTGGTCCAGCGTGGAGGCGGAGAAGATGTTGCGGGTGCCGAGCGCCCGCGCCAGGCGTGCAAAGTAGGTGATCAGGCCGAACTTGTGCACCGAGGGATTGCCGGCGAGCGCGGCAACGGCATCCGGGCCGTGCTGCGCGAGAATGGGCGGCAGCCGGCGTTCTATCTCGGCAAAGGCCTCTTCCCAGCTCGTTTCGACAAACTTGCCGTCGCGCTTGACCAGCGGCTTGCGCAGGCGGTCCGGGTCTTCATGCAGATCCTTCAGCGATACGCCCTTCGGGCAGATATAGCCGCGGGAAAACACGTCCTCGTCATGGCCGCGGATGCTGATGACCTTGTTGCCGCTGACTTTCAGTTCGAGGCCGCAACAGGCCTCGCACAGGGGACAGATGCGGTGGACGGTGCGTTCGGCGGTCTGGGTGGGCATGCTGTTGTCTCCTTTTCTATTTTTGCGGCGGGAAGCCATAGCGTTTTTTCAATCTAAACCCATTATGCGCGAACAGCGATTACCTTGCAGGTCATACCCTGCCCACATGTAAGGCTGTCCCGGCCAAACCGGACATTTCGGGGGATAATGTCGCATTGGAAAAATTTAGAGGTAACAATGGCCAACAAACCAGCCCGCACATTGACGTTCAAGTGCAAGAAATGCACGAAACCGGTAACGGTCTACCTGCAGAAGGTCTCCGCCTGCTCGCACATCCAGCCATATCAGGGCATCTGCTCCTGCGGCGAAGTCATGCGCCATGCAACGGGACAGAAGGACGCCGTCGAGTCCTACCTGGCATCCGACGGCCTGAACTGGTCCCACCACCATCACCACTAATCGACGGGGCCACAGAGCCCCGGCGGCGCGAGGTCTTCATCCTGCGCCGTACAGGAGGAATACAACATGAGCAAAGAAGATTTTTCCCTCGAAGACTGGCGCCGCCTGCTGAGCCACCTCGGCGAGGACCCGACACGGCAGGGCCTGCACGACACGCCGGCGCGCGTGGACAAGGCATGGAAGCACTGGACGTCCGGCTACGAGCAGAATCCCGCTGAAATCCTCAAGGTATTCGAGGACGGCGCGGAAAAGTACAACGAGCTGATCGTGGTGCGCGGCATCCCGGTCTACAGCCACTGCGAGCATCATCTGGCGCCCTTCTTCGGTTCCGCCACCGTCGGCTACACGCCCAACGGCAGGATCGTCGGCCTGTCCAAGCTCACGCGCCTGGTCGACTGCTTCTCCAAGCGCCTGCAGGTGCAGGAGCGCCTGACCGTGCAGATCGCCGATTCGCTGATGGAACACCTGCAGCCGCTGTCGGTCGGCGTCGTGATCCGCTGCCGCCACATGTGCATGGAAAGCCGCGGCATCCGCACGCCAGGCGAGGAAACCGTGACCTCGGCACTGCTGGGCGAGATGCGCACCAACCTCGGCCTGCGGACCGAATTCCTGTCTCTTGCACGAGAGAAGGACTGACCGGTCATCGACCATGAGCGCCGCGCCGCCGGACCGCATGCGCAGGGCCATCCTGGCCTCCCTGACCATCGCGTGCGCCGTCCTGGCAGGCTGCGTGGCGCGCCCTCCCTCCTCCGCCTTGCCTGCCGATGCGCAGGCGCCCGCAGATTTCCCCCTGGCCTACTACCGGCAGGCAGTCGCGGACGGCAAGACCGTATTGCGGGTCGTTCCCGAGCAGTCGCTCATCACAGTTGAAGTGCGCCGTGGCGGCATGCTGGCCGGACTGGGGCATGACCATGTCGTGGCCAGCCGCGACGTGCGCGGCTATGTCCTGCCCGCCGACGGACGCGCGGACCTGTACCTGACCCTGGCTCGCTTGACGGTCGACGAGGCCGCATTGCGTGCGGAAGCGGGAATGGATACCAAGCCCACGCAGGATGCGATCGAAGGCACCCGCCGCAACATGCTGGATAAAGTGCTCGAGGCGGAACGCTTCCCGTTCGCGCTGGTCCGGATTGCGCGCGATGGTTCCGCCGCAGGCACGGTCAAGGCCGCCGTCACGCTGCATGGGCAATCCCGGACGCTCGAAGCGCCGGCACGCATCGAAGGCGACGCCGAGCGGATGATCGTCAGCGGCAGTGCCGCCATACACCAGACTGATTTCGGCATCACGCCGTTCTCCGTGCTCGGCGGCGCATTGCAGGTGCAGGACCGACTGGAAATTCGCTACCGGATCACAGCAGAAAGAAACTGACTTCGCCCCTTTACGAAGGGTCGATTTCTTCCTTTTCGTCTTCCTTTTCCCAACCCAGAAACCAATCCCTGAAGCGCGCCAATCCGTCCTCGAGCGCGGTTGATGGCGCGAAGCCGACCAGCTCGCGCAAACGGGTTGTATCGGCACAGGTGGTCGGCACATCCCCTGGCTGCATGGGCAGGAACTCCAGTCTCGCCTTGACGCCGAGGACGCGTTCAAGCGTCGCGATGAAATCGATCACCGTGACCGGCTGGTGGTTGCCGATGTTCAGGATGGGGTGGGCACCGTCGCCCCCCGGCACAACCAGTACCCGGCCCACCGCTTCGACGATGTCGTCGATGTAGGTAAAGTCCCGTTTCAGTTTTCCATCCGCAAATACCGGAATCGGCTCTCCCCGCAATATCTTTCGCGTGAAGCTGAAATACGCCATGTCCGGCCGGCCCCACGGGCCGTAGACGGTAAAGAAGCGCAGTCCCGTGGCCCTCAAGCCGAAGAGATGACTGTAGGAATGCGCAAGGACTTCATTCGCTTTCTTGGTCGCCGCATAGAGCGAGACCGGCTCGTCGGTGGGGTCGTCTTCGTGGAACGGTACTTTCCGGCTTTCTCCATACACGCTGCTGCTGCTTGCATAGACGAAATGGTGTGGAGAATGTCGGCGGCATGCTTCCAGCATGTTCGCGAATCCCACCAGGTTGGACTGGACATACGCCCCGGGATGCTCGAGCGAATAACGGACGCCCGCCTGTGCGGCCAGATGCACCACATAGGAAGGCTTCACCCGTTCGAACAGGTCCATTACCTGCGCGGCATCGGCCAGTTCGATTGCCTCGCACGCAATACCGCGCGGCTTCAGGAGGCTGTCGACGCGGTCGTGCTTCAGTCGCGGCGGGTAGTAGTCGTTGAAATTGTCGCATCCGGTCACCGCCATGCCGCTGTCGGCAAGACGGGCCGCGACATGGCTGCCGATGAAGCCGGCGGCACCGGTCACCAGGACTGTTCGCTCATCGGGCATCGCTGCCTCCTCTTGCCATGCTGCCGTTTCCAAGTGCAAAGCGCTTCAGGAACAGCGCGCCCGCCAGCGAAGACAGCACCGTGACGAGCGCGAACGCGCTGGACGCCAGCACGCCCAGGGCTGGTTCAAGCTGCAGCGCCTGCGTTCCGTACAGGAAAGTCACTTCACGCGCGCCGAGACCGCCGACGCTCACCGGCAAGGCGGCCGCAACCGACGAGATCAGGAATACCCAAAGATACTGCAGGTAGTGAAAGAGCGGAACTTGCAGGTAAGCCAGCAGTGTCGCCATGCATGCCAGTTGCAGCAGCTGCACTGCCAGTCCAAAGCCGCAGACAATACCGATACGCCTGAGGCCCATGCCGACCCATCGCCAGTGCGCGAAGAGGATGACCGCCACGACGACTGCACCGACGATACAAGAGAACATTCCCGCCATTTCGGACGGCCACGGCAGCGGAAGAAATGGAGCCATCAGGCATGCCAGGAACACCAGGACCAGCAGGCCGCTCACACGGTCGGCCAGCGTGACCCACAACAGGGTGCGGACCGGCGCGGCGCCGCGACGGTACAGGACGAGGATCTTGTAGCCGTCGCCGCCGATGCCACCCGGAAGGAACAGGTTCAGGAACATTCCCGCGTAATACAGCAACAGATTCTCCCGCTCGCTCAACAAGATGCCGGCATTCTTCTGGTAGAGGTTCAAGCGCATCGCACTGGCTACTTTCGACAGGTTGAACAGCAGTAGCGCCGCCGCCAGCAAGGGTAGGCGTTGCGGGTTCCATGCCATGGACCGGGCCTGGTCCAGGTCGAGCTGGCGGAAAACGAAGACGATCAGGCACACCGAAACCAGCGCCTGCAGGGCCGCCTTGATCCTCTTGCGCGCGGCGTCAGACACGGACCTGCTTCTTGATGGCGTAGGGCCGCTTGTGCTGCGACTCATAGTAGGTCCGCATGACCATGTCCGCGATGAATCCGGTAGTGATGAGCTGGAGCCCGCTGATGGTCAGCAACAGGCCGAGGAATAGAAGCGGCCGTCCGGCGATGCTCTCTCCCTTCAGCTTTTCCACGAACAGGTAGGTATTGGCCAGCATCCCCGAAACAAACAGAAAGATGCCCACACCACCGAACAAATGCATCGGCGCCTGTCCGTACCGCTGGTAGTACACCATCAGCAGGAGATCGCTCATCACCTTGAGGGTGCGGCTGATGCCATACTTGGATACGCCGGCGTGACGCGGGTGATGCCGCACTTCCATTTGCGTCATCCGGGCGCCGTACATGCTGGCAAGCACGGGAATATAGCGATGCAGCTCGCCATACAGGCTGAGATTCTTGGCGACATCCCTCTTGAACAGCTTGAGCGTGCAACCGTAGTCGCTGAGCTTCACGCCCGTCATCTGGCGTATCAGCCAGTTCGCCAGCTTGCTCGGAATCTTGCGCAGGAACAGGCCGTCGTGGCGCCTGGCCCGGATGCCGGCCACCACGTCCCAGTTCTCCGCTTGCAGGCGTTCCATCATCAACGGGATATCGTAGGGATCGTTCTGCAAGTCGCCGTCGAGCATGGCGATCAGCTCGCCTCCTGCCGCATCGATACCAGCGGCCATTGCCGTCGTCTGTCCATAGTTGCGGTTAAGGACGATGAGGTGCGTATTCGCACGGGCGTGTTTCTCGATCTCCGCAACGGTGGCATCCCTCGATCCATCGTCGACAAAGATGACCTCATGCTCGATCGCCGCCAGCGCACTGGCAATCCTCTCGATCAAGGGTGCAATATTGCCCTGCTCATTCATCACCGGAATGACAACCGACAACAGCATCTGCAGATTCCCCCCATGACGATGCCCGAACGAACACCGCCCCTGATGCCGGTCCGTCGTCCACCGTCTATCTAATTGTGTGCCTGAATGTCGACCGCCAGGATTGCAAGACTGATTTGTTCTTGTAAAGGAAGATTACCGGCGGCATGCATGCTTTTCCGCCAGTACCTTAGCAACGATTCCGGTTGTGGTATTTGTCTTTGATTAACCCCGATTGAACAATGACTGGCAACAATCGAGCCACGCGATGCAAGGAGGCAAGATACAGGGACGAACATCTGCATGGATATTCGATTGCTTGATCGGCGGCACTGCATTTTCATCTGAATAAAAAAAACCTCCGCAGCCTTACGGCCGCGGAGGAACACTTACCAACAACGCCTGGAAAAATCAGTTCGGTTTGAATTGTGCGAAATGTTCGAGGTGATCGGTGTGCCCGAATGCCATGATCGGCCCGAGCGCCCCCGGCCGCGACATCAGAAAGTCAGACGGCCCTGCTTTCTGCTGCACCTCCTTGGGCGAACGGCCAAACCATCGCCTGCAGGCACGGCAGAAGGCGCTCGGGTCGGAGAATCCCAGCTGGAAGCTGAGCTTTTTGAGGGACAGGTCGCCCTTCCTGAGGTACTGATAAGCCATCTCGCGCCGTGTGTCGTCCACCAGTTGCGTGAAGTTCGTCCCCTCCTCGGCCAGCCGCCGCTGCAGCGTACGCTCGCTCATCATCAATCGCTTGGCCACTTCCTCGCGCAGCGGCTCGCCATGGGCAAGCATGCCGGTGAGCAGGCCCTGCACCCGCTTGCTGAAGCTGTTCTCCTGCTGCGGCGCCTGCTCCAGCTTGGCGAGCATGCGCACGGTCCAGTTGCGCTGCGCTTGCGCGAGGTCGGCCAGCATGCGCAGCGCCCAGTCGGCAGCCATCGGGTTCTCGGTACTGATGGGCACGGAGAGATCCGCGTCGTCAAACTGCACGGTGTTGGTCGGCATGCCAAAGCGCACGGTGCAACCGAAGGCATCGATGTAAGCCTGTACGTCCGCGGGCTGCGGAAACGCATAGTTGACCTGCACCGGCTTGAGGTCGTCGCGTCCCGCGGCCGAACGCAAGGTGCGCAGCACCAGACACCAGACGAAGTCATAGTGCTGCTGCGGCACGCGGCGCTGGCCGCCGGGCAGATGCAAACTGATGCGTGTGCTGCCTTCGGCCTGCTCGATCGTGCTGTGCACGGTGGGCGAGACCAGCGGCGTGTAGCGCACCAGGTTTTCGATCGCCGTCTTGACGTCGGGCGAGGCGCGCATGATATGCCCCATGAGACCGGAGCGGTCCAGCGGCTGCGGCAATGCCGCCTTCACGCCGAGCAAGGGATCTCCCGACGCCTGCGTCGCCATTTCCCACAGGTGGCTGAGCTTGTCCGACAGCGTTAGCGCGTCATCCGCCATGCATTCGGACTCTTCGAGGCCGGCCTGCCGGAAGAACGTATCCACATCAAGACCACGCGCTGCCAGGCGTGCCTTGATACTGCGTACCAGATCAATCGCCGACGAATATGTCATGTTGCTCCCCTAGCAAAAATGTCATTCACCATGCAGGCACTGCCGCGCGTGATGGCGTGCCCGCGTTGTCTGCAAACTGTTTCGTTCACGGCTCAGGGTGTAATGGCAGTGCGCAGGCGTGTGCTGATGCGCTGGCGGAAATCGTCAAGCTTCGGGTCGATGGCGGGACGTGTGTCGGCGGCGAGCTTCTCGCCGAGCGCCTTCTGCATCGCCGGCATCATTTCCTCGAACTTCTTCTTGGCGGGGGACTCGAGGATCTTGATGATTTCGCGCAGTTCGTCCTCGGTGAACTTCTCGGCGAGGATGGGCGCCACGGTGACGGGGATCAGCTTCTGCGCATTGGTGCGCACCAGCGGGCTGTTCTCGTCGAGGAACTTCTTCGCTTCCGCCGACACGTCGCGCATGGTCGCGTCGCGGCGTTCGGACGGCACGCGGCCCTGGATCACTGCGCGCGCCTGGCCGACGGCATCGGCGACCGGCTCCTGCAGCATGTTCTGTGCGAGGGCATCGACCTGCCAAAGCTGCAGAACGCGCTTCACCAGTTCCTGTTTGGCGGGAGATGCCTGTTGAGTAGTGCCGGCCGCACTCGCGGCGCTGGCGGCAACGATGAGGGTGATGGCAATCGCGGATTTGAACATGTTGTGTCTCCTGTCAGAAAAATCTTGGAATCGTTTCTTAGAATCGTTTGGTAAGGGTCAGGCCGAGATAGCGCACGCGTATTCCTCCGGATACATCCAGGCCTGCATATGGGTTGTAGACCACGTTGAAAAAGTTGTCGCAGTTCATGTTGCAGCTGCCGCCTGCCGGGACGAAGTAGTCGCCTTTCATGTAGCTCGCGGCAATGCTGATGTCCGTGTCGTTGTTGATCCTGTAGTTCGCGCCGATGCTGTAGAGCTTGGTGTCGGGGAGCGGCGCGACGAGGTCGATCTTGTTCGCAGGGATCGAGCTCTTGCGCGGCTCGTAGCCGAAACGCAGGGCCAGCTTTTCATTGACCTTTACCTGCATGCCGTAGCCGAAGTGCAGCTGGTTCTTGTACCCGCGCGGCATCCGCAGCTTGGTCGAATCGGCCTCGCCGAACATCCGCAACATTTCCAGCAGCTTGATGCTCTGGTCGAACTCGATGGTCAGCGCATCCCAGCTTTTCCAGTTCGCATAGTTGGCGTCGACATTGAACTGGAAGCGCGCGCTCGGTTTGAACTTGAAGCCGACCTGCACACGGTGCGGGAAGGGGATCGTCGCCGTCGCATTCCCGGTCTGTATCGGCGGGATGCTCTGCGGCAGGCCGAGCACACCGGCGGCGATCGGCCCGAGAAGGCTCGAGTACATGCCTTCGACGAAGCGCCGCAGCATAGGCTCGGTCTGGATGGTGTACTGGCCCGACACTCGCGTCTTCGATCCGCCCTGGTACACCACGCCGAGGGCGAACCAGTCGCGCGGCTCCCACAGGACGCCGAGGTTGATGGTCGGGTCGACGTGAGCGGTCATGTTCAGGTCGAGGTTGGCGGCCTTCTTGAACGGATTGATCCGTCCCTCGGCGCCGCCGCCGCACAGGCCGACGGTAAACGTATCGATGATGTTGCCGCCGTTTTCCGGACACCAGCCTTCCTGCGTCTTGCCGACGATGCCCAGCAGCTCGTTCGGCGTGCGCATGTCGGTATTCAGGATGAAAGCCTGGTGCGCGAGCGGCACGGAAACGCCAACGCTCAACGTGTCCGATACCTTGTAACCGACGGCCGGGGCCGCGAAGACCAGGCGCTGCAGGTGCACGATCTTGCCGTCGAATCTGCCCGGGTCGTTCGGGTCCTTGGTGCGGTCCGTACTCATCGCCTGGCTGACGTAGTTGCCGAGACCGAAGGTAAACGGCGAGCCTGGCTTGTTGTAGGCCAGGCCCAGGCCGGGAAGGATGACGGCGGGCAGGCGCCAGCCGGGCAGACCGACGCCGGGAATATAGATGCGCTGATGCATCGGTCCCGTCGATGTGCCGTTGAGCGGGTCGTCCTTGAATCCGCCGATGCTGAAGTTCGCTCCTTGTGTAAACGACGCCGGCGCGCGCAGCGACACACCCGCGAACGAATGGGAGTGCACCTCCCCGGTAATGCGCGCCAGGCCGGCCGGATTGAAGTGGATCGAGTCGGTACCAGGCGGATCGGCGGTCACCGCATTGCCGAGCGACATGGCGGTCGGGCTCGTCAGCAGGTTCTCCGTCAGGGCCGCGTGTGCCGGCGCCAGCGCAGTCGACAGCAGCAGGCCGGCCAGCGGCAGCAGCCTGGTTCGGTATCGGCTGTATCTATGCCGGTGTTTGCTCGGGCAGGTCATCATCGCTGTCCCGCTCCGTTAGAACGACAAAGGCATGCTGAGGCCGATGGTGAAATCCGGCGAGTCGTTGGTCAGGCCGATACCGGCAGTGAGGTTGATCGTCGTCTTGGGCGACACGCGGTAGCCGAGACCGAGGTTCAGCATGCCGGACGTTTGCGTCTTGGTCCTGGCGCTTGAGCCGTCGGCGAAGATCAGCTTGGTGCTGCGCGAGATCGATTCCTGGATCGAGATGGACGTGGAGATGCCATACGACAGGGCATAGGCAAAACCGAGGCCGAAGCCGAAGCTCATGCCCGGCTCCACCCGGGTCAGGATGCGTGAACCACGGAGCTGCGACAGGTCTTTGGCATCAGCGCTGTAGGTCAGGTTGAGCGAGCCGAACAGCGCGACGGGATCGACGATGTGGTTGACGTTGACGCCGGCAGTCAGCGAAGTCAGTCCGGCACCTGTTGCCAGGTCCTGTCGTTCGTCCACCTTGAACGGGCTCTTGCCGGTTGGCAGGCGCAGGTTGCCGGTGAAGGTGAGCGAGGGCATCCCGCGCTTGGTCTCGAACGGCTGGAAGCGCGCGCCGATGCCGATGTCGCCGAGCGAGTTGGAGAAACCGTCAAACTGCTGGTTCTCCGAATACTTGCTGACCAGCGGCAGGCTGATGCTGGCCGTGAGGTTATCGCGCACGCCATAGTCGACGGAAAGCGTGTTCGTGACCTGGTGCGCGCTGTCGTTGTTGATTTCGAACAGCGTGAGCTGGCCTGTGCTGAGGTCAGCGTTGATCCGTTCCTGGCCGACGTAGGAATAGTTGAAATCATAGTTCATGCCGATCTTGCCGCGCTTGATCAGCGAGTACTGCTTATCCACGGCCGTAAGCGTCTGCTTGAGCAGTGTGGTCTGGTCGGTATCCCCTTCCTGCTTTTTCAACGCATCGCGCGCAGCGGCGCTGTCGGCGCCTCCCTGCTGTGCATACGCGGGCAGCATCAGCGCAGCGGCAAAGAAACCAAGCAATGGACGAATTCTCATGACTACTCCCTTAAATTAGATGTAATAACGACTGCGTGATCCCGCGTCTTAGAGGCTGAGATGCCTCTAGTTTCTGCGCAGGTAGACGCCGCCGAATCCCGAGTTGATCGCACGCTCCATGAGGTACGCATTGCCCAGGGGTTGAAGATTGGCCTGGTCCCGGACGCGGTCCATGTCGAACACGCCGAGCTCCTGGTCGGTCAGCGCGAGGTTTGGCATCGCCGGCCGGTTCTTCGGGGGGTAAAGGACGAACAGGGTGTTGCGGTCCCACAGCGTCGCGAACTCGTCCACTGCGATGACGATGTTTCCGACGGAAGGGTCGGCCAGGTAAACCAGCCCGTCGCGGATGCCGCGAAACACCACGAAATGCTTGAAGCCCGCATAGTCGATCGGCACGATGGCCGGATGCTCTAGCGTCATCAGGTCCTTGACCTCGGCGCGGAAGCCGCCGCTTTCGATGCCGAGCGATGCGACATAGCGCTTCATGTCGAGCAGCGAAAAGCCGCGGCGTTCGATGATCTTTTCCTTCTCGCCACGTTCGAGCATGCCTTCCATCGCCTGCTGCTCGTTGACATCAAGGCCGAGGTAATTGACCAGCAGTGTCACCAGTGCAGCAGAGCCGCAGCTGTAGTCATAGGCCTGCTTGACGATATTCTTGAATTTGAGTTTGGAGTGCGGTTCGATCCGGACCGGCTCGGTGATCGGTCCGCCGCCGACGACAGCCTGCGGCAGTTCGAACTGTCCTTCCGGACGGTCCTTGACGTCGAAACGTGCTGAGGCTCCGGCTTGCGCAATGCCGAACGCCATGGCGCCAAGCAAGATCATGAACATACGTTCATCCCCTTCATGTCTTCTCCTCGATTGGGTTGTTGGTGTGTTGGTGTGCGTCGCGATGTCCCTCGCGATCTCATTTTTTCGGTGCTGCTGCGTGTAAAAATTAATTTTTTGACAGCTTGCCGAGTGGCTTTAAATGTACGAGTGAAAGGGGGGATGAGAGCTCATCCGAACGGACGAGACGCCATTGCGCGGTGTCAAGCGCGATGCAGTTTAGACGCGGCGTTTTTCATTGCCTCTGCGCACTATCGTTTGCGTGTAATCAAACGAATTGCCTGCATGCGAGAGCTGGTGCGGCGTGTGAAATTGCTGCGTGGCAGTCGGAGTGAAGCGAAGATGAAATCGATGTGAGTTGATTTGAATGATGCGAAGACAATTCAACACGCGATTTATGTCGAGTGAATGTCATTGGGCTGAACGACAAGTCCAGTGAGCGCAAGCCAGAATGATGGGAAAAGCAAAGAGAAAAATCGAAGAGTGATGAACTTTTGGCGTCATTGGACGAGCGGCGATGCATCATCAGCCGCCCACCCACCCGCATCAGTCAATAATCCCCATCCTGCGCGCAATCGAAATCGCTTCCGTGCGATTGTGCGCACCGAGCTTGAGATTGATATTGCGCAAATGGGTCTTCACGGTAGTGACCGATACAAAGAGCTTCTCGGCGATCGCCTGATTGCCGCACCCTTGTGCCAGGAGCAGCAGGACGTCGAGCTCGCGATCGGTCAGTTCGCTGCCGCCGGCGTTGACGGCGGTTTCCGCGGCTTGCATCGCCTCGTTGCCGGAGCGCGCAGCGAGCGTTCGTCCGCGCGCCAGGATGCGTTCGGCGAATGCGCGCAGGGCTGCGTTCTCCTGGCCGGATGCCTCCTGCATGCTTTCCAGCATTTCCCGCACCAAGGCGAGCAACGCGGGGCCCTCATCCTTGAATACGCGAACGAATCCTTCGCCCTGCGCGTCCTGCAAGGTTTCGCGGATCGTCCTGAGCGCCGGGTTGCGCTGCCCGGCATGCGATAGCGCCAAGGCATAGAGCACCTTGACCCGCAACGCATAACGCATGCGTCCGCGCGAATAGGCTTCCTGCAGGTGCTCCTTGAGCCCAGGCAGGACCGCCAGCGCCTGGCCGCCGTGAATTTGCAGGCGTGCCGATGCCAGCGTGGGGCTTTCGATGTCGTTGGCGATCATCTGCATGTCACGGCGCTGCCAGGCGGGTGCCGCACCGACCAAGGCGAACGTGGCCCTGGCCGCGTCGAGGTCGCCCTCCAGCATCGCGGCGCGGGCCAGTTCCAGGCGTGCGGCATCGGCCACGCGCGGCAGCCGGCGCTGTATGCCGGACTGTTCCAGCTCCAGCAGCACCTGCAGCGCATCATTGCGGTTGCCTTCGCTGCGCAGGATGCGCGCGTAGATCACATGGCTGGCAATCAACTGGTCGGGGATGCCGGCGTCCTTGACCAGCGGCAGATAAAGCTTGAGCAGGCGCCGTGCCTCCACCAGCGAATCCATTTCATACAGCACCTCGGCCAGGTAGAGGCTGGCGAAGCCGCTGTCGGCGCCGTCGCGCGCCTTCGGTTCGTCGGTCTCGATGCCCAGCAACGCGCCCATGCGTGTGGTGCTCGTGGTGCTCATTGCGCTGAAACGCAGTCGTTTCTGCGACTCGTCGCCGATCAGGGCCAGCAGGCGGGCGCAGGCGGCGCGCAGGTTGCCCTGCACCAGGTCCAGCATGCCGCGCACGTAGCCGGCCACCGCGATGCTGAACAGCGGTCCCACGGACGGATGTTCCTGCGTCGCTTGATCGAGCAGCACGCGCGCTTCCTGGTAGCGGCTGGTCGTCGCGTAGTAATAGGCGCATCCGATCATCAGCATGCTGCGCAGCACCGGCTCCCGTGCCGCACTGCCGAGGATGCCGGGATCGTCCCACATCGGCGCGGTTTCGTCGGCGCGGTCGAGCATCATCAGGCTGAAGGTCCGCAGCACATGATAGGTCGAATGAGAAACCGGCGACGTACCGTCGGCATCGGTCACGGTTTCCAGCAGGATGAGCGCCTCTTCACTCCTGTTGATATGCAACAGCGCCCAGCAGTAGACCGAGATCAGTTTCGGATAGGCGACCAGATTGCGGCGGTCCAGGGTATCGAACCAGCGCGCCAGCATGCGTACGCGCCCCTGCAGGAAAAGCGATTGCGCGTGCCGGTCGAGCAGTTCCAGCACGAACCCGGTGTCGCCGGACGCAATCGCATGCTCGATCGCATGCGTCGGGCGTTGCTGCTCGATGTACCAATCCGCCGCGCGGCGGTGCAGGATTGCGGCCAGCCCTGGATACTCGCGCTCGAGCTGCGCGCGCAGGAAGTCGGCGAACAACGGGTGGTAGCTGAACCAGGTGCGCTGCTCGTCGAGCGGCGTCATGAACATGTTGGAGCGATCGATCTCCTGCAGCAGCGCCTTGCCATCGTCGCGCCCGGTCACGGCATTGCAGCTGTCGGCGCAAAATTTCTGCAGGATGCTGGTCTGGAGGATGAAATCCTGCAGATGCTTCGGCTTGGTCGACAGCACGTCTTCCGCGAGGTAGGACGCAATTGACGTGTGCGAGCCTGAGAATGTCTGGATGATGCGGCGGGGATTGTCGCTGCCTTCGACCGCGAGCGAAGCGAGCCACAGGGCCGCTGCCCAGCCGCCGGTGATGTCATGCAGTTTTTCGACATCCTTGGCATCGAGCTGCAGACCGCGCTTGTCGCGCAGGAATGCCGCCGTCTCGTCGAGGCTGAAGCGCAGCTGCGCGGCGTCGATTTCCAGCAGATGCTGGCGGGCGCGCAGGCGGCCGACTGACAGCGCGGGTTGCGTGCGCGACCCGATCACCAGCCGCTGCTGCGGGCCGAGCATGTCGATGAGCTGCTGCACCACGGTCAGTACCGCACGATTCTGCAGATGCTCGAACTCGTCGAGGATCAATGTAAACGGTAGCGGCGTTGCTGCAAGCGCATCGGCCAGCTCGAAACCGTTGTCCTGCCGCATGCGCCAGTCGAAGAAGCCGCGCACCGTCGTCGAGCCGCGGTTCATCTGCGCGAACGCCTGCGCCAGACAGGACAAGAAGCGATCGAGATCGTTGTCGCCGGCATCCAGCGTCAGCCAGGCGGATGCGCCGCCCTCCTGCCTGCACTCGTCGTGAATGCGGCGCAGCAGGGTCGTGATGCCGAATCCTGCTGGAGCATGAACGAGGATCAACTTCGCGCCCGGCGCCTGGCGTATGCGCTCCATCACCCGTTCGCGCGCCACACAGGATTCCCCCGTTGCCGGTGGTCGGAACTTGGATGGATGGGAACGCAATACGATAGGGCGCTCCAGCACCTGATAAGGGATAGCAGCCAATCAAGTAACCCGCAGTAGTTGTCGCTGTTATAGATTCAATGCGATCTCTGTCGCAAGGGAATCAAGAGGTTACATAAGATTGTCATTGAAACAATAGAGTGCACACTCTAAAAATCTCATCCTGAGGAGGGTTGTGCGGAGCAGCAGAGCGAGACGTGCAATGAACGGGGAGACGCGCCGTCCGGCAGCGCACGAATATGAAAGGCGGCGGGATGCGGAAAGCGCATGCGGCGTGCGCAGAGCACCCGCAGGGCCGGGCAATCGGCCTGGGGTGCGGTTATTCAATAGTGTGCGGCAGCCTGTCAGGAAGTGCCGGCAGCGAAATCCCGCAATGCAGAACCCTCCATGCGATAGCGCACCCATTCGTCTTGCGGCTTCGCACCGATCGACAGGTAGAAGTCGATGGCAGGCTGGTTCCAGTCCAGCACACTCCACTCGAGCCGGCCGCAGCCGTGCTCCACAGCGATGGCGGCGAGATATTGCAGCAGGCGCTTGCCAGCGCCGCAACCACGCATCTCCGGGGAGACGTACAAGTCCTCGAGGTACAAACCTTTTCGTGCCTGCCACGTAGAGTAGTTGAAGAAATAGACCGCAAAGCCTGCCGCCACACCATCCACTTCACAGATGAGGGCGCGCGCAGGGCTTCCTTCTCCGAACAGGCTGACGGCAATGGAATCGACCGTGGCATCCACCTTGTCGCCGGCCTTCTCGTAGACAGCGAGTTCCTTAATAAAGCGCAGGATCAAGGGGGAGTCGTCGACATGTGCCGGGCGAATGCGGATGCTCGTCTTTTTTTTGTTGCTCATAGTTCAGATGCTCGTTAATCAAACTCGGTGGGAGATGTCTGTTGCAAGGTCGAATCTTGGAAGGCCTATACTACCCCCAAGCAATCGTGCATGACGTGCATTTAATTCAGCTAACCATGAACCACATGCATCATCACCTCCATCGTCTCGATTTGAATCTGCTGCTTGTATTTGATGCCTTGCTCCGCCATCGCTCGGTGACGGCCGCAGCGGACGAACTGGCAATCAGCCCGTCCGCCTTGAGCCATGCGCTGGCCCGGTTACGCACCGCGTTGGCGGATGAGCTGTTCGTCCGTATTGGCAACGCCATGCAGCCCACGGCCTGTGCCGAGCGGATGGCAGCGCCTGTTTCTTCCGCACTGGAGATGTTGTCGCGCGGATTGTCCCAGGCCACGAACTTCAACCCGGCCAGCAGTGACCGCACGTTCGTATTTGCCACAACTGACTACACGGCCTTCGCGGTACTGCCACCGTTTATCGCTCGCATGCAGGAGACCGCGCCCGCACTTCGTTTCAGGATCGTCTATTCACGCGGGCGGGAGTCAGCGGAAGACCTCGCCGCCGGCCGCATCGACTTTGCACTGGGTTATGTAGAAGATCCGATGGATCCGACACCGGGCATCGAAAGTTTCGACTGGCTCGTGGATGACTATGTGGTGATCGCCAGCCGGAGTCATCCTGCCATCCGCGGCACGCTGACTCTGGAGCAATACCTGGCAGCACGCCACGTGGTGGTAACACCGTGGAACGAAGCCAATGGCTACATCGACACGGTGCTGGAGCGGCAGGGCCTGCGACGCAACGTGGCCGTCCAGCTGCCTTCGGTACTGGCAGCACCTTTCATCATCGCCCGCTCTTCGCTGATCATGACCGTGCCGCGTTACGCAGCGCAAACCCTGCAGGATTCAGCTCCCATCTCGATCTATTCCGCGCCGTTTGCCATTCCGCGGTACACGCTGAAGGTGTACAGCCACATCAAGCACGGCCGTACCGCCGCGCATGCCTGGCTACGCGAACAACTGCTCGGCATGGTGCCTGGCTAAGGGCTTATCCCGCCCCTTGCTTGAAGACAGGCACGTCAAGGAACAGGCCTCGCCACTTCGCCTTCTTTCGGGCCGGCAATGCAATTTCCAAACGTGGCTTTCGAGGCCAATGATTTGGCTCGTCCAGTCACAGCGCGGGTCCCCGTTGTCAACAGGAGCTGACCTACTATGAAGGCTCTTAGTATTGCTGAAATATTAAGAGCTGTACGACACTGGTTCTAGCGTTCGGCGTGGGGGAAAGCGTATGCCGAACAGTACAAAGTGTTTCCACAAGAAACATCGAACCGGCGTTCGCGGCATGGGAAGAAAAAATTCTTTTTTACACACCACGTTACCTTAATTGGAGACTATACATGAAACTGTTCAAGAAGACCGCAATCGCCGCAGTTCTGTCCGGCCTGAGCATGGCTGCTTCCGCAATGACCCCGATCGCTGACGAAGGCCTGAGCCAGGTCGCCGGCCAGGACGGCGTGTCGATCGCTGCCAACCTGCAGATCAACATCGGTTCCTTCGTCTACACCGATACCGACACCAACGGCGGCTCGATCAGCTTCAACAACATCGGCGTTCATGGCCTGATCGCCGGTACCCTGGACATCATCAACCAGGCAACGTTCGAAGGCATCCTGACCGCTTCCGGCGTGACCTTCCCGACGTCCTTCTACAACGGCGGTGACGTCGTTCAGATGGCTGTTCCGGCATCCATCACCGTTCCGACGGCTGCTCTGGTAGACGTGACGGTTCAGTCCATCCGCATGGGCAACAACGCTGCTTCGTTCGGTTCGATCGCTATGAACGACATCGACCTGCGCGGCACGTCCGTCTGGATCTGGGCCCACTAATCCAGGAAGTTACTGGAACCCGATCCAAGCTTAGCTGGCAGCCCCCGGCGCACGCCGGGGGTATTTTTTCCTGTTCCTTTGTTCGAGAACAAGCATGATCCGTGTCTGCCTTGCAGCGCTCGGCGTTGCAGCCGCATTGCATGCCGGAACGGCGTCCGCGCAATTGCGCGCGCTGTCCGAGCAGGAACTGTCCGACCAACACGGTCAGGGCTTCCTTGTGCTGAACAACAGCAGCTACGGCGGCTACGATTTCACGCGTATCGCGCTGGGCGCCGACGTGACGCTGAACGCGAACTTCCGCAACATCCGTCTCGGCGAGTACAACTACGCGCCGCGCAACGGCACCGGCGCCGATATCGACATGCCGCTGCTCCAGTTCGGGCGCAGCGACGGCACCGACGCACAGCGCCTGGTGCAGATCTCCAATCCCTATCTCGAATTCGTATACAAGAACGTCGGCAATGCCGCGACGCGCGAAGTGGTGGGCATCCGTTTCGGCTTTGAGGGCATCTCCGGCGACGTCGGCCTCACGTTGTCCACGCTCAGCGGCTCAATGCGGGTCGACGGCGGCGCAGCCGGCATCCTCGACTCGAATACCGACCCGGGCGGCGGCAAGCGCTGGGACGGCTCTTGCACCGCGCCCTGCCTGAATTTCGCGCAAATGGGCGGCGTGCGTGCCGGCGATGCGAACGGCCCGAGCCGTGACTTCTGGATCTCCGCACTGAAGTCCGCGGTGCAGTTCCAGCCGCCGGCAGGCATGGAGGCGCCGACGGCCGCGCAGGCCGGCATGTGGATGAACTGGCGCGACCGCCTGACGGCGATCAACACCACCGGTGCCCCGCCGCCCAACCTGCCGCCGGTACGCTGACATGAAGAAGCGAGCGTCCCTGAGATCAAGCCTGGCGTGCTGCGCGCTCGCGCTGGCGTGTGCCGCGACGTCGACCGCCGCACAAGGGCTGCAGCCGCTCTCCGACGACGCGCTGTCATCGGTACAGGGGCGCGACGGCCTGAGTTTCGACCTTGCGAACTTCACGATGTCCGGTGACGCACGCTTCACCTATTACGCGCCGGCGCCGTCGACTGCAAGCGCCTACATTGGCAGCGTCTACGCCACCCGTTCGGACGACCCCGCCGATCCCTTCGGCGATCCCTATCGCCTCGACATCGTCAAAGGCGATCCGGGCATGGCGGATGTCATCACGCTCTCCCTTCCCCAAAACCTCAACGGCGCGAAGAAGTGGCAGACCGCTTTCGACTGGGGCGTGAATGCCGACGGCATCGCATTCGAAGGCGGCAGCGTTGTGTTGAAGGACATGACCTTCTATGGCGGCGGCATGCAGTGGACGACGCCGCGCGTGAATGACGGCATCGCGTTCGGCCTCGGCCTGCGGGTCGATATCGGCAACCTGCTGCTGCGGCCGCGCGGGCGCGACGACATCACGCAGGCGGAACCGGCCAGCGTCGCCGAGCAAATGAACTTCCGCGGCGTGCGCATCGGCGCGGTGGACAGCAACGGCAACTTCTTGAATTCCCCCTGGCGTATCGCCGACGTGTCCTCGCAGCCGGGCATCTTCAACGCGGTCACTGACGATGCAGGCAATTCGCGGCTGCACATCGGTATCGACTGGCCGAATGCGAACGGCGCAGCCCTTGGCGGACTGCAGATCGACAACCTCTCCTTCCGCAGCGATGTGACCGGCAACCTCGACCTCGGATCAAGCAGAATCGGCTCGATGCAGATCCAGTACCTGGATATCAAGTTCAAACCCTGACATGCGAAGAACACTTGCCCTGATCCTTTCATCGCTGTGCCTCGCCGGTGGCGCGATGGCGCAGCAGCCGCTGGACGACTCGGAACTGTCCGACGTGTCCGGCGCGGACGGCGTTACCTTCGCGATCAGCCTGAACCTGAACGATCCCACGCTCACCAACGCGGTGACCGACAGCCGGATCACGATGGGATTCAATGTCGACGGCAAGAATACCTACATCGTGATGCGCAACCCGCGCGGCAAGATGGACATCTTCGGCGTCTCGCTGGATGTGGAAAAGAAGCCCGACGGCAGCGACTACCTGGCCATCGGCCTGCCTGCGCATACGAAATACACCGAATTCGGTATCGAATCACTGAGCGTGCAGACGGATCCCATGGGACCGGTGACCGAGAGTCTCGGCCGCTGGTCGGCAAACGGTACAGTCAACATGCAGGGTCAGCTGCGCATGTGGGCGCACTGAGAATAGAAAAGTCGAAATAGGCGCATCGTCCTGATGGCGCCAGACTGACGCCTCCGTTGCGTCCGTTTCCACGAAGCGGAAACGCGGTTACCGGCCGAGGAGCGGCACATGCTGCTCAAGCAAGGCAGCCTCGGTCACCGGTATCGCGCCGACGTGATGAACTGGGAAAACGATTCGCACCAGACAATCACGGTATTGAACTTTGCGGGATCGATCTGTTCCGGCACCGGAACAATGAAATTGTCAAACGTCTTCACATCGCCGACACGAACCATCGCCGGCTTGAGCCGCAGGAAATCCGCCTCGGTTTCGACGAACTCCGGCGACAGGTAAAGTTTGTAATCCGGCCCCGGCGCAAGCTTTCCCTGAAGCGAAACCGCCTTGCGGCCGATGAATACCGTTCCCTCTCCCCAATGCAAGGCGTCGCTGTCCCTGAGATCGCGCCGGAATTCGGCTTTGAACTCGGCATTTCCTGCCGCAGCATGCACGTCGCCGGCAGCAGGTGCGGGCGGCGCGGTCAGGATGGGCAGCACGTAGATGCCGGCCGCAAAACCGGCGAGCGCAGCGGCGGCGTGGGAAAGCAGGAGCAGGTAGCGTTTTTTCATGTTGTGCGTACAACCGGGCAAAGGTGATCCGGCGTTTGCATGTGTATTTGCCATGGCCGGAACAGCCTGATCATAGCAGGCTGCCCGGCGCATCCCGACACCATTCGCAGTCCCTGTGTCGACACGATTTGACCAGATATATCCGCTTGAATATGAAAATTAACTACGGGAAGCCCTTGAATTTGTAGTATTTGCATGATTTAATTCGAATATTCAGTAAATTTACTACAAACAGTCAGCGGCGTTCGAGCGTACGCAGCTTCCCGTGCTGCCGAGCCGGCCGCCTCTACGCCAATCCCACGCAAGCATATGCAACTCGTCGATCAAGATAAGGATGTTTTCCTCCAGGAAGATATCCGTCAACTCGGACGCATCCTCGGCGACACCATCCGCGCGCAGCACGGCGACGAGGTGTTCGACCTGATCGAGAACATCCGTCAGCGTTCCATCCGCTTCCGGCGCGACCAGGACGAGGATGCCCGGCGCCAGCTGGAGGACATCCTCTCGTCGCTCTCCCCCGAACGCACGACGCAAGTCATTCGCGCATTCAGCTATTTTTCTTTGCTGGCCAATATCGCGGAAGACCAGCATCACATCCGCCGCACCCGCGCCCATCTGATCGCCGGCTCGCCGCCGCGCAAGGGCAGCCTGGCGCATGCCATCGAAAGCGTATTCGATGCCGGCGTCACCGTGGACGACCTGACAGAGTTTTTCAAGCATGCGCACGTCAGCCCGGTCCTGACTGCGCACCCGACCGAGGTGCAGCGCAAGAGCGTGCTCAACTGCCAGATGGTGATCGCCCGCCTGCTCGACGAACGCGACCGCATGCAGCTGACCGCCGAGGAGGCGCAGGAAAACGGCGAGGCGCTGCGCCGAGCAATCCTGACGCTGTGGCAGACACGCATGCTGCGCAACTCCAAGCTGTCGGTCCTCGACGAGGTCGAAAACGGCCTGTCCTACCACGACTACACGATGCTGCGCGAGCTGCCTCACCTGTACGCCGGCCTCGAAGACCTGCTGTCCGCGCGCAGCGGCAAGGCGGAATCGATGGAACTGCCGAGCTTCATGAAGGTGGGCAGCTGGATCGGCGGCGACCGCGACGGCAATCCTTTCGTCACTGCCGAGGTGCTCGAGCAGGCGCTACGGATGCAATGCAACCGCGCACTGTCCTTCTACCTATCCGAACTGCATATCCTCGAATCCCAGCTGTCGCTGGCCAGCCGGCTTGCCAGCTGCTCGAAGGAACTGCAGGCGCTGGCGGATGCCTCGCATGAGGATTCGCCGCACCGCGCGGACGAACCTTATCGCCGGGCCGTTTCAGGGATTCATGCACGTCTTGGCGCCACCCTGCGCGTCATCACCGGCAACGCCGGTACCGCAACTCCGGCAGCCGAACCCTACCGCAGCGCCGACGAGCTTCTGCAAGACCTGAATACCATCCATCGCTCTCTGGCCGCCAATGGTTCCGGTGCGCTCACGCGCGGCAAGCTCCGCCGCCTGCGCCGCGCTGCCGGCGTGTTCGGCTTCAGCCTCGCGCCCATCGACTTGCGCCAGAATTCCGATGTGCATGAGCGGGTGGTGGCCGAACTGCTGGAGACCGCCTGCCCCGGCACCGGCTATCGCATGCTCGACGAAGAGGCCCGGATCAGCCTGTTGCTGCAGGAACTCGGCTCTCCGCGCCCGCTCGCGTCGCCTTATCTGGAATACTCGGAAGAGACGCGCTCCGAACTCGCGATCTTCACCGCGGCCCGGCGCGCACACCTGCAATACGGCACCAACGCGATCCAGAACTGCATCATCTCCAAGGCCGACAGCGTTTCCGACCTCCTTGAGGTCGCCTTGCTGCTGAAGGAAGTCGGCATCCTGCGCCCGGTCGAAGGACGGATGGACGTCAACATCGTTCCGCTGTTCGAAACCATCACCGACCTGCGCAACAGCGGCAAGGTGATGGAACGCCTGCTCGCCCTGCCCGCTTACAAGCGTCTGCTGCAATCACGCGACGATACGCAGGAAGTGATGCTCGGTTACTCCGACAGCAACAAGGATGGCGGCTTCCTCACCTCCGGCTGGGAACTGTACAAGGCGGAGATCGAACTGATCGAGGTGTTCCGCCGGCATGGCGTGCGCCTGCGCCTGTTCCATGGCCGCGGCGGTTCCGTGGGCCGAGGCGGCGGGCCGAGCTATGAAGCGATCCTCGCCCAGCCCGCAGGCGCCGTACAGGGACAGCTGCGCCTGACCGAACAAGGTGAGGTGATCACGGCGAAGTACGCGAATCCCGAGGTAGGCCGGCGCAACCTGGAAGTGCTGGCGGCCGCCACCGTGGAAGCAAGCTTCCTCGCCGAGCGCGAACCTGCGCCCGATCCGGACTTTCTGGCCGTGATGGAACGTCTGTCGGACGAAGCCTTCCGGGCTTACCGGAATCTCGTATATGAAACGGAGGGCTTTGAAACCTATTTCTGGGAATCGACGGTCATCTCGGAAATCGCCGGTCTCAACATCGGCAGCCGCCCGGCATCCCGCAAGAAGACCCGGGCGATCGAGGACTTGCGCGCCATCCCCTGGGTATTCAGCTGGGCGCAATGCCGGCTGATGCTGCCGGGCTGGTTCGGCTTCGGCTCCGCAGTGCATGCTTTCCTGGCGAAGAATCCCGAGGGCATGGCCCTGCTGCAACGCATGCACAAGGAATGGCCTTTCTTCAGCACCCTGCTGTCCAACATGGACATGGTGCTGGCCAAGAGCGACATCGCGATTGCCAGCCGCTATGCGACCCTCGTGGAAGATGTTTCGCTTCGCGACGCTATCTTTTCCCGAATCAAGGCAGAACATCAGGCAACCGTCGAAGCCTTGATGACGATTACCGGCCAGAAGGAATTACAGGAAAACAATCCTCTGCTCAAGCGCTCGATCCGCAACCGCTTCCCCTACCTCGATCCGCTCAATCATGTGCAGGTTGAACTGCTGCGCCATTTCCGCGAAGGCCAGCAGGAGGAGCGGATCCGGCTCGGCATCCACCTGTCGATCAACGGCATCGCCGCCGGGCTGCGGAATAGTGGATAGATAGTGGATAAACAGTGAATAAAACAAGAAACAACTTTCCCGCCACCCCCTAGTCCAAACAAGGAGAGAGAGACGACATGACCATTCGCGTCGCAATCAACGGCTATGGCCGCATCGGCCGCAACGTCCTT
>CBIHRW010000056.1:0-29606 GCA_966212545.1 uncultured Noviherbaspirillum sp.
GATTTTTTCACCACCACATAGGGAGCAACCCATGACAGCAGCAGCAGAACAAACCACCACCATCCCCGCCGGCTATCGTAAGGACGCCCAAGGCCGCTTGATCCCCGAGTCCATGATCAAGGCCATCGACATGGCCCGCGACGCGCTTGTGCAGGAACTCATCACCGACGCCCTGGCGCTGCACAAGCAAATCGGCACCTTCAAGGACAAGGTGTTCGGCGACGTCGCCGCCTTTGTTACGCTGTCGGCCGAGCAGTACGACATCAAGCTGGGCGGCAAGAAGGGCAACGTCACGCTGTACAGCTTCGACGGCCGCTACAAGGTGCAGGTCGCAACCGCCGACAACATCGTGTTCGACGAGCGCATGCAGGCGGCAAAGGCGCTCATTGACGGATGCATCGACGAGTGGAGCCAGGGAAGCCGGCCAGAAATCAAGGTGCTGGTGCAGGATGCCTTCCAGACCGACAAGGAAGGCAACCTCAACACCGGCCGCATTCTGGCGCTTCGCCGCCTGGAGATCGACGACGAGCGCTGGAAGCGTGCCATGACGGCGATCGGCGAGTCCGTCCAGGTCGTCGGCAGCAAGCAGTATGTCCGCTTCTATGAGCGCGTCGGCGACACCGACCAGTACGCAGCAATCAGCCTCGACATCGCGGCCGTCTAGGAGGCGACATGGCAATGGATCCTGATTTCTCGACCTTCACCCTGCTGGTCAATACGGCCGGCAGCTGGGCCAAGGTCGGACGATTCGACCTGGTCGATGAACAGAAGGTCAAGGACGCCTGCCTTGTCCTGGCTGAGAAGGCGAAGTTCTGCCCGAAGTTCAAGACCGTCGACGCCGAGGGCAGAACCGTGGAAGTTCTGAACTACCAGGGCGGCAATGGATACCTGTGGAGGAAGTATTGACTATGCAAGCCGTCATCCTCTTCGGAACCACGTTCGTCCTGGTATTTGCTCTCGGCGTCAACACACTGAGCGTTAGCAAGGGACAGTACGGGATCGCATTTTTAACGTCGTTCCTGATCAGCGGCAGCAATCTGGTCATCCTGCGCGCAGTTCCGCAAGGTGACCTGCTTGAGGTCGCGGCATACATGCTAGGCGGTCCGTTCGGAATCGTCGCCAGCATGTGGATACACAATCGATTTCTTAGGAAGGGAGGAAACCGTGGATAAAAAGACGGCTATTGAGAAGGTCAGGAAATGCCTTGCCCTGGCAAAGTCCGGCGAGCCACATGAGGCGGCTGCCGCGCTGCGCCAGGCACAGAAGCTCATGGTGACGTTCGGGATTGAAAACCCTGAGCTGCTGGAGGCCGGCGTGTCGGAATGCTGGGCCAAGAGCGGCGCGTCTAGGACGCCGACACGGTATGAGGTAGTTCTCGCAAGCGCCGTGGCCGGCGCTTTTGCTTGCGACATGCTGTTCTCGCGGCAGTTGAGCAAGTGTCAAACACGTATCGATGGCGGGTACACCTTTATCGGCATTGCCCCGTCCCCTGACATTGCGGCTTACACCTTCACCGTGCTGCTGCGCCAGCTTAAGCGCGCCAGGGCGAAGTACATCCAATCCGCGTTAAAGCGGCTGCGGACGAACAAGACCGCCGCCGCTGACCAGTTCTGCGAGGGCTGGGTCATTGCTGTGCGCAACCTGATCGCCTCGGTATCGCCGCTGCCGGAGCAGATGCTGGCGATTGAGACTTACGTTCGGGTCAACTATGCCAAGGTGACCTCAATGGATCCGCGCAGCGCCAAGGACATCAAGCGCCTGGGAACAATCAATCATCGAAGCAATGGGTATGTCGAGGGAAAGAGCGCCACGGTCAACCGCGGCGTCGGTCAGGACGCGCCTGTCGCATTGCTTGCATAAGGGGAAGCCATGGCAATCACCAAGGAACAATGGTCGGATATCGAAAGGGAGCTGTCCTATGCCAACGGCACCGTCACGCTGGTCTGCGACGCCTATCGAGTAAACGTGCTGGTCGTTCCCGTCGACACGCTGCAGTACGGCATCATGGTCTACGTCAACGGGAAATTTGAGGGGCGGTGGTTGATCGAGGACTGCGAGGAGCGTCGCCGGTTCATGCGTCCGTTAGAGCGATTTTTGTGGAGCGCCAGGGAGCGCGCCGCGATGCTCAAGATATGGGGAGGAAAGCGGGCATCGAAGGATCAGGTCGAACGCATCAATCGCAAGATCACCCAATATCACATGTACTGGACCAGCGTGAAATCCCTGCGCCGGCACATTGAAAAGAATAACAAGGAGCTGGAGGTGGTATCGATCGGCGGTGCGGAAGTGGTGGTGTTGGACGCCGAGCCGGTGGCAGCGTGAGGTCGACTATGCCAGGGAAAGACGACAAGAAGCAAAAGGAAATCCGCTTGATCCAGATCGCCAAGCGCCAGCTCAACATGGACGACGACGTCTATCGCGGGCTGCTGCAGGAGATCGGCGGCGTCGACTCGTCGACCAAACTCGACGCCGCCGGCCGGGGCCGTCTAATGGACCGCTTCGCCCGCCTGGGATTCGTATCCACGGCCAGGGCAAAGCGGGCCGCCAAAGGCTCCATGAACGCAGCTCCGGATCGTGCCGGCCTCCTGGGCAAGATCGACGCGCTCCTGCTGTCGCAGGGGCGCGATCGCCGTTATATCGAGCCGGGCATGGTCCGCCGGATCTGCAAGGTCGACGCACTTTCCTTCTGCGACGCCGAGCAGCTGCGCAAGCTGGTAGCTGCCCTCGAATACGACAAGCGCCGTCACAGCTGATTTTCACCTGGGAGGACCGTCAATGCAAACCGACCTGTCTCATCTGCCCGCAAGCGCACAGAAGCTGATCGCCCTGATCGGCCTGCCGGCGACGCTGTGCCTGGTCGACAAGTTCGGCGGCTGCATCATCAATCTCTACGGCAGCGACAACAGCCTGCAGAAGATGGCCGAAGTCATCGGGCAGGACGCGGCCATGGTGCTGCTGAAGTTCTACGGCAACGCACCGTTCACTGTCCCACTGTGCCATCGCGCCCTCAAAGCCGTGCGCAATGCGGACATCCATGCCGAGTTCGACCGCCTGACCCTCGAGGAAGGGCTGTCGGCTCGGGCCAGCGTCGTGAAGATCACGCGACGCTTTACGCCGTACCTGCATGAGCGTACTATCTGGCGGATTCTGAAGCAGTCGACCGCACCGAAGCCGGTCGATCCCCGTCAGCTCAACCTCCTGTAATTCCCCTCCTTTTCCCCTCCGCAGCATCCTACTGCTGACACGCGTCAGCATTCTTCCGCTTCGCGCTCGCGCGTACAGTCCATCCGGACGGTGCCACCAGGAAAGACGTGGTCGCCGTTAATTCCTCAACTGAATTTCGGATCGGACATGTAACCATGTACAAGGAAAGCAATAGAGACAAGCTCCGCATGATCGAATGGCTGGCGGTAGCGGCATTGCTGTTTGCCTCGTCCAGCACGTTGCTGATGCTGGGCATCAAGGGGCCGTACCAGACGCTGCTGTGGAAGCTCGGCCTCGTCACCCTGGGCGGCTTCGCGGGCTATCGCATGGACCGCTCCGCCTTCCGCGATCGCATCACGGTCGACAGTCATCCGCTGATCATGATCCGCCGCGCGATCATCATGCTCGCGGCAATCTACGGCCTCGGAGCTGCACTGTGATGGGCAAGCGCCTGGGCTGGTTTGGCGTGGCGTTCATCGCCTTCGTGCTCGGCATCGTCCTGCTGTTCGGCTTCGCCCTGGGCGCGCTCGCCCAGGATCGGTGCGAGCAGTACCGCAGGATGCTCACGCGAGAAGCCCAGGCGGTCTTCGGCATGGGAGCGCCGATCCCGGCCCTCATGGGGCAGATCCGGCAGGAGTCGTCCTGTCGGGCCGACGTCACCGCGTGGGACAACGGGCGCGGCCTTGCGCAGTTCATGGACGCGACGTCCGAGCACGTCTCCCGCGTCTTTCCCGAGCTGGGCGCACCCAACCCCTACAACCCGCAATGGGCGATCCGCGCCATGGTTCGCTACGACGACTGGCTGTATGACCGCGTTAAAGGCAGCAGCGAGTGCCACCGCTGGGGCGCGACCTTCAAGAGCTACAACGCCGGCCTGGGCTATGTTCAACGCGCACAGCGTCGGTCCCCGACGCCTGGCACCTGGTTTGGCGGTACCGAGAACATCAACGCCGGCCAAAGCCAGAAGAACTTCGACGATTCCCGCCGATATCCCCACCTCATCCTCTTCAAGCACCAGCCGCTTTACCGCGATTGGGGCACCACACTTTGCCTGGACGTTGAACGATGAACTGGCCTCTCAGTCCGCTCGCCTTCCGCGCCATTGGTGCCGCCTTTCTGGCCGGCGTCCTGGTCGCGGGCCCGGCCGCATTCTTTTCCGGTAAGCGCATCCAGCGCAACGCCGATATCGCCGAGCAGGTAGAGCAGCGTGACAACGAAAGCGAGCTGCTGCGCATCAAGAACCGCAAGTCGCTGGCCGCAGGGATCCGGACGCAGAAGGCCCAGGCCAAGACGGAAGCCTTTTTCCAGGAGCTACGAGCCGACTATGAGAACGACAAGAAGAACAACCCTGCTGCTGGTTGCGTGCTTGACGCTGACAGCCTGCGCAGGTGGAACGCGGCAAACGCGGGACATGACGGCGACGCCGCAGGCGAACCTGATGCAGGAGTGCAGCCGCCTGCCGAAGCTGAAGCCAGGTGATAACGCCGTGGACAACCATATCGAGAGCGCGCGGCTGTACCACGTCTGCAGCATTCGCGTGAAAGGCTGGATTGACTGGTACCAATCGACTGAGGGGAAAGAGTGACAGACATTTTCGACCGCGCCCAGGAGCGCGACGAGCAGCTGCGCCAGGAGGCGCTGGCTAACCAGGCGCGCCATGCAGCTGCGATGGCGCGCGAGAGCGCGCTAACGTGCGCCGTGTGCGACGACCCGATTCCGGAGCTGCGTCGCGAGGCGGTACCGGGCGTGCAAACCTGCATCGAATGTCAGCGCGACATCGAGGCAGCCGACCTTTATGGCGGCGGGGTGTCCAAATGAACCGGGAAGACATCACGCTATTCATCGCCGTCGGCAATTTCATCTTGACCTGGGGCGTCGCGCTCTACATGTACCTGGCGAACAAGAACAAGGCCACCAATGAGCGGATCGGCAAGCTGGAGACGGACATCGATGCGAAGTTCGATGAGCGCGCGAAGGCAGAGGAAGAAAAATTCCAGGCGATCGCCAAGTCGTTGGGTGCCTACGCCGAACGCATCCAGCATCTTGAGACGACCGCCGAGACGGCCCCCACCCATGGCGATTTGGGAAAAGTCTACGAGGCAATTAACGCAGTTGCAGCGACCGTCAACCAGCTAGTCGGCGAGAACCGTGGGCAAAGCGACACGCTGCGCCTGATCCTCAATCAGATCACCCAGAAAGGCATGGCATGACGGAAGACGACAAGAAGCGCCGCAACTCGCTGCTATGCACCCTGGCTTTTGCCGGTGGCAACAGCGTCGCCCGCGAGCTGCGCGCCGAGCTGGAAAACGTGCATGGCATCGCCGTCACCCTCGACAAGGTGCGCGCCGATCTGCGCGTGCTTACCGATATCGGCGCTGTGCGGTTGAACGGCGATATGGTGCAGATCACGGCCGAGGGGCGCGAGCATGCGGAAATGTTACGAGAACTTTTTTGAGGAGTTACGACATGAACGACCAATCTATCGAGCAGACAATCCAGGACAAGGGGCTGACCGCGCCGCGTGTCACGCAAGATGATCTCAAGGCGAATATCGTCGACGTCGAGATCGTCAAGCATGTGTCGAAGTCGGGGCAAGTCCTACGCTGGGCGGTAATCACGACGCGCAATGGCTTCGCCGTCGTCGGCAAGCCGTCCTGCGCCGTGTCGTCAGCCAATGACGATCAACAACTTGGCGAAATGATTGCAATCGCCAACTCCGAGGATGAACTCTGGCCGCTGATGGGCTACGAGTTGCGGTCCCGCCTGCAAGGCTGACATGGCACACCCACCAGAAAAGCGAATGGAACTGCGGACCGCCTATATCGGCGGTCTTCCATTAGAAATCGCCGCCATCAAGACCGGTGTTCCGTATGCCACCGCGCGGAACTGGTTCCGAGCCGCCCGCGAGTCCGGCGATGACTGGGACAAGTTCCGCGCTGCCAGCCTGATCGTCGCCGGCGGCGGCATCGAGCAGGCGATGGGTCGCATCATCGCCGCCGGCCTGATGCGCTGCGAGGCATTGCTGGAACGTGTCGGTGAGACCGACGATCCATTTGCCGGGGTGCAGGCCATGGCCACGCTCGGCGACACCGTCTCCAAGCTCAAGGCTGCTGGCAAGGGCATGATGCCCGAGGCCGACCAGCTGGCCATCGAGAACGGTGCGATCAAGGCCATTGCCGACCTGTTCTGCAAGCAGCACCCGGCGCTCGCCGACAAGATGGTGGCAACGGTGGAGGCATACGCCAATGGCGAGCGTTAAAAAGCTCTCGGCCAAGGAGGCGTTTAACGACCTGGCCGCCTACGCCGCACAGTTGCGGCAGCGCATTGAGGCTGAGGTGTCCGGTTTCTCGCCTGACCCGCTCGAACGCGCGCAGCGCGTCCAGCGGGCGATGACGGATTTCCGCTTCTTCACCCGTACCTACTTCCCGCACTACATCCGTAGCGAACACGAGTCCGAACTGCACAAGTACCTGTTCGCCCGTTTGCCGGAGATCATTGCCAGCGACAAAAGCGAGACGGACGCGATTGCCGCGCCGCGCGGCGAGGCCAAGTCCACCCTGGTGTCACAACTGTTTGTGTTGTGGTGCCTGGTCACCGCGCGCAAGCGTTACCCGGTCATCGTCATGGACTCGATCGACCAGGCGTATCCGATGCTCGAAGCGATCAAGGCAGAGCTGGAGTTCAATCCACGTCTGGCGATGGACTTCCCGGAAGTCGTCGGTCAGGGCCGAGTCTGGCAGGCCGGCACGATTGTTACCAGGAACGACGCCAAGGTGCAGGTGGCCGGCTCCGGCAAGAAGCTGCGCGGCTTGCGCCATGGTCCGTATCGGCCCGATCTCGCCGTGCTCGACGATATCGAGAACGATGAGCAGGTGCGCAATCCCGACCAGCGCGACAAGTTGCAGAGCTGGCTGAGCAAGACAGTGCTGCCACTGGGCGGCGCAGGCAGCAAGTTCGATGTCGTCTACATCGGCACCATCCTTCACTATGACTCGGTCCTTAACCGCACCCTGGCCAACAAGCTGTGGCGCGCGGCGAAGTTCAAGGCGCTGCTCAAGTGGCCGGACAACATGGCGCTGTGGGAGCGCTGGGAGGAGATCCTGCGCAATGACGGCGAGGAGATGGCTGATGCCTACTACCGCCTGCACCAGGCGGAAATGGAGGCCGGAAGCGTCTGCTCCTGGGCGGCGCGTCCGCTCTTGACGCTGATGAAGATCCGGGCTCGCGACGGCCACGACACGTTCGACAGCGAATACCAGAACGATCCAGTCGCCGGCGACAACGCACCGTTCGCCAAGGTCATCCAGTTCTGGGTCAATCGCCTGTCGGACTGGCTGTTCTACGGCGCGTGCGATCCGTCCCTCGGCAAACAGGGAGCCAGCCGCGACCCCTCGGCGCTGCTGGTCGGCGGCTTCAACCGTCAGACAGGCATCCTGGACGTGGTCGAGGCGCTAATCAAGAAGCGTCTGCCTGACCGGATCATCGAAGACGTGATCAGCCTACAGGCGGAATACCGCTGCTTGGTGTGGGCGGTGGAAACCGTCCAGTTCCAGGCGTTCCTCTACTCGGAGCTGGTGAAGCGATCGGCGATGCGCGGCATCCCGGTGCCGGCGCGCGCGGTGACTCCTCATGCGGACAAGCTGCTGCGCATCGAGAGCCTGCAGCCGCACATGGCCAACGGCCTGATCCGGCTGCATCCCGGCCAGACGACGCTGATCGACCAGCTACGCCATTTCCCCAAGGCCGACCACGACGACGGACCGGACGCCCTGCAAATGCTGTGGATGGTCGCGGCGACCAGCGGCGGCGTGGCCTATGGCTTTCAGAGCATGCCTCGGCGCGGTAGTGCCAATTCCGGCGCAAATCGTGACCACGGCGACTCTCACTCCAGGAGCATGTTGTGACAAAAATCGTTGACCAGTACGGCCAGCCAATCGACCGCGTCGTGTTGAACGAACCGCAGACGGCGCGCATCTCTGCGCTGCAGAATCAGTACCTCACCCCGATGCTGGGCGGCCTGACGCCGGCCCGTCTGGCGCGCGTGCTGCTGGAGGCCGATCAGGGCAACCTGCTCGAGCAGCACCGCCTGTTCGCCGACATGGAAGAGCGCGACGGCCACATCCGCGCCGAGATGGACAAGCGGAAGAACGCGATCGTCGGCCTCGACTGGGACATCGTCGAGCCGCGCAATGCGACTGCTGCAGAAAAGTCTGCAACGGAATGGCTGCGAGAGGTGCTCCAGGACGCGGTCGACCCGATCGAGGATCTGCTGCTGGCGCTGATGGAGGGCGTCGGGCATGGCTTCGCGCCGGTCGAGCTGGAGTGGCGCAAGGAAGGCAGCGAGTGGCTGCCGGCATTCCACCCGCGTCCCCAGGAGTGGTTCCGCCTCGACCAGACCCGCTCTGAATTGCGCCTCACCGACTGTTCTATCGACGGCACCAAGCTGCTGCCGTTTGGCTGGGTCATGCATTCCCATGGCAAGGCGAAAAGCGGCTATATGGGTCGTATGGGCCTGTATCGCACCTTGGTGTGGCCGTTCCTCTACAAGGCGTATGCGCTGGGCGACTTCGCCGAGTTCCTGGAAACCTACGGCCTGCCGATCATTGTCGGCAAGTATCACTCCGGAGCCACGGCCGACGAGAAGGACAGCCTGTTGCGGGCTGTCACGGCGCTGGGGCATGACGCCCGCGCAATCATGCCGGCCGAGATGACGCTGGAGGTCCAGAAGATCACTGGCGGTGCCGGCGAGTCGGCCCACCTCCAAATGATGCAGTGGGCCGAGAAGTCGCAGTCCAAGAGCATCCTCGGTCAGACCCTGACTGCCGATGCGGGCAGCAAAGGCGGCGGTAGCTATGCCCTGGGCAAGGTGCATAACGAGGTCCGGCACGACATCTGCGAAAGCGATGCCCGCCAGATCGCGGCCACCATCACGCGCGACCTGCTGTATCCCCTGGTCGCGATCAACCGCGGCGGAGTCGACGGGCTGGCACGCTGCCCGCGCTTCCGGTTCGACCTGGGCGAGGCGGCCGACCTGGTGGCCTACGCGGATGCATTGCCGAAGCTGGCCGGCGTCGGTCTCCGGATCCCGCGTCCCTGGGCGCAAGACAAGCTGCAGATCCCCGAGCCGAAGGATGGCGAGGACGTCCTGGTGCCGGCTCCCGAGCCGAAGCCTGACGCTGCCACGGCTGCCCTGGCAGCGCTGGCCGCCCAGATCCCCGGCCGTGTGGCCGTGCTGTCATCGACGGTCGAGGACGCGACGGCCAGCGACGTCGACCAGCTGGCCGGCGCGACGGCCGCCACCTGGGACACCATGATCGCAAGCGTTAAATCCATGGTCGACCAGGCCACCGATTTAACGGCGCTGCAGCGCGCCATGGTCGCAGCGTTCGGCGGCAAGCCGCAGGACGAGCTGGTGAAGCTGATGACGGCCGCGCTCGCCCTGGCTGAGTTGAAGGGCATGAGCGACGTCCAGGATGGGCGCTGATCGTGCCAATCGATATCGGTCTTAACAACCCGTTCGCCGAGCAGCTGGAATTCTTCCGGAACAAGCTGGCACTGCCGTCCGAACGGTACGACGACATCCTGCGGGCAGCGCACGATCGCGCCTTCATTGTGGCCGGCGCTGCGCAGGCTGACCTGGTCAATGACCTGCACCAGGCGATGGCCAAACGCATTGAGGATGGCAAGGGACTGGAGGCGTTCCGCAAGGAGTTCAACCAAGTAGTTCTAAAGCATGGCTGGGTCGGATGGACCGGCGAAGGCAGCGAGCGCGGCTATGCCTGGCGTACCCGCGTGATCTACCAGACCAATATGTCGACCAGCTATGCGGCCGGACGCTGGAAGCAACTCAAGGATCCGGCGCTGCTGTCGATCCGGCCGTACTGGCGTTACATCCATTCCGATTCGGTCATGCACCCGCGCCCGCTGCACGTTTCCTGGCATGGCATGGTGCTGCGGCACGACCACCAGTTCTGGGAGACGCACTACCCGCCCAATGGCTGGGGGTGCCAATGCCGGGTGATGGCGGTCGACGCGGCCGAGTACGAGAAAGCCAGGGCTAAGGGCCGGACGATGCCGCCGGCCGGCTGGCAGGAGGAGGATCCGGTCACTGGCACGGTGCCCGGCATCGACCGTGGCTTCAATTACGCACCAGGTGCGAACGCTGCCAGGCCGTTAAAAGACCTCATCGACCAGAAGCTGTTCAACCTGGACGCGCCGATCGGGTCGGCCATGTACCAGGCCATGCAGCCGATCCTGCAGGTCGAGCGGCAGGAAGCCTTCCAGGACTTCCTGGAAGAGGTGCTCGCGGATCCGGTCAAGCGCGGCCGGCTGGCGGTCGTCGGCGCGATCGACACCGACACCTTGGGCTGGCTGGCCACCCAGGAGGGCGTCGTGCCGGCGACGGCCGAGATTGCCCTGCAGGACGGACTGGTCGTCGGGCGCAAGGCAGTCCGCCACCAGGAGGCCGGCGATGGCCTGAGCGTCGACGAGTGGGCGCGACTGCCGGACATGCTGGCCAAGCCCGAGCAGGTCCTGTTCGATACCAGGAGCGGCAAGCTGATCTATGTTGCGGCGTCGGACGATGACCGCAGCACGAAGATGGCCGTCGAGTTCGACTTCAAGCTGAAAAGGGACAAGGGGCAGACCAACGCGATCGTGTCGGTGTTCAAGCTGCCTGGGGAGGATATTACCGGGGCGATCGCCGGCGGGCTGTATAAGGTAGTGAAATGAACCGGTGGGAGGCCGGACGTCCCTCCATCCATCGGCGCTTTCGCGCCCAAGCCCGTGGACTCCGAATTTCACACGGCTCACCGGTTCAACAACCAGTATAGGGCAAAACCATGACCAAGGCGATTGAGGCACAACACCAGGCCGTTACAGCGGCTTTTGCGGCCCTCCAGGGCAAGGTCGAGGACATGACACCGGTCCTGGCCGCGATCGGCGAAGACATGACCGAGCGCATCAAGATGCGTTTCGGTACCGCCACCGGTCCGGACGGCACCAGGTGGAAGTCAAATGCCGCTTCGACCCTGTTGAACTATTTGCAAAAAAGGGGCGGGTTTTCTAAGAAAACTGGCAGAATAACGGCCAAGGGGCAGCAGCTCGCAAGCAACAAGCGGCCCCTTCAGGGTGACTCCGGTGACCTGGCACGTCAGATCTTCCCAGAAGCGTCGAGCGACGAGCTGTCGGTCGGATCGACGATGATCTACGCAGCCATGCAACACTTCGGCGGCAAGAAGGCCGAGTTCCCGAAGCTGTGGGGCGACATCCCGGCCCGGCCGTTCTTCCCGATCACGCCTGCCGGCGAACTGTACCAGTCCGAGGCGGACGAAATTGTCGACCGGATAAGTCAATACCTGCAGGATTGATCGATCGCAAAGGCGTTTTTGGTTTTCGGCGATTGGGGCGATTTTTCCGGACCGGGGCGGCACCTTCCCGCATGGTTCCCGCCCTGAAAGTTTTTAACGCGGGTTTAACGGCCTTCCTGCCGATCCGCAATCGGATTGCCTCCCCGCAATTTCCGTTTTTTCCCCAGATTCCCGTTTTGAGTGATACCGGCCGGTAAGGTTGCCTGCTGACACTTGTCAGTAGTTTCAGGTCGCGCGCGCGCTGCGACGATGGCGGCCATGACGAAGAAAACCACTTCCAGCCGCCCCGCAACTCCCGCCATCCAGTATGCAGTGGCCGCATGCTCCATCGCGCTCACCGAAGGCAACGAGGTGCAGCTGACGCCGGCCGGAGCCTTCCGGTCCATGGACGTGCGTCCGAAAGACGCAGCCCACTGGTATATAGATGCGGCCGTGGCCGCATCGCTCATTACGGCCGCCGATGCGCGCCAAACCTCTTACGTTACCGACTACGACCACCAGACGCTGCGCGCCGAGAAGAACGGCCAGCCCGCGCCGGCCGCCGGCTGGTTCAAGAAGCTGGAATGGCGTGAAGGCGTCGGACTGTTCGCCCTGGACGTCGAGTGGACCGAGCGCGCTCGGACCATGATCGCGGCCGGCGAATACAAGTACATCTCCCCGGTTTTCGGTTACGAGAAGGTAACCGGCAAGATCACGGCCCTGTATATGGCCGCCATCACCAACAACCCCGCCATCGACGGCATGGACGAGGTTCTCTTGGCTGCCGCCTCGCGGCAATTCACTTCCCCTCAAATCGCATCCCTTTCTCAGGAGACTCCATCCATGGATGAACTGCTTGAACAACTTCGCTGGCTGCTCAACCTGCCGGTCGGCGCTACCGCTGAAGACATCCTGGCGCAGCTCGAAAAGCTGACCAAGGCCGTTAAAGAGGCCGTCCCGGATCAGGCCGCAGCCGCAAGCTTCGACCTGCTCGGCCACCTCACCACTCAGCACACCACCATCGCCAGCCTGTCCGCCGCGACGCCGGATCCGGCCAAGTACGTGCCGGTCTCCGTCATGCAGGATCTGCAGACGCAAGTCGCAGCCCTGAACGCCCAAGTGAATGCCGGCCGCGTTGACGACCTGGTCAAGGACGCGCTGGAAGAAGGCAAGTTGCTGCCGTCCCAGGAAGCCTGGGCGCGCGACTTGGGCAAGTCCAACTTCGCGGCGCTCTCTGCTTACCTCGACACCGCCCAGCCGCTGGCCGTGCTGTCCGGCACCCAGACCAAGGGCACCCCGCCGGAGCAATCCAAGACCGGCACGCTGTCCGAGAACCAGGCAGCCCTGTGCCGCGCCATGGGCATCTCGGCCGAGGAGTTCCTCAAGACCCAGCAGGAGTCGCAGGCTTAACGGCCGGCGGTTCTTTCGTTCACTTCCATTCTTTACTGGAGAAGACATGACTGCACTTACCGCAGATCGCAACACCCAGCACAAGGACGGCGAGCTGCTCGGCGTTCCGGCGGCCGCAAATGCGGTCGTCCGTGCCGGCGCAATCGTCGTGGCCAACGCCAGCGGGTATGCCGCTCCCGGCTCGACCGCGCTCAACCTGAAGTACATCGGCCGCGCTGAAGAATTCGTCGACAACACCGGCGGCGCGAACGGCGCGAAGACTGTCCAGGTACGCCGCAACAAGGCGTTCAAGTGGGCAAACCTCGGAGCCGACCCGGTCGTCCAGGCGGATCTGTTCAAGACCTGCTACATCGCCGACGACCAGACCGTGGCCAAGACCGACGGCGGCGGTACCCGCTCCGCTGCCGGCAAGGTGATCGGCCTGGACGCCGACGGCGTCTGGGTCGAGTAAAGGCGTCACTCCCTGGCGCAAGGCACCGCGCCAGGGGCGACACGACGAGTCAATCACATAGGAACTGCACCCCAATGAAATCGCAATTCAAACTCCGCATCCTGGCCACGCTTGCCCTGGGCACGCTGTGCGCCATCGTTAACGTTCCCGCGATCGCTGCCCTGTTGCCGGCTCAGCCCGACCAGGGCATGACGATCATGACGGCCGGCCTGCTGGTCAACAAGGAAACACTCTCCAACCTCTTTATCAGCCTGAAGACGACGTTCAACAACGCCTTCTCGGCTGCCCCCTCGGTCTGGGAAAAGATCGCGATGAAGGTGCCGTCGACGTCGGGCCAGAACGATTACGCCTGGCTGTCGAAGTTCCCGAAGATGCGCAAGTGGATCGGCGACAAGGCCGTCAAGGCGCTGGAAGGCTTCAAGTACACCATCACCAATGATGACTTCGAAGCGACCGTGGAAGTCGACCGCAACGACATCGAGGACGACAACCTCGGCATCTACGCCCCGCAGGCACAGATGGCCGGTGAATCGGCCAAGCAGCTGCCGGACGAGATCGTGATGGAGCTGGTCAACGGCGCCTTCACCAATCCCTGCTACGACGGTCAGTACTTCATTGACACCGACCACCCGGTCAAACAGGCAGACGGCACGATCGCCTCGGTCAGCAACAAGGGTACGAAGAAGCTGTCCGCCGCCACCCAGGCTGCTGCGATCGCTTCCTACGGTGCAGCGCGTACCGCCATGCGCAAGTTCAAGGATGACGAGGGCCGCCCGCTCAACATCACCCCAAACGTGCTGCTGGTCCCGCCTGCACTGGAAGACGTTGCCAATGTGCTGATGACCAACGACCGCCTGGAAGACGGCAAGCCGAATCCGTACAAGGGCACCGCGACTGTCGTGGTCGACGCACGTCTGACCTCGGACGACGCCTGGTTCCTCCTGGACACCACCAAGCCCGTCAAGCCGTTCATCTACCAGGAGCGCAAGGCACCGGTATTCGTCCAGCAAATCGACCCGCAGGCCGATGACGTCTTCATGCGCAAGAAGTTCAAGTTCGGCGCAGAAGCCCGCGCTGCAGGCGGCTACGGCTTCTGGCAGCTGGCCTACGGCTCGGACGGCAGCGTCGCGTAACCAACACCATACCTGTGAGCCTGTGAAGTAGCCCCCCCGCCCATGTTGATGGGCGGGGGCTGGGCCAGGACAACAACCAATCAATTTCGTTTCCGGAGTCTGAAATGACAGCAAAAAACGACGCGCCGGCCGCAAATGCCGGCGCAAACCAAAGCGGTGCAGGATCGCAAGGCAAGACCGGTTCTGGCAAGAACTCGACGGCAAGCATCGCTGGCCTCGAAGTTATCTCGAGTCGGGATGGCTTCCGTCGCGCTGGTTTGGTGTGGGGTAAAGATCCGGTCCGGATGCCGATCGCCAGCCTGAGCAAGGAACAGATTGCGATGCTCAAGAACGAGCCGCTGCTGACCGTGCGTGACGTCGAGATCAAGGTCGAGGCCGAGAAGGCGGACGAGTAATCCATGGCCTACGCGACGCGCATCGACCTGGAGCAGCGCTACGGCGCGGACGAGATCGCCCAACGGGAGGAGGCCCTCCCGGCCGGCGCAATCGACCGTGCCTTGGCGGATGCTGAGGCATTGATCGACGGCTACGTGGGCGGCCGGTACAGCGTACCCCTCTCGCCGGTCCCGTCGAACCTGCCCCAGGTCGCCTGCGCGATCGCGCGTTACAACTTCCTGGGCGAGGCGGCCACAGAGCGTGCCCGCGACGACTACAAGGACGCGATCGGCTGGCTCAAGGACGTCCAGGCCGGCCGGGTTCTGCTCCAGGATGCCGAGCCTTTGTCCGGATCCGCGCCGGCATCCACGGTCACGATGGTAAGCGCCGGGTCAGTGTTCAAGCGATCGGGCCGCCCATGATCGACGACATTGTCACTCGCCTCGATACCGAGGTCGCAGCGTTAAAACTGGTCGGCGGCGCTGCCGACTTCCAGAACGCGGCAGAAAGCAATCCGAAGGTAACACCAGCCGCCTTCGTGATCCCGCTGGAGGACATGCCGACTGCCAGCGAAACCACCGCCCTGGTGCAACGCGTCTTCGTGACGATCGGCGTCGTCCTGGTCGTCCGCAATGTTACTGACGCCAAGGGCGTGGCGGCCAAGCAGGACCTGGAAGCCCTGCGCGTAGCCGTCAAGGAAAAGCTGCTGGGATGGGAGCCGGCCGAAGGCTGCGATCCACTGGAGCGCGGTCCGGGGCGGCTTCTGGCATTCCGCGACGGCCACATGTGGTGGCAAGACATTTACAAGACCGCTTATTTCGACAGGAGTGTTCTATGAGCGAGCAGCAAAAACAGCCTGGTGATTTCACCGGCTGCCCCCATTGGGGCAAGGGTGGACGGTTTGTCGTCGACCCTGCAACCGGACAGCGCGTGCCGGTAGTCGAACAAGAGCCGACACCGGCTGCTTCCGAGGAATCGAAAGCAGATCCGGCTCCGGCAACAAAGTCCACCAAACGGTAAAGGAGAAGCCTCGTGCCGAACGTAATCACCAATGTGCGCAGATGGCGCAAGAAAGTCCTCCTGGTCAAGAGCGAAGTGACCTATGGAACCGACCCGACCCCGACCGGTGCCGCTAACTGGATCGAGGCGCGCGACATCACCTTCAAGGCGTACGACTCGACCGACGCAGACCGCAACATCGAACTGCCGTACCTGGGCAATGCCGGCAGCGTGAACGTGTCCAAGTTCGCGACCCTGTCGTTCAACGTTGCCATGGTCGGTTCCGGCGCTGCCGGCACTGCACCGAAGTGGGGGCCGCTCATGCTTGGCGGTGGCTTTGCCGAAACGGTCACGGCCGCCACATCGGTCGCCTATAACCTGGCGTCGGACAACCTGGGCAGCCTGTTTGCCTACCTGAACGTCGATGGCGTCCTGTACAAGTTCGGCGGTGCGCGCAACGAGATCAAAGGCAAGCTGTCCGCGAAGGGAATTCCTCTGATCACCTTGGAAATGCAGGCCCTCTACGCGGCTCCTGCGGCGGCAGGTGCACCGGCCGTCGACCGCGATGGCTGGATCGTGGAAGAAGCGGTTAACGCCACCAATACCGGCAAGCTGACCCTGAACGCGGTCGACCTTGCATTCTCGGAATTGAACTGGGCATGCGGCAACGTACTGAGCCGCATCGATCTTCCTGGACCGCAGCGCGAGGTCCAGCTCGTCGATCGCAAGCCGACCGCGCAAGCGATCGTTTTGGCACCGGCCCTGGGCGTGTTCAATCCGTACACCCTGGCTGATGCAAAGACCGTGGTCGACCTGACCAACACCCACGGAAGCGCGGCCGGCAAGAAGGTGCAGACCGACCTCAAGGTGGTGATCAAAGGAATCAGCGAAACCGAGATCGACGGCATGCCGGCCTACGATCTCGCGCTGGAACCGACGCCGGTCGACGGTAACGACGAGATCGCGATCACCTGTCTGTAACCAACCTGGCAGCGGCTCAAGGGCCGCTGCCAATCAAGCAGTAGCAACACCCTCAATTCATCAACTCACTGAAAGGTAGCCATGTTCGTCCAAGCCAGTTCCACGATCGTTCTTCCCGTCGAAATTGAATACGTCAATGAGGACGGCACCATTGATCCCCGCACGCTGAAGTGCCGGTTCAAGCGTCCGTCGCAGAAGCAAATCGACGACATCTTCGACCGCGTCAACCGAGGCGTTCTTAACGATCCCAAGCTGCTCGAGGAGTATTTCCTGGGCTGGACCGAGGACACCAAGGATGTGCAGGGAAACCTGCTGGAGAACACGCCGGAGAACCGGGAAATGGTCCTGGACGTGCATCCGACCCGTCCCTCCGTTGTGCGCAAGTTCCTCAGCCATATTCAGGGCGCTAAGGCAAAAAACTCGTAGAAGCTGCCGTCTTCTGGGCGGGCGGCAGCAGTGCTTACGGAGCGGACGAACTGGCCGAAGACTTCGAGTTCTTCGGCATGCACCAGGAGGCCGCCCACTTCGCCCAAAAGAAGCTGGAAGCCTTCGAGGTCATCGAAGAGAACACGAAGACAGTCGATGTCTTCGTGGCCCTCGAAAGCGAGTGGAATCTCATTGTGGGGGCGTTTGGTGGAATCCGCTACTTGGGCCTTAAACGCCCTGCAATTCAAAGCACGCTCGAACTGATGGGCATCGAGCGGTCCGACTGGCCAGAGATTTTTAACGGGCTGCGGATGATGGAATCGGCTGCAAGGCCGATACTGAACAGCGAGGATCGTTAGTGAAGAAAGAAGTCGAGTTTGGGATACGCGTTTCCGTCAAGGACGGAAAGGTCGCCGCTTCCGATATCAAGGAAATCGGCGATGCGGCTACGGCTGCCGCGTCCCAGATCGACAAAGCCGGTCAGTCGATCACGTCCGATCTGGAAGGCACGGCAAAATCCGCTCGCGCGGCGGCGACTGCGGTCGCTGGCATAGCCCCTGCCTCGGAAGAGTTCAAGCGCAGCGCCGGCGGTGTACGGCAAGCAACCCAGGAGACCAGCAACCAGATCAAGGGGCTGGAGGTATCCGCAAAGCAGACCGCGCAGGCCGTGCGCATGCTGCCGGCTCAGATGACCGACGTGGTCACGCAATTGGCCGGTGGTGCCAATCCTCTCCTGGTCCTGATCCAACAAGGCGGTCAGGTAAAAGACTCGTTTGGTGGCATTGGCCCGATGATGCGAGGCATCGCCTCAGCCATCGGCCCGGTCGGCCTGGCGATCGGCGGCGTTGCTGCGGTGACCGGCGTCCTCGCCGCCGCGTACAACAGTGGCAGCAAGGAAGCCGACGGTTACACTAGGTCGATCGTCATGAGCGGCAATGCGTCGGGCACCACGGCCGGCATGATGGCCGCCGCCGCCGATCGCATCGACCAGGTCGTCGGCACGCAATCCGCAGCAGCGGAGACGCTGGCGAAGATGGCCGGCACAGGCCGGGTCGCCGCGCAGAACCTGGAACGGTACTCGACGATTGCCATCCAGGTCCAGCGCAATATCGGCATCGCCGTCGACGAGACGGTCGGCCACTTCGACAAGCTGGGCAAATCGCCAGTCGAGGCATCGTTAAAACTCAACGAGCAGTACCGCTATCTCACCTCTGCAGTCTTTGAGCAGATCAAGGCACTGGAAGACCAGGGACGTGCTGAGGAAGCCGCCGAGCTGGCGCAAAGGTCGTTTGCCGATGCGATGGCACAGCGTGCCAAGCAGCTTGAGGATAACCTCGGCACGATCGAGCGCGGCTGGCGCGGGGTCACGGACATGGCCAAGGAAGCATGGGATGCCATGCTCGGTATCGGCCGCAAGGCTACGATCGCCGACCAGCTCGCCGACGTGGCATCGCAGATCGAGAACTACAATCCGTTCTCCCTGTTTGGTCCGAACATGGACCAGCTCAAGGCACGCCAGGCCAGCCTGCAGGAGATGGCGCGACTTGAGCGCCAGGGTGCAGAAGCTGCCGCCGCGAACGCGAAGCAGAACGAAGCCCGTATCGCCTGGGTACGGGCAGGCGAGAAGTTCCTGCCCAAGGCCGCACAGATGGAGCGCGAGATTACCAAGGCGCGCAATGAAGGGGCGGCGGCAGGTGCCAGCGTCGAGGAGATCGAAAAGCGGATTCTCAACATCCGCAAGAAGTACGAGGAAAAAGGCGGCAAGTCCGAAGGCGTCAGCAACCGCGCGATCGCCGACCTGCGTGCGCAGATTGCCGTCCAGGACCAGCTCACGGCATCCCTGCAGCAATACGGCCTGGCGGCGGACAAGATCAGTGCCGGCGATCGCAAGGTCGCGGAGATCCAGCAGCAATTAACGCTGGCGCAGAAGGACCGTATCGGCAAAGTCAGCGACGCCGAGCTGAAGGCGCAACTGGTCGAGGCGCAAAGGCTTGCGACTGCAGAGAAGCGCAACGAAGCAATCAAGAAGGGCTTGCAGCTGCAGGCCGACGTGACTGCCGAGATCGACAAGTGGACTAATGCCAGCCAGGCCGCCCAGGCGCTGTTAGAGGAAGAGGCGGTCCTGTTCGGCATGGGTGCCGAGGCTCGCAAGATCGCATCCGCCCAGATCAAGGTCGACGCCGAGGCGCGCGCTTTCCTCGCCGAGCAGCAGAAGAAGGGGAGGCAGCTGCTGCCCGATGAGATTGCCCTCCTGCAGCTGGAGGCGCAGGCTCGCAAGAACAACATTGCGACGATCGAGGGGCAGCGCCAAGCGCTGGCTGGCGCGGAGCAACTGCGCCAGGAGAACCGCCGCCTGTCCGCCGATGCGATCGCCGACGAGCAGGAGCGCGCCCGCGCCATCCTGGAGATCGAGGCCGATACCTGGCGCGAGCGTATCCGCCTGGCAGGCGAAGGCACCAAAGAACAAAGGCAACTCCAGGAGCAGTTCGACCAGTGGTACGTCAATCGCCTCAACAAGCCCAGGAACGATGAGGCGCGGCGCTTTGTCGACGCAATCAACAACGACTTCCGGGAGGGCTTCCGGAACATGGTTAACGACGGCAAGGACGTGTGGAAGTCCGCCTCCAAGGCCATGGCGACCACCTTCCGGACGTCGATCGCCGATGCCTTGTACAAGGCGTTCGCGCAAAAGCATGTCGTCAACGTCGCGGCCAATGTCCTCGATATCATCGGACTCGGCCCTGGCGGGAACCTGGCACAAGCCGCATCTGGCGGCGCACTCCAGGGCGGGAGCCTCCTGTCTGCAGGCCAGTCGCTTTGGAGCAGTCTGAGCAGCGGCGTGACGTCGCTGGGACGCATCCTGAACACCGGAGGCATTGCAGGCTTCGGGAACCCGACGCCGACCGGCTGGACTTCCGCTGAAGGCGGCATCGGCTACTCCGGTGGCCTGCCGACGGACGGGCTTTCGATGAGCGGCATCGGTAGCATGGCCGGCAGCGCGTTCACCGGCTATGCCCTGTCCAAAGCCCTGAGCGGTGGCTACCAGGTCAATCCCTACGTCAATGCGATGGGCGCGATCGCCAGCGCCTTCATGGGCCCGATTGGCGGTGTCATTTCTGGCGCAATCAACCGCACCTTCGGCCGTAAGGTGGTCGGCTCCGGCATCCTGGGCAGCATTGCTGGCGACGACTTCTCCGGCAATGCCTACACCTTCAAGAAAGGCGGCTTCCTCAGAAGTGACAAGACCGAGACGTCCGCACTCAACCAGGACGTCGACAAGATGTTCAGCGATGCCGTTAAAGGCATGTACGCGAACTTCAACGCCCTGGGCAAATCCATCGGGGCCGGTACCGGCCGGATCAGCGATTTCACATACGAGTTCCGCCTTGCGCTTGCCGACCTCGACGACGCCGGCAAGGACAAGGCGATCCAGGCAACCCTGTCCCGGATGTCGGACAGCATGGCCATGGCCTTCGTCGATACGTTCCGCACGTCTGTCGACACAGCCACCCAGGCGGCAAGCCGTTACTACACCAACACCATCGATGGCTCGCGCACCTTCAGCGGCGGTGTTGTTGACCAGTTGCGGGCATCGTCCCCGCTCGACCCGTACATCGACGACATCGTCCGTCTTTTCGACGCGCAGCGCGAAGGCTTGCAAGGGATCGAAGGAGCGGAAGGAAAGCTGGCGGCATTCACCTCGCAGATCTTCAGCCTGGGCGATGCCCTGGTGGAGAATGCGGGATATTTGTCACTCGTCGGCGAGGCCGTCGATTTCAAGAAGCTGGAAGCGGTCGCCAAGGAAGGCGAGAACGTCGTCGACACCTTTGCACGGATCAACACGATCTTTGCGGCCACCAACTCCCTGGCCACCATGCTGGGCCAAAACGTCTCTGCCATGTTCGGGAGCGGCCTGCAGTCGACCGATGCACGCCAGCGGCTGATCGACGCGGTGGGCGGTGCAGATGCGTTCGCTGCCAGCAGCACCTTCTTTGCCGACAACTTCCTGTCCGAGGCCGAGCGCATCGCGCCGCTCCAGAAGTCCGTTGCCGAGGAAATGGCTCGCCTGGGGTATGCCAGCGTCACGACGCATGCCGAGTTCAAGCAGGCAGTGCAAGAGTTGGCTAAGGGCGGTGTGCTTGCAACGGAAGCGGGAGCGCGGACCTATGCCGGCCTGATGAAGGTCCAGGCCGCGTTCGACGTGGTCGCCGAATATTCCAAGCGCACGGCTGACGAGACGATCGAGAATGCCCGTCGCCAGGCAGAGGAGACGGTACGCGTCCAGCGCCAGGCGTTGAGCGACGCCATGGGCGCTGTCGATTCATCGTTCTCGGTCCTGCAGAAGTCGGTCGACGCCGAGCGTGACGCGATCACCAAGCAAAGCACGGCAACCATCGAGGCGCTGAACAAGCGCATGTCGTCGGTAACCGAGTCGATCAGCAAGATCGCAAACCTGTCGAGCATGCTGCGCTCCGCTGCCAACGGCATGCGCCAGGAGTCGGAGATCGGGGCCAGTCGTGCCGCCGCCCAGGCACAGATCACCACCGCCATCGCGATCGCGAAGGCCAGTGGTGTGCTGCCCGACGCCGACGCGCTGTCCCAGGCGTTAAACGCGCTGTCGTCGCCGACAGATGGTTTGTTCGAGTCTGCCGTCGACGCCCGGCGCGATCGCATGCGGACACAGATCAGTCTCAACGAGCTGGCGGATGTGTCGGATGCGCAGCTGTCCATCGAGGAACAGACGCTCCAGTCGCTGAGGGATCAGATCCAGCAGGAGCAGGACAACTACGCCGGGCATATGGCACGCCTGGACGGCATCGTTTCGTCGGCTCAGGCACAGATCGACCTGTTGAGCGGCATCCAGTCGGGCGTCCTTTCGATTCCGGCCGCACTGCAGCAGTTCACCGGCTCGATCGCCGCAGCCCGCGCGAATCCAATTGTCAGCGCCACGCCCCAGATCCAGAACGCCTATCAGACCTATCTGCATCGATCGCCGGAGCAGACGGGCCTGGAGTATTGGCAGGACCAGGTCGCGGCCGGCGCATCGGTCGGTTCGGTCGTGAATGCGATTGCTAACTCGAACGAGGCGATCGTGCAGGGCTTCTACGGGTCCATTTTGGGACGTGTCGGCGAAGCCGAGGGTGTGAACTACTGGACCGGCCGGCTCAACTCCGGCGCGACAGCCGAGCAGGTGAAACAGGAGTTCATGGGATCGGTCGAGTACCTGGCCAAGAATCCGAAGGTGCCGGCATTCGAAGGTGGCGGCGTGCATACCGGTGGTTGGCGGCTGGTGGGCGAGCGTGGGCCGGAGCTGGAGTTCACGCCGCCGTCGCGCATCTTTAACGCTGCCGACACCGCCCGGATGCTCCAGGGCAGCAACGACGGCGCTTTGATCGTCGGGGTCAACACATTGAATGACAAAGTGGACAAGTTATCTAGATCAATTGGTAAGACCGCTGACAGCGCCGAAATCATTGCCAAGGTGCTGGCGCAATCGTCCGGTGGCGGGCCGATCCTGGTGGAGATCGCATAATGACTTCAGCACTGAAGCCGACACTCTTCGTCCTGAAGGCGATCACCATCACCGACTCCATGCTTGTTAGCACTACGGTGCCGGAGAACGATTACCCGGCTTACAACCCGGCGACGACATATGCCGTCGGCAACCGTTGCATCAGCACGACCACACATCGCATCTACGAAAGCCAAAAGGCCAGCAATACCAATCACGACCCGACCGATATCAACAACCGTATCGAGTCGAATCCCTGGTGGCTCGATGTTGGACCGACCAACAGGCACGCCATGTTTGACGGCGAGGTGAGTACCCAAACCATCGCTGCTTCGTCGATGACCGTGGTTATTCGCCCTGGGTTCTTTAACGCCTTCCTCCTTGCCGGCATGGAGGGCGAGGAGCTTGCAGTGACCGTCAAGGATGCGCCCGGCGGCAATGTTATCTACTCGTACACCGGGGACCTGGAGGCGTCCGCACCGGCTGACTATTACGAGCACTTCTACGATCCATTCAAGCCGCAGACCTACTTTATGGCCAACGACATCGAGGCGTACCAGGACGCGGAGATTACGGTCACTGTGACCAGTTCCAGCGGATCGGTAAAGGTCGGGGTGTTGGGCATCGGCGACCTGCGACCGCTCGGGAAGACACAATACGGCGCGAAGGCGAAGCCCAGGACGTTCAGCTACATCAAGATCGACGAGTACGGCAACAACACCATCAAGCGCCGCAAGCGTGCCAAGGACCTGTCGGTCACGGCCTGGATCGATCGGAGCGAGGCCGATTGGGTGCTTCAAACGCTCATGGATGTGCTCGACGTTCCCTGTTTTTACGTCGTCTACCTGCCTGGCACCGACGGGCCGTGGGCATACGGCCTTGGTAGCGGCGAGATCTCGTATGACTACCCGAAAGATTGTTTATTAACTGTTGACGTTCAGGGACTCATCTGATGCCTACTACACCACCTACCCTCAATACGCCGCCGGCCGACACTCCGATCCGGGGCCAGCGGAGCACCTTTTCTGACCGGCTCGACGCCTTCATCACTTGGCTGGTCGCGGCTTGCCCACAATATATCGCGCTAGCATTGAATGTCTACAACAATGCGCTTGAAGCCTTCAACAGTGCGGACAGCGCAAACACCGCGAAGCTTGGTGCTGAGGCGGCACAGAGTGCGGCAGCTGCGACGGCTAATGTAACGAAGTGGATCACCGGAACAAACTACGCCGAGGGTGTCTGTACCTGGTCGCCGACCGATTACAAGACCTATCGCCGCAAAGCTCCGGGCGGCGTGAGTGTCACCGATCCGGCGGCCGATTCCGCAGGGTGGACGGCCGTAGGCTCGACGAGCGGCATTACTTCGGCCAATGTCGAAACTCTCGCCGCCGACAAGGTGCTTAACTCGTCGTCTCCGAAACTGCAAATTTTGACCGCAACGACGTTCGGCCGCATCCTGAAGTTCCCGGCTGCGAATACGCTCACGGTTGCCGACCCTGCGCTTACCGTCATCAATGACGGCGACTACCCGATCGGCATCACGAATGGTGCCGACCAACTATTCGGACAAATCCTGCCAGGCGATAAAATAGTGTTCGCCTTGCCGGATACTGGCAGCGTGGCCGGCATTTGGCGCGCTGATGGCAATCTTGATCCGTGGTTCGTTACGGCCGAGGTCGGAGCGACTGTCTATAACGGCGGGAATCAGATCAAGATTAGCGATACCGCGTCGTGGATCTACTATCAAAACTCGAATAACTATCCGTGCGTGCGATATCTCTCGCACCCTGCGGATGGATCGCTTGCGCTCGGTAACGAGTATGTGCTTGACGCAGCGAGCGCGAGCGTTCTTACCTCCGATTCGTTTGCCATGGGCGCGACGCGCTACGTTTTCGCGCTCTCGTCGGGCAAATACGTTCTCGTCGATTACACGAGCGCGCCGACATTGAGCGTTGGCGCGGCGGTTACGCACGGGCTCGGTGGGTCGTGGGCGCAAGGCCGTACGCTTGCATTTGATTCCCAATACTTCGCGGCATTCTCGGCTAACACGGCGTCGGGACGGTACGAGGTCTTGGGGTACGACTGCGGCGCGAGCGGCACGACTATTACCAAAGGCAACGGCGGCACTCCGCAAACGGCAACCGGTTACGGTACGACGAGCTTGCAAATCCATTACTCGCATAAAGTCGACTCCACGACGATCGGCATTTTTGCGCAAAACCATAACGGTACTTACGTCGTGCCGGTCTTACGGTCGATTACGCGCTCGGGCGGCAATGTCTCATGGAATGCCGACGCCGCGGCGCCCGCGGGTATACGTACCGAGGACGGTTCTTTCTCGGGCACTCTATACACCACGTCGCAAGCGAACGTGTTTTTCTGGCCGCATTACGGCACGTCGAGCAATGTACGTTTTGTCGCGGTAACGTTCGCGACGACGTGCTCGTACGGTGCCCCCGTCGCCTCGACCAATAGCTATAGCTCGGCCCCGGCGAACTGGAACTGTACGAAGATTGGCACGTCGGCTTACATCATTGGAGGCAGTGTCTCGACGTTCAAACTCGAACATGTGGGCGTATCAGGTACAACCTGCACGCCGACGCTTTCGGCTCTAGTTGATGGCGCAGCAACGTCGGGCACTATGTCGGTTCAAGCGGCCTCAGTTACGGACGGTAAGGGCATTGTCGGGTACACGATTTCGGGCAGCAAAACGAAGTACGCGGCGTTCGCGGTCTCGGGCCCGACCATCAATTACGGCTCAACGAAATGGGAGTCGGCGAGCGGGTCGAGTAGCAATGCGCCATTCGGCGCAACGTCTTGGGGTTTTCTTACGGTCGAAGGTACGACCGGTCCGCAACGTTTCGTTCAAGCGCAGATGCAAACCTCAGGCACGACCGCCGATCAAGTCGCGACAATCGCAACCCTGACCATCGACACGAGCGGAAACCCAACTCTCGGTGCGTTCGGGCGCGAGATCGATCATGCTGTTATCAATACGATGGCTCCGCTTTCAAGCGACCGCGTTGCTATCTCGTGCGCAAACAGCGCATCCTCTCGTTACGTCAATGGCGTAAGCGTGGGCGGGAAACTCAAGTTTGGCCGCGCACCATTCCGACGCGGGGATTTGCAATCGGGAGCGACGATTACGGGGGGCGCGCACGTGCTCGGCGTTCGGCAAACCGATCATCGTTTCGGACGCAATTTCACTCTCAACCGTTACCGCTTTGCAGAGGTCTACGCATGAAACTTCTTATTCTCGGCGTCGCCATCCTGGCGACCGACGCCCTCGGCCCGATCGAGGAAACCGAAACCGAGTTTCTCGTACCGCTTGTCGACGGTACCGCACAAGTGTGGCAAAAGACGCTCGGTGAGATGTTTGTTGCCCAGATCCCGCCGTCGCAGATCCCCGACGAGTTTGATCCGCACTGCTTCGAATACGTCGGCGGCAAGCTGGTTCGCAAGCCGCCAGCACCTGTGTCGAAGGAAGTCAAGGATGCCAAGAGCGCGGACATCAACAGGTGGCGCATCGAAGCAAACCAGTCGACGTTCACACACCTCGGCAAGGCTATAGCGTGCGGTCCGGTACATCGCAGCGATATCGACGGAACGGCCGGCCATATTGCGCTCTTCGGCTCGTTCCCTCCTGACTTTCCTGGTGCATGGAAGGCGGTGGACAACACACTGATTCCAATGCCAAACATCGACGCGTTCAAGGCGATGTACGCGTCGATGGCGGCCCAGGGGGCGGCCAATTTCAACAAGTCGCAGCAGCTGAAGGCCGCGTTAGAGGCCGCACAGACGCAGGAAGAAGTCGACGCCATCAAATGGTGACCATATGAAGATCGCGTTCTACAAAGGCCGTGCACGCGTTTTTAACCGCTTCGTGAGCTGGTGGACCAATGGCCCCTATTCGCACTGCGAAGCGGTTTTCGAGCTTGGTAATGGGCTGGCGGGTCCGGTCCTCTGCTGGTCGTCCTCCTGGATGGACGGCGGTGTGCGCTGGAAGGTGATGCAATTGGATCCGGAACACTGGGACATCATTGATGTGCCGGCGTTCGACGATGCGCGTGCCTTGTGGTGGTTCGGCGAGCATAAGGACGACGAGTACGACCTGCTCGGCTTACTGTCTACGTCCCTACCGATCAGGCACGCCAAGCGTCGCTGGTTCTGCAGCGAGGCGATCGCGACGGCAGTCGGGATGCAGGAAGGTTGGCGCTTCGATCCGAACGGCCTCGCCAGGATCTGCGAGATGGCCGGCGGCGTATGGATCCAGGGCGGTCCGGAAAACGCGGCGAACGACGATGTCTGGGCTGTTCGCACGCGCGTAGCACGAGGGTATTAAACGAGAGCGACGACTCCAGTGCGGGAACACTGGAGCCGCCCTCGATAAGCAGGAAAGAGCTGCGAACCAAGCAAGGCTCCCGACTGTGTCGACACAGCGGGCGGGAGTCTACCACAGCGTTAAAAACTAGCGTTAAAAACTACAACAAAGGTTCGTAATGGCACTCCCTATCATTCCTTGGCTGGGTGGCAAGCGCCGCCTCGCCGACATCCTTATCAACCGTTTTCCGCCGCATACCTGCTACGTCGAGGTATTCGCTGGCGGCGCTGCCCTTTACTTCGTCCGGCACCCGGCCGAGGTTGAGGTAATCAATGACGTCAATGGCGAACTGGTGAACCTTTATCGGGTGGTCAAGCATCATCTGGAGGAATTCGTTCGCCAGTTCAAGTGGGCGCTGTCCAGCCGAGACGTGTTCAAGTGGACGCAGGAGACGCTGCCCCATACTCTGACCGATATTCAGCGGGCGGCCCGGTTCTTCTACCTGCAGCATCACGCATTCGGGGGCAAGGTTGAGGGTCAGACATGGGGCACGGCTACGACCGCGCCCCCGGTCAATCTGTTGCGCCTGGAGGAGAACTTGAGCGCGGCCCATCTGCGCCTAGCGCAGTGCTTTATCGAGAACCTGGACTGGCAGGAATGCATCAAGAAGTACGACCGGCCGCACACCTTCTTCTACCTGGATCCGCCGTACTGGGAAACTGAGGGATACGGCGTTGACTTCGGCTATGAGCAGTATCTGCAGATGGCCGAGCTGTTGCGCCAGATCAAGGGTAAGGCGATCGTCAGCCTCAACGACCATCCCGACATCCGCCGGGCTTTTGACGGCTTTCAGATGGAGACGGTCAATATCAACTACACGGTCGGCGGTGGTGCGAGGCAGGCACCACGTACGGAGGTAATCATCTACAGCTGGGACCGTGATGCCGAGCCGGCTGGGCTATTCTGAGACCGGGGCTGCCAAGTGCAGAGTCAGCAGAGCTGATTCGTTGTATTGTCATATTTATGGGATACCGGTCAAAGGTGTTTACGGTTTAATTGCTGCTTTGCAACTACTTGCAGCGAAAAGCACATGAAGCACTTATTGGCCGCAGTTGTTTTCACGACGTGCGCAGTTCAAATGGCAAACTGCATTGCAGCTCCCAAGTCGACCACCGCAGGGAAGTCGGATCGTGCCTGGGAGCCGGTTCAGTATGACGAGTCAGCAGTGCGTCTAACGCCTGGCTACCAAGGAACTGACCCAAAACGATTCCATGAGTTGTTCCTCCGTAGAATTGGAGCGTTAAAGAAAGGTGAGTTTGAGACTTCAGAGGAGTTTTCTCGAAGGACAAGCGATGTCGAAACGGTTTTAGCACCCATTAGCACCAAGAAGGTGTACGCGTTCCGTATCCAGGAAATTGAGCCGAAATACAATGCTGACCGACAGGAGTATCAGTTCTTTGGCCCTATCGGAGACTACTCCTGCGATCCTGCGGGGCTGACCGGAAGTGATCGAGGGACGCTTGTCTGCAAGGTTGCCAATGTCATGATGCTCCGAGACAAATACACCGGCAGCAACGCTTACGGGGCATCGCGTGTCGTAGAGCGCACGCGGGCGACTTATCTCGCGGTCGCCATTCCCAATACCCCAAGGATTTTCAGTGTGCCAAAGGGAGCCGACAGTGTTTTTGATTACCCGGATAGCAGTGGATCTGTGCGTCTAGTGGATACGCTGCCGATTCCGATGGACAAGGCCAAGGCCGTGAAGGGGGCTATCGGAATACTGTTTGTTGGAAGTGTGACTGGCACAAGCTTTGTGGAAGGGAAGTCAGTCCTTGTAAAGCCAAAGATCGACAGCCCCGAGGACGTTTTCTTTAACACCGACGCCCTGCCATTTGCCCTAAGGAAGATTGTCTATTACGTAATCCCGACAGGCGAGATTCTTGCGCAAAGGTCATTTGACTAACATCAGCTTTCAGCAACTATTTTCGGGGAGGAAGTATGTCCAATAAGGTGCAGTGCGGGCTTTGCCACTACGAATTTGATCATGGGGTTCGGGTGTGCCAAGGCTGCCAGGGAACAGTGGTGTATGGAGCAACAAACGCCGAGGCCAATGAATCGGCAAAGGTTCACGGAGTCCTTTACGGCGGGGCGGCGCTCTTTCTAATTTACGCGCTGCCAATCCTGCTTAATACCGAGTTGGGATGGAAGGTGCCGCTGGGATGGGGGATGGGCTACTGGGGCTTTGTCGTGGTCGCAATTGCGGGCCTTTGGGGATTGAACCACGGTTACGGAAAGGCCAGCATGGCCAGGCATGGCCAGATCCGGACCTTCCGCTGAAGATGACTTCTATTGCACCCGACTCGGGGGACAATAATTCCGCTCATTTCCCCCACGGCAAGGTGCCAAAACCGGCGCAAACGGGTGCCAAAATGCGCGCCGCGTTACA
>CBIHRW010000057.1:0-29559 GCA_966212545.1 uncultured Noviherbaspirillum sp.
CAGGTCCGCGCCGTACAGGTCCGCGCCGTACAGGTCCGCGCCGCGCAGGTCCGCGCCGCGCAGGTCCGCATTAGCCTTCAACGCCATGGCCAGCGTGATCGCAAGCGAGTTGTCTTCGCAGTCATGTGCGAAGAGGATGGAGTTGTTCCAACGGCTTTTGATTTCGATCAGCATGGCGGGCTCCTGTTGCTGGGTGGTTTGTGTTTCGGTATGGATATGTTAGGCATGCCTAAAGAAAACGTCAAGAAATATTTTAGGCATGGCTAAAAATCGTCTAAACTGAGGCCGTGCTCAGGAGTAACGGGCGTAAAAAAGCCCCGACTTGCGGGGCTTGAGGGAAGTGAGAGGTGAGGTTTATGGATTCAGGAATCCCAGCGGATGCTGGTCTCCGCGCATATCAGCAATGGATAGCACATAACCCAGGGGTATTTGCAACTTCCATGGGCTGGTGTCCTTGTCATTCTTTACCAGTTCGCACGCTAGGAAATACCCAGCCTGCTCCACCTGCCTGCAAAAAAGATAGCGAAGAGTCTTCCGAGACTGAAGATAGTTCGCTACCACTTCGAGAATATCTGCTGAAGCAGTTTGCTGGAGAAAAACGACGTACATAGTGGTTCCTTTGTTGTTGAGGGGAGCGCTCCGCCCGATGCTTGGCGGCTGGGCGGGGCGCAACGATTTTAGCAACGGGCGTAAAAAAACCGGCGGGGCCGGTGGGGAGGGGTGAAATGCGGGAACTTGAAAGATTGGCCTTGCTAGAGGCTCTTGATGTGCTGGAGCGGGCGGCTGGAAATGTCAGCCATCTGCATGGTGCAAAAGGCGAGGAAAGAAACAAGGCTGCGGATAAGTTGACAGCGCGTCATGCCCGCGCCATCCAGCTCATCCAAACAGCATTGGACTATGGTGACTTTGCCCACAGCGCAATGATAGAGACGGCCAGCGCCAGGAAAGACAAGGCCAAAGACAACCAGCCCCGCAGCTCGTTGTTGGCGTTCTGGCGGCGCCTGACTTCCATCTCGGTCAGAAACCAGTCGCCGGTGTCACGTTTGAACTGTGACCAATGCGCAGCCAATTCTTCGTCTGACATGGCGCGGAGTTGTGCGGCTGTAAAGGATGGCGGTGATGACATCGAACAGTATCTTTCAGCCGTAATGAAGCGTTACGCCAGAACGGGGCATGCAGGCAAAAAGGTTAATCGCGCCGACCTAACGGCCTACGGACACTTGGTGGCGGTCGACATTCCGACTCTCATGATGTTGGTGCGCCGTTTTCGTGACTCTTACTGGCTCCTCGCTCGCCGCGGTCAATAGCCACTTTCCCGCACATCCGCTCGGGGCGGTTATTGCCGGCCATTCTGATAGTAGGCATACACGAGAATGCCAACCCCGAGCATCCAGGAAATTGAGCCAAGGTGGCCGTCAGCATTGGCAGCTGCTATCCATCCCAATATGACGGCCACCCAAACTGGCCAGGGAATCTTCCGCATTTCAAATCAATAGCAACCGTAAGCCGTGCAGGTCTTGCTGTAGCTATTCCCTCGGCTGTCGATCCCTTGGTGCGTAGTCACGCCGCCATAGGTGCTGGTCGTACCGGACCAGGAATTGCCGTTCGACGCCGTGCCGTTGTGATAGGTGGTGCCGCCGACGGTAGTGGAATTCTGGCTCCAGGTGCTACCGGTCGACGGATTGCTGCCGTACATACTTGTCGTGTTGCCGTACCGATTTACGTTATACGAGTTGCCGCTGTTGTCCGTACATGTCTGGTAGGCCCCCGAGCCATAGCATGCGGCCTGCGCAGACATGGAAAAGGCCGCGATCACGGCCACTACTGCAATGCGTGCTTTCATCTTTTTCTCCCAGTTGCGGCAATCAGGCGTGCCGTGGCGCCTTCCCCATTGAACCGTAAACCTTGCTCTGTGGCATCCCATATTCATGGTTCCCGACTTGAACAGTCGGCTTATTTCCTTGTCTATAGATTTCCGCAAAACTCGGAGATATACTGCGTTTACGTACAGTAAATCTCTGATACGTAATACCAGTCCTGCTCTCCGTTTGCCGGCCTCGAACCAGCCGTTTCAGAACCGCAGAAACATATGGTTGCATTTCTGAATTGAAACTTCGTCTTATAGGTATAGTCTTAATCCTACGGCTTGGAGGGGATATGGCTCAGCAGGAAGTGCAGTATGAAGAGCGCCTTTTAAATAATGTAAGGACAATGACAGAAAAGGATCGAGCCTGGATCCTGGCGCTGTCTGATCGGTGCGCTCAACCCCAACAAAAAGATCCTGATGAGGCATATGTCGTGCTCGGGCACTCAACTGCGCGGGAATAGCTTCTTCACCTCGTCCGATGCGGCAAGGATTCTGCGCCGTCCCTCGTCGTCAGATTGTGCAAACGATGCAATGAGTCGCACGAGATCAACGGCGCTCAATTGATGCCCGCCAGCTAGCTTCCCGAACTCATACTCGTTTTCGTCCCCTAGCATTACCCAAAACGGTGATACCTGGAGGAATTTGCAGGCCGGGATCAAATACCTAGCTTCAATATTCTTGGTTTCCCCGCTCAGCCAATCGCTGACCGACGCCGATGAAGTGCCACAGGCTTTCGCCAGCTCGGTTTGAGTTATGCCTCTTGATTGCTTCGCTGCTTCGAAGGCATGCCGTAAGCGGTCATTCCATTTCATCTCAAAATCGTAATAGTTTTCCGGTTAGGTAAGCCGAAAAATTAGTTCTTGCGGAAAAGTTTAGGCATGCCTAAAATGTTAGGCATGAGCACAGAAACCCATCCCCCGCACGAGTACGACGCCCTGCCATACAAGGTACGCGTCGCCAATATCGTCATTGATCGCATTGGCGGAACCTCCGCAACCGCTCGCCTTTGCGAGGTGCAGCCGCCATCGGTATCCGGCTGGCGAAAGGACGGGCTGCCTCGACCGCAGGAGAAATACCTCCGCCTCGCGCGCCCCGACGTCTTCGAAGGCCTGGACGAGGCCGGTGATCCTGCGCCCGACGCGTCGCCGGGGGTTCTCCCTTCCTGATCCGCAGTGATCTTGCTCAAAGAATAGTTTCAAAGCATCAACGAGTCACCGGAAATAGCGAGGAGAAATTTCCAACATGACACTCCCACGATCCCAGCGAAATGTGAACGATGTGCTCTACGGGCTGGCGTGCGACTACCCGGGCGGTTTTGAAGAGCTGGCGCGTCGCATTGGCTCGACGCCGCAGATCCTGCGCAAGCGTATGGGCCCAGGCACGAAGGACCGCGACCCGACGCTGCGCGATTTCTCCATGACGATCGAAATCTGCCAAGGCTCCGGCGTGGCCGATGCGCTCGAGCCGCTGCATGCGCTGTGCTGGCGCCACCGCGGCGTGTTCATCTCGTTTGAAGAGATGGGCGACGGATCGGAGGAGTGCATTCTGCGCGCGGCCACCGCAGTCATGGCGCGCATGGGCGATCTAGCCGGATCGGTTGAAGAGGCGCTCGACGCCGACGAAATTACTGACCAGCACATGGAGAAGATCGAGCCGAAGTTTCGCCGCGCGTTCACCGCGATGTTCGGCTGGCTGGCGCGCGTGCAGGGCAAGTTCAAGCGGGACAAGGACAAGCCGCGCCGGCCGTTCTTTCGCAAGGCGATGAAGGATCAAGCGACGACCGAAGAGGTGAGGGCATGAAAACGTACATCTTGATCGTGGTCGCGATTCTCTTCAGCGACTGCATTCTCAAAATCATCACCCTGACGTTTTTGCCGGACCCGATCCAGCAGAAAAAATCACAGATAGCGCTTGATTTGGTGGCAAATCTTCTCCTGCTGTTCGCCGGGGTACTGACCGTCTTGGGGGCGCCATGACCCACATCATCAGCCGCGACGTCATCAAGGACCAGGCCCGACGCGCAGTCGACGCCGGCAAGCCGATCACATCCTGCCCGTACGAGAAAGGCACGCAGCCGGCCAAGCGCTGGATCGCGGCTTACCTCATGCGTGAGGTGGAGAAGGAAAGGGAGGAGCAATCATGCGCCAACCAAGCAGCATGATCCATGCGGCATTCAGCGAGCGTTTGCTCAGGCTGATGTCGCAGCGCGGATTCAAGAACGGACCGTCGAACCTGGCGCGCGAATTCAACAAGCGGTTCCCCGACATGCAGGTGTCGCCGCAGACCTGCGGACAGTGGATGGACGGCCGGAACTTGCCTCAGGCAAGACGGCTGAATGCGCTGGCCGAACTGCTCGGCACCACACCAGCCTTCCCGGTCTATGGCGAAGACAACGGCGCCGGCCATGTGAAGAGCCTGGCGAACGCCTGCGCAGAGTCCGATGAGATCGCGCTCGTGATGAATTTCAAGAAGCTCGACGAGCGCGGCAAGCATCTGGCGCGCGACATGATTCTTTCGCTTGTGCGGCTGTGCGCGAATACTTCCTGACGGCAACAGAGGCGGGAGTCCACTTCCCCTTTTCGAATGCTCGCCGAACAGCGAGACCGGCCCTTGTGGCGCATCAAATCTCGGACTGATGAACATCAAATGAGCAGCTTTATAATTTGCAAACGGGCAACCGGTGGCCACCGGTGCGCTGCTTCTGCCTGCCTAGCGGCGCAGGCCCGACCCTTTGTCCAGGCAGGAGGGAAGGCACCCAATGAAACTAAAAGCAGCTTACGAAACCGAGGTCTACATCAGCAACGGGGGATATCTCTGCCTCAGGCAGTCGGATCCGGCAGGAGGGGACGATTCTGTTGTCATGCTCTCCGAGGAGCAAGCCAAGTTGGTGGCGAAGGAAATCGAACGCCTTCTCCGGGATGGTGGCTGGTGGGAGGCTTCGGAGGAAACGGAAGACAAGTAAATAGCGCTGCATCACACCCGCGGCTCTTCGATTGGAGAGCTGCATGAATCCCCTTCCTCAACCCCTCACACCGGCAGATTGCGATCTCCGGGACTTCAAATTCATGCCGCTGGACGTCGTCCGGCTGCGTGACAGCGATATCGCAACGGTTTCCGAAGGCGACGAATTCCGATGCGCGGTGCTGTTGTGGTGTGCATCATGGCACCAGGTTCCGGCCGCCAGTCTGCCAGACGATGACAAGTTGCTTGCGCAATACGCTGGCTTTGGCCGCGTTGTAAAGGAATGGGTACGCGTTCGCAACGGCGCGCTACGAGGCTGGGTCAAGTGCTCCGATGGCCGACTGTATCACCCCGTGGTCGCGGAGAAGGCCAACGAATCATGGCTTGCAAAACTGCGACAGCGCCTCAAAACCGAGTGCGGCCGCATCAAGAAACACAACGAACGCCACGGGACAAAGATCCCATTTCCCGACTTCGATGATTGGCTTGCGGCTGGATGCCCCACGGGACAAGCGCTGCCTGTCCCTGGAGACAACGGCACTTTGTCGCAGGGACAAACAGCGAATGTCGCTAGTGACAACAGTGATATGTCGCAGGGACAAGACGCGCCTGTCGCTAGTGAAAACCACTCCAAGGGACAGATAAGGGACAGGGATAGGGACAGGGAATATATAAAACCTATACCTGAAACACCATCTCTCGCTTCAACCGTAGTCGGCACCGACAGCGCGACATGCAGTCCGGCTCAGTTGACCGCGGCAATGCGGCCGTACGGCATCAACGCAAACCCAGGTGACATGCGCATCGTTGCCCTTGCTTCGCAGGGCGTCACCGTCGCATCCGTGCAAGCAGCCTGCGAGAAGGCGAAGCAGACCAAACCGTCTGAAAGCATCCCACCGGGCTACGTCTTTTCGATCCTTGAGGCTTGGGCCAAGAAGGCCAAGGAGATGAACGTCCAAGGCGCCAAGCCGCCGTCTACCCGCAACGACCAAGCCCGCGACCTCGTCAACGCACTCACCGGAAACAGCCATGAGCAACGTCCATCCGATCCCACAATCATCGACCTCAACTGACGCGCTGCCGATCGCATGGATCGAGGCGCTGTTCGACAAGATGGCCCTGTCCTACGGCAAGCGCTTCACCGACCAATGGGGCGGCGTCGAACCGACCAAGCTCAAGGACCACTGGGCCAAGGAACTGGCGTGCATGTCGCGCAAGGAGCTCTCCCGCGGGTACGCAGCGCTGGAGCGCAGGGACTGGCCGCCGACGCTGCCCGAGTTCAAGAAGATGTGCCGGCCTGGCATCGACGTTGACGCAGCACTGACCGAAGCGATCGAGCAACTGCAGCGCCGCAACCAGGGCAAGGACAACTGGAGCCATCCGGCGATCTACTGGGCAGCGCAGAAGGTCGGGTACTACGAGATGACCACGATGACGCACGCGCAGCTGAAGCCCCGTTTTGCCGTCGCGCTCGAGGATGTGATGACCAAGGGCGACATCAAGCCTGTGCCAGCACCGCAGCTGATGCTGACGGCGCCCGACGAAAAGCCGGTCACGAAGGAGACGCTCGCCAAGTTCCGCGAGGTCATCAAGACGTTCAAAGGCGCGGCTGAGCGCGTTGACCACCGGGCATGGGCCAAGCGCATTGTCGCGCGCGCCGGAGAGGGTGACCCGAGCGTGACGCCGCTGCAGTTGCGCATGGCGAAAGAGGCGCTGGCCGAGCCCGAAACGGTCGAGTGAGCAAACCAGCAATTTGCAGGCGGGTGCAGGGTTGAGAAAGGTTGAAAGGGAGAAACTATGAAATCGACATTGTTGAACTTGGCAGTTTTGGGCGCGTTCATGGGAGGCCTGCCTCCGATGGCGTACACGGCTCCCCAGGTGCAGGTGAGTCAATCCAAGAGGCAGCGGCGAGGACTGTTCAACGGCATGAGCTACTGGAGCGGCGTTCCGTACGGCCGCAAGGGCGCCGGCATCAGCATGGCGCAGCAGAAGCGCACCGCCAAGAAGGCGCGCAACGTGAAGCGGCACAAGGCCGCCTGCCAGGGCTGACCATGAACATCCTCGCCATCGACCTTGGAACCACGACCGGCTGGGCGCTTGCGAAGCGCGACGGCACGGTGAGCGGCGGCAGTGAGTCGTTCAGCCCGAAGCGGTGCGGCGGCTACGGCCAGCGCTGGCTGGCTTTCCGTCAGTGGCTGTCCGAGCTGAGCCGGTCGGTGGGCGAGATCCACGCGGTCTACTACGAGGACGTGAAGCGGCATGAGGGCGTGCTTGCTGCGCATGCCTACGGCGGGTTCCTGGCACACCTGGAGGCCTGGTGCGCCATCAACCGGATTCCGATGCATGCCGTAGGTGTGGGCGAGGTCAAGAAGCACTGGACGGGACGCGGCAACGCGGACAAGGCGGCCATGATCGCCGAGGCCGAGCGCCGCGGCTTCAAGCCTGTCGACGACAACCACGCCGACGCACTGGCTCTGCTCTCCTTCGCGCGGGAGCAGGAGCAGGTTGTTGCGGATTGCGCGTTTTGAGGGAGGGGGACATGGGTGCACTGAACGACATGAAGGCGGAGCGGTTGAGGCAGGTCGTTGAAGCGCTGACCAAGCCGATGTCGGCGGACGAGGTAGCGGACGCGCTCCGGTTCAGCCGTGCGACGGTCAAAGCCTACCTGCCAGAGCTGCGCGACGCCGGTAGGGTGCATATCGCTGGCACGCGCAGGGATGTGAAGAGGTACACCAATCTGTGGATTGCTGGCCCTGGGAAAGACGAGACGCGGCGCATTTCCGAATCGGCAGTGAAGCGAGGCGCCACGGAAGAGGAAATCTTCAGCAGGCCGCCGACCGTCGTGCGCATCCACCGCGACCCGCTGGTGGCGGCGCTGTTTGGGGAGGTGGTGTGATGGAGCAGATCGGCATTGCATTGTTCGGCGCGACGGCCGTCATCTTCTCCCAGGACAGGCGGGCAACGTGGCGCCGCTGGGCATGCATCTTCGGCATTGTTGGGCAACCGTTCTGGTTTTACGCCACGTTCAAGGCCGGGCAATGGGGCATGTTTGCACTGTGTTTCCTGTACGCGTACGGTTGGGCACGCGGTATCTGGAACAACTGGGTGAAGCCGTGACCATCCTCCCCAAGCGCCAATACCGCGACCCACTCGAAGTCCTGATCCGCAAGGAGGAAAAGTCATGCAAAGGATGCGCGCACCTGGAGCTGGTGCTGGGCAAAGGCTACTGCGCCAAGAAGGAGAAAGCGGCGGTCAGGCGCTGCAGCGATTACAAGGAGTCGGAGTGAGGCTTTCTCTCAAGGACAGGCTCGAGAACTGGGGCAAGTACCAGCGCGGCGGCAATCGTCCGGGCGCCGGCGGCATGCGCGCCAAGGAAACACGCTCGGCCTCTCCTTACGGCGGGCAGGGGTACAAGTGCATGACGGGCGTCATCTGCAACATCCTGGCGACGTCGGCTGTGGGCGCGAGCGGCTGGAAGGAGACGCGCAGCGGCACGGCCGCGATGTCTTCCGCCGAGATCGCCGACGCCAAGCTGGTGACGCTGGCCTACATCACTCTGAAGCAGCGGGCGAAAGACGTGTTGCGCTGGTGCTATGTCCTAAACGCGCAGCCTGCGGTCATATGCCGCAAGCTCGGCATCCAGCCGTGGCCGGCATCCGCTTTCAAGCGCGAATTGGAGACGGCCGAAGCTGAAATCTCGAAAGTGCTTGACAGCATTGAAAATCGGAATAGAATTCCGCCCAACAACTTATTTCCGTCCGACGAGACGAGCGAGCGCCCTGTGGGAGGATTCGCCGTCTCCGAAGAAAACAAAGAACCCCGCGACTGAGCAATCAGCGCGGGGTTTTTGCTTTGGAGGTCACCATGAGCACCGAGCACGACGAGTACAACCGGCAGATGGGAATCGACCTGATCCGCGAGCACCAGCGCATCGCCGGCACGGTGTCGGTGACGGAGCAGCCGAAGCCCGACCAGCGCAAGCAGCAGGACGAGCAGTGCGGCGTGGATGCGGAGCTGCTTAAGGGCGTGGTGATCGGCACCGTCAAGCCTGACCTGCTGCCCAAGAACCGAAACGTCCTGTACTTCGCCAGCCTGGACGAGTACCTCGCATGGTGCGACTCCGAAGGCGGCATGCTGGACTGATCATGAGCCCGACCGAGCTGATGATCCACGACGTTTCCGAGGCGCTGGCAGACCTGAAGATGCCGGACGGCGAGCAGCGCCGCGCTACGTTCAAGCGCACGCTCGAATCGCTGGTCAAGTTCGCAATCTCCCAGCGCGAGGTCGAGCAGTTGAACGGCATCAGGTAGGATTTGCAGCGGGTGGCCGAGATTCAGAAGGCCAGCCGCAAAACGTAAAGGTTGTCTCCTCCTCCAAAGGGAACTGGCCCGGGTAGACCAGAGTTTCTCTCCCGGGCCTCTTTTATTCGAGCACGTAGGGCTAGCGGTTACTCCCCGGGTCCATGCCCCGAAAAGGCCGCCGCCGTTGACGAAGACGAGACCGGGCTTCACTACCTAAGAGGTGGCTTCACTGGTGCGGGCAACGGCAATTTCTTTAACCCTCTCACCGACCTACCCGACAGGGCGCAAGGCGAAAGGAATGCATTATGGAAAAGAAGGGCAAGCTGGCGAACTTGACGAACGCCGGCAAGGGCAAGAAACCGGGCACCGTCAACCGCACCACCAAGGTGCTGAAGGAAGCGATTCTTATGGCGGCCGAGCTCTCAGGTCAGGACAAGAAAGGGAAGAACGGCCTTGTCGGTTACCTGGTGCGCATGGCGAACACCGACATGAAAGCGTTTGCGCCTTTGCTTGGGAAAGTTCTGCCGCTGCAGATTGCAGGCGACCCGGACAACCCAGTTAAGGTCGTTGGCCGCATCGAGCGGGTGATCATCGATGCGAAGCCTGCGGATTGAGACGCCGCGCGTCTTCGTGCCGTTGCTGCAGCCGGCGCGGTACAAAGGCGCGTGGGGTGGTCGCGGGTCGGGCAAGTCGCACACGTTTGCCGAGAACCTCATCGAAGATTGCTTGGCGGAGCCCGGAAACTCGGGAGGTGTGGGCATGCGAGCGGTTTCCATCCGCGAAGTACAGAAGACCCTCAAGGAGTCATCGAAGCGCCTGCTGGAAGACAAGCTCCAGGCATTCGGCCTGAACGAAGCGGACGGCTTCAAGGTGTTCAACGAGGTGATTCAGACGCCAGGCGACGGGGTCATCACGTTCACCGGCATGCAAGACCACAACGCGGAATCGATCAAGTCGCTCGAAGGCTACCGGCGGGCATGGGTCGAAGAGGCGCAGACTCTGTCGGCGCGCTCCTTGTCGCTGCTGCGGCCGACGATCCGGGCGGATGGCTCGGAACTGTGGTTCAGCTGGAACTCGCGGCGCAAAACCGATGCTGTTGATGCCATGTTGCGCGGCGAGGCGCTGCCGACCGGGGCTGTAGTGGTCCGCGCGAACTGGTCGGACAACCCGAAGTTCCCGGCCGTGCTGGAGCAGGAGCGACTGGATTGCCTGCGCACTTCGCCCGAGCAGTACGACCACATTTGGGAAGGCGGATACGCCACCGTGCTGGAAGGAGCGTACTACGCGCGGTACCTCGCGGAAGCGCGCCAGCAAGGCAGGATCGGCCGAGTTGCTCCGGATCCGTTGATGACCATCCGGCTGTTTGCCGATATCGGCGGAACTGGGGCACGGGCCGATGCCTTTGCCATGTGGGCGGCGCAGTTCATCGGCAAAGAAATTCGCGTCCTGAACTACTACGAGGCTGTAGGGCAGCCGCTGGCGGCGCATTTGGCCTGGATGCGTGAGCAGGGCTACACGCCGGACAAGGCGCAAATCTGGCTGCCGCACGACGGGTCGACGCAGGACAAGGTTTTCGACGTGTCGTACGAAAGCGCGCTCAAGGCGGCACAGTACAAGGTCACCGTTGTGCCGAACCAGGGCAAGGGCGCGGCGAAGGCGCGAATCGAGGAAGGCCGTCGGCGATTCTCTGCCATGTGGTTCGATGAGGAAAAGACATCCGCCGGTCGCGAGGCGCTCGGCTGGTACCACGAAAAGAAGGACGAGGCGCGCAATATAGGTCTTGGCCCAGAACATGATTGGGCGAGCCATGGCGCCGACGCTTTCGGCCTGATGTGTGTGGCCTACGAAGAGCCGAAGAGTAATTCGGACTGGAGCAAACCCTTCAAACCTGATCTGAGGTACGTGAAATGACCGCAAAAGCGAGAGCAGCAAAGAATGCCGCGCCGGCACAAGCAGAAATCCAGGAACTGGACCCGATGAACGCCTATGCGCTGCGCGTCTGGGAGAACCAGTCGGTTTCCCTGTCGCTGCGTGAGCGCGTGCAGCGCATCAAGAGCGCGCTGATCGAGCAGGGTTTCGAGGACAAGCTCGATACGCTGGAACTCCCGACCAAAGAAGACTTCAAGCGCTTCCTGTGAGCAAAAACATCCGCAAGCTGACCAAGCAAGACTTGGTCGCGATCATCCAGGCGCACCGCCGCGATTCGCTCGGCGTCGAGGATGGCGATCTGTCCAACGAGCGCGCAACGGCGCTGGACCACTACCACGGCCGCCCGTACGGCAATGAGCAGGAAGGCCGCTCGCAGGTGGTCAGCCGTGACCTGTCCGAGGCGATCGATTGGGCCATGCCGGCGATCATGCGTGTGTTCACGCAGTCCGGCAGCCTGGGCGAATTCGACCCGGTCGGCCCGGAAGACGAAGCGATGGCGCAGCAGGAGTCCGACTACACCAACCAGGTGATCATGAAGGACAACCAAGGGTTTATCCTGCTGCATGACGCCATCAAGGACACGCTGCTGCTGAAAAATGGGTACGTGAAGCACTGGTGGGACGAGTCCGAGAAGATCACGGATGAGGAATATTCCGGCCTTACCATCGACGAGATCACCAAGATGATCAGCGATCTCGAGGCTTCCGGCGCCACGGTCGAGATTAAAGGTCAGGACTCGACGCAGGTCACGATCGAAACGCCAATGGGCGCGATGCCGGTGGAACTCTTCGATATTCGCCTGCAGATCAAGCGCAAGCAGGGCAAGGTGTGCATCGAAGCTGTGCCGACCGAGGAAGTGCGCGTCTCGAAGCGCTGCCGCGGCACCCTGCAGCAGTCGCCGTTCACTGAGCATGTCACCCGCAAGACCCGTTCCGACCTGATCGAAATGGGCATGGACCAGGAATTCGTCTATTCCCTGCCGGCCTGGAGCGAAAACGAGAACAGCGAGCAGGTCAACGCGCGCGATTCCGTGACCGACGAAAGCGAATGGCTCGGCTCGTCGATTACCGACCGATCGATGGACGAAATCGAGTATTGCGAGGCCTATTTGAAGGTCGACTGGGATGGCGACGGCATCGCAGAATGGCGCAAGGTTGTCACTGTTGCGAACCGGATTCCCGACGGCGACGACTGGAACGAGCCTATCGATGCCGGCCCGATCACGGCGTTCATCGCCAAGCGCATGCCGCACCGTCATGTCGGTGAATCGCTGGACGACGAGCTGGCCGACCTGCAGGAAATCAAGACCGTCCTGATGCGCCAGCTCCTGGACAACATCTACCTGACGAACAATAACCAGTGGTTGGTGAATGAGCGCGTCAACCTGCCTGATTTCATGCAGTCGCTGCCGGGTGGCGTCAAGCGCGTGAATGGGCAGGGCCCTGTTGGCGATGCCGTGATGCCAGTCATGGCCACGCCGATCGTTCAGCAGGTCTTGCCGGTGATGGACTACTTCGATGGCTTGAAAGAGGCCCGCACCGGCATTTCCAGAGCATCTACCGGACTCGATCCGGACATCCTGAAGCAGACCACCAAGGGCGCGTTCATGGAGAACCTGAACCGCGCCTCACAGAAAATCGAGATGATCACCCGCATGCTGGCTGAGACCGGCATCAAGGAACTGGTCATGCAGGTGCATGCACTGCTGCTCAAGCATCAGGACAAGTCGCGCGTGGTGCAAATGCGCGGCAAATGGGTGGAAGTGAATCCGCGTGAGTGGCAAGAGCGCACCGACCTGACCGTGCGCGTTGGCCTCGGCACCGGCAACGAGGAAGAGAAGCGCCAGAAGCTGATGCTGATGGCTGAACTGCAAAGCGGCCTGCTCAAGGAAATGGGCATGGTCGGCCCCGCACAGGCCTATGCGCTGTTCGAAGACCTGGCCAAGACCATGGGCTTCGACATCCCGGAAAAGTACGGCATGTCGCCGAACAGCCCGGAATTCCAGCAGATGATGCAGAACCGACAGCCGCCTCCCAACCCGCTGGCCGAGGTAGAGCGCATCAAGGGCGAGTTCCAGATGCAGGCCAAGCAGATGCAGGAGCAGTACAAGCAGCAGTGCGACGAGCGAGATCGTATGTTCGAGGCCCGCGAGGCGGAGCTCGAGCGCGCCAGCAGGGAGGCGATCGAGGCCGCCAAACTCGAAGTGCAGGCGCTACTCAAGGGGCTGCAGATGGACATCGGCCGGCCAGGCATTGGCACAGGATTGCAGGACTCGACCGGGATGCCAATGGATCAGATGGGCGGCAGTATGCCGGGGAATGACATGGGCGGAATGCCAGAAGGAGGCGCATGAACGACACGCTGGAAACCCGCCGTATCCGCGGGCGCGAAGCCAAGCAGCTGATGGATAACCCGCTGCTGAAGGACGCATTCGCAGCCGTGGCGGCGTACATCGACGAACAGGCGCTGACCTGCAAGCTGGAAGACAAGGACCGCGCGCAGATGATCGTGGCGTCGAAGCGGCTGCTGGAGTCGATCAAGCGCGAAATCATACGCAAGATCGAAGACGGCCAGATTGCCGACGTCCAGATCTCAGAGATCGAGGAAAAGCGCAGGTTGCGCCTCTTCCGCCGATAGAACCACCGATTTTTCAACCGAAAGCCCGCCACTGAGCGGGCTTTCTCTTTTTTGGAGCAGAACATGCCCTTAGAGAACCCTACCGGCGGCGACGCTGGCGCAAGTATCCAAGAGCGGATGGAGAGTTTCCTGGCTGCAGAGGACTCTCCTGAACCTGAGCAGACGGCGAAAGGCAATGCCGGCGCTGGCGGCGAACTCGATTTCGAGGGAACCGGCGGCGACGACCAGCCCGATCCTGATGCGAATGCAGACCAAGACGATAAACCTGCCGGCGATGAGTCGGAGGTCGACCAAGGACCGCAGATCACCACTGCTGACCTGGCCAAGTTCTTGGGTGTTGATGAATCGCTTGTCGACGTCGACGACGACGGCAACCCGATCCTCAAGACCAAGATCGACGGCAAGGACGGCGCTGCCAAGTTCACGGACGTCCTCAAGTCCTACCAATTGCAGGGGCATGTCGACAACAAGGCAAGAGAGGTTGCGGAGCAGCAGAAAGCTCTGCAGCAGCGGATAGCGGAAGCCGATCAGGCCGCCGCTGCACGGATCGAGAAGCTGGAAGCAGCAGTCGGACTGGCGCAAAAGGAACTGATGCGCGAGTTCGAAAACGTTCCTTGGGCTGAGCTTCGCGCGCAGAACCCCGGCGAATACTCGGCGTTGTTTGCCGACTTCCAGGCGCGTCAAGCGCGTCTCGACCAGTTCACGCAACAAGCGCAAGCCGAGCGTGAGCAGCAGCAGCAAAAGCAGATGGAGCAGTACCAGCAGTTCGCCATGCAGGAGCGGCAGCGCGTTACCGAGTTCATCCCCGAATGGAAGAGCGAGGAAACCGCGGCCAAGGAGAAGAAGGAAATCAAGGACTGGGCCTTGAAGAACGGTTTCGAGGACCAGGAGCTGAGATCCATCATCCGCAGCCCGCATGTGGCTGCCCTGCGCAAGGCGATGTTGTACGACCAGCTGCAGAACTCGAAGAAGGTGGTCGAGGCGAAGGTTCGTACCGCTCCGAAGCTGGTGAAAGCCGGCCAGGCGCAGGCATCGAGCCGAGAGCAGGTCACTGTCCGCAATCTCCGTGACAACGTTCGCAAATCAGGCGGCAAAACGGATGCAGTCGCTGCATTCCTGATTGCCTCAGGCAAAGCTTAACTTTCAGGAGTAACTACCATGGCACAGCCGAGCAACACTTTTTCGTCCTACGACGCCAAGGGCAACCGCGAGGACCTGTCGGACATCATTTACGACGTGTCCCCGACCGAAACGCCTTTCCTCTCCGCGCTGGAAAAAACCGACGCGACCAGCACCAAGCACGAGTGGCAGACCCATTCGCTGACCGCAGCCGACGAAGACAACATCGTCATCGAAGGCGACGATGCAACGACTGACGCCGCTACTGCGACCACTCGCCTGTACAACTACACGCAGATCTCCGACAAGGTGGCGCGCGTGACCGGTACGCAGGAAAAGGTCAAGAAGGCCGGCCGCCGTTCGGAAATGGCGTTCCAAATGGCAAACCGCATGAAGGAGATCAAGCGCGACGTCGAGAAGCGCCTGCTCTGCAATCAGGCATGGGTGGCCGGTAACGACACACTCGGTCGCGAAGCCGCCGGCGCACAGGCCTGGATCAAGACCAACATCAGCAAGGCCTCGAACGGTACCGCAGCAACCGGTGACGGTTCCGACGCCTACACCGATGGCACTGCCCGCGCTTTCCAGGAGTCCTTCCTCGAAGCCGCCATGGCGCTGGCCTGGGAAAACGGCGGAAATCCGACGATGGGCATCCTGAACGCGTTCCAGAAGCGCAAGCTGGCCGCCTTCTCCGGCTCGTCCACGAAGCAGTCGGACGGCGACAAGAAGAAGGTTGTCAACTCGGTGGACATCTATGTTGATCCGCTCGGCAACGAGGTGCGCTTCGTTCCGTGCCGTCAGGCACAGACCGACGTCGTCTTCGGCTTCGACATGGAGCATGTCAAGTTCGCCACCCTGCGCGACTTCCAGACCGCCGAGTTGGCCAAGACCGGCGACTCCGAGCGCAAGCAGATCCTGGTCGAGTACACGCTCGAGATGTGCAACGAGAAGGCGCACTTCGGCGTGTATGACCTGACGACGAGCTAAGTCATCACACCGTAACCATGGGCCGCCTCGTGCGGCCCAATTTATTTGGAGGGTTTTATGTCTTACAAAACCATTACGGGCGCGGATGGCTCCTACAAGGTGCTCAACAACGAGAACGGCATCGGCGTCATCAACGAGCCACCCGAAATCGTTACGGCCACCAACGTGATCACTGCCGACGAAGGCGGGAAAACCTTTTTCCTAAATTCGGCAACGGAGTTCGTTTCAACACTTCCGGCCCCGGCAATCGGCTTGCGCTTCAGTTTCGTCGTCACGGCGGCACCGTCCGGCGCCAGCTACACGATTGTCACGAACGGCAGCTCCAACATCATCAAAGGGCAGATCCACAGCTCGGACCTCAATGCTGCCAGCGATGGCGACATTGAAACGAGCGGCGGCGACACCATCAGCTTTGTGGACAGCAAGGCAGTTGCCGGCGACCGCGTGGACCTGGTGTGCGACGGCACCAACTGGTTCGCCTACGGTTTCTGCACCGTGTTCGACGCGATCACGATCACGACCGCATCGTAATGAAGCCCGCTTCGGCGGGCTTCTTCATTTCTGGAGCGTCACATGCGCAACACATACAAGGAATTTCAGGAGGTATTTCCCTCTGAGGCGCGCACGGCTACGTCGAGCAAGACGATGGCGTGCGGCAGCCAGGGCGGCCTGTTCTTCATCAACGTGACGGCAGCGTCGGCAACGCCATCGGTAGTGTTCACCGTCAAGGGCCACGACCCGATCTCGAACACGACCTACGACATCTTGGCTTCGGTGGCGATCACTGGCACCGGACTGACCGTGCTCCGCGTGCATCCGGATCTGACAGCCGCGGCCAACACGATCGCCAAGGACATCCTGCCGGCGGCCATCACGGTAACTGCGACGCACGGAGACGCCGACTCGATCACCTACAGCGTCGGCTTCATCGGGGTGAACTGATGGATACGCGGATCACGGTCGACAAAGAGGACGGAATTGTCGAAAAGCTGACCTACGACCAGCTGGAAGACAAGATGGTCGTGGAGACGGTCTACGACAACACCGACATCGTCGAGGCCAACAAGGCGGCCCAGAACGAATCGCCATCGATCGGGCGTTACATGGGTGGCGACAAGCTGGTGCACGTTGGCCGGCTACATATGGGCGACATCGTCCGGCTGAAGAACCTGGGCTATGACGTGCTGGCCGCCGATCCTGCTGAAGTCCGCCGCGCGCTGCTGTACATCCAGTCGAACGAGCCACACCTGCTGACCGTTCCGGGCAAACCCTTTGCAAAGGTGCGGCCGAAATGGGTCTGAAGGTCGCCATCATCGGTCTGTCGCCGAGCACGCACGACCTGGCGCCGTGGTGGGACAACACCTGGGAACGCTGGGGATTGCCGTGGGATGAGGGCTCCTGGGTGCGCATGCATCGCCTGTTCGAGATGCATGACATGCGCCTGCTGAAGTCCGAGCACTGCAAGCGCCGGGATGGGTATTTCGACCGCCTGCGCGAGTGCGACAACCTGTACATGCAGGAGGCGTATGCCGAGATCCCGAACGCCAAGCGCTATCCGTTTGAGCAGGTGGCTGAGACAACCGGTAACTACTGGAATTCCTCAATCGCCTACGCGATGGCGCTGGCAATCCATGAAGGCGCTGAGGAAATAGCGATCTACGGCGTGGACATGAAGGGCGACGACGAGTACGGCTACCAGAAGCCGAACATGGAATACCTCATCGGCTTGGCCATGGGCCGCGGCATCAAGGTCACGATTCCAGATGCGAGCCCGCTCCTGAAATTCAATCCTGTCGGCGTGCGGTTCTATGACCACACGCCCGAATACGTTCAACGATATGGGTGGCTCGGATGAGCATTACCAGCTATAGCGAACTGCAGGACGTGATCAAGCGCCGGATCAAGCGCGGCGACGAACTGGACGACTACATCCCGGACTACATCCGGCTTGCCGAGGCGCGCATCTATCGGGAATTGCGCGTGCGGCAGATGGAAACGGCATTGAGCTCGACGATCGCCGCCGGCGTGATTGCGGTCCCGTCCGGATACGCCGAATTGAAATTCGCCTATATCAACGCGAGCCCGATCGGCAAGCTGCAGCGCAAGGACGCGGAGTGGATCTATCACAACTACCCGACGCGCAGCTCTGACGGACAGCCGAAGTTCATCGCACGCGAGGCCACGAACTTCATTTTCGGGCCATATCCGGATAGCACGTACACCGTGAAGGGTGTCTATTACAAGCGCCTGGACGCGCTGTCCGACTCCAACACATCGAACTGGCTCATCACCGACGCGCCTGACCTGATCCTGTGGGCGTCACTGGTCGAAGCCAATGTCGACCTGCACAACGACACGCGCGCGCAAATGTGGGAAGCGCGGTATCAGGCAGCGAAGGCCGCCGTGCAGCTGGAAAACGACAAAGAAGAATTCAGCGGCTCGCCGCTGACCATGACCGCGAGGTAAAGAATGGGACTCGAAACCGTAGATTACGTCGCCGACCTGGTCGTAACGAACCCGACCGCGAGCGACCCGAAGTCGCAAGGCGACGACCACATCCGAAACCTGAAAGAGGCGATGCTGCAGTCGTTTACGGGTTTCCCGGGCGCGATTCTCGTTACCGGCACTGATGGCGGCTCGGCCAATACCTACACGCTCACGCCGACAACCGCTCTGCCGTCCTATGGCACGAAGATGATCGCCGTGTTTGCACCGAATGCGACGAATACCGGCGCCGCAACGCTGAACATCTCCGGCCTGGGCGCAAAGAACATCAAGGACGTGATCGGCAACGCGCTGACCTCCGGCGACCTCGTTTCGGGCTCGATCTATGCTGCGTTCTACAACGGCACGGAGTTCCGGTTGCTGTCGATCACGAAGAACTATATCGATCAGCTCGCTTTTGGTACTGCATTCCCGAGTCAAACAGGGAATGCAGACAAGGTACCAACCACTGACGGCACGAACGTTTCCTGGACCGCATTGCTGAAGGCCAGCACGATTCGCTTTGCCGATTCCACTGATACAACCAAGCGGCTCGCATTCGACGTTTCCGGCGTTGCGGCAGGACAGACTCGCACCGTTACGATTCCTGACGCCAGCACTACGCTCGTCGGTACGGACACAACGCAGACCCTGACCAACAAAAGTCTGTCTGACTCGACCACTTACTTTGTGGACAACGTTGACTCTACGAAGAAGGTCCAATTCCAGCTCAGTGGAATAACGGCAGGACAGACACGAACAATCACGTTCCCGGATTCCGACTTGACGCTCGGCGCATCTGGTCTTGTTCCGCTTTCCACGGTAACAGCCAGCGCATCGGCAACCGTCGACATCGAGACGACGTTTGATAGCACGTATGACGAGTACATCATTATCGCGACCAACGTGATTTCTTCGACGGCAGACCGTATCAATTGCCGTCTCAAGATTGGCGGCTCGTATATAACAACTGCTACATACGGTTACCACACCAACATTAGCAGCGACAGCGCGACTACTTACAGTGCATTGGCTGGCGCTTCTGGCGCAGCAACTTCGATAACCATTACAGACAACAACAACGGGTACGCCAACTTTGTGATGCGTGTGCACGCGCCAGCAAGTGCAACGATTCTCAAGCAAGTAGATTGGGATGGGTGCCAGTATCACACCGCGTCCGCGCGCCATACGAGAGGCGTCGGCCTAAACACAGGAACGTCGGCATTGACCGGAGTGCGCTTCTTTGGCGCAACTGGAAACATTACCGGCACTTTCCGGCTGTACGGCATCAAGAAGAGCTAAGGAGTTCAAATGACAATTTATCGCGCCACCGCTCAGGGCCAAGTGCCGATGACGCCGGCGGAAGAGGCCGCGTTCCTGGCTGAGCAGGCCGAGAACGCTGCTCGGGTAATCGTTCCTCAGACGGTCACCATGCGTCAAGCCCGCCTTGCATTGCTTGGTACAGCTCTCCCTGGCGGATCAACGCTCCTGGCCAAAGTCTCGGATGCCATCGCCTCACTGCCCAGCCCGCAAAAGGAAGCCGCACAGATCGAGTGGGAGTATTCACAAGAAGTCCACCGAAACAAAGCGCTGGTCTCCGTTCTGGCACCAATGCTTGGGTTGACAGACGCGCAGATCGATCAGCTCTTCATCACGGCAGCAACCTTGTAGGGGGCATCATGGCGCGCGGCTACATCCGGAACATCGCCATCGGCGTGGATCAACTTGCAAATGCAATGCTCGGCGGCTGGCCCGACGAGACGCTTTCGTCGCGCTGCGGGCGCCTTGGGCACCGTTACCCGTATAAGGCGTGGAAGGTCCTGATTGACGCCATCTTCCGCCCGTTCCAAGGTCCGGATCACTGCTGGAACGCGTATATGAAGGAGCGCACGCGCTATCACTTCCCGCCTGAAATGAGGACATAGGCATGGCAATGCTTCGAGTGCCAAAGGCAGGAGCCATAGGCGTCGTCAAAGACCTGTCACTGGACGACCTGCCGCCGAATGCCTGGACGGATGTCGGCAATATCCGCTTCCTGGACGGTTCCGCGCTGCAGTTCTACGGCCACAGCGAGGTCTACAACAGCCCGAGCGTGGCGCCGCAGTACGTCATGCCGGTCTACGTCGGCACCACGCGGTACTGGATCTACGTGAGCGCGGCAAAGGCCTACGTCGTGACCAACAGCGGCGGCGCGGCTGTGCATACCGATATTACGCATGCTACGCCGCACGCCGGCACCGTGAACTACTGGACCGGCTGTGTGCTGGGCGGCATCCCGATCCTGAATGTTGGCGATACGTCGAAGGTGCCGATGTATTGGGACCTGAACACGGCAAACAAATTCGTCAATCTGTCGAACTGGCCGGCGAACACGTATTGCAAGTTCCTGCGCCGGTTCAAGAACATCCTGATCGCCGGGAACATCACTGAGTCGACCACCAACTACCCGACCAAGATCATGTTTTCGCACCCAGCTGACCCCGGCACGCTGCCGACGTCATGGGATGCGACGGACGCGACCAAGGACGCCGGTAATGCGCCGATTGCCGATGCTGTGGGCCCGCTGGTCGATGGCATGGAGCTCAAGGACAGCTTCATCCTGTACGCGGAGAACAGCACGCACGCGCTCGATTATGTGGGAGGCGTCTTCATCCTTCGCAACCGCAAGGTATTCGGAATGTCCGGGGTGATGAACCGCAATTGCGTCGCCGAGTTCGACGGCTGGCACCTAGTGCTGACCGCGTCCGACGTCGTGATTCATGACGGTTACACGGCGCAATCAGTGCTGGACAAGCGCACCCGCCGGTTCCTGTTCCAGAACATCGATACGTCTGCCAAGGAAAAGTGCTTCGTTTTCAAGAACCCGTTCCTGAACGAGATTTTCGTCTGCTATCCCTCGATTGGCGCCACGTCCTGCGACAAGGCGATGGTCTACAACTTCGTGGACAAGACGGTGAGTTTCCGCGACTTGCCGAACGTGAACCATGCGGATTGCGGATATGTGGACAACTCGCTGGCCGGGAGCTGGTCAGCGGATGCTGATCCGTGGTCCGCTGACTTGACTGTCTGGAACGGCCCGGAATACACGCCGGAAACCGCCCGGGTTTTGATGGGCACGGCCAACAGCAAGCTGTTCATGCTGGACGGCTCCGCAACCTTCAACGGCACGATTCCGAGCGCCTACCTCGAACGCCGCGGCATGACATTCGACGCGCCGGAGTATATGAAGTTGATCAAGGGCGTCCGCGCCAGGATCACCGGCAACAATGGCATGACGGTCACGGTCAAGGTCGGCGGACATGACACGGACCCGTACGCAGACCCGACGTGGGACGTAACGATGACGCACACCATCGGCACGACGCTGGAAGTGAATCCGGATGTGTCCCGCCGTTACCCAGCGATCAGGATCGAAACCGGAACCGCCTACCAATGGCGGCTGGATTCGTATGACGTCGAATATGACCTGGACGGGATGTACTGATGCGCACGCCGAACATCAAGAGCGTCGGTTACACGCCTGACGACCCGCCGGCGGACCCGCGCGAGCACCAGCGATTTCTGCGTGACGAACTGCGCAAGATCAGCTCGGCGATCAGCTTGCTTGCGGACGGACATCTGGACGTCACCACGGTAGCGCCGGCCAAGCCGCGCGATGGCGATATTCGGTACGCAATGACCTGGAAGTCGGTACGCGGCCTGTACCACTACCTGTCCAGCGCCTGGGAAAAGCTGCTTTCGAGCGCGGGCCTGTACATCACCGAGGGCAGCAACAAGACGATGGGCGCGGCTGTACTGGTCGCAGGCACAGTCACGGTGAACAACACCGCAGTGACCGCGAATAGCCGAATCTTCCTGTGCTGCCAGACGCCTGGCGGTACGCCCGGTTTCCTACGCGTGTCGGCGCGCGTGGCTGCAACCAGCTTCACCATCCTTTCCAGTAGCGCCACGGACACCAGCACGGTGGCGTGGCTGATTATTGAGCCGGCATAGGAATAATCATGGCAATCGACTACAAATCCCTTCGGTGGGACGATCTCATTCGGCAGGCACAGACGGACCACTCCCAGCAGTGGAATGTGAAAGACGCGTTCGACCCGTATTCCGGTGGGATGACAAACATAGGCGGTCGTGGCGCGCAAATCTACGTTCCGGAGCTCAATTGGGGTAACGCATCTTTTAACCTGAATAATCCAGAAGATCCGAATCAGCCCCAGAAGCACATGACGCGTCTCACGCGTGGCGACGACGGTGGCGTGAATGTGGATTACTACGAGATGAATCGCGGCTTTCCGGTTGGTGCAGCCATGGTGTTGGCAGCACCATTCGCTGCAAGTGGGTTGCAAAGCCTGTTCGGCGGTGGATTTGGCGCTGCGGCACCCGCCTGGACATCTGGGTACGACTTGGCCATGGGGGCCGACCTGATGGGTATGACTGGCGCTGGCGCAGCTGGCGCAGCTGGTGCCGGTGCAGGAATGGCGAGTGGCGCAGGCAGCGCGGCTGGCACCGCGGCAAGCGGAGCCGGTGAGGCTGCAGGCTGGACATCTGGATTTGATTTGCCGATGGGAACTACAGGGGGCAATGGTATGTTGGACACACTTTTGAGCAAGGGACTGGACTTCGCGACAAGCAAGGCCGGATCAGCACTTATCGGCGGCTTACTCGGCGGCGCTGGAAGCAGCGGCCCGAGCAGTTCGACAACGACCAACCGCGTTGAGCTTGATCCGCGCATGGCTGGGATTCTCTACGGCGATGGCGCGAACCCCGGTGTCATCAACAGGATCACTGGCCTATTGGATGACCCGCAGAATCCTGGCATGTCGAAGTTTGGCGCTGGCATGGATGCCTACCTGGGAGATTATGGCCGCGGCGAATTCGACAACAACATGCGTTCTGCCGCGCAGATGCGTGACGTGCGCGCGGTTGCTCCGCTGACGACAGCAGCGAGCATGCAAGCGGCACGGATCAATGCACCTGAGCAGAACGACATCAACCTTGCGCCGGCATATAACGACATGATTTACGGGGCGCCTGGGGCGAATCCGTACCTTGAAGGCGCGATTCAGAAAGGCATCAATCAAGGTCGCAACGCTTTTACGGACACGCTCACTGACGCAACGCGCCGGATTACTCAGGACGTACTGCCAAGTATCCGCAGCGGCGCAGTTGTCAACGGCATGATGGGCAGCAGCCGGCAGGGGATTGCGGAAGGACGCGCGCTCGAAGACCTCAACACGCAGGTTACCCGCGCTGCTGAACGATTCGGCCAAGGTGCAACGGACACGGCCGTGGCTGCGCGCGCGGGTGCTTACGACACCGACCAAAACCGCAGGCTGGCTGCCATGTCAGGCTTGAGCGGGAATCAGTTCGGTGTTGCGACAACGCAAGCTGGTCTCGACCAAGATGCGAACAAGACGAACGCCGGGTTCCAGCAGCAGACGAACCTCGCCAACCAAGGCACGCAGATGCAGTCGAACATCTTCGACTTCGATCGTCAGAAGGCCGGCGTTGGATTGTCTTCTGGGATGCTGGGCAGTGCCTACGGCTACGGCGGGGATGCTGATTCATACGCTGGTGACAAGGTCGGCCAGGTAGCTGGTCTGCTCTCACCGTTCACCGGGCTTGGATCAACCCAGACCAGCACACAGCCTATCTATCGGAATACCGGCGCAAGCATTCTCGGCGGCGCGCTGATGGGGCAGCAACTGGCGAAGGGTTTCGGGTTTGGCAACTCCGCACCGTCGTGGACGAGCGGCTTTGATCTGTTTTAAGGAGCAATGATGTTCGGACTACTCGACGACATGAACGATCCGCGCCAGGCAGGCCAGATGGCACTGGCGCTTGGATTGCTGGAGGCCGGCGGCCCGTCTGCGCAGCCGGTAGGGCTGGGACAAGCGTTTGCTCGCGCATACGGCGGAGCACAGAAGGCATTTCAGGGTGCGCAAGATCGGCAACTGGAGCGCCGCGCCGCCGATATGAAAATGAAATACCTGCAGGGCCAGGTCGACGAGCAGGACGCGACGCTGGCCGAGAAGAAGAAAGTTGCCGACTTCTGGAGCCGGCTGCCGCAGTTCATGCGCACGCCGGAACAATCAGCGTTGGCCGCCGGCGCCGCAGAAGGCGATATCGGCCCGACCAATACAAACGCCGCTCGCGTGCCGAACATGCCGCCGTCGCGGCTCGATGCGAACGCCATGTATCAGGCGATGCTGCAGTCCGGATCGCCGACGCTCGCGCAGACCGGCCTGCAGGGATTGGCGAAGGAGCGCCCGAAGGTCAAGGACTGGCAGAAGGTCAACGTCGGCGGGCAGGTGCTGTACGCGCCGTACTTCGAAGACGGCACGGTCGGGAAGCCGGTTCCGTACGAGGTCGCCGAGAAGCTGGAATTCCGCGATCTAGGCGGCACTGTCGGCGGCATGAATCCATTCACAGGCGCACAGGTCACCAGCGCCAGGAAGACGCAATCGCCGGATTCTGCTGCAAGCAATGCACTCGGCTGGGCCAATTTCGGCTTGTCGAAGCAACGCTTGGCTTTGGATCAGTCGAACGCCAATCGGCTGCAGCATGTGAACGTAGATAATCAGCCGATGACGTTCGATCCGAGAACTGGACGCTACGATGTTGGTCTCGGACCAGACGGCAAACCGTTGCCGCAGGCAGCCAAGCCTTTGACTGAAGCGCAAGCAAACGCGAATCTGTTCGGAACACGCATGCAGCAAGCCAACAAGATTCTCAACTCACTCGAATCCGAGGAAAGTAGCGGGCCTTTTGGAATGGTGGCTAATAACCGACCAGGGGCAATTAAGTCTGCCGTTGAGTCGGTGCCGCTAATCGGAGACGGACTCGGTTCTCTGGTGAATACCGCGCCGACTTGGATGGGCGGGCCTAACGCCAATCAACAACGGGCAGAGCAGGCGCAACGTGATTTCTTGAATGCAGTTTTGCGCAAGGAGTCTGGAGCGGCGATTTCTGCAAGTGAATTTAATAACGCTGCAAAGCAATATTTCCCGCAGCCCGGCGATTTTCAAGATGTCATTGCTCAAAAACGTCTCAACCGCCAACTTGCCATTCAAGGGGTGCTTGCGGGCGTTCCCGGTGGATCTCGAGTCAAAACACCTTCACCGGACAACAACACCACACTACCGGCTGGCTGGAGCGTAACGGAGAAGAACTAATGCCGACTTTCGAATTTACCTCCCCGGAAGGGAAGACCTACACGGTCAACGGCCCGGAAGGCTCGACCAAGGAACAGGCGTTCCAGATTCTGCAGCAGCAGCTCGGCGGGGCGAAGTCCGCGCCGGCGCCTGCCAAGCAGGAACAGTTCGGCGAGCGCCTGAACCGCGAGATTGCTGATATCCCGCGCCAAGTCGGCTTGACCGCACGTCACGGCGTGGAGGGCGTCGGCGATGTGCTCGACTTCTTTTCCTCACCGATCCGCGGGGCGATCAATACGGTTCTCCCCGATAGCATGGAAATCAAGCCGGGCGCTGGTCGCTACATCGCCGACAAGCTGGGCCTGCCGAAGCCGCAGAACGCCACTGAGCGGGTGGTCGGGGATGCGTCGCGCTTGATGGCCGGGTCGATCGTTCCGATGAAAGGCGCGCAGATGCTTTCCCCGGTCTCACAGATGGGCAAGCACATCGCGAGCACAATGGCGTCGAACCCGTTGCAGCAAATCGTCTCCGCTGGCAGTGCAGGCCTTGCAGGTGGCGCGACCCGGGAGACGGGCGGCAACGAAGTCGCGCAGTTTGTCGCGTCGCTGGCGGCCGGCATCGGCGCACCGATGGCGATGAGCAAGGCGCAGCAGGTCGGCACGTCCGCGGCCAACGCCGTGCGCAACCGCATCAACCCGCAGCCGCTGAACGCACAGGTTGACGTGCACATCGAGAACGCACTTAGGGACTCCGGCGTGACGCTGGCCGAGCTACCGGCGAACGTGCGCAACAGCATCCGCAACGACGTCGCCGCGGCGCTCAAGATGGACGGCACGCTATCGCCGGATGCCGTGCGCCGGCTGGCCGATTACCGCCTGACGGGGGCAACGCCGCGCGTTGGCACTTTGACGCTTGATCCGGTACGGCTCACGCAGGAAAAGAACCTGGCCAAGCTGGGCGCCAACAGCAAGGACGCACCGGCGCAGCAGCTCGCGCAGATCGAGAACACCAACAACCGCGTGCTGATCGAGGGTCTGAACGACCTCGGCGCCAGCCAAGCGCCCGGCGAGTTTGCCGCTGGCGACCGGCTGGTACGGACGCTACAGGGATATGCCAGAGGGCAGCAGGACGAGATCACCAATCTCTACAACGCGGCGAAGGACTCGCAAGGTCGGGCAGCTTCCCTTGACCCTTCCGCCTTCGCGAATCGTGCAAATGGTCTGCTGGATTACAACCTGAAGGGCGCATTCGTGCCGGAGCAGATCCGCACAATGATGAACGACTTCGCAAGCGGCAGGATTCCGTTGAACGTGCACACGGCCGAGCAGTTCAAGACCATCATCGGGAATGCCCAGCGCGGCGCATCTGACGGCAATGTCCGGGCGGCGCTCGGCTTCATCCGCCAGGCCTTGGACGACGCCCCGCTGATCGCTGAGACTGCATTGACGCCGGCCGCCAAGGTCGGGGGCAACCAGTTGAAGACGGTCGGCGGCGTGTCGACCGAAATGCGGCAGAACGTCGGCCAGGAAGCAATAGACGCCTTCAATCGCGCGCGCGGCGCGAATCGCAGCTTCATGAGCCAGGTCGAAAACAACCCGGCGCTGGCCGCTGCGATGGAGGATGCCGCCCCGGATGCCTTCTTCCAAAAGTACGTTCTGAACGGCAACGTGCGTGATCTTCGGTCGATGCTCGATGTCGTCGGCGGTCCGCAGCCCGTCAAAACTGAGGTTCTCGGGTGGCTCAAGTCAAAGGCACTGAGTGGCGCTGCTGACGAGGTCGGCAACTTCAGCCAATCGGCCTACAACAAGGCGCTGAACTCCATCGGCAACGAGAAGCTAGGCATGCTGTTCAGCCGGGAGGAGCTTCGGCAGTTGCGGGCAATCGGCCGCGTTGCCAGCTACGAGCAGGTACAGCCGCGGGGCTCTGCGGTGAACAACTCGAACACGGCGGCGGCAGTGGGCGGGCTGCTCGAGCGCATCGCCAACAGTCCGCTCCTGAGCAAGATCCCGCTCGGCAGCCAGCCTGCTGGGCCGGCGCAAAACATCTCGATTGGGATTCAAGCAAAGCAGGCGATGAACGCGCCGCGCGGGCTGGTGCAGCAGATTCCTTTGGGGCCGCGGCCGCCGGTCGGGCTGCTGATGTCGCCGGCCGCGTTCATGCAGCCGGAAGAGGAGCAGAGGAAGCCGCTGGGGTTACTTTTCCCGTGAGTTCCACCAGGCGTTGAAGATCACGGCCACGAGCCAGCCGAGCATGATGGGATCGATTCCGTAATTGCGCATGGCCTGACCCGATTAACAAAAATTCATTATAGCCAACCAACCCGCTTCGGCGGGTTTTTCTTTATGGGAGCAGCCCGTGGACCTGCACAACGTAACCAAGACAACCAGCTACGCCGGCGGTGCCGTGTCGCTCGGATCGGCGCTCACATTGACCGAGATCGGCATCATCGTTGGTATCGCTACTGCGGTGCTGACGTTCGCCATCAACCTGGTCTACACGTACCGGAAGGACCGGCGCGAGCAGACTGAAAGCGATGCTCGGCTGAAGCAGCTCGAGGGCGGCCATGGAGGCGAATAAGCGGATAGCTGCTGCCACCGCTGCAGCTATCGCCATCGCTGTGCCGGCGGAAGGGCTGCGCCAGATCGCCTATTACGACCCGCCTGGGATCCTGACCGTCTGCTACGGCCATACCGGCGCCGACATCATCAAGGGGAAAAAGTACAGCATCCCCGAGTGCGACCAGTACCTGAACGACGACATGCGCGCGGCGATCCGCACGGTTGAGCGCTGTGTTCCCGGCCTGCCGGTCAACGTCCTGGCCGCCTTCGCTGATGCGGTTTACAACCTGGGGCCGACAATCGCGTGCGATCGACAGCGGTCCACCGCCGCCCGCTACCTGTGGCAAGGCAAGCTGATCGATGGCTGCAACCAACTCCCGCGCTGGAACAAGGCGCGCGTGGCCGGTGTGCTGATAGAACTTCCAGGACTGACCAAGCGCCGCGGCGTCGAAAAGGACGTTTGCCTGAAGGGCCTGACATGAACCCGCTCCTGATTCGCGGCTTGCTCCTGCTGGTTGCCTTCGGTGCCGGCTGGGCCGTCAATGGCTGGCGCCTGGGCGAGCAAATCGCCGAGAAGGACCGCGACCACGCCGAAGCCATCGCCGCCGCAACCGAAACCGCCCGCCTGAAAGAACTCTCCTGGAACAAGCAACTGGAGGATGCTCGAAATGCTGCAACTCAACGTGAAACCGCGCTCCGCCGCGATGCTGGCCGCTCTCGTGATGCTGCTGACGGGCTGCGCGGTGAACTTGCCGAATTCCGCCGCAATCTGCCCAACCTTGCCAACGATGCCGTCCGTCAGCGAGCCGACACCCTCGCCGAGCTTTTCGGAGCGTGCACGGCTGAATATCGAGGCGTGGCGGAAGCGGCTGACCGAATCACCAGCGACCGGCAAACCCTGATGGAGGCGTGGCCGAAGTAGCTCTCCACCGCCGCCGCGCTGCTCTAACGGCGGATTCCGGTATTTGCAGGGCAAGGGAGAGGAATCATGAAAACCCTGATCTACTTCATCATCGCCGTTGTCCTGACCGGCCTGCTGTTCGTCGACCTGAAGCCAGCCGAGGCAGCCAAGCCGGCAGACGAGCCCCGCGTTCAGATCCTGTTCCAGTGCGGCTCCCTGATCGGCGACGGCGACATCTTCATCATGGTGGACGGCGAGATCGAGCACCACACGGTGCATTGCGGAGGGCCGGCGGTATGAACTGGCTATTCTTGTCCGCGGCGGTCTTGGCCGTACTGGCGCGCGGCTGCTGGCATGTCTCGGGTATGACGCGCAACTTCTTTGTCGGGGTGACCACCTTGGCGCTGACGCTGGTGTTCACGATCGGTGCGGTGGCCGCTGGCGCGATGGGGCTGGCTGGGGTAATTTGGCAGGCAATTTAGACGGCATGAGCCAGGCACCGAACGGTGACTTTCCGGTAAGTCGTCATCTTTGAACTGTACAATACAGTACGCAAGTTGGTAGCGAGCGCACTTTTCAGTCGTTAAAAATCAATCACTTAGCTGCGACCATAGAGCTACGAACCAAGGGGTCGTGGGTTCGATTCCTGCCGGCCGCGCCA
>CBIHRW010000058.1:0-29312 GCA_966212545.1 uncultured Noviherbaspirillum sp.
AAACGCAAATGCAATTGCGCCAGCCAACGGAATCATTTTTGTAGTGAACTGCATAAAATATCCTCCTAAGGATTGATAAGACACAAGGTTGCTGCAAGACTCACTGGTTTTCTACTCGTCTTCACCGTGATGAGAAGAGCCGTAGCTTTTTGGCCTGAGGCGCCTTTTCGGGTGGAAAATGCGTCCCCATGACATACTGTTACCATTCAGATTTCTGAACAGGCAGACGGTACAACAGAAAAAACGGTTCGAAAAGAGTTTTTCTGCGGTTTTTTGCAATATTCATCAATTTTTATATGCCTAAATTTCGTGCACTGGACAGGGTCGACCGCAAGCTTTTGAACCTGCTGCAGAAGGACAACCAGATGCCAACACGCACCTTGGCGGAGAAGGTGCACATCTCCCAGCCTACCTGTTTGCGCCGCATCCGCGAGCTGCGCGAAGCGGGCATCATCAGTGCGGATGTGGCCCTGGTCGATCCGTTTGCGCTCGGCTACGGCATGCTGGCATTTCTTGAGGTATCGCTGAACAACCAGTCGGACGAGCACATGCAGGAGTTCGAAGCGCGCATGGCGAAAGAGCCTGAGGTCATGCAGTGCTATTTTGTGTCCGGCGAGTATGACTACTTCCTCGTAGTGCATGTCATCGATATGGATGCGTATTACCAGTTCGTGCGCAAGGTGATTTCCGGCTCGGGCAATGTGCGCCATTTCCAGTCGCGCTTCCCGATGAAGCGCGCCAAGTTCGCCACGCGGATTGCTTTCGACGAGAAGCTGACCGAACTGGAGGTGCGCGTGTCGAAATAGCCCTTTGCCTAATAACGCCGCCCGGTACGGGCGGATGACAGGCGTTACAAAAAATCCCGCCGGTTTCTTCACGCACTTGCAGAAGAAACCGGCGGGATTTTTTTAACGCGAACGGAAAGGGCTGCTTGCGTCAGGCCCGAGCCGGGTGTGCTGCTGCGACGCCGTCCTGCCTGCGCGACGGCATCCCGGTGAATGCGAAGTCGACGTCCGGGCGGCGGCCCGACACGATGTCGGCGATTGCGCGTCCGGAGCCGCATCCCATCGTCCACCCCAGCGTGCCGTGGCCGGCGTTCAGGAACAGGTTGCCGACCTTCGTCTTGCCGATGTAGGGCACGTTCGAGGGCGTCAAGGGGCGCAGACCGGTCCAGTAGACGGGATTGTCGTAGTCGCAGGCGTCGGGGAACAGCTCGCGCGTGCGGCGTGTGATGGCTTCGCAGCGAGTCGGATTGAGGTCGCGCGTGTAGCCATTCAGCTCGCAGGTACCGGCCACGCGCAGGCGGTCGCCCAGCCGCGACAGGACCAGCTTGTAGCCGTCGTCCGTCAGCGACACCGACGGCGCGGCGTCCGGTTTGACGACAGTGTAGGTTGCGGAGTAGCCCTTGCCCGGATAGATCATCAGGTCGATTCCGAGCGGCTTGAGAAGGGGTACGGAGAAGCTGCCCATCGCAACCACAAAGGCATCGGCGCGGAGTATTTGGTGGCGACCGTGCGCATCGATGACCTCGACGGCGGTGACCTTGGCCGATGCACCGGTACCTTGCGTAATCAGGCGCGTCACAGTGCAATTGAACTGGAAGTTGACGCCTGCATCTGCAGCCTTCTGAGCGAGGCCGGATGTGAACTTGTACACATCGCCCGATTCATCGGTCGCGGTGTAGTCGCCGCCGACAATCTTGTCGCGGATGGTGGCCAGCGCGGGCTCAATCCTGACCACTTCGGCTGCGTCGACCGACTGGCGGGGACAACCGAGTTCGCGCATCAGGCTTGCTGCTGCCAGCGAATGCTCGAACTCTCGTCGGTCGGTATAGAAATGCAGGATGCCGCGCGTGAGGTTATCGTAATCGATACCGGTTTCCGCGCGCACGGCCTGCAACGTCTGGCGGCTGTACTCGGCGATCGCCACGATCTGGCGGATATTGGATGCGGTGCGCGACGGCGTGCATTCGCGCAGGAAGTGAAGGCCCCATTTCCATTGCAGCCATTCGGGACGGAAGCGATACAGGAGAGGCGCGTCTTCCTTGCCCAGCCATTTCAGGATCTTGAACGGTGCAGTCGGATTGGCCCACGGTTCGGCGTGCGAGACGGAGATCTGGCAGCCGTTGGCAAAGCTGGTTTCCAGCGCCGCGCCCGGTTGCCGTTCGATAACCGTGACGTCATGGCCTGCCTTGTTGAGGAACCATGCAGAAGCAGTTCCGACGATGCCGGAGCCGAGTACGATGACTTTCATGAAAACTTATCTCCAATTGCTTGAGCGATAACGGAATTGTAGAAAGTTATCGTTTTTCTGAGCATTCAATCCGGCGTCGAAAAATTTTGCAGAAGAATGCGGTACTGCTCGGAATGGCGAAATCGGCAAAAGATTCAAAATTTTTTTATTTTTTTGCAGATTTCAGCTTGGTGATTTCCTGGGTCACCGCCCGGGTGACAACATCGCGGATTGATACCTGGAGGCCGCCCTTGATTTCTGTCGCCAGCCCCTCGACTGCAATCTGCAGCACATCGGCCAGGCTGTCGCGTACACGCTGCTCGAGCACGACGTCGATGCGCTCAAGTACCTCGTACAGCACGCGCTCGCGGATTTCGCTTTCGAGGCGCTGCCATTCCTCTTCTTCCAGCACTGCCGTTGCGCGTACCTCGATCGACGCAAGGCCTTCCGTCGCCTGTTCGACCATGGCGGTGTCATCCGGCGCGCGCCTGATGTCGTCCGTCGACGGACCGGGAATGATTTCCGTCAGGAGGGGGATGCCGACATCCGAGGTGGTCGTGCTCATGCCTTGTCTGCTACGAAGTGGGTCAATGGATATCCGCGCTGCTGGTAGAAACGGTAGCGTGCGCGGCCAGCGGCCTTGTCCTCCTCGTCGGAAGAAACGATCTCGAACATGCGCTCGAAGCGCGCAAAATGCGCGGGCGTGGCGGCCGACAGATTGACCAGCACGTGATGATGCGGCAAGTCCGTATCGTCGCGGTCGGTCAAGATGATGGGTGTGGACGCGGAGAGCGGGTCGCCGGCGATGACATGCGGCAGGAACTCCAGTTCTGAAAACGTCCAGAGCGCCTGGTCGAGCGTCATCAAATCCTGCCTGTCCTTCACCAGCAGCACGATCTGACAATTGGCAGCGCGCGCCTTGCGGGTAAGCCGACACGCGTAGGCGATCTTGTCGGGAACGTTGCTGTGGAAGTCAATGCGCGTCATGTCACGTCTGCCGCGGTGGGTGCGGCATGCCTGTTCATCCGGGAAGCGCCCATCGCATCAAAAACGGAAGCCGGGCGGGGCATTGCCGGTAGGCGGCGGCAGTTCTGTCGCTGACGGCCGGCCACTGGCCTTTGCCGCCGGCTCTGCGGATGCTGATTTCTCTACCACGACAGGCGTCGGCGCGGCAGCCTGGGCCGGCGGATTGCGGTAGCTGCGCGGCAGCTTGCTCTTTTCCGGATAACCGGCGGTGTTCAGCGCGTTATGCCAAGCAGCGGATTCAAAGCCACGCTCGCGGTACTTCCCTACCGCGAGCAGCGGCAGTTGGCCGTCGCCGCCGGCCTTCTTGAATTGCGCGATGTCTTCGCTGGACTGTACGGTTTTTTCCGTGAACGGGATGCCGCGCTCGGTAAGCAGCCTGCGGCCGTCGTCGCAGGGCGGGCAATCCTTCGAGGTGTACAGCGTGACCGGATAGCTTTTCATCGCTTCGGCGACTTCATAGGGGAAGTCGGAAGCGTTCACATCGCCGATGGTCAGCGACTTCGTTTCGACACGCGCGGCGGTCGTCGGCGGCGGCGCATCACTGTAGGTAATCTTGCCGTCCGGGCCGACCCACTTGTACAACTGGGCATGGGCCGAGCCGGCGCTCAGCAATGCGGCAATGGCGCAGAATTGCAGTAGTCGTTTCATGTCTTGTCCCTGAAGTTCAGGCTGTCATCCCGTTGTGCCGCAACAACGCATCGATGCTCGGCTCGCGTCCGCGGAAGGCCTTGAACGATTCCAGCGCCGGCCTTGAACCGCCCATGGCGAGCACTTCGCGCTGGAATTTCTGGCCGATTTCCGCAGAAAGGACGTTTCCGCTGGCCGCAGCGGCCTCTTCGAAGGCGCTATAGGCGTCGGCGGAAAGGACTTCAGCCCATTTATAGCTATAGTAACCCGCAGCATAACCGCCTGCGAAGATGTGGCCGAAGGAATTCTGGAAACGGTTGAACGGCGGCGGGATCATCACGGCGACCTGGTGACGCACTTCATTGAGCACATCCTGGACGGATTTGCCGCCGTACGGGTTGTAGTCGAAGTGCAGGTGCATGTCGAACAGCGCGAATTCCACCTGGCGCAGGGTCTGCAGGCCGGACTGGAAGTTTTTCGCCGCGATCATCTTGTCGAACAGTTCACGCGGCAGTGGCGCGCCGGTATCCACATGGGCGGTCATGTGCTGCAGCACATCCCACTCCCAGCAGAAGTTCTCCATGAACTGCGACGGCAGTTCGACCGCATCCCATTCGACGCCGGCGATGCCGGACACGCCCAGTTCGTCCACTTGCGTGAGCATGTGGTGCAGGCCGTGGCCGAATTCATGGAATAGCGTGATCACTTCGTCGTGCGTGAACAGGGCGGGCTTGGCCTTGCCGTCGATGACGGCCGGCTCCGAGAAGTTGCAAGTCAGGTAAGCCACCGGGGTCTGCACCGATGCGCCGTGCTTGCGCCGTCCGCGTGCATCGTCCATCCATGCGCCGCCGCGCTTGCCGTGGCGGGCATACAGGTCGAGGTAGAACTGACCGATCAACTGGCCGTTCTTCTCGATGCGGAAGAATTTCACATCCTTGTGCCAGGCCGGCGAAGTGTCGGGCTTCACGTCGACGGCGAACAGCGTCTGGATCACACGGAACAGGCCTTCCATCACCTTGTGTTCCGGGAAATACTGCTTCACTTCCTGCTCGGAGAAAGCGTAGCGCTGCTGGCGCAGCTTTTCGGATGCATAGGTGACGTCCCAGGCTTCCAGTTTATCGAGCCCGAGTTCCTTCTTCGCGAAGGCGCGCAGCTCGGCGAGGTCGTTCTCGGCGAAGGGGCGGGCGCGCTTGGCCAGGTCTTCGAGGAAGGCGATCACTTGCTGCGGCGTCTCGGCCATCTTCGGCACGAGAGACACTTCGGCGAAATTCGGGAAGCCCAGCAGCTTCGCTTCCTCGTCGCGCAGCTTCAGGATCTCGACGATGTTTTGCGTATTGTCCCATTCTGGCTTCGCACCCAGTTCGGACGCCTTGGTCGCGTTGGCGCGGTAGATCTTCTCGCGCAGTTCGCGCTTGTCCGCGTATTGCAGGATGGGGAAGTAGGACGGGAAGTGCAGGGTGAACTTGAATCCCGGCTTGCCGTCTTTCTGTGCAGCGGAACGGGCAGCATGCTTCACGTCGTCCGGCAGACCGGACAGTTCGCTTTCATCTTCGATGAACAGGGCGTAGTCATTGGTCGCATCGAGCACGTTCTCGGAAAACTTCGTGGACAGCGCTGCCTGCTTTTCCTGGATTTCCGCGAAGCGGGCTTTCTTGTCGTCCGGCAGTTCGGCGCCGCCCAGGCGGAAGTCGCGCAGGGCGTTCTCGATGATCTTCTTGCGCGCGGGCGACAGGGACGCGTATTCGCTGCTGGTCTTGAGCGCCTTGTATTTTTCGAACAAGGCGAGGTTCTGTCCCAGCGCCGTCCAGAACTCGGTCACCACGGGCAGGTTCTCGTTGTACGCGGCGCGCAGTTCCGGTGTATCGACGACGGCGTTCAGGTGTCCGACCACGCCCCATGCGCGGCCGAGCTTTTCGGTCGCGTTCTCGAGCGGTTCGACAAAATTGTCCCAGGTCACCGCGTCCATCGGCGCTTCAAGCTTCGCGACGACGGCGCGATTCTCGTCGAGCAGAGCGGTCACGGCCGGCGTCACATGCTCCGGCTTGATGTCGGCAAAACGGGGCAGGTCGGAAAAGTCGAGCAGGGGATTCAAGTCGGAAGTCATGTTGTTCAGGTTCTTTCTGCGGCCTCAATAGTATTGACGAGCAGCATCGTAATCGTCATCGGCCCCACGCCACCCGGTACCGGGGTGATGTAGCCCGCGACTTCCTTGGCATTGGCGAAATCGACATCGCCGCACAACTTGCCGTTATCGTCGCGGTTCATGCCAACATCGATCACGACCGCACCGGGTTTGACCATGTCGGCAGTGACGATATTACGCTTGCCGGTTGCGACCACGAGGATGTCGGCTTGCCGCGTGTGATGGCCGAGGTCCCGGGTCTTCGAATTGCAAATGGTGACGGTTGCGCCTGCCTGCAAGAGCAGCATGGCTTGCGGTTTGCCAACGATGTTGGATGCGCCGACAACGACGGCATTTGCACCGCGCACCGGATATTCGATCGATTCCAGCATCTTCATGACACCGTAGGGCGTACACGGACGGAACAATGGCTGTCCGGTCATCAGCAGGCCGGCGTTGCTGATGTGGAAGCCATCCACATCCTTCTCCGGCGCGATCGCTTCGATCACCTTGTGGGAATTGATATGGGCCGGCAAGGGAAGTTGCACCAGGATGCCGTTAATTTTCGGGTCCTTGTTCAGCGCATCGATACGAGCGAGCAGTGCCTCCTCCGTCATGCCCGCATCGTACTTTTCCATCACGGAATAGATGCCGTTGTCCTCACATGCCTTCACCTTGTTGCGGACATAGACTTGCGACGCCGGGTTGTCGCCGACCAGGATCACGGCCAAGCCGGGTTGCTTGCCCTTGGCAGTGAGGGCGGCGGCGCGCTTGGCCACGTCGGCGCGCAGTTTCTGAGAGAGGAGATTACCGTCGATGAGTTGTGCAGGCATGGTTGGTTTGCAGGTGGGGTTGGTACGGATTAAAACGTGATTATAAGTCGGCGGCCATGGCCAAGCTGTAAAGACGGCAGCCTTGATTGCTGCGCCGCCGCATAAAATTTCATATTATGAAAATTAATCTCGTAATTTGAAAAGTTGAAAAAGTGCTGTTAAAATCTTTTCACTGCGCACCATCCCGGCTGTTTATTGTCAAAAAAACCTCTGGTCGCAACCCGGCCAGGACCGGCACTTAACCTAGGAGACACAACAATGTCCGCCCAGCTCGACCAAGTGTTGGCGCAAGCCGCCAACGATCCCGATGTAATGGAAACGCAAGAATGGCTCGACGCGCTCGAAGCCGTGATTGAGACCGAAGGTCCCGAGCGCGCGCATTACCTGATGGAGCGCATGGTCGACCTGGCTCGCCGCCGCGGCGCCCATATCCCGTTCTCCGCCAATACCGCCTACGTCAATACCATCCCCGCCCATCTCGGTGAACATTGTCCCGGCAACCTGGAATACGAAGAGCGCCTGCGTTCCTGGATGCGCTGGAACGCGATGGCGATGGTCGTGAAGGCCAACCGCGCCGACGGCGACCTGGGCGGCCACATTTCCTCCTTTGCCTCGCTGGCCAATATGCTTGGCATCGGCTTCAACCATTTTTGGCACGCCCCAACCGAAGAGCATGGCGGCGACCTGCTCTACATCCAGGGTCACTCCTCTCCGGGTATCTACGCGCGTGCCTTCCTCGAAGGCCGCCTGACCGAAGACCAGATGCTGAACTTCCGCCGTGAAGTAGACGGCAAGGGCCTGTCCTCCTATCCGCATCCCAAGCTGATGCCGGAGTTCTGGCAGTTCCCGACGGTGTCGATGGGCCTTGGCCCTCTGATGGCGATCTACCAGGCACGTTTCCTGAAATACCTGCACGCACGCGGCATCGCCAAGACCGACAACCGCAAGGTCTGGGCCTTCTGCGGCGACGGTGAAATGGACGAACCGGAATCCATGGGCGCGATCGGCATGGCCGGCCGCGAACAGCTGGACAACCTGGTGATCGTCGTCAACTGCAACCTGCAGCGCCTGGACGGCCCGGTGCGCGGCAACGGCAAGATCATCCAGGAACTGGAAGCCGACTTCCGCGGTGCCGGCTGGAACGTGGTCAAGGTGATCTGGGGCAGCTACTGGGATGAACTGCTGGCGCGCGACAAGGAAGGCATCCTGCAGCGCGTGATGATGGAAACCTGCGACGGCGAGTACCAGAACTACAAGGCCAAGGATGGCGCCTATGTGCGCAAGCACTTCTTCGGCAAGCATCCGAAGTTGCTGGAAATGGTCTCCAAGATGTCCGACGACGACATCTGGCGCCTTAACCGCGGCGGCCACGATCCGCACAAGATTTACGCCGCATTCAAGAACGCGCAGGAGCACAAGGGCCAGCCGACTGTCCTGTTGGTGAAAACGATCAAGGGCTTTGGCATGGGCAAGTCCGGCGAGGCGCGCAACACCGCTCACCAGACCAAGAAGCTCGACGATGCAGCCGTGCGCGAAATGCGCGACCGCTTCAACATCCCGATTCCGGACGACAAGCTGCCGGAAATCCCGTTCTTCAAGCCGTCCGACGACTCGCCGGAAATGAAGTACCTGCACGAGCGCCGCAAGGCACTCGGCGGCTACCTGCCGCAGCGCCGCCCGAAGGCGGAAGAAACGCTGCCGGTGCCGGACCTGTCCGCATTCCACGCAGTGCTCGAACCGACAGCGGAAGGGCGCGAGATTTCCACGACGCAGGCTTACGTCCGCATCATCACTGCCCTGCTGCGCGATGCTAATCTCGGCAAGCGCGTGGTCCCGATCCTGGTTGACGAAGCCCGTACCTTCGGTATGGAAGGCCTGTTCCGCCAGATCGGCATCTTCAACCAGCAGGGCCAGCTGTACGAACCGGTCGACAAGGACCAGGTGATGTACTACCGCGAAGACAAGGCCGGCCAGATCCTGCAGGAAGGCATCAACGAAGCAGGCGCGATGAGCTCCTGGATCGCCGCGGCAACGTCGTACTCGACGAACAACCGCGTGATGATTCCGTTCTACATCTTCTACTCAATGTTCGGCTTGCAGCGCGTCGGTGATTTGGCATGGGCAGCGGGCGACATGCGTGCACGCGGCTTCCTGCTCGGCGGCACCGCCGGCCGCACCACGCTGAACGGTGAAGGCCTGCAGCATGAAGACGGCCACAGCCATGTCCTGGCGTCGACCATTCCGAACTGTATCCCGTACGACCCGACCTTCGCCCACGAAGTCGCCGTGATCATCCACGACGGTCTCAAGCGCATGGTCGAAAAGCAGGAAGACGTGTTCTACTACATCACCCTGATGAACGAGAACTACGCGCATCCGGGCTTGAAGCCGGGCACTGAGCAGGATCTGCTCAAGGGCATGTATCTGCTGCAGGAAGGCGACAAGAAGTCGAAGAAGCGTGTCCAACTGCTAGGCTCCGGCACCATCCTGCGTGAAGCAATCGCTGCGGCTGATCTCCTGAAGAACGACTGGGGCATTACCGCCGACATCTGGTCCGCGCCGTCCCTGACGCTGCTGGCCCGCGACGGCCAGGATGTGGAGCGTTGGAACCTGCTGCACCCGACCGAAGCGCCGCGCGTGGCGCACGTGACCAAGCTGCTGCAAGACACGACCGGCCCGGTGGTGGCGACCAGCGACTACATGCGTGCCTTTGCCGAGCAGATCCGCGCCTTCATGCCGAAGGGCCGCAACTACAAGGTGCTCGGCACGGACGGCTTCGGCCGTTCCGATTCGCGTGCCAAGCTGCGCGAGTTCTTTGAAGTCAACCGTTACTACGTGACGGTTGCGGCGCTCAAGGCACTTGCGGAAGACGGCACGATCGAAGCATCGGTGGTTGCACAGGCGATTGCCAAGTACGGCATCGATCCGAACAAGCCGAATCCGGTGACTGTGTAATCGAGAAAAACAACCCTTTGCTGACTGGCTGCCTGTTCCCTCCCCCTCGCAGGGGGGGGTTAGGGTGGGGGGGTGTGAGTTCGGGCAATCGTAGACGGCGGCTCAACCTGCGTACCCCCATCCCAGCCTTCCCCCTGATAGGGGGAAGGAGCCGCTCAGAGGAAGAACAAGAAACGGAGCGAAAGCTATGAGCTTAACGGAAGTCAAAGTCCCGGATATCGGCGATTTCAAGGAAGTGGAAGTCATTGAACTGATGGTCAAGCCTGGCGACACGATCAGTGTCGACCAGTCGCTGGTCACGGTCGAATCCGACAAGGCCAGCATGGAGATTCCCTCCAGCCACGCTGGCGTTGTCAAGGAAATCAAAGTCAAGGTAGGCGACAAGGTGTCGGAAGGCACCCTGGTCCTGCTGGTGGAAGCGGGCGCAGGCGCTGCTGCCGCACCGCAAGCCGCGGCACCGGCACCAGCCGCATCTGCCCCGGCGCCGGCCCCCGCGCCGGCCGCTGCGCCTGCAGCAGGTCCGTCCGTGGTTGACGTGGCAGTCCCCGACATCGGTGACTTCAAGGACGTCGAAGTCATCGAGCTGATGGTCAAGCCGGGCGACACGGTGAATGTGGATCAATCGCTGATCACGGTCGAGTCCGACAAGGCCAGCATGGAGATTCCTTCCAGCCATGCCGGCGTCGTCAAGGACATCATCGTCAAGGTGGGCGAAAAGGTGTCGAAGGGCTCCCTCGTCCTCAAACTGGAAACGCAAGGCGGCGCGCCTGCACCGGCTCCGGCTCCGTCGGCCGCAGCAAGCGCCCCCGCAGCGGCAACTGCATCCACACCTGCGCCGGCGCCGAAAACGACACCGACCGCTGCACTCGAACCGGCCGCACCGGCCAACACTCGCGCGCATGCATCCCCGTCGGTCCGCAAATTTGCGCGTGAGCTGGGCGTCGACCTCGGCCGTGTCACCGGCTCCGGTCCGAAGGGCCGCATCCTGCATACCGACATCCAGAGCTTCGTGAAGTCGGTCATGGCCGGCACGACGGCAGCACCGGCAGCCGCAGCAGCAAAGGGCGGCGGCGCAGGCCTCGACCTGCTGCCGTGGCCGTCGCTGGACTTCTCCAAGTTCGGCGAAACCGAGCTGCAGCCGCTGCCGCGCATCAAGAAGATCAGCGGCCCGAACCTGCACCGCAACTGGGTGATGATCCCGCACGTCACGCAGTTCGAAGACGCGGATATCACCGAGCTGGAAGAATTCCGCAAGGACTCCAATAACGCGCTCGCCAAGTCCGGCGTCAAGCTCACCATGCTGGCGTTCGTGATCAAGGCCAGCGTCTCGGCGCTGAAGAAATTCCCGGCCTTCAATTCCTCGCTGGACGAGAAGGGCGAGAACCTGATCCTGAAGAAGTACTACAACATCGGTTTCGCCGCCGACACGCCGCAAGGCCTGGTGGTGCCGGTGGTGAAGAACGCCGACAAGAAGAGCATTTCCGACATCGCCAAGGAAATGGGCGACCTGTCCGCAGCGGCTCGCGACGGCAAGCTGAAGCCGGCCGACATGCAGGGCGCGACCTTCACCATCTCGTCGTTGGGCGGCATCGGCGGTACGGCTTTCACGCCGATCGTCAACGCGCCGGAAGTCGCGATCCTCGGTCTGTCGAAGTCCTCGATCAAGCCGGTTTGGGACGGCAAGCAGTTCCAGCCGCGCCTGATGCTGCCGCTGTCGCTGTCCTACGACCACCGCGTGATCGACGGCGCAATGGGCGCGCGCTTTGCGGCTTACCTGGCGGAAGTGCTGGGCGACATGCGCAAGACATTGCTGTGATTCTGGAGCTGGGGAGCAGGCACCTGTCGCCCGGGAAAATGAGAAAATTCCTCACTTTCCCCGCGGCGCCCCGCGCCGGCTTCCCAACTTACGGAGATCAACAATGACTACCTGCGTCGTCGTCAAGAAAAACAACGAAGTCGCTATTGCGTCGGATTCGCTCGTTACTTTCGGCGATACCCGCTTATCCCATGCGTACGAACTCAACGAAAAAGTTTTCCCCGTTGGCGATTCTTACGTGACGCTGGCAGGTACCGCCGCGCATTTCCCGGTCATGCGCAAGCTGCTGACCGGCATGGGCGAGGAGTGCAAGCTGGGCACGCGCGACGAAGTGTTCGAGACGTTTTCCAAGGTGCACGAAATACTGAAGGAAAAGTATTTCCTGAACACCAAGGAAGACGAAGACGATCCATACGAGTCGTCGCAGATCACCGCACTGATCGCCAACCCGCGCGGCATCTTCGGCGTGTATTCATACCGCGAGGTGTTCAGCTTCGAACGCTTCTGGGGAATCGGCAGCGGGCGCAATTTTGCGCTTGGCGCGATGTATGCGGTGTACGACGACAATCTGTCGGCGCGGGAGATCGCAGAGATTGGCGTGCGTGCAGGCGAGGAATTCGATAAGAGCACATCGGGACCGTTCCGGATTTTCAGTTTTCCGATGAGAGATTAATAAATTCCCGCCCACACAGGTGGCGGGAGAGAATGGAGCAAACGCTATGAGCATTGTGGAAGTCAAAGTTCCCGATATCGGCGATTTCAAGGAAGTCGAAGTCATCGAGGTGCTGGTCAAGGCTGGCGATACCATCGCCGTCGATCAATCGCTGGTCACGGTCGAGTCCGACAAGGCCAGCATGGAAATTCCTTCCAGCCACGCCGGCGTGATCAAGGAACTCAAGATCAAACTTGGTGACAAGGTTTCCGAAGGCTCGCTGCTGCTCCTGGTAGAAGCGGCAGATGGTGCCCCTGCGCCAGCCCCGGCTCCCGCTCCTGCAGCCGCAGCACCTGCACCGGTTGCTGCCGCACCGGCTCCCACACCTGTCGCAGGCAGCTACGCAGGCAAGGTCGATGTCGAATGCGACATGCTCGTCCTCGGCGCCGGCCCCGGCGGTTATTCCGCCGCCTTCCGTTCCGCCGACCTCGGCATGAACACGGTGCTGGTGGAAAAGTACTCGGCCCTCGGCGGCGTCTGCCTGAACGTCGGCTGCATCCCGTCCAAGGCGCTGCTGCATGTTGCCGCAGTCATCGACGAGACGGCTGCAATGGCAGCCCACGGCGTCACCTTCGGCAAGCCGCAGATCGACATCGACAAGCTGCGCGAATACAAGGAAAAGGTCATCAAGAAGATGACCACCGGCCTCGCCGGCATGGCGAAGTCGCGCAAGGTGAACGTGGTTCAGGGCGTGGGCCAGTTCGTCAGCCCGAACCACATGGAAGTCACCGCTGCCGACGGCAGCAAGAAGACGGTGCAGTTCAAGCAGGCGATCATCGCCGCCGGTTCTGCCGTCGTGAAGCTGCCATTCGTGCCGGAAGATCCGCGCATCGTCGACTCCACCGGTGCGCTGGAACTGCGTCAGGTGCCGAAGAAGATGCTGGTCATCGGCGGCGGCATCATCGGCCTCGAAATGGCGACCGTGTATTCCACGCTCGGCGCGCGTATTGACGTCGTCGAGATGATGGATGGCCTGATGCAGGGCGCGGACCGCGACCTCGTCAAAGTCTGGCAGAAGTTCAATGAAAAACGCTTCGACAAGGTCATGACCAAGACCAAGACGGTCGCGGTGGAGGCACTGAAAGAAGGCATCAAGGTCACCTTCGAAAGCGCCGATCCCTCGGTGACTGCGCCGGAGCCGCAACTGTACGACATGGTGCTGGTGGCCGTCGGCCGCAGCCCGAACGGCAAGAAGATTGCCGCCGATAAGGCCGGCGTTGCCGTCACCGATCGCGGCTTCATCAACGTCGACGCCCAGATGCGCACCAACGTGCCGCACATCTTCGCCATCGGCGACCTCGTCGGCCAGCCGATGCTGGCGCACAAGGCGGTGCATGAGGCGCACGTCGCGGCGGAAGCTGCAGCTGGTCAGAAGTCCTTCTTCGACGCGCGCGTGATCCCGTCGGTGGCCTACACCGATCCGGAAGTGGCATGGGTCGGCATGACCGAGGACGAGGCCAAGGCCAAGGGCGTCAAGCTGGAGAAAGGTCTATTCCCGTGGGCGGCCAGCGGCCGCGCAACGGCCAACGGCCGCGACGAGGGCTTTACCAAGCTGCTGTTCGATGCCGAGACGCACCGCATCGTCGGCGGCGGCATCGTGGGCACGCATGCCGGCGACATGATCGGCGAAATTGCACTGGCCATCGAGATGGGCGCTGACGCAGTGGATATCGGCAAGACGATCCACCCGCATCCGACACTGGGCGAATCGATCGGCATGGCGGCGGAGGCCTTTGAAGGCGTCTGCACCGATTTGCCGCCGGCACGCAAAAAATAATCTTTCTTTCCGCACAATGAAAAGGCGACTCCTTCCAGGGTCGCCTTCTTTGTTTTTACGTCGTGGACTGTCGATCGACTTCCTGTATTCGATCCTGTGCGACTTATCGATCACTTCAGTGTCGAAAAACATTTTCTCGAAAACGGAAAAATATCCTCTTGAAAATGGAAAATATTTCCGATATACAGGTTATGTGCTGCGCTTCTACCCAAATCCGGTCGTCGCGCTTATCACATCCTCCGCTTGCTTAGAAAAGGGGAAAGAAATGATCGCGCTGCATCGCCTCAAACTGACCCACCGTATTGTTCTCCTGATTGCACTGTTTTCAAGCGGATTCATTCTTTATGGAGGATGGTCGTTCAAGACACTCGACGAACTCAAGGTCAATGGTCCGGTGTACCAGCGAATCGTCCAGGGAAAAGACTTGATCGCCGACGTCCTTCCACCGCCGGAATACATCATTGAGGCCTACCTCGTCACCCTGCAGCTCGAAAAAGCAACCGACAAGGCGGAGCAATCAACCCTTGTCGAACGCCTGGTGACGCTGAAGAAGGACTACGATAGCCGTCATGCCTTCTGGCAGAAAGAAAATCTGGAGCCGGAACTGGCCCAAACGTTCCTCGAGAAAGCGCACCGGCCTGCATTATCGTTCTTTGCGATTGCGTTCGACGAGTTCGTGCCCGCATTGCAAAAATCCGACCGTGACACTGCTGCTGCGGCGGCGGGGCGCCTGAAGGAGGCGTATGAAGCGCACCGGTCTGCAGTGGACAAGGTTGTTCAACTGACCATGAAGCGCAACGAGGCGGACGAAGCCCAGGCAAGGGATCGCATTCAAACGGCGATCATGCTTTCTGCCGTCATTTTCCTCGGTTCGCTTATCGCGAGCTTCACCGTTGCCACGGCCATTGCGCGCGGTCTTATCCGCACACTCGGCGGCGAACCATCTTATGCGATGGAAGTGGCGAGCCGCATCGCGACGGGCGATCTGAAAACGAAGATTGAGATAAAAGAGGGCGATGGAAAGAGTTTGTTGGCAGCAATGAGAACCATGCAGGAAACGCTTGCGAAGATCGTGTACGACATCAAGACGTCGGCCGACTTCGTGAGCACCGGCGCACAGCAGATTGCCGCCGGCAACGGCGACTTGTCGCAACGAACCGCCGAGCAATCAACCTCGATCGATGAAAGCAGCACGTCCATGGCGCGTCTTACCGTGACGGTGCGGCAAAACACGGAAAACTCTCGGCAGGCCAATCAGCTTGCCCACGATGCATCTGAAGTCGCCCGCAAGGGCGGTGAATTGGTTGCGGACGTCGTCAAGACGATGGGCGAGATCAATGCGTCGTCGAAGAGAGTCGTCGACATAACGGGTGTCATTGACGGCATTGCCTTCCAGACGAACATTCTTGCCCTGAACGCCGCCGTGGAAGCTGCGCGTGCCGGCGAGGAAGGCCGCGGCTTTGCCGTCGTCGCATCCGAAGTCCGCATGCTGGCGCAGCGTTGCGCAACGGCGGCCAAGGAAATCAAGCAGCTGATCGATGACTCGGTCGACAGGGTCAGTGCGGGGGAGCAATTGGTCGAACGCGCGGGCGCAACCATGGATGAAATCATGGTCAGTGTGAACCGCGTAACAGGCATCATCGACGAAATCAGCGCTGCCAGTGAGGAACAGGCAGCTGGCATCGAGCAAATCAATGCGTCCATGCACTTGATGGACGAGATGACGCAGCAAAACGCTGCCCTGGTTGAGGAGGCGGCCGCGGCGGCGGCCGGCCTGGAGCAGCAAGCGAGCATGCTTACACGCTCCGTCGCGTTGTTTTCGCTCGCGGAAGCCCGCATTGTCGCGGCTACGTCCTCGCCCGATGTTATTCCTGGGCAAAGTGCGATGGAACACGAGGCAAACGGGGCAGTCGCAGCGAGACGACCGGTCGCCGTTCGCTCTTGACGCGCGGAGAGCATGGCCGGCAGCGCCGCTGCGTGCGGGAGCGGGAAATGTTCAGTGTCACCTTATCGCCCTCGTACTTGCGCACGACGCGAGCGAAGGCATGCGCGACCTTCAGCGGCAGCTCGAAGCGCTTGATTCCGTCGATGACCTGCTGATATTGCTGCGCGAGCTGCTGGTGTGCGTTTTCACGCTCCTTTTCCTGCTGGTGAATTGTCGTTTCGGCGCATCGCACGACGGCAAACAGCGATGCAATCATTGCCGCCGGTTCCTCTGCCGTAAAGCTGCCTTTCGTGCCGGAAGATTCGCGCATCGTCGACTCCACCGGCGCACTCGAACTGCGCCAGGTGCCGAAGAAGATGCTGGTTATCGGCGGCGGCATCATCGGCCTGGAAATGGCGACCGTGTACTCCACGCTGGGGGCGCGCATCGACGTGGTCGAGATGCCGGACGGCCTGATGCAGGGCGCGGACCGCGACCTCGTCAAAGTCTGGCAGAAGTTCAATGAAAAACGCTTCGACAAGGTCATGACCAAGACCAAGACGGTCGCGGTGGAGGCACTGAAAGAAGGCATCAAGGTCACCTTCGAAAGCGCCGATCCCTTGGTCGCCACACCGGAACCGCAACTGTACGACATGGTGCTGATGGCCGTCGGCCGCAGCCCGAACGGCAAGAAGATTGCCGCCGACAAGGACGGCGTTGCCGTCACCGATCGCGGCTTCATCAATGTCGATGCACAGATGCGCACCAACGTGCCGCACATCTTCGCCATCGGCGACGTCATCGGCCAGCCGATGCTGGCGCACAAGGCAGTGCATGAAGCGCACGCCGCGGCCGAGGCGGCTGCCGGCGAGAAGTCTTTCTTCGATGCCCGCGTGATCCCGTCGGTGGCCTACACCGATCCGGAAGTGGCATGGGTCGGCATGACCGAGGACGAGGCCAAGGGCGTCAAGCTGGAGAAAGGTCTGTTCCCGTGGGCGGCCAGCGGCCGCGCAACGGCCAACGGTCGCGACGAAGGCTTTACCAAACTGCTGTTCGATGCCGAGACGCACCGCATCGTCGGCGGCGGCATCGTGGACACGCATGCCGGCGACATGATCGGCGAAATTGCACTGGCCATCGAGATGGGCGCCGACGCGGTGGATATCGGCAAGACGATCCACCCGCACCCGACGCTCGGCGAATCGATCGGCATGGCGGCGGAAGCGTTCGAAGGCGTTTGCACGGACCTGCCGCCGGTACGGAAGAAATAAATTTCCCGAGAAACAAGGACAAGAGGGCGACGCCGATCGGTGTCGCCCTTTTTTGTTTCATGCCACGACTTGCATACTGATCGTTTATGCGAGCGCAAACGTCGGAGCCAGGAGCAAGGTATTTGATCAATTCGGAAATCCGTCATGCGTGATGAAATTCCGCAACTGCCCCGGTGGTGGAGGGGGACAACATCACTTTGATCATGCAATTCCGCGACAAGGGCGACGCACGACTCGGCAATGCATTTCTTCTGACGCTCGTTGCCTACTTCCTTCTTCAGATTCTCATTCGCACTTCCCAGCCTGGCGCGCTCGAGCTGGACGAGGCGGAGCAGGTCTTCGACGCCCAGCAACTGCTGTTTGGCTACGGCGGCCAGCCGCCGCTCTATTCCTGGCTGCAATGGGCGGTATTCCAGTTGTCGGGCGTCAGTCTCTTGGGGCTGTCGGGGTTAAAGAATGCCCTGCTCTTCCTGCTGTGCGTGAGCATGTACCGGACGGCAAAGCCGTTTGTCGGCGATGTCGGCGCAATATCGGTGTCGTCTGCGCTGGTCCTGTTCGGGCCAATCGGTTGGGAATCGCAGATTGACCGTACCCATTCGATCTTGGTGACGGTGCTTGCGGCGCTCTCGCTGCAAGCCTACTTCGCGCTTTTACGGCGGCCGAGCTGGTGGCGGCGAGTGTTGCTCGGACTCTGCATCGGTCTGGGAATGCAGTCGAAATACAATTTTGCGGTCTTCGGCGCCGGTCTGGCCTTCGCGAGCATCGCCGTAGGGGAGCATCGCCGTGTGATATGGAGCCGCGACATGTGGGTGACCGCGATCACGGCTGTGCTTTGTCTTTTGCCTCACGGAATATGGTTCGTCAACAACATCGGCCTCGCCACCGATGAGACCTTGTACAAGATGGGTGCCGTGGAATCGCTGGCGGATAGCCATGTGAAGAATGTTGTGAGCGGTCTGGGACGCCTTGTCATCGGCATCGTGGGATTCATGAGTCCGTTCTGGATCCTGTTTGCCCTCGTGTCGCGCCCTTGCTGGAAAGATGTGCGTTTTCAGCTGAGTAGCCCGTCCGCGCGTTTCTTCCTGTACCTGTTCGCAGGCGCGCTGGCCTGCCCGATTGTGCTCGCATTCGGCGGCTATCTCGGAAACGTCAAGGGGCGTTGGTTGCAGCCCTTGCTGTTTTCACTGCCGCTCGCACTCTTTGTCCTCTTTCCCGCGACGGCAACGCCGCTCGTCTTTCGCCGGATGATATGCATTGCGGGGATTGCCGCGGTAAGCGTGCTGACTGCGCTCGCCCTGAGGCCCCACGTCCTGCCCGCCATGGGGAAAGATCTCCGGATCCACCAACCCTTTCCCGAATTGGCCGCGGAGGTCGTCCAGCGGTTTCCGCACGCGCGCGTGCTTGTCGGCCAGAATCGCTATACCGCCGGCAACTTCCGATTCCAGCAGGTCTCGCTGCCTGCAGTGCTCCTGGAGGACGTTCTCCGCCATGCCGTGCACATGGAAGGTACCGCCGTATTCCTTGTCCAGACCGGCACGGCCGACGGATGGCAGCGTCACCTGAGGGATGCGTATCCGGCGGCGGCAGTCCTGGAGCAAGGACACATCAGCGCCCGGCCTTCGAAAGGAGGCGGGGAGATGCTGATGTTCGACTATGCACTGGTTCGGTTCCCGTCTGAACGCGCTCAGGCGGATTGCGACGCCTGTTAACGATGCATGTCGACGCCATGTTCAGCTGGCCGCGCCAGCAGTCATGAAAGCCTATACGGCCGGGCGCCCGGCACAGTCGGCACAGGAATGAAGCCAGCAGGCCGGGAAACGGCGATGTCCGCACTGCGCGGCTGGCTCCAAGCGAAATAGCGTCACCGTCGCCCGTACGATAGACGCCAGCGTCGGCGATTCGGCTGTTTCACGCCGGATGAACCCTCGTCCCGGACCGCCTGCAAATGACGAAGCCGCAACCGAGCATGCGACGTGCTTTTCGATTGTGCGGAAACCCGTCTCTGAATACACTTGCCGTTTGTAAACATTTCTATGAATTTCCGGCGGGGCGGATGCACGTTGCGCGCGCATCTTCTCGGCTTCACCTGGAGAACCTTGATGGCAAATACCTATTTTCCCCGGTGGCGGCTGCGTGAAAGCACCAGAGACGGCCAAGGCGCGGTTGTCGGTACGGAGGAACGGCTTCCCTGGCCTCAGACAATTGCGATGGGGCTGCAGCATGTGGTCGCCATGTTCGGCGCAACTGTTCTGGCACCGTTGTTGATGGGCTTCGACCCCAACCTGGCGATTTTCATGTCGGGTATCGGCACGCTGCTTTTCTTTGTATTCGTCGGCGGACGTGTGCCGAGCTACCTCGGATCGAGTTTCGCCTTCATCGGCCTGGTCATCCTGGTAACCGGCTATGGCGGGCAGGGGCCGAACACGAATATGGGCGCCGCCCTTGGCGGCATCATCGCCTGCGGCGTTGTGTACGCACTGATCGGCCTTCTGGTAATGGCCGTCGGCACGGCGTGGATCGAAAAACTGATGCCGCCTGTCGTTACCGGTGCGGTGGTCGCGGTTATCGGCTTGAACCTGGCACCGATCGCCGTCAAGGGCGTATCCGGAAACAACTTCGATGCCTGGATGGCGCTGGTTACGATTTTCTGCGTCGGCGGCGTGGCGGTATTCACGCGCGGGATGGCGCAGCGTTTGCTGATTCTGATCGGATTGCTGCTGGCTTACGCAATCTACTTTCTTCTGACGAACGTTGGCGGACTGGGAAAGCCGATCGATTTCACCATCGTCGCCAACGCGGCATGGTTCGGTGTGCCGCACTTCGTCGCGCCGGTATTCCAAGTCGATGCGATGGCATTGCTGGCGCCGGTGGCGGTCATCCTGGTGGCCGAGAACCTTGGCCATATCAAGGCGGTCAGCGCCATGACCGGACAGAACCTCGATCGCTATATGGGCAGGGCATTTGTCGGTGACGGCGTGGCAACGGTCCTGTCCGGCAGCGTGGGTGGTACCGGCGTCACCACCTACGCGGAAAACATCGGCGTCATGGCCGCGACGAAGATCTATTCCACGCTGATTTTCGTCGTCGCGGCGCTGATTGCGCTGGTGCTGGGATTTTCGCCGAAGTTCGGCGCCATCATCCAGACCATTCCGGGCGCCGTGCTGGGCGGGGTGTCAATCGTGGTCTTCGGCTTGATCACGGTGGCAGGCGCGCGCATCTGGGTCGAGAACAAGGTGGATTTTTCGAATAACCGCAACCTGATCGTTGCCGCTGTCACCCTGGTGCTCGGCGCGGGTGACTTTACCTTGAAGCTTGGGCAGTTCGCGCTAGGTGGAATCGGGACGGCGACTTTCGGCGCGATTATTCTTTATGCGATCCTTTCCTTGAACGCCGGCAGCCGAGAGGGTTAGTCGTATGGCGTGAATGAAGCTGCAATCCCGTTCCTGCCGGGATTGCAGGTGCGAAGGATCAGTGACCGAGTTTGGCCAGCACGTCGGACAGCATCGAAATCATCTGGTCGATCTCATCCGTCGTGACGTTCAGCGCCGGCATGAAGCGCAGCAGGTCCGGGCGCGGCGAATTCAGCAGCAGGCCGACCGGTTCCATGTCGCGTGCCGTTTCGACAATCTTCGGCCCGATGTCCTTGCCGAGCTTGAGTGCGCGCAGCAGGCCTTCGCCGCGTTCGCCTTCCAGGCCGTGCTTGTCGCACAGCTTGAGCAGTTCGGCGCTCATGTACGCGCCTTTCTCCTTCACCGATTGCAGGAAGCCGGGCTTGATCAGTTCGGAGAGGACGGCGATGCCTGCGGCGGTCATCAGGGGGTTGCCGTTATAGGTGCCGCCTTGTTCGCCGGGTTCGAAGCAGGCGATCTCCTCGCGCGCGAGCAGGGCGGAGAGGGGGACGCCACCGCCGATGCCTTTGCCCAGGGTCATGATGTCGGGTTCGATGTTCGAGAGCTGGTAGGCAAACAGTTCGCCGGTGCGGCCCATGCCTGCCTGGACCTCGTCGACGATCAGCAGCAGGTTGCGCTGCTTGGTGAGCGCGCGCAGCGCCTGCATGAATTCGCGGGTAGCCGGGATCACGCCGCTCTCGCCTTGTACCGGTTCGAGCATGACGGCCACGGTCTTGTCGGTGATCAGCTTTTCCACGCTGGCGATGTCATTCAGCTCGGCCTTGTGGAAGCCCGGCACTTGCGGCGCGAACATCGTGTCCCAGCCTGCCTTGCCGCTGGCCGACATAGTGGCAAGCGTACGGCCATGGAAGCCGTGGTTGAAGGTGATGATTTCGTAACGGTTTTCGCCCGCGGCATTCTTGTTCAGCTTGCCCCATTTGCGCGCCAGCTTGATCGCGCCTTCGTTGGCTTCGGCGCCGCTGTTGGCGAAGAATACGCGGTCGAAGCAAGAGTTTTTGGTCAGCAGCGTGGCAAGGACGATGGACGGCTCGTTGTAGAACGCCGGCGAGGGATTGATCAACTTGCCGACCTGTTCCTTGACCGCGTCGATAATGCATTGCGGCGAGTGACCGAGGCAGTTGACCGCCCAGCCCTGCAGGTAGTCGAGGTAGCGCTTGCCATTATTGTCCGTCAGCCACATGCCGCGGCCTTCGGTGAACACGAGCGGAGGCCGGTTGGTGATCTGCATGAGGGCGTTGACGTCGTACTGGCTGAATTCCATTTCGGGCTCCTGGACAATAAATGGCAAAGATCAAAAAAAAAGCCACAGGGCGGGCCTGTGGCTTTGTGAGCATCAAACGCTTACACGCACGGCTTCCCAGGCTGAGGCAGCTGGGTACGGCGTCGCAAGAGTTTGGCTGTTGTGTTCATACCAAGAATGGTAAGGCGTTTTCTGCACTGCGTCAAAAATTATTTTGTTGCCAGATCGGCAGCAAGATCGGCCTCGGAGGTGAACGCGTCGGCGTAGAACTCTTCCTCCGGCAGCTTGCACTGCACGACGAAATCACGCTTGGCCGAATCGACCATGACCGGCGCGCCGCAGGCATAGACCTGGTAGGCGGACAGGTCCGCCAGGTCTTCGATTACCGCGCGGTGGACGAAGCCGGTGCGGCCAGTCCAGGCATCCTCGGGCAGGGCGTCGGAAATCACCGGGACGTACTTGAAGTTCGGCACGGTCCGTGCCCATTCCTCGCACAGCGCATGCATGTACAGGTCCTTCGGACGGCGGCCGCCCCAGTACAGCACCATCTGGCGATCGGTCTTCTGGTCGATCGCGTGCTCGATGATCGCCTTGATCGGCGCGAAGCCGGTGCCGGAGGCGAGGAGGACCATCGGCTTGTCCGACTCTTCGCGCAGGAAGAAGGTGCCGAGCGGGCCTTCGAAGCGCAGGATGTCGCGCTCCTTCATGTTGTTGAACACATGGTCGGTGAACAGGCCGCCGGGCATGTGGCGGATGTGCACGGTCAGATGCTCGTCCAGGTGCGGGGCGTTGGCCATGCTGTAGCTGCGGCGCTTGCCGTCCTTCAGCATGAACTCGATGTACTGGCCGGCCTTGTATTGCAGGCGCTCGTTGGCCGGCAATTGCAGCGACACGACCATCACGTCGTCGGCCACCTTGTCCAGCTTGGCGACGCGGGTCGGCAGCTTCTTGATCGGGAATTCGCCGGCACCGAGCACTTCGCGCGCTTCGATCACGATGTCCGAGTGCGGGGTCGCACAGCAGAACAGCGAGAAGCCCTTTTCCTCTTCCGCGACGGGCAGCGCCTTCTCCTGGTGCGCCTTGTGCGTCACGTTACCGTCGAGCAGCTTGCCCTTGCAGGTGCCGCATGCGCCGTTCTTGCAGCCGTACGGCAGCCCAACGCCTGCACGGATCGCGGCGCTCAATACGGTTTCGCCATCGTCGCAGGTGAACTGGCGGCCGCTCGGCTGAACTGTTACTTGGAAAGTCATACAATCCTGATGATGAAAAATAAAGAAAACCAGACTGCTTCGGGATTCGGCCGGCCGCGCTTGCTGATCCTCGGCTGTGGCAACGTCGGCTTGCGCCTGTTGCCGCTGGTGCGTGACCGCTTCCGCGTGTTCGCGGTGACCAGCCAGCCGGAGCGCCGGGAAGAATTGCGCGCCGCGGGCGCCATTCCCATTGTTGCCGACCTCGACCAGCCGCACAGCCTGACGCGGCTGGCGCATCTCGCCACCTGTATCGTGCATCTCGCACCGCCCCAGCAGGACGGCGTAACGGACCGTCGTACCCGAAATTTGACCGCCATTTTACCCGACCGGGCCACGATGGTTTATGTGAGCACGACCGGGGTGTACGGCGACTGCGGCGGCGCGCTGGTGGACGAGACGCGCACGGTGAATCCGCAGAACGCGCGGGCAAAGCGCCGGGTCGATGCCGAGCGGGTATTGCGCAAGTGGGCGCGGCGATCGGGATCGCGCCTGTCCATCCTGCGCGTTCCGGGTATTTACGCCGAGGATCGCCTGCCGGTTGAACGCCTGAAGAAAGGCACGCCCGCCCTGCAAGCGGATGAGGATGTCTACACCAACCACATCCATGCGGATGACCTCGCCCGGATTCTCGCTGCCGCGCTGTTCCGCGGAGGGGCCTGCCGCGTCTACCACGCCGCCGACGATTCACACTTGAAGATGGGCGATTACTTCGACGCCGTTGCCGACGCATTCGGCCTGCGCAGGCCGCCGCGTCTGCCGCGCACGGAACTGCAGGGAACGGTTTCGCCGATGCTGCTGTCCTTCATGTCGGAATCGAGAAAGCTCAACAACGCGCGCATCAAGTCAGAGCTTGGCGTGCGCTTGCTCCGTCCCAAGGTCAGCGATACCCTTGAAGCAATGAAATCACGCTGAACGACACGCTGATGCTAAAGCGATATACCGTTGCATTTCTTTCCGCCATCCTGTTGTCCCTGCCTGTCATGGCAGCGCCGCTCCGGCTGGTTACTGGCGACGATCTCCCGCCTTACACGGGGCAGGGCCTGCCGGGTAAGGGGATGCTGACCGAGATCGTGCAACGCGCATTCCATCTCGTCGGCCTGGAAACCTCGTTGCATTGGGCGCCATGGAAGCGGGGCTACGAGTTGACCAAGATCGGCGAATACGATGCGACTTTCCCTTACGCACACAAGCCGGAACGTGAAGAGGATTATCTGTATTCGGACCTGGTTTACGGCGGCATGCGTGCGGTCTATACGCGTCCTGGCAGCGGCATCGATCCCGAGCGGCTCGAAACCTTCCATGGAAAGACCTATTGCGCGCCCAACGGCTTCATTGTTTATCCCAGGATCGAGGAGTTGCACCGCAAGAACCTGATCGCGATCCAGCGCCCCTTTTCATTGACCGCATGCGCCCAGATGTTGGCTTTGGGGCGGGTCGATTTCTTCATTACGGACGCCCTTGGCGGCGACGAAGCGCTCAAGCAGGCAAATGTGGGCGGCGCAATCGTCCGGTTGGCGAAGCCATTCGACCGGGCGGAATTCCACCTGATCGTGCCGAAAAGCCGGCCAGATGCTCTAACCCTGGTCAACGACTTCAATACAGGCCTCAGACGCCTGAAGGCAAGCGGGGAATACGCGGCGATCGTCCGCAGGCACCTGCAATAGTTAATTCCGGTCAAGGAAACGAAACCGCGCGCTATCCGGTGCTTGACCTTCCCACGATGGCAAGGTCGATAATGGCCTCATCCTGGATGAAAGAGGCAGAGCCATGGAAAATGCAATTTCAGCTTTGACAACATCCTCCCGTCCTGCGGGCCACGAACTGGACGTGCCGATTGAAGGCATGACCTGTGCGTCCTGCGTGAGACGCGTCGAAAAGGCGCTGCGTGCAGTCCCCGGCGTTGCTGCCGCGGACGTCAACCTCGGCACGGAACGCGCCAGGGTGGCGGCCGACAAGTCCGTGAACATGGGCATGCTGCAGCAGGCGATTGAGAAGGCGGGATACCAGGTGGCGCAGCAGGAAGTCGACCTCGATATCGAAGGCATGACCTGCGCCTCCTGCGTCGGACGGGTTGAACGAGCGCTGCGCAAGACGGATGGCGTGCTCGACGCAACAGTCAATCTGGCAACCGAAAGCGCGCACGTGCGCGCCGCGGCGGGTCTCGATCCCAATGTCCTGATCAACACGATCGAAGCGGCCGGCTATCAGGCCCGCCCGCATCGGGAGGCGGCGTCGACACCGCGGGAACAGCCGCGCGACACCGAACTCATCAAAGTTGTCGTCGCGGCGACGCTGTCACTTCCGCTGATCGTTCCGATGTTGCTCGACCTGTTTGGCGTGCACTGGATGCTGCCCGGATGGATGCAGCTTGTCCTGGCGACACCCGTGCAGTTCTGGCTCGGCGCGCGCTTCTACCGGGCCGGCTGGAAGGCGGTCAAGGCGGGCACCGGCAACATGGATTTGCTCGTGGCACTAGGCACCAGCGCTGCCTACGGCCTGAGCGTGTACCAGCTGTTCGCGCATGGCGATGAGGGCATGCCGCATCTCTACTTCGAGGCAGCGGCTGTCGTCATCACGCTCGTACTGCTCGGCAAATGGCTGGAGGCGCGCGCCAAGCGGCAAACCAGCGCGGCGATCCGGGCGCTGCAAGTGCTGCGTCCTGATGTTGCCCGCGTGCGGCGTGATTCGGAAGAGATCGAGATTCCGATCGCCCAGGTCCGGCTTGGGGATATCGTGGTTGTGCGCCCCGGCGCGCGCGTCGCGGTCGACGGTCTGGTGGAGGAAGGACGCAGTCATGTCGATGAATCGCTGATCACCGGCGAAAGCCTGCCGGTGGCGAAGCAGGCGGGCGACAAGGTCACCGGCGGCTCGATCAACGCGGAAGGCTTGCTGCTGGTCCGCACGACGGCGATCGGCAGCGAGACCACGCTGTCGCGCATCATTCGCCTCGTGGAAAACGCACAGGCGGCAAAGGCGCCGATCCAGCACCTGGTCGACAAGGTCAGCGCGGTGTTCGTGCCCGTGGTGCTGCTCATTGCGCTGGCGACTTTCGCCGGCTGGTGGATGGCATCGGGCGACCTCGAGCTGGCGATCGTCAACGCGGTGGCCGTGCTGGTCATCGCTTGTCCGTGTGCGCTCGGTCTTGCGACGCCGGCGGCGATCATGGCCGGGACAGGCGTCGCCGCGGCCCACGGCATCCTCATCAAGGATGCCGAAGCGCTCGAACTTGCGCACGCGGTAACCATCGTCGTCTTTGACAAGACCGGCACGCTTACGGAAGGACGTCCGGTGCTGGTGGAGGCGGTGCCGAACGGCATGCCTGTCGGAGAACTGATCCGGCTTGCCGCTGCCGTGCAGCAGGGCAGCGAACATCCCCTGGCGCGAGCCGTGGTGGAAGCCGCGCAAGCGAAGGGCATCGCCATTCCGCCTGCAACGCAGGTCACGGCGCTGCCTGGGCGCGGCACGGCAGCGATGGTCGGAGGACATACGCTGAAACTTGGCAGCTCGCGCCTGTTGAAGGAGATGGGAATCGATGCCGGTCCGCTCGCTGGCACCGCAAACGCGCTGGAACAGAAGGGTAATACGGTTTCCTGGCTGATGGCGGATGAAGGCGAGCAACGCCTTCTCGGCCTTCTTGCTTTCGGTGACCGTATCAAACCGACGGCGGCCCGCGCAGTTTCCCGGCTCCATGCGCTTGGCGTGAAAACCGTGCTGCTGACCGGCGATAACAAGGGCAGCGCGGCGGCGGTCGGTGCCGCACTCGGCATCGACGAGGTGATCGCCGAGGTGCTGCCGTCCGACAAGGCGGAGCAGGTCACGCGACTGAAGCAGCAGGGGCAGGTGGTCGCGATGGTCGGCGACGGCATCAACGATGCCCCGGCCTTGGCTGCAGCAGATGTCGGCTTTGCAATGGCCACTGGTACCGACGTCGCCATGCACGCGGCCGGCGTCACGCTCATGCGTGGTGAACCGGCGCTGGTGCCGGATGCAATCGACATTTCCCGCCGGACTTACAGCAAGATCCGGCAGAACCTTTTCTGGGCATTCATCTACAATCTGGTCGGCATTCCGCTCGCGGCATTCGGCCTGCTCAACCCGGTGTTTGCCGGCGCGGCGATGGCCTTCAGCTCGGTCAGCGTGATTACCAATGCCTTGTTGTTGCGCCGCTGGAAGGCGGCATGAGGGAGGAAAACATGAATATCGGGGAGGCTTCGAAAGCATCCGGCGTGACAGCCAAGATGATCCGTTATTACGAAAGCATCGACCTGATCAAGGCGGGCAAGCGCACGGACTCGGGGTATCGCATTTACGGAGAGAACGACGTGCACACGCTGCGCTTCATCAAGCGGGCGCGCACGCTGGGTTTTTCTCTGGAGCAGATCAAGGACCTGCTGTCGCTGTGGCAGGATCCGCAGCGGGCGAGTGCGGATGTGAAGGCGATTGCGCGTTCACACCTGGAAGAACTGGAGACGCGCATCCGCGAATTGACGGAAATGCGCGACACGCTGCGGCACCTGGAGCATGCGTGCTCTGGCGACAACCGACCGGAGTGCCCGATCCTGAGCGGCCTTGAAACAATCAGCGGGCAAAAGGCGTCCTGTCATTGATGCGGATGGATGCGGACGCGGCACGCTGCCGCATCCGCCATGCAGTCTATCGTTCGGCGCTGCCGAGCACCGGATAACCGGCATCTTCCACCGCGGCCTTGATCGCTTCGAGGCCCGCAGCCGAGTTGACCGACACCTTTTGCTGCGCCAGGTCCACGTCAACTTTCGCTGCAGCGTCGACCGCCTGGACCGACTTGGTGACGGCGCTCACGCAATGGCCGCAGCTCATTCCTTCGACTTTCAATTCGTACATTCGGCACCTCCGGGAGTGTAGGCAGGGGGTATTGTGGGGGAATCCACGGTGGGAAGGTCAAGTAATATCTGGATCGATGCTCCGCTGCCAAATCGTTTGAGTCACCGGCAGCAGGAAAGGTTGAGTCTGGTGCTCGTGCATGGTGCCAGACGTCTGCAAGTACAAGCATTCCTCGGCACAGCAGTAGGCTTCTCTTATTGGCGCAAGCAGTCCAAACTGAGCCGGATCATCGCGAAAAGCATGCGTTCAATTTTCACTTTTATGGCTGTCGGAGCTGCAACAATTGCCATTGCCTTCGCCTTGCTGTACTTCTGGCAAAGCAACCTTATCCTGCTGCCGGGAATCAGGGGCAGCGGCACCGACGTGCTTGCGCAATGCGCGCCCGGTTCGGCGGAATGGCTGGAGGACGGGAAATACCGCGGCAAGATTTGCGAACCGGCCGGTCCGGTAACAGGCACTGTCATCATCTATCACGGAAATGCCGGCACCGTCGACGACCGTGCTGCCTTGGCCACCGCATTGACTGCTCGCGGATTGCGGGTTGTGCTTGTCGAATATCCGGGCTTTGGAGAACGGGAAGGGCCGGCGACTGTGAGGAATGCCCTCGCGGCATCATCGGACGATTTCGTTCTCGCACGGACCAAATGGCCGGGCAGCATTTATGTTCTCGGCGAATCCTTTGGCGCAGGCATCGCAGCCGAAATCATCCGGACGCATGGCGAGAAAGCGGCGGGCGTCGTCCTGATCACACCTTGGGATTCACTGACGAACGTCGTGAATTCGAAATTTGCCGTTCCGCTGGCCTTCCTGCTGCAGGAGCGATTCGATTCAGTCGAAGCGCTGTCACGCTATCGGGGTAAAGTCGTGATCGTCGCGGCGGCGCGGGATGAGGTGCTGCCAGTCGGACATGCCAGGGCCCTGGCGAAAGCGGTTCCCACAACGGACTACCTCGAGCTCCGCGATGCCGGCCATAACGACTGGCCCTTGTTCATGACGGCGAAGGAATGGGACTGGGTGGTGGAATCGCTAGTCAAGCCGCTCTAAACACGCGCCCGCGTTTTTGAGCGCCCGCCTCTGGAGGGATTTCCTTTGGCACGCTCTTCGCCGGTGGTGTTGTCCTCTCCCGGACAGGATGCGTAATGTGTCGGTTTCCATCAGCCGGATGCGCACCCGTGCACGCCCGCATTGCGTTTGCGGTTCGCCGGTCAGGCATGCAAAAACGCTTGCAATTCAATCGCTAGTCATCGTTGTCAAAGC
>CBIHRW010000059.1:0-29138 GCA_966212545.1 uncultured Noviherbaspirillum sp.
GGGCGAAGGTCAGCGTCAGCAGGCGGTGCGATTGGGTGAAGGCCAGGGCGTCGGAGAGGCCGGGGCCGAATGGAGCGGAGGCAGACATTGATTGTCAATTTGGAAACAAACCGGTGGGGCCGACGATATCTCAAAATTGATAATTTAGCAATATTCCTTTGAACCGAAAATACGAATGCCCATCATCAATCTGCCGGCGGCGCAGTTGCCTCCTGACCTGCAAATGCAAGTGCCCGGCCGACTCCCACACAACAAGACATCCTGCTGGCGTATCGATGTCGCAATCGATGTCTCGACGAAGACGACAAAGTTTGCCGAACCACGTGATGCTGGGCTTCTGCTGTAACAACATGGAACATGGCGTTGTACTGGACACCGATGCGGAGGCGGGCGCACAGCTCCTGACATGATGCTGTCAGGAGGCCACCCCTACACTGTGTTCCAGTGTCATCTCAACCGGAGCCGGCACGGTTCGCAAGTCTTAGTCTTTATCAGTGCGGCCATGGGCGGCAGTGTTTAAATGGAGCGGGACGGTTTATGCTGCGGTATCGAGCTTTCGATTTTGCACTTTCGATTCCACACAATGGCCTTCACCCTGTCCTGCTATTACCTCGATGAACCCTTGTCTGACGACGAACTGCAGTTCGTCCGCAGTACGCTGATCGGCCCCTGGGCCAAGTTCCGCACGTCGGCGTCGGACCTGGAGCAGAAACGCGTGCCGGCGGTGCTGCCGCTACCGGATGCAAACGGCATCTACGACGAAAGCAGGGAGGAGCGCGCCGAACGCGTGCGTTCCAACTTGCGCCATGCGGGAATCCGGGTGGATGCGGGGCGGCAGGTGGTCTGGGTGATGCCGCGGGATGCGGACTGGGATGCGATCTTCCAGTTCGCGATCCGCGAGGAAACCGGATTCGCGCCCTATGTCGCACAGCGCTGGTTTCCGGAAGAGGGAACACTGGTGCGCGGCCAGGTCCGGGTCATCGACACGGACCTGATGCTGCGCAGCTTGTAACAGCATTTCATCATTAACTGGATTCAGGACAAGTGGAGGATTGTGCAATGACGAACAAGGTAAAACCGATTCCCGACGGCTATCACACGCTGACGCCCTATTTGACGGTCAGGAATGCGGCGGCCGCGCTGGACTTTTACAAGCGCGCGTTCGGCGCGGATGAGACCTTCCGGGTCGCCAGCCCGGACGGCAAGGTCGGCCATGCGGAAATCCGCATCGGCAATTCGCCGATCATGCTCAGCGACGAGTATCCCGAGATGGGCGCGACGAGCCCCGAAGCCATTGGCGGTTCGCCGGTCATGCTGCATCTGTATGTGGAGAATGTCGACGCGCTCGTGGAGCGTGCGGTCCAGGCAGGCGGCAAGCTTGATCGCCCGGTGGCGGATCAGTTCTACGGCGACCGCGGCGGCATGATCACCGATCCCTTTGGCCACAAGTGGTGGATCGCCACGCATGTGGAAGACGTGCCGCCGGATGAGCTCGAGCGGCGTTCGAAGGCAGCCTTCGGCGGCGCGCCTACCTGAACTCGGCGGCGATGGCGACCGGCGAGCCCTGCGTAACGAGCTGGCCTTTTTCGGCGGCGTCCGGGAATCGGTAGCGCACCGTCCGGAACAAGGGCCCCGCGTCGTCGGGGAAGGCGCTGCCTTCCTCCACACCGAGCGGTTGCACATGCTCTGCACCACGCAGCCTGACCACCGGCTCCGCCCCCTGGCGCGCGAAGGAGAAGCGCACGCCGGCGCATCTCTTCTCCTGCATCGACGCCTTGCCGACGTGGCGCAGGTAGTCCAGCACCTGCTCGCAGGCCGCGCGCAGGTCCGTCACCTCATACGTGCCATCCGCGCGCGGCACGATCGACACGCGCTGCTGCATCACATACTGGTTCGGCTTGCGGTTCAACACCAGACGCGCATTGTCGTCGTACGCCGATTTCAGGAACGGAAATACCGCACGGCCGACGACATCCAGCGGCAGGTTCAGCTGCGTGGATGAACCTGCAAGCGTCAGGCGCACGCCCTCGAGTGACGCACCCTTGTCCTTCGGCGCGACCTGGTAGTGGCTCTGGATCAGGTGTTTCGGCTTTCCGTATTTTTCGAAGCGGATCATCTGCTTGTAGGCATCGCGATAGCTGATCCATTCCCCGTCCTGCAGCGCCACTTCATCGGCCGCGCGCGCGCCTGCTGCTTGGAGCAGGAACAACATCGCGACAAGGAAAGGGCGCATGGAGGTCATGAGTAATGCTCAGAAGCGATAGGCCAGGCCGGTTCGCACGCCGATGCCGCTGCGGCGTTCCGTGTAGGGGCTGTCGGCGGCCGGGCCCACGAGGCGCGTGGCCGACAGTTGCGAGGTGAGCAGCCAGAGATTGCTCAATTCCCAGTTCCAGTTCAGCGTGAGCTGCACGTCGCGCACCCCGGACGAAGGCGCATAGGTCACGCTGCCGCCGGCGACGGCAGGATTGACCCCGAAGTATTCGCGCATGTAGCGGCGGTTGACCCAGGTGAGGCCGGCCGATAGCGACAGGCGATGGTGCGCGGCGAGTTGCGGCAGGGCTTTCTGCACGCCGAGATTGAGCAGCAGCCCGTCGTGGCCCTCGCCGACGCCGTACAGGAAATTGCTGGTCAGCCGCAGGTTCTCGTCGAAGTAATAGTTGAAGAAGGCACCCGCGCCGGGCGTGGAGCGAATGTCCGTGAAGCGCGGCGCCGTTTGCGTGGTGGACGGGGCGGCAATCCCGGCAACGTTCGCGACGTCGATGCTGCCGCCGCCGCCGATACCGGACAGCTTCTGCGATCCGGATGCATTGCGGCCGGGCTCGATGGCGAGCAGCGGGCCGTATTCGACGGTCGGCGCATCGGACAGATGCATCCCGAGACTCAGTCCGGACAGGAACACGCCATTGCTCCATTGCGCCTGCACCAGCAGGGCGGGATCGGTGTCGCGGTCCTCCGCCCCCTTGTAGCGCGGCGCGTGGGAAATTCCCAGGCCGATATAGGTGTCCTTGCTCCCGTCCGGCATCATGCGCGCGGCGGGTGTCTGCGCACCCGCAACAGCGGGAAGGCCGGCCAGGAACAGGATGAAGAATTTTCGCATGGGGTGTCGGGGATGCAGGGATGCGCGTGCCACGTCTTGGGCTCTCCGGTACGGGGGATTGTCGGTTCGTCGCAGATGACGCGTCGTGCACGAAAACGTGCTGCGCCTCTGCTGCCTTTCATCTAGCCCGTATTGTATGGGCATTTCCCCGTGGCACACTTCGTCACTGCCCCCTTATCCCCTGATGCCGAGCGCCGGCACGACCGGCGCGGGCTTGTAGTGCGCACGCTCCGCCGGCTTTTCCGTGCCCGGGTCCTCGCGAACGCATGCAAGAGCCAGCAGCGCCAATGCGATGACAAGCAGGCGATGTCGCGTCATGAACAGCACCACCGGCGCGTCGCGCCGGCAGTCATCACGGCAGCTTGACGAAGTCGACCGGCAGCGGCGACGCCGGAAGCGTCACGAGCGCATACTGGTTCAGCACGGCGGCGATGCACATCACGTCCGGCCCGGGGTCGGTGATGCGATAGCCGACTTCGATGCGATCCGGGTTGCTGCGCCGATGGACAGATTCGATCGCAGTGCTGCCGCAGGGTACCGACTCGCGGCCGATGAAGACGCCCGCCACCATCTTTTGCGAGAAATCGATCGCAGGCATAGCCGCGCGTCCGCCGGTGTGTGCATTCCACAGCGCGGTCCAGGCTGCCGCATCCCTGATCGTCACAAAACGCTTGTCGGTGATCTCCGAGGTGAATACGGCCGGATCGAGGCGCTCGAAAGCGATTGCACCCGGGTTGCAGATCTCGGGAAGTCCCAGCGCGACCGCCAGGCGGCTGCGGATGGCGCGCACGCTTTCCTGGAAACGCTGTGCCTCCGGGACCACCACATTGCAGCTGATGTCGACGCGCTTCTTGCTGCCCTTGTGCTCGACCTCGATCCACTCGCGCCCTTCGTCGGCGCAGCCGGGGCAGCCGATCGTCACGTCGGGCAGGGTCTGGAAGCTCGCGGTGAGCGCTTCCCACTCCTTGGCGGAGACCGCGCCCCACACGCTGGCTTGCGGCCGGTCCTGGTCTTTGCGGCCCTTGACGGTCAGGGTGGCGCCGTCCTCGCGGATTTCCGCCTCGCCTTCGCAATTGTCCACGCACAGGCCAAAGGACCAGCCGCTGCGGATCACCAGCGTGTCGTCCTCGTCTGCAGGCATCTGCACGAATTCCACCGGCAGCTCGGATTGCGGCACCGTCGCCAGGACGGCACGGTTGACGACCACGGCGATGCAGGCCATGTTCGGCGGCGGCGGGGTATGCTTCCAGGTTACCTCGAGGCGTGCGGGGTTTTCCTTTTGCTTTACCGTTTCGATCGACAGCGCGTCGCAAGCGCCGGACGCGCCGAGGTAGACGCCGATCACCATGTCCTTCGAAAAGTCCACTGACGGCAGCGGGCGGTCGGCAATGCCTGCGCCGGCATGCTCGGACCACAGCTTCTGCCAGGCATTGACATCGCGCGCGACCACGGTGCGTTTTTCGGTAATGGCGGTTTGCGACAAAGCCGGCGAGAAAAGTTCGAACGGCACGCCGGTCGCCGCCTGCGGCAGGATGTTGGTGCCGGGCACAGTCGTGCTGGTGCCGTTCAAGCTCAGGCTGGTGGAAGGGCTGCCAGAGCCGCCACCGCAGGCTGCCAGAAGCAGCGCTGCGGACGCGCTTATCGCGGCGAGAAGAAGCCGGTGTTTTTTCATTGTTTTATCCAGGGAAGATTTTCAAATCGCTGTCGGCGGCATCTCCGCCCTGCTGTGTATCTTAGGCACGTGGCTGCGGAAAATCCTCCCCACCCTGTCCGGAAATTGTCGCGAATTTGTACGCAAATATCTCCATCCCGCATGGAAATGCCCGCTCTTATACAATTCCGGCAGGGGGAAAGACCATGTACCGATTAATGCTCGTCGAAGACGATGAAAAGCTGGCGTCGCTCGTAGCCGAATATCTCGCCGGTTACGAGTTTTCCGTCGACGTCGTGAGCCGTGGCGACGCCGCCCTGTCGCGCTTCCGCGAGACCCGCCCCGACATCGTGGTGCTGGACCTGATGCTGCCCGGCCTCGACGGGATGGTGGTGTGCCGGCAAATCCGCGAGGCCAGCAAGGTGCCGATCCTGATCCTGACCGCGCGCGAGGACAGCTACGATGAAGTATCCGGCCTGGAGCAGGGCGCGGACGACTACGTCAACAAGCCGGTGCAGCCGCGCGTGCTGCTGGCGCGCCTGCGTGCGTTGCTGCGCAGGGGACAAGGTCAGGCGCAGGATGCGGGGCGCGGCGACGACTTGGTGTACGGCGCCTTCCAGTTATCACGCGAGAACCGCACCGTGACCTGGCGCGGCCAGCCGGTAGCGCTCAACAGCACCGAATACAAGCTGCTCCTTGTGCTGGCCGAATCGGCCGGGCAGGTGATGTCACGCAACGACATCCTGCTGAAGATGCGCGGCATCGAATTCGACGGCCTGGACCGCAGCATCGACAACTGCGTGTCGCGCCTGCGCCGCAAGTTCGACGACGCGGATGCCGAGCGCATCAAGACCGTGTGGGGCGAAGGCTACCTGTTCAGCCCCTCCGCCTGGGACGCATGAACCGGATTTTCTTCCGGATTGTCCCGCTGATCCTGCTGGCGATCGCGGTCGCCGCCTTCGCGATCTATTTCGCGCTGCGCTACGTGTTCGGCAATCCATTGGAAGAGATCGCGCGCAAGCAAGCCTCCGGCCCGATCTTCCTGCTCGAGCAATACATCGACCAGGCGCCCGCCGACGAGTGGCTGGTGCGTCTCAACAAGGTACGGGAAGTGTCCGGGCTCAGCCTGGAACTGGTTCCGCTCGACAGCGCGAAGGCCGGTCTCGACCCGGCCGTGCATGCCGCCTTCGAGCGCGGCGAGCTGGTGCTCGACATCGGCAGGAAATCCTTCTACCGCCGCGTCGACCTCGCGGGCGAACGCTACGTCGGCAGCGACGAAGAAGCGCTGCTGGTGAGCGGCCTGCCGATCGACGTCGGCCTGGAGCTGAAGATGGAACTGCTCCGCTACGCGATCGTCGCGCTCTGCGTACTGGTCCCGATCGGTTTCTGGTCACGCCGGCACTGGCTGGAGCTGCAGGCACTGTCGAAGGTTGCGGAAAGTCTCGGTGAAGGCCGGCTGTCGACGCGCGCCGGCACGAAGGAAAGCTCCTCGCTGTTCCCGCTGGCCAAGCGCATGAACCAGATGGCCGGACGCATCCAGGACTTGCTCGCGGCGCAGAAAGGCCTGCTGCATTCGGTGTCGCATGAACTGCGCACACCGATCTCGCGCATCGAGTTCGGCCTTGAACTGCTGCGCGACGAAACCGAACGCGCCCGCATGGAGGCGCGCATCCAGTCGATGCAGGAGGACGTGCGCGAGCTGGATGTGCTCGTGAATGAATTGCTGTATCTCGCCAAGCTCGACCGCGAGCAGCCGGTCAAGGCCGAATCCTTCGCGCTCGCCGACCTGTTGCGTGAATGCGCAGGCAAGCTGGAACACGCGCTCGAAGGCAAGCAGTTTGCGCTGCAGATCGATGATGCCGTCGGTGAAGCAAGCGGCGACCGGCGTTTGCTTGCGCGGGCGATCGGCAACGTGCTGGCGAATTCCGCGAAGTACGCGAGCGGAAAGATCGTGCTCTCGGCGTCGTCAAGCGGCACGGGGCAACTGGAGATCACGATCGACGACGACGGCCCCGGCATTCCGCCCGACGAGCGAGAGCAGGTGTTCGAGCCCTTCTACCGGCTCGACCGCAGTCGCGACCGCCAGACCGGCGGCTACGGTCTCGGGCTGGCGATTGCGCGCAAGGCCGTGGCACTGCACAAGGGTGACATTGGTGTCGAGCAGTCCCCGCTTGGCGGCGCACGCTTCGTCCTTCGCATTCCTTCCCGCCAGGCGTGAGCGCCACGACGCGCACTGACCTACTAGGGCCGCCTAGCTTCCTTCTCGAACAGATACTGCCACAACCATCCGCCGTGACCGTCGCGGCCGGTCAGCACGTAGTCCAGGGCGTTCGCATTCTGCAGCGTCATGTTGAGCATGGAGCGCACGCCGTGCTGTCCGGCGAGCAGGATGGCATCCCCCTTTTCGAGCGGAACCCCGTCGTCCGGAAGCAGGATGGACTGGCCGCGGCGCTCGACCATCAGGACCACCGCGGGCAGGCAGTTTTCGCGATTGGCGATGTCGCACAACAGCCCGCCGACAGTAATCGGCTTGCCCGCCTGCTGCAGCTTGTAGACAGCCGGCGCAGTATCCGCTTCGAGCCGGATATCCCAGACTTGCGGCACCACTCCCTCGCAGATCGATTCCAGGCGAGCGACGAGCGCCTTGCTCCAGTTTTCCTCCGCCAGCCTCACGGCGGCAAGAAAACGCGCGAGCAGGGGCGTGGTGAGGATCGAAATGCATTCCTGCGCGACGACTCGGGTGTGCACCATGCTGAAGTCCGCGCGGAAGGTTTCGAACAGCAGGTCGTTGGCTGCCTGGTTCTGACGCGCGACCACGTACAGCGTCGGATTGAGCTGCTTGGCCATCATCGCGATGGACAGGTTGGCGATGTCGTTGTCGCTGCCGGCGACAATCCCGACGGCTTCCATGATGCCGGCTTGCTGCAGCACGCTTGCCTCGGTACCGGTGCCTTTCACGAGGCGGCTATCCGCCGGGCCGATGAGGTCCGGATCGATGATGGTCATTCGAATGCCGGGCAGGGACATGTAGCGCGCGATCGCCTGGCCAAATTGCCCGTAGCCGCAGACGACCCAGTGACCGCGCGGCGGCCGGTGCGGCACCGGCAGGGGCGACCCGGGCAGCCCGGTGAGGATTTCGATCAGCCGAAAGGCTTCCGGCGCCGATACCGCGAGCGCCAGGTACTCGGCGAAGCGCTCGTAGGCGTTGACGATATGGTGGGTGCCGAACGAACGCATGTTGTCCGCCACCGCCGAACTGCGCACGCGGGTCAGCACCGGGATTGCGGGATTGAGCAGGCGGACATTGATGGCGATCGCGAGATTGCATTTTTCGTCATTGGTCACCGCCAGCACGCCGCGGCATTTCGGGTGGCGCACACCGGCCATCAGCAGGTTGCCCGACACGCTTGCATCGACGGCAAGGGCGGGATCGTCGGTGATGAAATCTTCCAGGTCCAGCTCCTCGACGCGCTGCGCGTCGCTGTCGAGGATGACGAAGTCCAGGCCCATGAGATCCAGCGCGCGGCAGATCAGGCTGCCGGTCTCGCCGCAACCGCAGACCAGGTAGAAGGGCGTCCGGATGCGCGATACGCGGCGTGCGAAGCGCGATGCCGCCAGCGTGTGCTGGAAGGACCTGTCCTGCAGCAGCGACAGCAGCGTCAGGATGGAGTACGTCCAACCGAGCACCGTGACGTAGACGCACGCCGTCACCCACAGCCGCTGCGCATCCGAGAACGGTTGCGGGATTTCGCCGAAGCCGATGGTCGTCGCGGTATAGCTGATGAAGTAAAACGCATGGAAGAAGCTCAGCGGCGGCGCCGGCGTGCCGTCCGCATTCACGCCCGGCACCAGGGTCAGCCCCAGCACCGCAATCGCGTAGAACACGATCAGCAGGATGAGCGGCGCCCGCATGCGCCGCAGGACGAGGAAAAATACGCTGTTCATGTCCGAATTGATGTCCCGCATCAGCGGCGCAACATCACCGTTTCCACGATGAGGATGACCAGCGAGACGATGTTGGCCAGCAGCGCGCCGCCCGACAGCGACACCACACTCGCCGTCATCTCCGGCGTCATCCCGATGCCCGTGACATGCACCGCGACCCCCCAGGTGACCGCCGCCGCGATCAGCTGGATGTCGGCCACCAGGCTGGTCGACAGGTGCACCGCGCCGATCTGCGTGCGGTCGCCGAACTTGAGCACGGTCGCGATCATGTTGACGACGATTGCCGCGAACAGCTCGTACACATTGTGCAGCTCGGGACGGCTAATGTCGCCGACGAAGAAACCGAAGTTGAGCGTGGCGGCGAAAACGATGAAGAATGCGAAGACGACCTTTTCCAGGTTCATGGCTTTCCTTCTATTGGTATTGGTTGAGGAAACGGTTCGAGCCGCAAGGGCGGCACTGGCGTAATGATACAGAGGGAAACACCGGGCCCGAGGTTCATTGACGCTCTGGCATTGATGCCATTCTCGCCTCGGATTTTTTATTGCGCTTGGCAACCGGAAATGTTGAACTCCATCAAGTTTCTCCGGACTAATGGGTTTTCACGGCAACGCGCCTTCCGTGCGCGCCCAGGCAATCCAATTTCGGGAGAACAGACCATGCAAGTCAGACACTTTTTCGCCGCGCTCCTGCTCGCGTTCGGCCTCGGCCAGCACGCCGTAGCGGAAGAACAGAAAAAGCCGGAAGCGCAACAGGAAATGCAACAAGCGCCTGTTGCACAGGAACAAGCGGCGACAGCCGCCGCCGGCGCGGACACGGGTGCGGCGAAGACCGAAGCGCCCGCCGCATCCGCACCGCCGGCAGCGACGGTAGCGGAAGACAAAGCCGAGCCGACCAAGGCCGAACGCATGGCCGCCACGCCGGCGGAAACACCGGCTGCAACGGAAGCGGCGGAAGCGGCGACAGGCGAGGACTGGGTCCACACCTTCTTCTATGAGGTCAAGGTCACCGACGCGTTGCTCGCGCTGTTCGCCGGCCTGCTCGTGCTGCTGGTGCGCGACCTTGCCCGTCGCATGCGCGACGCCGCCGATGCGGCCAGGGAAAGCGCGGCCATCGCGGAAAAGAGCGCCGCGGTCGCCGAGCACAGCGCCCGCACGGCGGAGGATGCCCTGATCTCCGGCCAGCGCGCCTTCATGTTCATCCGCGAAATCAAAACCTACCTGCACCAGGATGCCGAAAGCGGCAGGTTCCACTGGACCATCCACCCGATCTGGGCCAACAGCGGCAACACCCCGACGCGCGGCCTGTCGATCAACACCTCCTACCGCCTGCTGGACGAACCGCTGCCGAAAGGCTACGAATTCCCGGAATCGCAGGAAGACCTGATCCCCACCATCGCCGGCCCGCGCAGCATGGTCGAAGCGGTATCGGGCACGCTCACCAGCGAAGACCTGGCCGCGGTGAAGGAGGGCCGGAAGTTCTTCTACATCTGGGGCTGGGCGGAATACCACGACATCTTCGAAGGCACGAAGAAACGCGTGACCCGCTTCTGCAACCAGCTGATCCAGGTGGACGGCGACCCGGCGTTTCCCATCAGCGACCATAACCCGGTGCAGATGATGTTCGGGTTCCATGGCGAGAACAATTACGCGGACTGAGCGGCATCGGACGCGAATGCGCACGAGGGGCGGACAGCGATGTCCGCCCTTTTTTTCATGTTGATTGCGCAAAGGCGCGGCCGACGCGGGCGACGGTTTCCAGCAAGCGCGGCACATCGACCGGCTTGACGAAGAAATGGTCGAAGCCGGCTGCGTGGGCGCGCGCGCGGTCTTCCGGCTGGCCGTAGCCGGTCACCGCTGCGGTACACGGCGAGCGCGCGCCGTAATGCTCGCGCAAGCGCGTCACCACCTCATAGCCGTCGATGCCCGGCAAGCCGATATCGCACAGCACGAGGTGGTAGGTATTCGCGACGGCCATCTCCAAGCCGCGGGTGCCGTCTGCGGCGTAATCGACCGAATGGCCGTTGAGCGCCAGCAGGTCGCGCAAGGTTGCGCCGGCATCGAGATTGTCCTCGATGAGCAGCACCCGCGCACCGGGACTGGTGACATTTGCATCGGGCGCGCCTGCCGCATCCACCACGCTGGCGGCACTGCACGGCAGTTTCACGGTAAAGCGGCTGCCCGCGCCGGGACCGGCGCTATGCACCTCGACGCTGCCGCCGTGCATCTGCACCAGGCTGCGCACCACCGCCAGCCCGATCCCCAGCCCGCCCTCGGTCCGCGCCAGTTCCCTCGAGCCCTGCGTGAACATGTCAAAGATGTGCGGCAGCAGTTCCGGGGCGATACCGGCGCCATTGTCTTCAATGGAAACCACTGCGTGGTTGTCCTGCGCGGTGGCAGTTAGCGTGATGATTCCATGGTCCTCGGTAAATTTCGACGCATTCCACAACATGTTCGAGAACACCTGCGCAAGCCGCACCGCATCGCCTTCGATGATGACCGGCTGGTCGGTCTGGCGCACGTCGAGTTTTTGCTGGCGATTCTGTACATTCGGCAGGCAGGTTTCCACCGCGCGCCCGATGATGTCGGACAGGAGTACCGGTTTCTTCTGGAGCGTGATGCGGCCGGTGCTGATGCGCGCGGCATCGAGCAGGTCTTCGAGGAGCCGCGACATGTGTTCGACCTGTCGCTGGATGACACCCTGCAGCTTCGGCAGGTCAGGATGGGCGTGTGCGACGTGTTCCAGCAAGGTTGCGGCCATGCTGATGGGGGCGAGGGGATTACGGAGCTCGTGCGCGAGCATGGCGAGGAATTCGTTCTGGCGACGGTTGATCGCCTCTGCCTGCTCCCGCATGTTCTGTGCCTCGAGCGTGGCGATGACCAGGTTTTCGTTGGCCTCCCTGAGCAGGGCCAGCAGGTCGGCAGGATTGCTGCCATCCGGCGTCATGCCGTCCGCGTTGCCGGACACATCCGAATGCTTGCCGGCAATGCGCTCGCTCATCGCTCTAGCCCCCCAGGGACGTGGGACCGGTCGGCACAGGATGCCCCGACAACAGTCCCTCGTACTGCGCCAGGCGTTCGCCGATCTCGAGGCCCTTGCCGGTGATCTCGAAGCTGCGCAGGTCCTTGCTGTGATCGCTGCCCCTCACTTTGACTACCGAAATCATTTTGCGCAGCTGGCCTTCGACTTCGACGTAGCGGGTAGAGATGACCGCGTCGACCAGGAAGGAGATGTCCGAATGCGAGAAGCGCAGGTCGGTAAAGCGGTCCTCCATGCCGAGCGTGACGATGACAGTGGCGCCGGTCCTGGCCAGCGCGGCGAGGAGGCGGAAAGCCACCTCGCGGAAATTGGCCCGGTCTTCCGGGGCAAGGTACAGGGTCAGCTCCGACAGCGAGTCGATCACGACGCGCGTCGCCTGCGTGCGCTTGATCAGGTCGACCAGGTCGTCGACCACTTCCTCCACCGGCATGTCGATTGCATGCCGCTGTACGAAGGATACATGTCCGGCGTTCACCAGTTCCACGAGCTTCGGATTGCGCAGCCGCGACGCGCTTTTTTCAAAGGAAGCAATCACGCCCTTTTCACCGAGGGCCGCGCCGGCGGCGAGGAAACTCGTCGAAGTGATGGTCTTGCCGGTGCCGGTGGGCCCGGAGAACAGCACCGAGTAGCCGGCCGGGATGCCACCGCCAAGCATCTCGTCGAGCGTCGCCACCCCGGTCAAAAGACGGCGCGGTGCCTGCTCGGCAGCGACGGCGAGCGGCGTATTGGCGTCCTCGCCCGGCAGCAGTCGCGGGTAGACCTGAATGCCGGCCGCCCCCATGCGGAAGGTGTGGTAACCGCCCACATGCGCCTGTCCGCGCATTTTGACCACACGCAACTTGCGGATCACGGAATTCTCTTCCACCGGCTGCGACAGGCCGATCAGGCCATCGGCCACGGTGAGGATGGGATTGGCTTCGGTTTCGGGATGCAGGTATTCGCCGATCAGGAAAGTCGTTGCCTGCCAGCTCGCCATGCGCGTTCCCAATTCCTGCACGAAATGTTGCAGGTCGGCCACCCCTTCATTGCCGCTGCGCGCGGTCTGCACCACGGAGCGGAAGGAGTCGACGAAGACGAGGCCGGGCGAAAAATGTTCGACCTCTTTCGTGATGCGTTCCAACACCTTGCTGAAATCGCCGCTGCGCAGGTCGTCCGCGAGGTTGATGTACTGGATGACGTTGCCGACACGGTCGATATCGAAGAAGCCGTATTGCTGCTGGTAACGCAACATCTTGAGCGGCGGCTCGCCGAGCACCGTGAAGTAGAGTGCCTTGCGCTCCGGCGTGGCCAGCCCGAACATGATCTGGTGCGCCAGGGTTGTCTTTCCGCAACCCGGTGCGCCCGCAATCAGGTTGAACGAGAATTCGGAGAGCCCGCCCCCGAGAAGAACGTCAAGCCCAGGGACGCCGGTCGCCAGTTTGCCGAGGGTTACCTTGTCCGTCATTTGCGTACCTCCTTACTATTCATTCCGCTCGACTCGTCGCTCCATGCCGCGATCAATATCCGTTCCGTCAGCATGTCGCCGATCAGCTTGGAAAGGAGTCCGGTAAATGTTTCCGTCAACGCCAGGTTGCCCTTGCTGGCGCTGTCTGTATCGGTGCCATCGAGATCCGCGCGCAAGGTCTGGAAGAGCATGTCCTTGGAGCTGCCGCTTTCGGCAAGCGTGATCCACGCGAATTGGGGGTTGGCCAGGTGGAGGGAGCGTGCATAGAGTGCGCAAAAGCCCCCCTCGCCGATGAGGGGCGTGAGCTTCACTGCAAGTTGCGTCCAGCGCAACAGTGCCAAGCCAGTGACCGTGCCCGCCTCGTCGCCGTCCCGGCGGGCGAGGGCATCGCGAATCAGTCTCTGACGCTTGTCTTCTGTTTTCATTCGTGGCCGATTTGAAGAATGGGAACTGCGGACAATCCGGCAGGTATCTTCTCAATGATGCGCGTTGCGCGGTTTGGGCGTAGTCAGAAAGAAGCAGCCTGAACGGCTGGCAACCGCCCGGCGCCTCCGGGCACCGATTATACGCCTGACAACCGGGTTGACTCGTCCGCCGCACCAAATCGGTGAATCGCTGTGTTTGTCTCATACCGACACCTGTTCCCCATATGTCGGACCGGTGCCCGCATCCTGGGTTCGCCGATTGCAGCCGGATAGCCGGAAACCGAGCGCCGGCGCGGGTCCGTGCCAATCCTCCGCCACTGGCACGCTCCCTGCAATTCGGATCTCAGTCGGCGCAAGACGTTCGACACCTATCCCAATTTGCAAGGAGACTGTCATGAGCACACTGGAGATCAAGGATCTGCCCAAGGCCGAAGAGCTCGACCGCAAGGCAATGGAAGCCGTACGCGGCGGCATCGGAAGGACACCGCAACAAATCCTCGCTTGGGAAATGACCGGCAAGCCGGCGACCTGGCAAGGGCTGGTGCTCGGTGACGACGGGCGTTTGGAAGTGCCGGTGATCTAGGTGAACTGGGATCGTGCCGGGCAGCCCTGTTATCGGCCGCCCGCTTCCTTCCTGCCTGCCGAACATCGGAATCAATCGGAATCAACATGCCGCAATCCAACTTGAACATCCAACGTACCGCCTGTCCCAGCGCAGGCATCTCATCGACCGGCGCTGGCGTGCCGGTCGTCCTGCTGCACAGCTCCATGGGCTCGAAAAAGCAGTGGCGCTCTCTGACGGAGCGCATCGGCGCGAAGTACCGCGTCATTGCCATCGATCTGTATGGCTATGGCGAGACTGCCTTTCCTGCACAAACCGGTCAGTTTTCATTGAGCAATGAAGTCGACCTGGTACGCGCCGCACTCACGGAAGTGCTGGCGCCATGGGAGGCATTCCACCTGATCGGCCACTCCTACGGCGGCGGTGTCGCGCTTCGCCTTGCCTTCGATTCGCCGCAACGGGTCCGCAGCCTCGGCCTGTTCGAGCCGACCGCATTTCACCTGCTGCCGCCGGGCGAACCCGGCCTCGCGCAGATCCAGGCAGTGTTCGAACATGTTTGCCTTGCGCTTGAGCAAGATGATGCACCGGTCGCAACCAGAAGCTTCATCGATTTCTGGAACGAAGACGGATTCTTCGATAGTTTGCCGGCGGCAAAGCAGGTGGAGTTCATCCGCCAGTCGGCGAAGGTGCCGCTCGACTTCCGCGCCTTGATGTACGAGCCGCTCGATATTGGACACTACCGGCGCCTCAACATGCCCATGTGCCTCATCCGCGGTTCGCAAAGCCCGCGCTGTTCGACGGCAGTCGTGGACGTCCTCGCCACCCTTGAAAACGCCCGCGCACATCAGGTCGTTGGCGGACACATGGCACCCGTTACGCATGCCGAATCGGTCAACCGGATTCTTGAAGACTTCATCGCATCGCTCGACGTCGAGACACTCGCCGAAACAAACGCAGCGTGAACAGGAATGCCAGCCACAGCACGACGAAACGGCTATGATGCTGCGACGTTCTCCTGTGGCTCCATTCCATCATGCATCAAGTCAACACCGTTGCCGCCCAAGCGGCCTCCATCCTGGCCAACCGCCGCCAGTCCGGCGAGCGCGGACCGCGCCTGCCCGAATCGCTCCGGCCGCTCGACGTCGATGCGGCGCTGGCGATTCAGGCATGCGTGACGGAACAGCTCGGTGAACGCGCAGGCGGCTGGAAATGCGGCGTCTCTACAGAGAATCCGGTGGTGATGGCGGCCATCCATGCCGGAACCATCCATACCCGCAGCCCCTGCCCGGTATGGGGCGAGGCCGGCCAGGTGCGCGTCGAACCGGAGCTCGCCTTCATCCTCGGCCATGACCTTCCGGCTCGCGACACGCCTTACACGGCAGCGGACGTCGACGCCGCTATCGCGCGTACCCACATCGCACTGGAACTGATTGCCAGCCGCTATGACGATCCGGCTGGCGCAAGCATGACCGATCACTTGGCCGATGGCCTGCTCAACCAAGGCCTGCTGATCGGGCCAGAAATCAATCCGTCCGTGTCGGCGCTCGACAAGATGGCGATCTGCGTCCGTCTGCAAGACGGCCGCGAAACCACGCTGGAAGGAAAGCATCCCAATGGCGATCCGCGCGCACCGCTGTACTGGCTGGCGGAATTCCTTCGCAGCAGAGGGCAGGGCTTGCAGGCGGGACAAGCGGTAATTACCGGGTCGTACGCTGGCAGCTTCGAACTGCCGCTCGACCAGGAGACTGCGATACAGTTCGGCGACCTCGGCCGCCTTGCGGTCCGCTTCACGCAGAAATGAACGATGCGTCCCGGCTCATTGCGCAGTTCCGTCCGCGCCTGACGCTGCAAACCCTCACGCGGGGTGACGGCCTGCTCGGCATGCGCCCCTCAGGCCCATTCGGCCCGCGCGGCGGCAGCGTGACCGTTGTGCAGATCGACTGGCTCTACCGTGCGGAGGATGACACGCGCTGGGAGATCCCCGCGCCATCTTCCGTCCTCAACCGCCGCCCCTCGTCCGCCCACTATCTGGAAGACGCGCAAGGGCAGCGCGTGCTGCTGCGCGACCTTGACGCCGAAGCCGACGCGCTCGACCGCGTGTGGGACCTCGGCCTGCATCCCTTGCCCGTGGAAACACTGCAATGGCGCGGCGACGATGTCTGCCCGCTGAACGGACCGCTATGGACGCTGGTGCAGGAAGACCACTTCGGCGATTTCTGGGCAGACCAGTTGCCGGTACTGCAGGCCGCAGGCTGGTCCGTGGTCGTGCGCCCCGGCTTTGCGCACGAAAGCGTGCCGGTCGAAGCCTGGCACCTGATCGTGCATCCGGCCACGGGCGAAGTGCTGGGCAAGGAAGTCGCATCGCGCATGCGCGGCCGCCCCCCTGCCATCACCGCCCTCGACCAGACTTCGCACGAAGGCTCCTGGCTGCTGACGCTGGGCATCGAGATCGACGGACAGATGATGGACGTCGTGCCGCTCCTTGCCAACCTGTTGCAGCGCGATGCGCGCTGGCTGGATGCGAAGCAGGTCGCCGCCATCGGCGACCACGAAGTCGTGCGCCTGCGCGCGCCCGGCGGCAAACGCATCGATGCACTGGCCGCGCCGATCAAGGCCATCGTCTCCGGCATGCTGGACCTGCTGACTGATCCGCGCCGCAATGAAGGACCCTTGCCGCTGTCGTCGTGGGATGCAGCGCGCTTCGATGCCATGTGCGCCAGTCTCCTGGAAACCCAGGCCGACCGCGCCGGCCCGCACGGCAAATGGCAATTGCAAGGCGAAGCAGGATTGCGATCGCTCGCGCAGCGGTTGAAGAATGCCGGCGGCGTGCATCCCGTCGAGCCGCCGCCCGGCCTGGGTTTGACCTTGCGCCCCTACCAGCTGCACGGCGTCGCCTGGCTGCAATACCTGCGCGAACACCATCTCGCCGGCATCCTCGCCGACGACATGGGCCTCGGCAAGACCGCACAGGCGCTTGCCCACCTGCTGATCGAAAAGCAGTCGGGCCGGCTCGATTGCCCCGCATTGGTCGTACTGCCGACCTCGCTGCTGTTCAACTGGCAGGCGGAAGCGAAACGCATCGCCCCGGCGCTGCGCGTGCTCACCCTGCACGGCGACAACCGCGCCGGCGACTTCCACCGCATGGCCGACCACGACGTCGTTCTGACCACCTATCCGCTGCTCTGGCGCGACATCTCGGAACTGTCGGCACAGCCTTTCCACATGCTGATCCTGGACGAGGCGCAAACCGTCAAGAACGCCGCCAGCCGCAGCGCCCATGCCGTGCGCAAACTGCGTGCAGGTCATCGCCTGTGCATCACCGGCACGCCGCTGGAAAACCACCTCGGCGAATTGTGGACGCAATTCGATTTCCTGATGCCCGGCTTCCTGGGCGATGCACGCAGCTTCACGCGCATCTGGCGCAGGCCGATCGAAATCAATGGCGAGACGCTGCGCGCCCAATTGCTCGCGCAACGGGTACGGCCTTTCATCCTGCGCCGACGCAAGGACGAAGTCGCCGCCGAACTGCCGCCCCGGACCGATATGGTCAAGCGCGTGCAACTGCAAGGCCACCAGCGCGACCTGTACGAAAGCGTGCGCGTCGCCGCCGACGAACAGGTGCGACGCGTCCTGCAGCGCAAAGGCTTTGCCGGTGCGCAGATCACTATCCTCGACGCCTTGCTGAAACTGCGGCAGGTATGCTGCGACCCATACCTCCTCAAAGGCATCACGCCGCCGGAAAATATGGAACGCGCCAAGCTCGAGATGTTGCGCGACATGCTGCCCGCGCTGGTGGAGGAAGGGCGCCGCATCCTGGTGTTTTCCCAATTCACCGAAATGCTGCGCCTGATCGAGTCCGAACTGGACGCTCTGCAATTGCCGTGGCTGGCACTCACCGGCGACACGCCGCCCGCCGAGCGCGGCACCGTAGTCGCGCAATTCCAGGACAAGGGTATCCCGATCCTGCTCGTCAGCCTCAAGGCCGGCGGCGTCGGTCTCAATCTCACCGCCGCCGATACCGTGATCCAGATGGACCCGTGGTGGAATCCTGCGGTGGAAGAGCAGGCGATTGCGCGTGCGCACCGCATCGGACAGGAGCAGGCGGTGTTTGTCTACAAGCTGGTGGTGGAAGGAAGCATTGAGGAACGCATCCTGGAACTGCAGGCGCGCAAGGCGGCGCTGGCGGAGGGTGTGCTGGGGAGTGATGAGGGGATGGCGCGGAAGTTTGATGCGGAGGATCTACGAGTATTATTGGCACCATTGACCTCATGAGATCGAGTTCCCGTCATTTAAAGACCAGTTGGCAACTTGATCAGCATAGTTGAGATGCCCTGCTACCCTTCGAATTTCTTTTTCCGATACTTTCCGGTTTTCATACAAGTGTTTAAGTGCTCGGATCCGTCGGCGGTATCCTTTAGTCAGCCTCGGTTTTTGTCCATCTATTAGTAAGCCATGTACCTTTAGCCGATACGGCTTCTTAAAGGTTTTCTCCTTCTTAGGCGAAATCGCCCATTGTCCAGACTCGATAACCGTTCGCGCTTGCGTAGATAGATCATCAGGCGGCGTTCCTTTACCAGAGAACACTATGTCATCGGCATATCGCGTGTATATAAGTCCATAGCGCAGAGCCAATTCACTGAGCTGTCTGTCATATGGAAGAAATACCAAATTGGATAAAACGGGGCTACTGGGCGCTCCTTGTGCAAGAAATCCGTTGTAGCAAGACAATGCACTGATCAATTCAGCTGCGCGTTCACTATAGTTCACTTCTTTAATGAGTGCCTGCTTTACCACTGATTCTCTAGTGGTCTGGAAGAAATCCTTTATATCCAATGAGTAAACCCAGTCAGCTCCACAATGACGAGCAGCGGCATCTATGTGAGATCGACCTGGAACAAATCCAAAAGCGCTTTCCGAATATGAAATAACTTGGGCAAGGTTCTTCCCAATCCATTGTTGAATTAGTTTTAATGCAACTTTCGGAGACTGAATGGTGCGGACCTTCTTACCAGATTTGATTTCAAAAACCCGGTAGTATCGACTTGGCTTTCGAACAATGGCACCAACGAATGAAGGGCTATAGCCGAAAAGTGTCGCTACAACACGTGTGGAAACGGCAGGAGGGAGTTGTCGCTCAAATAGCCTGCGAAGTTCTTCCTCATGTGTTGCGCGAGCCGACTCAGACAGAGCTGCCAACAGGACATCAAGGGAGAGAAACGTGGCGAGAAGCGGCGGCGTGTTCACGGGAAGAGCAAAGTTTTCATACTTTCGTTTAGAAGCCTGCAGAACCGCAGACGATTCGAAGGAGCGTCTGCGGTTCTGCAGGCTCCTTCTGCTCGTGGTCTTCGCATACGAGTGCGATGCGCACTCACGCAAAACACGCCGCCGTAATCAGTATATCATCGCCAACCACGTCTCATCAGTCTGAGAGCTCGGACGATGTCGCTACTATTCTTTGCACGACCGTGAGGAACAATAGTAAGTGCTTGTTCCGAGAGATAGAATCGGCCGTTATGCTCTCTCACAATAAGGCCGCGCTTCCGAATTAAATCGAGCTTCGAAGCGAGCCAATGCTCCGAAGGAATAAAAAAGTTCTTGCTGAGCGCCATCATTAGTTCGCTCAATGTAACAGGCGCAAGGAGCTTTATTTCCTTGAGTATCGCGATTAGCGTGGGCTCGTCAACGACCGGAGCCTGTACATGAACGCTGCTCTTGGGCAAGTTAGCCAGCACTAGGGCGTTGCGTGCGACTTCCTCGATTTTCCTTACTTCTGCCATGTCATTTACAGCTTCTGCATCAACCCATACGGTGGCGCTTTCCGCATCCAGCAAGGATGCCGTCACGTCTGATACATCATCTGGAAATCGTTGCGTCAACAACTCGCGCAGCATTACTTCAATTCTGTGGCTTGCCTCATCCGAGAAAATGGAAAATTGAGCATCCATTCCGAACTGTTTCTGAACAGTGGCTGTGAGAGCACCGAGTTGGCGCCTAGATGTTTGCCTTGCCTCATGCGCAACTGCTGCAACTTTTTGTGCGTCTACAGTAAGGAAAATATTTCCCTCGACTATGCGAACGCTCTTTATGTATTCGCGACCCGTTTTCTTTAGATAGTCGATCACATCCGCTTCAGTCACCGATCCCAAGTTGCCTCCATACCTTCTGAACCTGCCCAATACTTCGTGATGCTCGTACTCCCCAATTACGAGCTGCATCAGAAGTCCTATCGTCAAGGACGATATGTCCATTCTCTACAGTGGCTTCAACTTCGGGATCATAATCCGCAATTACACGAATCCGAAATCCATCGCGGAGAATTTCGGCGAGGTCTTGCAGCGCAACTGTGCTCTTATGAATTAATCGCTCTGCCTCACTATCTGACAGAACTTTCTTCTTTACCTGCCTTTTCGCTTCGTCGACTATTCTGGATCGTACCTTACCAACCAATTGATCAGGTAGTTCCTTATGCTTTACTTGATAGATTTCAGGATGCCCGACACGGAGCATTTCACGTACCGCCAGGTAAACGCCATAGTAATAGCGGTTAAAAGCACTGCGGCCAAAGAGGTTAGCTTCTGACAAATTTGCTGCAGCAAGAGCACGTGTCGTTAGCGTATCCGCGACTAATTCCATTGAGCGCCGCCCCACTAGAAGTCAAGAGTCGCATTATAAAATATGTGCAACAACGCTCAGGGTGCTAATCAGGGCCGTAGGGCGGAAAAGCGCAAGCGCCTTCCGCCGTATGCTGAATCAGCGTGCCCATTTAAGCCAATAATTCTTGCGGCGGAAGGTTGCGCTTTTCCGCCCTACTAAGCTAATCCTGCCCCCCGCCAAACTCAGCCGCCGCTTTCGCCGCCCAGAGCGCTTCGTTGTACGATCCGAAGGGCGCATCGTAGCTATCGACTTCGCCGTTGTCTCCGACAAAGTTGGTCCACCAGCCGTCGCCATCCTGCATCAGCGCGATGTCTCCGGGCTTGCACTGGCTGGCGACGGTTTCTCCGGCTTCCAGCGTGACGATATTGATGTTCCTGTGTGTAATCGTGGTCGCCATGGGGTTGCCTTTCGGGTAAAGAAGTGAGCGGAGAGGTTTAGATCGGTTTGACAGTACCGTAGGTTGAGATGAAATCCCAGCAATAACGACGAATTGGGAATGAGAGCTGGCTTGCATCCGAGCCTGACTGACCGCAATGCGATCCAATCACGTTTCGGGGCATGACGCCTCCACTCCGGAAATTTTCCTGCCTGAAACCCAGCTAGTCTCACGTGTATCGAGTTTCAACAATACCCGAAACCGGGAATGACCTACCGTATCGGGAAGTGCCGCGTCCGGTAAGGCCACTGGCTGCACGAATCACCAGAATCTTGAAAGAGCTGCTCCCTTTGCCGCTACCGGCACAGTGTCGGTGGATCAAACCAACCAAGAGGAGATCGCGATGAACGGTTCGATACAAAGGACAGGGTTGATTGCAGGATGCGTGATGGTGCTGGCTGGATGCGCAGGCATGGGCGCCTCGCAGCCGGGCCCCGCCAACATGACGTTCTTTGTGACCAGCGCCGGCCCCGGCAAGGGCGCGAACCTGGGCGGCCTCGAAGGCGCGGACAAGCACTGTCAGTCGCTCGCGACGGCGGCGGGCGCGGGCAATCGCACCTGGCGCGCCTACCTGAGCACCCAGGCGTCCGCGTTGAGCGATCCGAAGTTCGTCAATGCGCGCGATCGTATCGGTACCGGTCCGTGGCAGAACGCCAAGGGCGTTGTGATCGCGAGGAACGTCGATGAGTTGCACTCCGCCGGCAACAACGTGACGAAAGAGACGGCATTGGATGAGAAGGGGCAGCCCGTGAACGACCGCACGCAGAAACCCAACAAGCATGACATGCTGACCGGTACGCGACCCGACGGCACGGCCTTCCCGGGTGCGCCGTTTTCCGATATGACCTGCGGCAACTGGACCAAGAGCGGGACGGATGGGTCGGCGATGACGGGACATCATGACCGTGCAGGTCCCATCGACGCTTCCTGGGCCAAGTCGTGGAACTCCGCGCATCCGACGCGCGGCTGCCATTCGGAGGGGATTCAGAGCACGGGGGGTGATGGACTGTTCTACTGCTTCGCGGTGAAGTAAAACGAAAACGGCGGGATAACCCGCCGTTCTTCATCGTGCATCTCCGTGAAACGAAGCACGTCTTACCTTTTAAAGGTGTCTTTCACGCTATCTTTCGCCTTTTCAATAGTGTCTGTCACATCGCCCGCCGTCCTCTGGGTGCAGGCTTCTGACACAGCCTATCTGCATCATGCGCCCGCTACGACGGTCAGAATGGTGCGACTTATTTCTGTGCGGTGCCTAATTTGGAGATCGATCAAAATCACCGCCTGTCCGCATGACTTCCCGATGGAGGACAATTGGCCTGCCGATAACGCTTGCCGGAGAACCCTCATGCGACGATCCCTCTCTTTCCTCCCTTTCCCTCCTTTCGTCCGACCACCCTGCTGACACGCCATCCACATACCAGGGGCGATCAGACACGATCGCGCACCATCTTCGACACACTGAACCCATCCGGGCAATCTTGCGTCTGCATCATTGCGGCGCTCGCGCCAAGCTGGCAGGAGGCATTGATGAATCATCGGGAACTTCACCAGAAAACTTTTCTGTTCCTGTTGTTGGCAGTATCCCTCGCATTTGGTTGGATTCTCTGGCCGTTCTACGGCGCGCTGTTCTGGGGGACGGTGCTAGCCATCCTGTTTGAGCCGTTCTATCGCCAATTGCTGGCCGCCATGCGCCAGAGACGGAACCTGGCGGCGCTCACGGCACTATTGCTCGCCCTGGTTATCGTGATTTTTCCGCTTGCACTCGTTACTGCTGCGCTGGTGCAGGAAGGCGCGGCCGTGTACCAGCAGATCCGTTCAGGAACATTGGATTTCGGCGCATATTTTCAGCAGATCATCGGCGCCTTGCCGTCGTGGATGATCAGATTGCTTGAACGTTTCGATGCGAGCAACCTTTCCGCGCTGCAGGAAAGATTGTCAACCGCAGCGGTACAGGGTAGCCAGCTCATCGCGGCGCAGGCGATCAGCATCGGACAAAACACTTTTGAGTTCATCGTCAGCTTCGGGGTCATGCTGTACCTTCTGTTCTTTCTGCTGCGGGACGGCCGCAGTTTGTCAGCGAGGATCAGGCAGGCGATACCGCTCAGTCCGGAGCACAAGCGCCTTTTGTTCAGCAAGTTCATTACCGTTATCCGTGCCACGGTCAAGGGCAACATCGTTGTCGCCGCAGTACAGGGCGCGCTGGGGGGTGTCATGTTCTGGATTCTCGGTATCCAGGGCTCGTTGGTATGGGGCGTTGTCATGGCGTTTCTTTCATTGCTGCCGGCGGTTGGTGCGGGATTGATCTGGGGACCGGTGGCGATCTATTTCCTCCTCACCGGAGCGATCTGGCAAGGCGTGACCCTGATCGTCTTCGGCGTGCTGGTGATCGGCCTGGTCGATAACGTTTTACGTCCGATACTTGTCGGCAAGGACACCCAGATGCCGGACTACGTGGTGCTCATCTCAACGCTCGGCGGCATGGCGCTTTTCGGGCTGAATGGCTTCGTCATCGGCCCTGTGATCGCCGCGCTGTTCATTGCTTCCTGGGATCTTTTTTCGTCAGCAAATGAAGCGGCGGCGGACCGTTCGCAGTAGGCCCCGGAAACAGACATGCCGCTGATTGACCTGCGGCGGCATTTGCCGATGCGATCGAGAAGAAGAAAGAGGGTGTCGGCAGCGGAAAATTCCTCGGGCATGTGACGCTGGAGGAGTTGGAGCCGGTGTTGCCTGATTGCCCGATATAATCGGCCAGAGCTGGTGTGAGCCGGGCGGATTACGTACGCCCGACTCGTGAAGGTAAGCGGCAGCATTCGATAACGGCCAACGGAGTGCCGGCCACAAGGAGACACACATCGAACAGCCGATCACAGGCTTTCACAAGGATGACGAAGATCACTGGGTCGCCGAGTTGGCCTGCGGCCATTTTCAGCATGTCCGTCATGATCCGCCATGGTTTTCGAGGCCTTGGGTTCTGACGGAAGAAAGCAGGGCTTCAATGCTCGGTTACCGTTTGAACTGCAAGAAATGTGATGCCGGTGCCCCACCGGACCAAGATCAAACTCCGTAAGGTCGCGCGGATCCCGCTGGTTTTCATTCCGAAGCGTGCAAGTCCGCGGTCGAGCGTGAGTATGTCGATGACAGTGTTTCGCACGGCCGTATTCACCGTATCGAAAGAGCGCCTGGACGCCATTCCGCGCGCATCACACCGTCAAATCGGCGCCACAGCCGGCAAAAACACACCTGCTGCATCGCAGCAAATGCTATCATCGCCGCAAGTTCAATCCACATTCGGGCAATCGATGAAACGGGTCATTTTCAATCAGAAAGGTGGCGTCGGAAAATCCACCATCGCCGTCAATCTTGCCGCTATTGCAGCGCGTCATGGCAAGAAGACATTGCTGATCGACCTCGACCCGCAATGCAACTCCAGCCGCTACCTCCTGGGCGACGCGACGAAGGATGCGGCGCCGACCCTGGCCGACTATTTCGAGCAGACGCTGGCCTTCATCATCTACCCGAAACCGGCCGGCAGCTTCGTGCATGCGACGCCGTTCGAGAACCTGTTCCTCGTCCCGTCGCATCCGGAGATCGGCGAGCTGCAATCCAAGCTGGAATCGCGCCACAAGATCTACAAGCTGCGCGACATGCTCAACGATCTGGCGAAGGAATACGACGAGATCTTCCTCGACACACCGCCGGCCTACAACATCTTCACGCAATCGGCGTTGATCGCGGCAGACAGCTGCCTGATTCCGTTCGACTGCGACGACTTCTCGCGCCAGGCGCTCTATGCGCTGATGCACAACGTGAACGAAATCCGCGCGGACCATAATCCGAAGCTGCAGATCGAGGGCATCGTGGTGAACCAGTTCCAGGCGCGCGCCAGCCTGCCGCAGCGGATGGTGGATGAGCTATTGGCGGAAGGCTTGCCGGTCCTGGGCAGCAAGATCTCCAGCTCGATCAAAATCCGCGAGTCGCATGAGCGCGGCCTGCCGATGATCCATCTCGATGCGCGGCACAAGCTGAGCCAGGAATATCTGGCCTTGTATGAGGAGTTGGAGGCGGCGTAGCGGCCATGGGCGCGCTGTATTCTTCGCGCGCGGATAAGTTGTCACATGCGTTTGTCGGCGGATGGTTGTATCTATTACAGCATGCCGCCCATCCCCATCGTTCCCTGCGCAGGCGGGAATGACGGGAAAAAAAGACCTTAGGACCAGGTCTGCGCCCGCATGCGAAGGGCAGCGGCATCCTGGCGTCAAACAAGCAATTTAATTTGTCTGCGTGCTCTTACATGCTTGCACACTGACGACCTTTTGCGGTAAAGTACGCGCCCTCTGCACCACAAGTGCCTCTTCATCGTCCCCATCGTCTAGAGGCCTAGGACATCACCCTTTCACGGTGAGTACCGGGGTTCGAATCCCCGTGGGGACGCCAACAGATCCACGTACGCAGCTCCCACAAGCTGTGACTGCCTGACACCCAGTTTCGCCATCAGCGCATGCGCCTCGCGCATGCCGGCTTCCGGCGTCTCGTGCTCTTCCAGCACCACTTCCAACTCCAGGAAATCGCCTAACTCCTCCACACGGTCGAGATGGATACGCGTGCGGCCGGCGATGTAGAGCCTGCGATGCTTGCGCACCCGTCCCGACTGGCCGTAGGCGAGCGTCAGGGTCTCTCGCAGGGAATCGGGCGCTGATGTTGGTGTGCGCACATAGAAGGATTCCTTGGGCCCGGCCTGGTCGGCGCGGCGGTAGAAGATCAGTTCTCCCTCGCCGTTGGCGAATGCGCGCAGCTTCAGCCTGCCGGACGCGCAAGTGAAAAAAGTGTCGTCCTGAATGATCTCGACCGGCCCCTGGTCGGCGATGGCGGCTGCGACCGGAACGAGCGATTCCACGCTGGCGATGCGCGCCTTGATCTCGATGTTGCGCGCCATGGCTATGCCCCTAGGTGCTTGCGCAGCACGGCATGCCGGTGCGCGAAGAAGCGGCGCACGAACCATCCGACCAGTGGCGCCGCGAAGCGCGGTTCGAAGCTGAGCCTGTCGATCAGCGCGCATCCATTCTCCGCCGCTTCGATGCGCCGCTCATGCCGCCATGTGCGCATCGAGCCCATCGGTGACTGTTCGACGAATCCGCGGCCTTCATCGATCTCCAGCAGCGTGAGACGCGACCAGTCGACCGGCAAGATGCAGAACAGCAGGATCCAGCTGAAGAACAGGGGCTGGCCCGGGATGACATCGACGTCGGTGAGGCGACGGATGCCGCGCGGGACGGACATGCGCATCAGGGGCCGCATTTCGGTTGCGATGCCCTGGAAGGAGGTGATCCAGCGCCAGACTTCAGCAGGCGGGGCAGTGAGGCGGGAGCGGAATTCGATCTGGATCGGAGGCACGGTGAAGCGGATGGAGTCGACGTACCGCCATGATAGCAATGATCGGCGATCCCCTTGTTCGGGCATGCAGGCGCAAACCGCCGCACCGCGGCGGTTACCGTGCGCCGGCGTGCTTAGCCCTTCGCGCTCATCGTCCGTATCTGTTCGAGCAACTGCTTCGCGTTGAAGTGCGTGTAGTCCTTGTTGATCTCCAGCCGCACCGCCGATTCCAGTTGCGGGTCGAGCAGGGTGCGCAGGACGCCGAGGAATTGCGGCGACACGATCAGGGTCAGTTGCTTGAAACGGCCTTCCTGATGGGCCTTCAGCAGGTAGTCTGCGATGTCGCGGGCGAACAGTTCCGCCATGTGCTGGTCCGGCGTCTGCGGTGCTTGGTAGAGCTTGTTCGGTAACGCGCCGCCCGTGTTGTGCGCGCTCTTCGTCGCGGAGGTAGGTCCGCGCTTGTCCCTTTCGGCGACGTCCAAAATGCGCTCGCGCACGCCGTCGTTCACCATGTCGTTGATTTCTTCCAGAGGCGCGGAAGGCTTCTCCTGGGCAAAGAATCTTGCACGGCTTGCGTTTGCGGAAACAATCCAGTTAGCGTTCATGTCAACCTCGTTAGTACAACAGTAAGAATCTTCGAGGCTCTTATCGCTGGAAACGTTCCATCCCGGGGTTCAGAAAGTAGGGGCGGAAATTTCCTGCCTCCCTATCGCTTGGCGGCTAACGCTGTGCCGGGATGCCTGCAGGCAAAGCAAAGAGCAACACCGTCGCGCTTCAGGCGGTGTGCCCAGCTGCGGATATCTTCCTGGAGGGACATGGCGGGCATTGTACGTCAGCCCTCTGCGGCGCACATCGCGTGACCGTGCTCCTGCAGAAAACGTGCAAACCGTGCGGGCAGGTTGTCCGGCAGGCCGCTGTCGCGACGGATCACGTAGAGATCCTTCTGCAGCGGCATGTCCGCGATCGGAATCGCACGCAACCACCCAATGCGGTGTTCCTCATCAACGGCGGAGGCCATGACGATGGAAATGCCGAGGCCGGCATGCACCGCGCGCTTGACCGCTTCCGTGCTGCCGAGCTGCATGCCCACCCGCATGCTGTCTGCCTGCTCGCCCAGGCATTGCTTCAGCAGGCGGCCGGTCCCGGTGCCCTGTTCTCCGCCGAGCAGCAATACACCCTCCAGCATGTTGCGCGGGACGCGTTCCATCCGCGACCAAGGGTGCCCGGGCGGCACGATCACGACCAGCGGCTCCTGCTTCCAGCGCTGGGCGATGAAGCCGGGATGCGTCCCACCATTCCATCACCCCGACATCGACGGCAAGAGTCTGCAGCTTGTCGGCGATCGCGGGATTGTCGCCGATGACGATGTCGAGGCCGAAACCCAGCGCATCCCTGCACGCCTTCAGGTAGGCGGGCAGGAGATAGACGCCGATGTTGGAACTCGCACCGACGACGATGTTTTTCCTGTCAAACAGCGCGCATGCGCGGTCCGATGTCCGGACCAGTGTTCCTGCGTAAGGCAGGAAAGCCCGGCCTTCGGGGGTAAGCACGCTGCCCGCGTTGCTGCAGTCGATCAGCTCGACGTTCAGCGACCGTTCCAGCTTCTTCACGCGTTGCGTGATGGTTGGCTGCGAGAGGGCCGGCGGGCTGCGCGGCCCCGCAGAAGCTGCCGGAGGCCGCTACCGCAACATGACAGTTCTATGCCATTTTCATGACATCGCTGTCACGCCGCTGCTCGTCTCAGGCAGTGAGTGGTTTGCGCTCTCAACGCGGCCTCATGGGGCGGCTCACCGGCAGAGGAGACATGAGCCGCTTTGTTCAGATCCGTCGTTATTGCCGGGCGGGTCCATCGTGTCTTTCTCGTCAAAGGGGTCCCGCGCGTTCGGAAGGCCTCTATAGCATGCCGGGCACCTGTGACGCCTTTGTGACACTACAGGCAATTTTTTCGCGAGATAACGTTATATACCCCAGCTCCTCTTGCCATTTTCGTCATCGACATTATCGAAATTCTCACTAGAATACGCACACGAGTATCGGATTGATTCATCGTCGGCCAGATGCTGACAGCCAGCATTCCCTTGCTTCCGTCTCCCAGGCGAACGATGTAGTGCGACGTGCGAAAGGATGCCTTCCAATGTGCCCGACTACTGATCCGACCGAAGAGGTCAAGCACAAGCGGTATATCGAGATACTTGCCAGCGAAATCAGCCGGCCTGTCGAGGATGTGGCGCCGGTCTACGATGACGTGGTGGCGGACCTGAAGGCGACGGCGGAAGTCATCGACTACGTGCCGATCTTCGCATGGCGGCGAGCGCGGGAAATTCTGGTACGCCGCTGACATTCCCACCCTTGATTGCATGTCTGCGGCAGACCGGCGCCTTGCCGCAGCGATGCATTGTCGCGCCCCGTTGCTGATCCCTGTGTGTCGGCGCTTTCCTAGAGCGGTTTGCGGGTCAGTTGAGGGGGCGCGTTCGGTCGAGAAGGGCTCGGCGCCCCCGGATTCAGTGCTAGGCGC
>CBIHRW010000060.1:0-28302 GCA_966212545.1 uncultured Noviherbaspirillum sp.
GCCGAAGGCCGCCTGGTGAACCTCGGCTGCGGCACCGGCCATCCGTCCTACGTGATGAGCTCTTCCTTCGCCAATCAGACCATTGCGCAGATCGAGCTGTACACCAACACCGCCGCTTATCCGGTGGGCGTGTACACGCTGCCCAAGCACCTGGACGAGAAGGTCGCGCGCCTGCAGCTCAAGAAGCTGAATGCGCAGCTCACCACGCTGACGGATGAGCAGGCTGCCTACATCGGCGTGAAGAAGGACGGCCCGTACAAGGCTGACCACTATCGTTACTAAGACGGCACGGCCTCCGCGCATGCGGAGGCTGCGTCCCCACGAAGCAAGCTTGCAGGGCCGGCTTCCGGTCCTGCGCAAAGGAAGGTTTGTCCAGGGAGGATAACCATGCGTCTGCTTGTTACCTGGCTGATCAACGCGGCCGCGCTCTTTGCGCTGCCTTACCTGATGCAGTCCGTCCGCGTCGAGAGTTTTGGGACCGCATTGATCGCGGCGCTGGTGTTGGGCTTGGTCAATGTGCTGATCCGCCCGCTCCTGGTGCTGCTGACCTTGCCGGTCACGGTGCTGACGCTCGGGCTGTTCATCTTCGTCATCAACGGACTGCTGTTCTGGCTGGTCGCCAATTTTGTTGGCGGCTTCCAGGTGGCGGGATTCTGGTCGGCGATGATCGCAGCGATCCTCTACAGCCTGATTTCGTGGGCATTGTCTGCCTTGATACTCAAGTAACCATGACTCCGAAAAATTTCAGTATCGAGTTTTTCCCGCCGAAGACGCCGGAGGGCGTGGAAAAACTGCGCGCGACACGCGCGAAACTGGCCGAGCTCAAGCCGAAGTATTTTTCGGTGACCTTCGGTGCCGGCGGCTCGACGCAGAAGGGGACGTTGGAAACCGTCCTGGAAATCAAGCGCGAAGGCCTTGATGCGGCGCCTCACCTGTCCTGCATCGGCGGTACGCGCGAGAGCATCCGCGCCATCCTCGACGAGTACAAATCCAACGGCATTCGCCGTGTGGTGGCACTGCGCGGCGACCTGCCGAGCGGCTACGGTGCATCCGGCGAGTTCCGTTATGCGAACGAACTGGTGGAATTCATCCGCGCCGAGACCGGCGACTGGTTCCAAATCGAGGTCGCTGCCTATCCGGAAATGCATCCGCAGGCAAAGTCGCCGCAGGACGACCTGCAGAATTTCGTGCGCAAGGTGAAGGCCGGCGCCAATGCGGCAATCACTCAGTACTTCTACAACGCGGATGCCTATTTCCGCTTTGTGGATGAAGCGCGCAAGGCTGGCGTGGACGTGCCGATCGTGGCCGGCATCATGCCGATCACGAATTACTCTCAGCTGATGCGTTTCTCCGACATGTGCGGCGCGGAGATCCCCCGCTGGATCCGCCTGAAACTGGCGAGCTACGGGGATGACACGGAGGCGATCAAGGCCTTCGGCCTGGATGTGGCGACAGGCCTGTGCGAACGCTTGCTCGCGGGGGGCGTGCCGGGTATGCATTTTTATACCCTGAACCAGGCAGCGGCCACAACCGCATTGTGGAAGAGGCTGGGCCTCTCCGCCGGCTGATGAAAATGGCAAGGAACGCCCGCCCTGGCGGCGTTCACTTGCTTACTCAGCCAGGCGATGTCTCGGTAATAATGAAATCCAGGGCCACGTCGTGCGCGTCCGCCTCGAACCGCGCCTGTGAGCAGTCGTAGGCTATTCCCACCGTTGCCGGCCGCCCGGTGCATGCCAAGGTGCGGTCATAGAATCCACCACCATACCCCAGACGAAAGCGCTGTTCATTGAATCCAACGCACGGGACCAGCAAGGCTTCCGGCCGTACTTCAATACCGGAGGCGGGAATCGCCACGCCGAATGAATCCTTTGTCATGGCATCGCCCGGCTTCCATTCGATGAAGCGCAGCGGCGCATCCTTGTCCACCACGACAGGTAATGCAAGCCGTATGCCGCGGGCGGAAAGCGCTGCATAACAGTTGCGCAAATCCGGTTCGCCTCGAATCGGCCAATAGGCTCCCAGTATGCTCGTCGGATGCGTATCGCACCACGCGAGGACATGCCGCGCGATCGCGGCGTTCTTGTCCTGGCGAACTTCAGGCGGAATCGCCTGTCTGTTCGCAAGCAGCTCGCGCCGCAGGAGGTCTTTTTGTGCGGTGTTTTCCGGCATGGTGTCGAGACGAAATTCTTGTTTCCACGTGCTATCCTACAAGACGTAGAACCAGTGTAATGAAGGCCTTATAGATGTTTCAAATAAATCGGATTGCAGGTATTGCACTTGTCGCCGCCGCTGTGCTGTTCGTACCGGCTGTGCAAGCAAAGAAGCCTGCTGCCTTCGCCAGCGATGACGACGTCTTCCTGGCGCTGCGCGAAGCGTCGCGCAATGGCGATGCGCCCCGCGCGTCAGAGCTGGCATCCCGCCTTGGCAATTATGCCATTCCCTCCTATGTCGATTACTTCCGTCTGCGGCCTCGCATCCAGATGGCGGGCGAACAGGAGATTCGCGACTATCTTGCCCGTTACGACGGCAGCGCGATTGCTGACCGCCTGCGCAACGACTGGCTGCTGGAGCTCGGCAAGGCGCGCAACTGGGCGCTGTTCGACGAGCAGTACCCGCAGTTTGTGCTCAACGACGACAACCAGGTCAAGTGCTATGCGCTGATGTCGAAGGCGCTGAAGGGCCAGAATGTGGCCGACGACGCGCGCGCCGTGCTGGTCAACACCCAGAATTACGGCGAGGGCTGCGCAGCACTGATCACGACCCTGGTGCAGACGAACCAGTTCACGACGGATGACGTCTGGACCCATGTTCGCATGATTGCCGAATCCGGCTTTGCCTATACGCTGCGGCGCATCGCACCGGTCACCGAGGCGAACGAAAGCGCGCTAGTGCAGGCGTACGAGAAGCCGGACGCGGTGCTCGCGCGCGGTCCGGGCAACAATCGCGTCTCTCGCGAACTGTTCATCGTCGCGCTCGGCCGCAGCGCGAAGAACGATCCGACCCGAGCCGTCAGCGCGCTGGTCAAGTCGGCCGAACAGCTGAGCGAGCGTGAGCGCGAACAGGCTTGGGCACAGATCGCGTTGCAAGCGTCCATGAAGCTCGCGCCCGATGCGATCGTCTACTGGCACCGTACCAACGGCGCGCAGCTATCGCCCGACGGTTACCAGTGGAAGGCTCGCACCGCACTGCGCGCAGGCGAGTGGAAGCTGGTGAAGTCGACGATCGAAGCCATGCCCGCGTCGCTTCGCAATGATCCCGCATGGATCTACTGGATGGGCCGCGCCTACCGTGCGGAGGGCCGTCAGGACGAGGCGGAGAAGCTGTTCGGCTCGATCGCCGACCAGACCAATTTCTACGGCCAGCTCGCGCTGGAGGAGTTGGGCCGCAAGGTCTCCATCCCTCAAAAGGCGAAGCCGGTGACGCAGGAAGAACTGGCGCCAATGGCAGAGAATGCCGGATTCAGGCGGGCGCTGAAATTCTTTGACCTGAACATGCGCTTCGAGGGCTACCGCGAGTGGAACTGGGAGCTGCGCAAGATGAACGAGCGCCAGCACCTTGCCGCCGCCGAATACGCGCGCCAGAAGAATGTGCTGGACCGGATGGTGAACACCTCCGATCGTACGAAGGCAGAGTTTGATTTCTCCCAGCGTTTTCCCACGCCGTTCAAAGATGTAATGCAGGCAGCGACCGAAAGGCTCAGCCTCGACATGGCCTGGGTGTACGGGCTGATCCGGCAGGAATCGCGCTTCATCATGAACGCACGCTCGCACGTCGGCGCATCCGGCCTGATGCAACTGATGCCGGCCACTGCGCAATTCGTCGCACGCAAGATCGGCATGGGCAATTTCTCGCAAAGCCAGGTCAACGAGGTCGGCACCAACATTACGCTGGGCACCAATTACCTCAACATGGTGCTGCACGACCTGGAGGGATCGCAGGCATTGGCAACCGCGGCATACAATGCCGGCCCGGGCCGGCCGCGCGCGTGGCGTTCCACGCTTACGCGAGCGGTGGAGGGCGCAATCTTCGCCGAATCGATCCCGTTCTCCGAGACGCGCGATTATGTGAAGAAGGTACTTTCCAATGCGACTTACTACGCGGCCCTGTTCGAAGACAAGCCGCAGTCGCTGAAGGCGCGCCTGGGAATGGTGGCACCGAAAGGATTCGCCCCCAGCGACTTGCCTTGAAAGGCCCCACGCCTGTTCGTGCATGCAAAGCCACGTCCTTCGACGTGGCTTTGTTGTTTTCAGGGCGGCAATTAACTGAAATCATGCTTCGAGGAAATTTTTCGTCAACAGCGCAGGATGCGTTGAAGACGCCGGGTCCCTGGAGTAAAAAGAAGCATGGAGGTGACATTCGGACTTTCATCAGGCCGGGAGGCAACATGGCATACCGCAACGTTTTGGTCATCGGCGGCACCGGATTCATCGGTAGCCATATCATTGCCAAGTTGGCGGATGAGGATTGCCGTGTCACCGTGCCGACACGGCGCGAAACGCATGCAACCCATCTGCTGCTGTTGCCGGACGTTGAGCAGGTGGTCGAGACAAACGTGCACGACGATGCCGCACTCGATCGCGTCATGCAAGGTCAGGATGCTGTGATCAACTTGGTCGGTATCCTGCACGGCAAGGCCGGTCCAGCAGGCAGCCGGTATGGCCCCGAGTTTTCCAGGGCGCATGTGGAGTTGCCAAGGCGCATAGCCGAGGCCTGCGCCAGGAACGGCATCAAACGCTTCCTGCATATGAGTGCGCTGGGCGCAGCACCGGACGCACCTTCGATGTACCTGCGCTCCAAGGCTGACGGCGAAGCTGCCGCGATGTCGCGTCCCGAAGTGGATACCACCATTTTTCGACCCTCGGTCGTATTCGGCGACAACGACCGTTTCCTGAATTTGTTCGCCTCCCTGCAGCGTGTGCTTCCGCTCATGCTGCTCGCGGGCGCCGATGCGAAATTCCAGCCGGTTTATGTCGAGGATGTCGCCCGTGCCTTCGTGATCGCATTGCAGGACAGGCGAACGGCAGGCAAGATCTACGAACTGGCCGGACCGCGGATCTACACGCTGCGGGAACTGGTCAGGTTGGCCGGCGAATACTCCGGCCACAGGCGCCCTGTGATCGGTGTGCCCGATGCGTTCGCCCGGATGCAGGCCTTCTTCATGGAGCATCTCCCCGGCGGTCCGCTGATGAGCCGGGACAATCTCGACTCGATGAAGGTGGACAACATCCGGCACAGTGCGCAGGCAGATGAACTGGGAATCCGCTGGGCGTCGATCGAAGCAATGGCGCCACACTATCTGCGTAGGCGGACCCGCTACGGCGCCGCGGCTGCCTGAGCGCTTGCCGTCCTTTGCTCAACGGGTGGCTTTCGGCATTGCAGGTTTGGCAAAGTCACACAAAAGCTTTATCCTCGAATCCCGCGCGGCAGCTTCTGCTGTCCGCATCGTCCTGCACGGCGGAAACACGCTGGATGATGCCGCGGCAAGATCAACAATCAACGGACCGCAAGCATGCAAAGCACTGAACTCGACCCGACCCTGTCGCAAACCCTGAACGCCGCAGAAAAGGCGGGCCTGAAACTCGTCATCGGCAACAAGAATTACTCGTCCTGGTCCATGCGGCCATGGGTCGCAATGACGGCTTTCGGCATCCCGTTCGAGGAAGTGCGCGTCTCGCTGGGCAAGCCGGAGACCTCGTCGATGATTGCGCAGCATACCGCGGCCGGGAAAGTGCCGGTGCTGGTCGCCGGCCAGCTTTCTGTGTGGGATTCGCTGGCGATCTGCGAATATCTTGCCGAACAGTTCCCCGACAAGGGCTTGTGGCCGCGCGACGTCGAGGCGCGCGCCATTGCACGTTCGATCTGCGCCGAAATGCATTCCGGGTTCGCCGGCCTGCGGTCGGCCATGTTCATGAACATCCACGCAAGCTTTCCAGGCAAGGGGCGCACACCGGAAGCGCAGGCCGACATCGCGCGAATCTGTGAAATTTGGGAAGACTGCCTGACCCGCTCCGGGCCGCACCAGTTCCTGTTCGGCGACTTCTCGATTGCGGACGCCTACTACGCGCCGGTCGTGATGCGCTTCCGCACCTACGGTGTGTGGTTGCCGCCGGTATTGCAGGCCTATGTCGACCGCGTCGCCGCGCACCCCGCGGTCGCGAAGTGGATCAATGAGGCCGTCAAGGAAACCGATCTGCTGGAGAAGTACGAAAGCTATCCGGACTGACATGAAGAGCTACGTAGTCGGCGGCGCCGTCCGCGATGCCTTGCTCGGCCTGCCGGTGCAGGACCACGACCATGTGGTGGTCGGGGCCACGCCGGACGAGATGCTGGCGCGCGGCTTCCGGCCGGTGGGCAAGGATTTCCCGGTGTTTCTCCATCCGCAGACGAATGAAGAGTACGCGCTGGCCCGCACCGAGCGGAAGACCGCACCCGGCTACAAGGGCTTCGTCTTCCATGCCGAGCCCGACGTCACGCTGGAACAGGACCTGGTCCGGCGCGACCTGACCATCAACGCGATGGCGCAGGCCGAGGATGGCAGCATTGTCGATCCTTTCGGCGGGCAGCGCGACCTGCATGCAAAGGTGTTTCGCCACGTGTCGGAGGCTTTCGAGGAAGACCCGGTGCGCATCCTGCGCGTTGCGCGTTTCGCTGCACGCTTCACGGAATTCAACGTCGCCCCCGAAACCAATGCATTGATGCGCACCATGGTGGAAGCTGGGGAGGTCGATGCCCTCGTGCCCGAACGCGTCTGGCAGGAACTGTCGCGCGGACTGATGGAGGCGAAGCCGTCGCGCATGTTTGAGGTGCTGCGCAACTGCGGCGCATTGGCGCGCATCCTGCCGGAGCTGGATGCATTGTGGGGCGTGCCGCAACCGGAGAAGCACCATCCGGAAATCGACACCGGCGTGCATGTGATGATGGTTGTCGACTACGCGGCCAGCCGCGGGTTTGACCTGCCTATCCGGTGCGCGGCACTGATGCACGACCTTGGCAAGGGTGTCACTCCGCCCGAGGCATGGCCGAAGCACCACGGGCACGAGGCGCATAGCGTCCGCCTGGTGGAACAGGTATGCAAGCGCCTGAAGATTCCTAACGATTGCCGCGACCTTGCCGTCATGACCGCGCGCGAGCACGGCAATGTGGCACGCGCCTTCGAGCTGCAGCCCGACACCATCGTCAAGCTGCTGGAGCGCTGCGACGGCTTCCGCAAGCCGCAGCGCTTTAGCGACATGCTGCAGGCGTCCGAGTGCGACCATCGCGGACGCGCCGGCTTTGAGGACAAACCCTTTCCGCAACGGCCCTACCTGGAGGAGGCGCTGGCCGCCGCGCTTGCCGTGAACGCGGGCGAAGTGGCGAGGCAATATGCCGACCAGCCCAAGCGCATCCCGGAAGCTGTGCATGCCGCCCGCGTCGAAGCCGTAGCCACCCTTGTCAATAAATCAAGAGCGGGATCGTAAACGGCCCGAGAGTGTTGCAGGCGGTTAGGATATATTGCTTGATTGAAACTCTATGTGTAGGAATCTTGCTATTCTTCAAGGGTGGCGACTCCTACATTCATTTGCGTCCGCCTCCCGCGGTTTTCTGCAGCAGTAACGGCACACGTGCTGGCCGTCGTACTGGGCTGTTGTCTTGCCGGGGAATCCGCTTCCCAGCCGATGCCCGCACGCCGGCAGGTCCTGGACGAGCCCATTCGTCCCTTGCCCGAGCACCTTGACGTCGATCCTGCCAAGGTTGCCCTGGGCAAGCGCCTCTTCTTCGATACCCGTTTTTCGCGCGATAACAAGGTGAGCTGCGCCAGTTGCCACGACTTCGCAAAGGGCGGGGCCGACGGACGTACCCGCTCGACCGGCGTGGCGGGCCGCATCAGCCCGATCAATTCCCCGACGGTTTTCAATACCGGCTTCAATTTCCGGCAGCTATGGAGCGGCAAGGCCGTCTCCCTGGAAGACCAGGTCGACATGGCAATTGCCAATCCCAAGGTCTTCGATTCGACCTGGGACGGCATCCTTGCCAGACTTGCCTCGGATGCGTCGCTGGTGCGCGATTTCAAGAGTGCCTATGCCGACGGGCTGACCCGCCGCAACGTCACCGATGCGCTGGTCACCTTCGAGCGTTCGCTGGTGACGCCGTCACGTTTCGACGCCTACCTTCGCGGCGACGCCAAGGCAATTTCGGCGGAAGAGAAGAAGGGCTATGATCGCTTCAAGAGCTACGGCTGCATCGCCTGTCATCAGGGTGTCAACGTCGGCGGCAACATGTTCCAGGTGTTCGGCGTGATGCGTCCTTACCTCGGCAAGGACATCGCGGAGCAGGAGATGGACCTGGGCCGCTACCTCGTTACCGGACGTGCAAGCGACAAGTACGTGTTCAAGGTGCCCAGCCTGCGCAACGTCGCACTGACCGCGCCCTACTTCCACAACGGCTCCGCGCGCACGCTCGAAGAAGCGGTCGACGTGATGGTCAAGTACCAGCTCGGCCGCACCGCGCCAGCGGAGGACAAGGCCCTGATCGTGAAGTTTCTACATACCCTGAACGGTACCGTGCCGGTGCATGCGCTGCAGGGAGCGGCGAAATGAAACCGTCGCGCGTGACGCTGCTGCGGCTGGGCCTGGTGCTGTTGCTGTCGGTCTCGGGTTATCTGTACTACCAGACCCAGGCGATCGACCTCGACATGCAGAACGAGGTCGTGCCCGCTTTGCGCGAGCTGAAGCAACTCGATGCCGAGTGGAACACAAACATCCTGAAGGCCCGTGTCGGCCTGCTCAGCAACTATGATCCGGTCACGACGCCGCTGCCCCATGTGCGCCAGCTGCGCGAGCGCCTGATCCGCAGCGTGAAGATGACGCATGGCGGCGCGCTCGAAGAAGCCCTGTACGGCATGGAAAATGCCTTCGTCGACAAGGAAGACCTGGTCGAACAGTTCAAGTCGCAGAATGCGGTGCTGCAGAATTCGATGCGCTACTTCCCGACGGCCGTCGAAGAGTTCAAGGCAAATCTGAAGCAGCATCGCCACGAAGGTCCGGGGCTGTCGAACAAGGCGGAAACGGCCGGTGCGGCGGCTGACCGCCTGCTGACCGATATCCTGCGGTTCAACCTCATCCCCGAGAAGGATCTCGGCGAGCGCATCACTGCCGCCATTGCCGCCATGGACCGCATGCGCACTTCCCATCCGCACACCCTGCAGGAACCTTTCGAGCTGATGACGCGTCATGCGCAGACCATCCTGCGCCAGCGGGTGGCGGAGGACGAGCTGATCGCCCGCATTGCCACCACCCCGACAGCAGCAACGATAGACGCGCTGAACGCCGCGCTGGACGTCGAGTTCCAGTCCATGCTCCATGAAAAGCAGTTGTACCGCCTGTACCTGCTTGTGTATTGCGGCATTCTGCTCGTGTTGCTGACTTACGCTGCATGGAGCCTGATGCACAGCTACAAGGTGATCGCTCGGGTCAACAGGAGCCTGCAAGCGGCAAATGAAACGCTGGAGCAGCGTGTCGCCGAGCGCACGGCCGAACTGGCGCGCCAGTCGGCGCAGCTGGAAGAGCTGGCCACGCACGACACGCTTACCGGTCTCATCAACCGCCGCCACCTGATGACCCAGATCGAACAGGCGCTGGCGCGAGCCGAGCGGCGGCGCTGGGTCGTCGTGCTGATGTTCATCGACCTCGACGGCTTCAAGGCGATCAACGACAATTTCGGCCACGCCGCTGGCGACCGTGCCCTGCAGGAAGTCGCCGCCCGTCTGAAGCGCCACCTGCGCAAGGAAGACCCGTTTGCCCGGCTGGGTGGCGACGAGTTCGTCATCCTGATGAACGAAGTCAGCGTGCCGCACGGCGTCACCCGCGTGGCCGAGATCGTGCTGGAAGAGCTGAACAGCCTGCGCGAAATCGACGGCCACCCCATCCAGCTCTCCGCCAGCATCGGCATCGCCTCGGTGTTTGGCGAAAACGGCGTCATGCCGTCGCCCGAAACCCTGCTTAGCCGGGCCGACCACGCCATGTACCGGGCCAAGCAGCGGGGCAAGAACTGCTACTGTTTTGACGATGAAAGCACCTGGCGGGGCGAAACGGTCGGGTAGCAAGGCAAGTGCATCCGCAAGGAACTGCTTCGCACGACCGTTCGCCCGCATCATGCCTGGAATTTGCACTTTTTGAAATTTGTCTTTAATAATCAACTAGTTGGTCAACGGAAATTGCGGTACCATTGCCGCTTGGAAATTGGGCGCGCACATGAGGTATACCTAGGCACGCCCGCGTTCATTACACCTTACGTTCAGGTCCGATCAATTCCTCCGAGGTAGACTCGATATGCGCACCAACGCTTTGCATGTACAGCATTCCGCCCACGGCGATGAAGGGGCGCAGGTCTCGCCGGAGCATTCGGTAGAGGTGGCGGACCTGCTGGTCGCCTACCTGGAGCAGATAGGCGTTGAGTACGTCTTCGGTGTCCCCGGCGGCGCGATCGAGCCGCTGTACAACGCCCTTGCGCGGAGCGAGCGCCGCGGCGGCATCCGCCACATCCTTGCCCGCCACGAGGCCGGCGCCGCCTTCATGGCGGACGGCTATGCGCGCGAGACAGGCAATATCGGCGTCTGCTGCTCCACATCCGGACCGGGTGCGACCAACCTGATCACCGGCGTCGCCGGCGCCTACGACAACAACATCCCGATGCTCGTCATTACCGGCCAGCCCGCGTTGCCGGCATTCGGCAAGCATCCGCTGCAGGAGTCGGCCTGCACCGGCGTCAACGTGCTCGGCATGTTCCGCCACTGCACCCGCTACAACTCGCTGATTTCGCATCCCAAGCAGCTGGAGCCCAAGCTCATCGCCGCGCTCCAGCGCGCCACGCGCGCGCCGCGCGGCCCGGTGCACCTGACGGTTCCCGTCGACGTGTTCCGCAGCAAGAGCGCGCTGGCCACGCCATCCTACGACCTGCGCCAGCTGCTGGCGCCGTCGTCGATGATCGACGACGATGCGGTCGACACGCTGTACCGCATGCTCACCGAGGCGAAGAAGGTGGTCCTGCTGATCGGCGGCTGGTGCGGCGAAGCGGCCGGGTCGATCCTTCAGTTCGCGGCATTGAAGGGTTCGGCTTTCGTAACCACCCCCGACGGCAAGGGTTTCGTCAGCCCGCATCATCCGCTGTTCCGCGGTGTGTTCGGCTTTGGCGGCCATGCATCGGCCGACGCAGCGCTGCGCGACGAATCGGTCGACCTGATCCTCGCGATCGGTGCCAGCATGGGCGAATGGAACAGCGGCGGCTGGAGCGACAGCCTGCTGAATGAACGCCTGGTGCACATTGACGAATCGGAAGACAACCTGTCGCGTACGCCAATGGCGCGCCTGCACGTACGCGGCCGCATCCTGTCGGTATTCAACCGCCTGGTCGAGCGCATGCATAACGAAGAACGGAACGCTGCCTACGAGGCCGAGCACACGCGCGTCTCGAGTGAAATCAATGCCCGTGTATCCGATCCGGACCGCATGCTGTCCGACATGGATAAATACCTCAGCGACGACACGCCGATCAAGCCGCAACGCCTGATGCGCGAACTCGGACTGCTGTTCCCGCCGACCACGCGCTTCCTCGCCGATACCGGCAACAGCGTGTCCTGGTCCACCCATTACCTGCATCCGCGTGATCGCCGCGTCGGTGAGCGCCGCCTGAGCGGCGGCGAACGCAAGCGTTCCGCCGGCCGCCGCCGGACACAGGGCGGCTGGCTGCGCGTGACGATGAATTTCGCGCCGATGGGCTGGGCAATCGGCGGCGCGGTCGGCACTGCGGCGGCCAATCCCGATGTTCCGGTGGTGTGCATCACCGGCGACGGCAGCCTGCTGATGAACGGGCAGGAGATCTCGGTCGCGGTGGCGGAGAGGCAGACCATCATCTTCGTCGTGCTCAACGACCGGGCGCTGGGGATGGTGAAGCATGGCCAGCGGCTGGCCAAGGCGGAGCAAATCGGGTGCGAGTTGCCACCGACGGATTTTGCTGCCCTGGGGCGCGCGTTGGGGGCGGATGCTTATACAATCCACTCGCCGGAAGATATTGCGAAGCTGGATTTCGAGGCGATGTGCGCGCGCAAGGGGCCGACGGTGCTGGATGTGCATATCGACCCGGAGGAGGTGCCGCCGATGAACGTGCGGATGCGGGTGTTGGCCAATAATCTTTGAAGAATGCTCATGTGGGTAAGTTAAAAGGCAAAAATGCGCTGATTACCGGTGGATCAAGCGGTATAGGCCTGGCATCTGCCAGTCTCTTCGTGAAAGAAGGCGCACGAGTGGCCGTCACTGGCCGCGACCCGGACAGATTGGAAGAGACGCAGCAATCGTTGGGGCCCAATACGCTAGTCATCAGCGGCGATGTCCGCAGGCTTGACACGCTCGATGCCGCAATGACTCAGGTCCAAGACCGCTTCGGTCATCTTGACATCCTCTTTGTGAATGCTGGAGTTGCCAAGGCAACCCCGTTCGGGCAAGTGACCGAAATGCAGTACGACGAAATGATGGAGATCAACCTCAAAGGAGCGTTCTTCACAATTCAAAAGGCACTGCCGATACTGTCTCCTGGCGCATCGATTATTGTCACGACCTCAATCAGCGGACGCATTGCAACACCTCACTTTTGCGTCTATGGAGCCACCAAGGCCGCGCTATCGTCGCTAGTCAAATCCCTCAGCATCGCACTTGCCGAGAAAGGCATCCGGATCAATGCGATCAGCCCCGGACCGATTGCAACGCCAATCTTCGACCGATTCGGCCTTCCCACAGAAATGCTGAAGGCGAAAAAGCAGGAAATTGAAGGAAAATCGCCGATGAAGCGATTCGGTACACCCGACGAGATTGCCAGGATCGCACTGGTTCTCGCATCCGACGATTCTTCCTATATGACAGGAGAGGAAATCGTTGTCGACGGCGGGATGAGTCTGACATGAGAAAGGGAAGCGAATGAGCGGCAATTTTGAGCCGGTTGATGTAATACACACCCGAATCTGGAAGGAGGAGCCGGAGGCAGACAATCCGTTTTCTGCAAAGGCGGCTTATTGCTTTGGGTACGATGTTTTCGGACAGATGCTCGGTAAGGCACGTTGGGTTGAAATGCTCTACCTTCTGTTTCGTGGTGAGGCGCCGACCCCACGTCAGGCAGATCTGATCGAAGCTCTTGCGGTGGCTTTGGCTAACCCGGGTCCACGGGACCCGTCGGTGCACGCGGCCATGTGCGCCGGCGTGTGCGGTTCGACCGCTGCGTCTACATTAGTAGCGGCACTTGCGGCAGGCGCCGGAGGAATTGCGGGTGGGAGGGACGTTTTCCTGGCGCTGCGTACATGGCAGGAGTGCGGGACGGACCTGCAGGCATGGGAGGCTTGCCTTTCAGCTGATATTGCGGACACACTGGATATTTGGCCTGATATGGAGCACCAACCTGGATTCGAACCGCACGGCGTAAGCAGGACTGAGATAGTCAAAATGGCGATGGAGTGTTTTGCCGATCGCAGCCCCGGAGCACACTTGAGGTGGCTTTCGTCGAATGCCGATGCCTTGGAGCGAGCTGCAGGTCGTCCACTGAGCTTGGCCGGTATCGCCGCTGCGGCATATCACGACCTTGGGTTCTCGGCCGAAGAGGGTGAAATGCTTCACTTGCTGCTACGTCTTCCCGGTGCAGCGGCACACGCGCTTGAACAGAAGGGATACGGGTTTAGAAAGTTTCCGTTCTTTTCCATCGAGGTGGAAAACGATCCGGCAAAGGGGAATGCATGAGCGGTCCAGAAATTCTGCATCAACATGTCGGCGTCCTCCGCACAAGAATGGGCGCCTTCTGGGCTGGGAGCCGGGCGGTGTTCCGTGGACACGATCTTCATGCCGACCTCCGAAATATGGATTGGGTGGAACTCTATCTTTTCGGAGTGACCGGGAAGCGATTTACGCCTAAGCAGATGAAGCTTCTGCACGGGATTCTTGTTTACACCAGCTATCCGGACGCGCGGCTCTGGAACAACCGAGTCGCCGCGATGGCAGGTACGGCAAGGAGTACGCCAGGATTGGCGATTTCGGCCGGCATGGCCGTGTCGGAAGCGTCTATTTATGGCGGCTATCCCGGCGTACGAGCCATAGATTTCTTCCTTAGAGCGCAACAGCATATCGCCGGAGGCGGAAGTTTGGCGGAGTTTGTGAAACAGGAGGGGAAGATCTTCGGTTATGGAAGGCCTACACCGGAGACTACGGATGAGCGTCTGCCTTGGCTCGAAAAACTGGCGCATGAGCACGGCCTCGACCAGGGGCCACACTTCAGAATCGCCAAGGATGTAGAAAAGATGCTGACGGCCCGCCACCCGCGCTTGCGCATGAACTATGCTGCTATGACCGCGTCCCTGTGCGCAGATATGGGGTTCACTAAAACCGACTTTCAGGTATTTCGCGTCCCCCTTTTCGTCGCAGGAATGCCGCCCTGTTATTTAGAAGCGACAGAAAAGCCAGAGGGCGCAATTTTTCCGGTACCATGCGATGGAGTCAAGTACGAAGGGCCGCCCATACGCCAATGGCGACCTGAATAAGCTATCTGATTGTTCGTAGGGATGTCGAAGACTGATAAGTAAAGATCGACAGGGAGTGGAAAAATGCGAACGACAACACGCAAGGTGATTTGCCTATCGGTTGCAATGGCTTGTGGCGGAATGGCGCATGCGGACGTCAATGACGAGGAAGACCTCGCGTTGATCTACGGCGACAAGTTTACCGTCTCGATCGCCACCGGCTCCCAGCAGCACATCCGGCGAGCGCCGGCGGTCGCGACAGTCATCACGGCGGAAGACATCGCTGCGATCGGCGCGATCGACCTCGACGAGGTCCTTGAGACAGTGCCCGGCCTGCACGTCAACCGCAGCGCCAACTTCAATACACCGCTGTATACCATGCGCGGCGTGATGAGCCAGTTCACGCCGCAAGTCTTGATGCTTCAAAACGGCGTCCCGGTAACGACGCTTTTCGTTGGCAACAAAGGCAATCTCTGGGGCGGCCAGCCGCTGGAAAACGTGGCGCGGATCGAAATCATCCGCGGACCGGGGTCTGCGCTTTACGGCTCGGACGCTTTTTCCGGCGTCATCAATATCATCACAAAGAACGCCAACGATTCCCCAGGCACGCGTGTCGGCGTACGGGCCGGTTCGTTCAATACAAAGGACGCCTGGCTGCTGCATGGCGGGAATGCCGGTCCGGTAGAGGTTGCTGCCTATCTGCGGGCCGGAAATACGGACGGGTTCAAGAGGCTGGTGTCAGAGGATGCGCAATCCCGGAGCGACAGGGCGTTTGGTACAAGCGCGAGCCTTGCTCCCGGATACACGAACAACCAGCAGGATGCCGTCGACGGCAGCCTTGATCTGTCATACCAGAAGTGGCGCTGGCGTAGCAGTTACAAGCTGCGCGACGACATGGGTACGGGCATCGGCGTCGCTTCTGCTCTCGATCCCATTGGGCGCGGCAAGAGCGAACGTATACTTTCCGACGTTTCCTGGACGGATCCGCAGATCGCTCCATCGTGGGCATCAACTGTGACGCTCAGTTACATGCAGTATAAGCAGCGCTTCCCCGTCCCCGCGATTCTTCTGCCGCCAGGTGCTACTTTTCCGACCGGAACGTTCCCTAACGGGATGATCGGCGCGCCCGAGACGTCGGAGCGTCAATACCGGTTGTCCGCTTCTGCAACCTACCATGGGTTCAAAGACCACAGCCTGCGTTTCGGCGTCGGCTATGAAGACCTCGATCTTTACGCAACACGCGAGATCAAGAACTTCGTCTTTTCGCCTTCAGGCGTCCCCATACCGGCCGGGGATGTCCGGGACTTTACGTCGATCGCGCCATTTCTCACGCCGCAGCGCCGCACGGTGAAGTATCTCTATGCACAGGATGAATGGCGCATCGCGCAAGACTGGGCGCTGACTGCAGGCGTGCGGCATGACCGCTATTCCGATTTCGGCAGCACGACCAACCCGCGCCTGGCGCTGGTCTGGGACGCCACGCTCGACCTCACAGCCAAGCTGCTGTATGGACGGGCGTTCCGCGCGCCTTCCTTCAACGAGGAGTACAGCATCAACAATCCGGTTGCGCGTGGAAATATCAATCTCCAGCCGGAAATCAACAGGACGGTGGAGGCCGCATTGACCTGGCATGCGCGCAAGGACACTCAGATCAATGTGAATTTCTTCCGGTACGACATGCAGGACATCATCCGTACGGTGCCGAATGCCGTGCCGGGTACGGGAGCGACGTTCAATAATACGGGCGGCCAACATGGCTCGGGGATGGAGCTTGAGGCGGTTTGGGACTACAGCCGTTCATTGCGGATGACCGGCAATTACTCCTACCAGAGATCGATCGACGAAATGACCGGCCAGGATGCAGGCTATGCGCCGCACCATCACGTCTACTTGCGCGCGGACTGGCGTTATCCTAGCGGCTGGCTCTTTAGCGCACAGCTCAATCGTGTCATGGACCGGGAGCGCTCTCCCGGCGATACTCGCCCGCCCATCCCGGATTACACAACCGTGGATCTGACTGCGAGGAGCAATCTGGGTAGCAGCCAGTGGTCGATTGCCGCGTCCGTGCGCAACCTGTTCAATGCAATGGTGCTCGAACCATCCCTTGCTCCGGGAACGATTCCAAACGACTTGCCTCAGGCGCCGCGTGCATTCTGGGTGCAGCTTGCCTATAGGATGTGACAGCCGGTGCGCTTGCTGGAGTAATGTATGAAATTGCATGGCGGGTGATCGTGACATGCGAGGCCCGGCATCCGATACCAGGATATGCGGGGCATCCTGTCGGACGTACTTCCCTTGAACCCTGCTTCTTGGGATCTTCTTCTTTACCACGTTTAACTGTCGATTCCTGAAGTCCTCCGCTTCACTCGTGTACTTTAACGACGCCGGCCTGCCGTAACAACATCTGTTGTCCGATCGGACAGGGGTTGGCAAAGAGTGTTCCGTACATGACACAGTGCGGAAGATTGTTGCCAATCTCACCAGTAAAATCATCGCATCGTTGCTCACAGGCAGTTTTTCTGGGATATCCTCTTTTAAATTGGTTTAACTGTTTGTTTCTCGGATACTGAAAGTGGCAAAACTCTCGAAATGCGGCTGGATTGGCACACGCGCCTGCGCAATGCAGCGCGTGTTCGGTCTTTCGCTTTCGTTTGCCGCTGCGGCGGCAGGGGCGCAGTCGCGCGTCTGGACTCCGCCCATCGCCTACGCCGACTCGCATCACCAGTACGGGTTGCAGTACAACCCCTTCGAATTCCGCAGCGACCTGAACATCGTGCGCTACAACATCAGTCCGATCAGCCTGGCGGAAGCCAGCGATCCGGCTAAAAAGTTTGACGCACAGGTTGCGGGAGCACTGGCAGTGGTCTATCCGGACATCGGCGAGCCGTACCGTAGCGTGTTCGCCAAAATCATCGAAGGCATTGAGGATGGCGCCCGAATTGCGGTGCGTACCTATCCGATCAACCCCAACCAGGACCCGGCCGATCTTGGTGGCTTGCTGAAAAAGAACGGCACCAAAGTTGTCATTGCCCTCGGCCGTCAGGGATTGAAGGCGACTTCGGGGCTGGACCGCGATATCCCGGTTGTGGTCGGCGGCGTGCTCGCCATTCCGGAGTCGGAAAATCGCAGCCTGACGGGTATCAGCCTGACGCCGGATCCGGCCCTGCTGTTCACGCGTTTGAAGAATCTGCTTCCCGGAGTGAAGCGCGTGATCGTCGTCTACAACCCGCAGCACAATGAATGGCTGATCAAGATTGCTCGCGACGCCGCGAAGTCGCACGGGCTGGAGCTGTTGGCTTACGAGGCGCGTGACCTCGGTGCTGCTGCGCGCGCCTATGAAGCGGCATTTGCCGGCAGCGATGCGCGGCGCGACGCGGTGTGGCTGCCGCAGGATTCGACGACCGTGGACGAGAACGCGATCCTTCCGCTGGTGCTGAAGGAATCCTGGAACCGTAACGTCCCGGTATTCTCCAGCAGCTTTCTCCATGTGAAGAAGGGCGCGCTGTTCGCCCTCTACCCGAACAACCTCGAACTCGGCCGTACCCTGGCCAGTTCTGCGCTCGCCGTCATGTCCGGCGATGCGCGCCGCCGCGGCGTACTGCCGCTGCGCGAAGTGCAGACCGCAGTGAACTTGCGGACTGCCAGCCACATTGGCCTGACCATCGGTTATCAGCAACAACGGAGTTTCGATTTCATATTCCCGGAGCCCTGATGCTTAGCGCAACCAAGAAGAAGAACAACCAACATCCAGCGTACGGAAGTCCATTTCCGGCGTTCGCCGCGGCGAATGATCGCGCTGGTTTTCGAGTTTTGATATCGGCATGATGTTTCGTAAATTCCTGAACCGGACAGGCTTCCGCCGCCAACTGACAGTCGTGGTCAGCGCCGCCATTCTCGGCCTGGCGCTGTTCTCTTCCCTGATGAACTCCTGGGAGGCAAGCCGCCGCATGGAGGGCTACCTCGTCGAGCAGGGGCAGAGCATTACCGAAAACCTCGCGCTGCAAAGTGTGCTCGCACTCCTGTACCACTCACCCGACAACGTGCGTGAAGGTGTCAACACGACGCTGGCCTTCCCCGATGTGCTGCAGGTGCAGATCACCGACGCCGCGCAGCAGGTGCTGCTGTTCCAGGCCAAGCCGGGCAGCGAGGCAGCCCCGGGCAAGCCGTCATCGACTGTGCCCGTCGAGCGCGCGACGCTTGTGCAGGAGACCAATGGCGAATGGCATTTCAAGGCGCCGGTGTTCGGCGGCCAAGGCGAGACCTCGCCCTTCGACTTGCAGGAGCGCAAGCAGCAACTGCTCGGCTATGTGCATGTCGTCGTCGGCAAGGGGACGCACAACCGCCTCGTCGCATCACTCCTGATCGGCAATCTCGCGATTACGCTGTCCTTCGCCGCTGTCCTGCTCGGCATCATGCGCTTGCTGGCGCGACACATGATCCGCCCCCTGAATGCGCTGTCCAAGCTGATGGGGCGCGCCGAAGCCGGAGAGTCCGGCATGCGCGCAGCGCCGAGCGGGCCGCGCGACATCGTGGAGATGGCGCATGCGTTCAACAAGATGATGGATGTGCTGGAAGAGCGCGAGGCCGAGCTCAAGCAGTCCCGCGATGATGCGCTGCGCACGGCGCTCATGAAGACCCAGTTCGCCGCCACCGTCAGCCATGAAGTCCGTACGCCGCTTAACGGAGTGGTCGGCATGCTGGACATGCTCAAGGAAATGCGCCTGACCAAGCGCCAGCAGGAATGCGTCGACGTGGCATGGAACTCCTCGCGCGCGCTGATCGAGCTGATCAATGACATCCTCGATTTCTCCAAGATGGAAGCCGGCAAGCTGGAGCTGGAGGAGATCGAGTTCGACTTGCGGAAGCTGGTCGAGGAAGTGATCGAGCTGCTCGCCAAGCAGGCGCAGCAGAAGGGGCTGGAGATCGGATACCTGATCGCACCCGAGGTGCCCGAGCGCGTACGCGGCGATTCACTGCGCCTGCGCCAGGTGCTGCTGAACCTGATCGGCAACGCAGTCAAGTTTACAGAACATGGCGAAGTCGCCGTCCGCATTTCGGCCGCCGACAGCGGCTCGGCCGAATTCGGTTTGCGCTTCGATGTCGTCGATACCGGCATCGGCATGAGCGAGGATGCAGTCCAGCATATCTTCGAATCCTTCGCGCAAGCCGACCGCTCCACCACACGCAAGTATGGCGGCACCGGCCTCGGACTGGCGATCTGCAAACAGTTGGTGGCGTTGATGAAGGGCGATATCGGAGTCTCCAGCGAGCTGGGCAAGGGCAGCAATTTCTGGTTCACTGTGCGCTGCACGGCAGCTGCGCAAAAGGCTGCGCCGGCCGATGACCAGGCGCTGAACGGACTGCGTGTGCTGGTGGTCGACGACAGCGAGATTGTCCGATCCTTCATCGTCGAGAACCTGGCACGTGCCGGCGCGTATTGCCGCGCCGTCCATGGTGGCGGTGCGGCTCTTGGGGAACTGACGCACGCCGATGAATCGCGCACGCCCTTCGACCTGGTCATTCTGGATGTGGATACGGTGGATGAGCGCGGAAGCGACCTGGTGCGCCGCATTCGCATTGATCTCGGCGCTACGACGCCGCGCCTCCTCGTGCTGGACAGCTATGCGACGCCGATGGGCGGCAGCTCGCTCGGCGCCGACCTCTACCTCGGCAAGCCGCTGCGGCTGGAGCGCCTGATGGAGGCGGTGCGCAGGCTGATGCCGGGCGAGCCGGCCACGGCAGCGGCCGCATTTGCCGCCGCACCGCCAGTCGGCATCCAGCATATCGCCAAGGAGTATCGCGTGCTCGTGGCGGAAGACAATCGTACCAATCAGATGGTTGCCGCAGGCATGCTGGCGATGAACGGTTGCGAATGCGAATTTGCCGCCAACGGCCGGGAGGCGGTCGAGATCGCCCGACGCAGCCGCTTCGACCTGATCCTCATGGACTGCAGCATGCCCGAGATGGACGGCTACGAGGCAACCGCGCACATCCGCAACTTCGAAGAGCCGCTTGGGCGGCGTACGCCAATCGTCGCAATGACCGCGAATACGCAGCAGGGCGACGCCGAGAAATGCCTCGCCGCCGGCATGGACGACTACCTCGCCAAGCCGATCACCCTGGTGGAACTGCGGCACAAGCTGGAACGCTGGCTCGCGCGTGCGGAACCGACCGGCCGGGCGCTGCTGCCGGACGTCAGCGCCCATGAAGTGGACGGCAGCCCGCTGGACCACGACGTCTTCGACAAGCTGCGAGAGATCCTCGGGCCAGCGCTGCAGCAGACCGTCGCACCCTTCCTGGAAGACACGCCGGGGTACCTGAACCAGCTCGAGCAGGCGATCAAGGACGGCGATGCCGACACCGCGCGTGCGATGGCGCACTCGATCAAAGGCAGCAGCGGCAACCTCGGCGCAGCGACGCTCGCGCACCTGGCCAAGGAGGCGGAGGATCTGGCGATCGAACACCGCGTCGCCGAGATCCAGCCGATGCTCGGCCGTCTGCGGCAGGCGTTCGAGTCGGTGGCGGTCGTACTGGGCAGCGAGGTCTTCATCGAAGACCGCCTCAGCATCCGCCAGGGCGAGGAAATCGCGCAGGTGCTGGTCGTGGACGACGACCGCAGCACCCGCAGCTCGTTGCGCCATACGCTGCAGCGTGATGGCTTCCGGGTGGAGGAGGCCGCCGATGGTGCGCAGGCCCTGCAGATGCTCAAGCGCATGCAGCCGGACGTGATCCTGATGGATGCGGTGATGCCGGTGATGGACGGCTTTACCGCTTGCGCGCGGGTGCAGGAGCTGCCCAACGGCCGCTCGATCCCGGTGCTGATGATCACCGCGCTGGAAGACAACACTTCGGTCGAGCGCGCATTTGCCGCCGGCGCGAGCGATTACATTCCCAAGCCGATCCACTTCGCCGTGCTGTCGCAGCGCGTGCGGCGCATCATCGAAGCGAACCAGGCGGAAAAACGCATTCGCCATCTGGCCTACAACGACTTGCTGACCGGCCTGCCCAACCGGGCAATGTTCATGGACCAGCTGGGCCGCCGGATCGAACAGGCGCGCGTGGCCGGCGAAGCGGTTGCGGTGCTGTTCCTTGACCTGGACCGCTTCAAGAACGTCAACGACACGCTCGGCCATGATGTCGGCGACCGCCTGCTGGTTGCGGTGGCGCATCGCATCCGCCGCAGCGTGCGCAATGCCGACTGCGTGGCGCGCCTGGGTGGCGACGAGTTCACTGTCGTGCTGGCAGAAGTCGCCGGTCCGAATGCCGCCGTCACCGCGGCACAGAACATCTGTCGCGCGCTGGCGACGCCATTCCAGATCGACGGTCACGACATCTTCGTCACGACCAGCGTCGGCATCTCCATGTACCCGCACGATGCTACCGACGTCGGCACGCTTCTCAAGCATGCCGATACCGCGATGTATCGCGCCAAGAAGACCAGCAGCGGCTTCCAGTTCTTCGAGGCGTCGATGGAGCACTCGATTTCAGAGCACGTGCGCATGGAGAACGACCTGCGCCGCGCGCTCGAGCGCCAGGAACTCGAGGTCTACTTCCAGCCGCAGGCACGCGTCGACAACGGCCAGATCATCGGCGCGGAGGCGCTGGTGCGCTGGCGGCATCCGACGCGCGGCATGGTCTCGCCCGCCGAGTTCATTCCGTTGGCCGAGGAAACCGGCCTGATCAATCCGGTCGGGGAATGGGTGCTGCGCACCGCTTGTGCGCAAGTGCAGAACTGGATCAAGGCCGGCTTGCCGACCATCCGTATCGCGGTCAATCTCTCGGTCAAGCAACTGCTGAAGAAGGATTTCGCCGCCACTGTCGAACAGGCGCTGGCGGATACCGGCCTGCCGCCCAGCCTGCTGGAACTTGAAATCACCGAAAGTACCTTGATGGAAAATGCGCAGGACACGCTGGAGGCCCTGCACCGGTTGCGCGGCTTGGGCGTGCGTCTGTCGATCGACGATTTCGGCACGGGCTATTCATCGCTGTCCTACCTGAAGCGCTTCCCGGTAGACATCATCAAGATCGATCGTTCCTTCGTGCGCGACGTGCCGCATGACGCCGACGACGCATCGATCGTCACCGGCATCATCGCGCTGGCGCACAGCCTTCGCCTCGATGTCGTTGCCGAAGGCGTGGAAACGGAATCGCAATTGCGCTTCCTCCGCGAGCAGTCATGCGACATGTTGCAAGGGTATTTCCTGAGCCCGCCGGTGCCCGCGGAACAGTTTGAGCGCGACATTCTGTCGAAGGCGAACCCGCGCTGGGAAGGGCGGATGAAAACCTTACCGGGGATAGGCTGAGGGTAGGTGAAGGCGGGATTCGTTCCGCCTTATGGAACGGCCGGGCGGGGTGCGCGGGAGTGTTATATGCCTATGGATACCCGCCTTCGCGGGGATGAAGGGGCAAGCGACGGCCATCACTTGAATTGAAGCGCCCGCGCGCGAGTAGGCGCTGCTTGATCGGAGAGACCGCCTGCGGCATTTGATGCCGTAGAACTTGTCAGCGTACAAACTTTCCGTTCTTCCCAATCATCGTCAATTCCACGAACTCACTTCCCGTGTGGTCGTTCGGTCCGTAAGTCACCATCAGGCCGCCGTAGTCGACACGCTGCATCGATTCCAGCGCACGGATGAAGCCGGCACGCGTCAGCTTCGGTCCGGCGCGGCGCAGCGCCTCCACCAGCACCTTCGCATTCACGAAGCCTTCCATCGCTGCATAGGACACCGTCGCCTTCGACTCTTTCGAGGCAACGGCGAACTCCTGGCCAAGGGAGGTGGACAGCAAATGCGGCGCGGGCGTGATCTGTGAAACGATGACGCCGGAACCGGCGCTGCCGAGGTCCTGCATGAAGGCCTGCGACGAATTGTTCGACATGGTCATGATCTGCATCTTCCCGCCCTGTGCGCGGATCGCCTTGATCACTTCCGCCGTGTTCTTCGCCGAGCTGACGATCACGAGCGCCGTCGGATCGGCCTTGATGATTTCGGTAGCTGTCGCCTTGTAATCGGGGTTCACGCGGGCAAAGGTGTTGACGGACACCGGCTTGAGCTTGCGCGCCTCCATCGCCTTCGTGAAGCCCTCGAGTCCGTCCTTGCCGAAAGCATCGTCGACGTGCAGGATGCTGATGCGGTGGATGCCGATGGTGGTGAAGTGTTCGATGGCCTTCGCGACCTCGTCCTGGTACTTCGCGCGGATGTTGAACAGCAGACGATTCACCGGTGCATGGAAAACAGAGGCGCCTGTACTGGGAGCCAGCAAGGGGACGTTGTGCATTTCGAGCAGCGGCAGGATCGCTTGCGTATGCGGCGTGCCGCGCCCCTGGAACAGCGCGAACACGCGCTCCTTCTTGATCAGGGTTTCCGCATTGGCGAGCGTGAGAGCGGGATCGAACTTGTCGTCCAGGGTGCGCAGGACGATCTTGCGGCCGTGTACGCCGCCGTTCTTGTTGACCTGGTTGATGTACGCCAGCGCGCCCTCGTTCATTTCCTTGACCGGCCCGGCGACCGTGCCGGTGACCCCGACCGTCTGGCCGATGAGAATCGTGCTATCCGTCACGCCATCTTCGGCGACCGCTGAAAGTACCGTGCTACTGAGTAATAATGCTGTGAAGAACTTGCGTGAGGTCGAGCCCATCTTTCTTCTCTGTAATAGGAGGCGGGGGTCCATTGTTGGGGCGTTGACCGTGGGACAGCAATTGTGGGTTTTACGTAACAGGCAAGATGAACATTGCACGCGTTGCATTGATGTGCATCAACGGCGTCGAATATCTTTGCCACACTGGCTTGCAAGGTCATGGGATCGCATAAAATGGCATTGTGCGTCGCACAAAAACTCGTCAACGAGAGGAGTGCGCTATGAAATCGAATGAACTTGGAGGCCTTACGCCTCCCACCGACATGACCAATGAGAACGCCGGTCAGCTCGCCGGCGAACGGCCGAGCGTGCGCGTCAAGGAATTATCCGAGCGCGACCGCCGGCGGCTGCTGGAACATTTTCTGGACCTCGACGACAACGACCGGTTGTTGCGTTTTGGTATGGTTCTGCCGAATGACCTGATCACGCGCTATGTGCAGACGCTGGATTTTTCACGCGACACGGTATTCGGCGTCTACAACGACAACCTTGCGCTGGTGGGCGTCGGCCATCTCGCGTTTGCGCCGAGGGAGGCGAATCCGGTGCTGAGCGACGCCACGTTGAAGGCCCAGATCGCGGAATTCGGCGTGTCCGTGTCGGCATCCGCGCGGGGCATGGGCATCGGGTCCAAACTCTTCGAGCGTGCCGCGATCCACTGCCGCAACGAGGATGTGGACACGCTGTACATGCACTGCCTGTCCTCGAACCAGACCATGATCCACATCGCGAAGAAGGCGGGCATGGAAATCCACCGCGATTACGGCGAGGCCGATGCCTACCTCAAGCTCACGCCCGCCAATCCCGGCAGCATGCTTGCCGAGGCTGTCGAGGAGCAGTTCGCGAGCCTCGACTATACGTTGAAGGCCAATACCAAAGCTGCCATGAAGTGGTGGCGCAAGCTGCCGGGCGTAAAGGGGAAGTAACGCCCGCTTCCTGACTGCCGGTGCCGTTGACCGGCAGTCAGACTTATTGCACAAGTTAGCAGGGTGTTGAAAAACGTAGCGAGCGGGTCGAGATTGGGGCCGAGGAGCGCAAGCGTACGAAGAGTACGCTGAGCACCACAGGCTCCAAGATCGGCACGCGTAGTAGTTTTTCAACATCCTGTTAGGGCTACGCTGAACAAGTCCCGCAATGGCGCGCGCCCGAAATCGGGATGGGATGTAAGGCGCGAACCGCAGCGATAGCGAGGCTATCGCGAGGATTTGCAACGCCGCAGACCGCCCGAGTTCGGGATGCGCGGCGCGCGAGGACTTGTTCAGCGTAGCCTTAGACCAAGGGCAGCGCCGTCGTGTCCTTGATCCGCTGCAACGCAAAACTCGACTTCACGTCCAGCACCGCCGGATGCTTGAGCAAAGTCTCCATCATGAACTGCGAGAAATGCTCCATGTCTTCCACGTGCACCCGCAACAGGTAATCCATTTCCCCCGTCATCGCATAGCAGGCGACCACTTCCGGCCAGTTCTCCACAGAGGCAGCGAAGTCGGCGCGCGGCGAGCGCGTGCCGCCGGCCGGTGAATCGCTGTGCTTCTCCAGTCGCACATTCACATAGGCCAGCAGGCCCAGGCCGATCTTGTCCGGGTCAAGCAGTGCTACGTACTGGCGGATCACCCCCGACTCTTCCAGATTCCGGATACGGCGCAGGCAGGGGGAGGGTGACAGGTTCACTTTCTCCGCGACCTCCTGGTTCGTCAGTCGTCCGTTCGCCTGCAGGATCGAGAGAATCTTGAGGTCGGTTTTGTCGAGGTTTATTTTTGACATGGATCACCAATTTTAAAAAATGTTTAGCAATATTATTGCCAAAATTCCGACCTTGTGGGCTTATTTTGCAATCTTATGCCTCCTCCCCTTGACTATACTGTTTTTAGACATTTACCAATAGAACGCTTTGCTGATCAGCGCACGGGGCCAATCTCGGGCCTGCGGTGCTCGGTGTACATCACGTACACGTCCGCTCCTCGGCCCGACCTTGGCCCCGTGCGCAGACCATCAAACCGCTCTAAATTTCATAGAGGAGACAGGCATGGATTTCCAACCCTGGGAGAACCCGATGGGCACCGACGGCTTCGAGTTCATCGAGTACGCCGCGCCCGATCCCAAGGCGCTGGGCGCGTTGTTCGAGCAGATGGGTTTCACCGCGATTGCCCGCCACCGCCACAAGGACGTGACGCTGTATCGGCAGGGGGACGTCAACTTCATCATCAATGCCGAAAAGGATTCGTTCGCGCAGCGATTCGCGCGCCAGCACGGCCCGTCGATCTGCGCAATTGCCTTTCGCGTGAAGGACGCCGCCTATGCCTACAAGCACGCCCTGGAACTGGGCGCCTGGGGCTTCGACAACAAGACGGGCCCGATGGAGCTGAACATCCCGGCGATCAAGGGCATCGGAGATTCCCTGATCTATTTCGTCGATCGCTGGCGCGGCAAGGAAGGAAACCAGGGAGCGATCGGTGATATCAGCATCTATGACGTCGACTTCGTCGCCATCCCCGGCGCAGAAGCCAATCCGAAAGGCCACGGCCTCACTTACATCGACCACCTGACGCACAACGTGCACCGCGGCCGCATGAAGGAATGGGCGGAATTCTACGTGCGCCTGTTCAACTTCCGCGAGATCCGCTACTTCGACATCGAAGGCAAGCTGACCGGCCTGAAGTCGAAGGCGATGACTTCCCCCTGCGGCAAGATCCGCATTCCGATCAACGAGTCTTCCGACGACAAGTCGCAGATCGCGGAATACCTCGACCTCTACCATGGCGAGGGCATCCAGCACATCGCGCTCGGCACCGACGACATCTACTCGACGGTCGCCTCGATGAAGACGAAGGAAGTGGCGTTCCAGGACACGATCGATACCTACTACGACCTGGTCGACAAGCGACTGCCTGGCCACGGCGAGAAGCTGGACGAGTTGCGCCGGCTGCGCATCCTCATTGACGGCAACAGCAATTCCTCCAAGCGCGAACTGCTGCTGCAGATCTTCACGCAGACGGTGATCGGGCCGATCTTCTTCGAGATCATCCAGCGCAAGGGGGACCAGGGTTTCGGCGAGGGTAACTTCCGCGCTTTGTTCGAGTCGATTGAACTCGACCAGATCCGTCGCGGCGTGCTCAAGGATGATAAGGTCTCCGCATAAGGAGCGGCATCATGAACACCACTGTCGATCAAGCGGACTTTTTCAAGACGCTCGAAGAGAAGTCGGACGGCGGCAAGCTGCGTGGCGATTACAGCAGCTGCGATGAGCGTTACGTCGTCCGGCAGGATTGGACCGCGTACACACCGGCGCAACATGAACTGTGGCGCAGGCTCTACGAGCGCCAAGTGAAGCTGGTTCCCGGCCGGGCCTGCGAGCTGTTCATCGAGAGCCTGCACAAGCTCGACGCCTCGAAGGAAATCCCGCAGCTGGACCGCACGACCGAGGCGCTATACAAGGCAACCGGCTGGGAACTGGTCGCAGTGCCGGGATTGATCCCGGACCTGACCTTCTTCGAGCATCTCGCCGAGCGCCGCTTCCCGGTCACCGTGTGGCTGCGCGATCCGGAAGAGTTCGATTACATCGTCGAGCCGGACATCTTCCACGACTTCTTCGGGCACGTGCCGCTGCTGTTCAATCCGGTCTTTGCGGATCACTTGCAGCAGTTCGGCAAGGGGGGCTTGAAGGCGCTGAAGCTGGACGCGCTGAAATACCTCGCGCGCCTGTACTGGTACACGGTGGAATTCGGCTTGATCGAGAGTCCGCAAGGCCTGCGCGCCTATGGCGCCGGCATCCTGTCGTCGGGTGGGGAGATCGAATACTGCCTGACGAGCCCGAAGTCTGGCCGCGTCGCGCTCGATGCGGAACGCGTCATGCGCACGCTGTACAAGATCGACTCATACCAGGAAACGTATTTTGTGATTCGGGATTACCAGCAGTTGTTCGACGCGACGGCGCCGGATTTCACGCCGATGTATGAGCGGCTGAAACAGCAGGAGGCCTTGCCGGCCAATACCTTGCTGCCGGGCGAGGTGAATATTCCGCCGAATGCGTGATTAGATCAGTTTGCCGGTCGGGGGGCGGGGGCCCGAAAGCGGCAGCGGGGGGGGGGGGCCAGACCCAAGCCGTGGCGCCCCCGCCCCCCCCGGGGGGGCCCGACCCCCCCCAC
>CBIHRW010000061.1:0-27261 GCA_966212545.1 uncultured Noviherbaspirillum sp.
CGACGCTTGCTCAGACGCCCAGTCTGAGCGGCGCGCCGCGCCTAGCACTGCATCCGGGGGCGCCGAGCCCTTCTCGACCGAACGCGCCCCCTTCCCTAGTTCATAACAGCCTCTAGGCAGTCAGCGGGACGGCGACCGTCGTGCGCAGCAATTTCTCGATTTCCGCGGCAGGGATCGGATCACTGATGCATGCCCCCTGGATTTCATCACAGGCCGTGGTGCGAAGGAAAACAAGATGCTCTTCGTTTTCAACCCCTTCCGCCACCACCGACAGGTTCAGCGTGTGTGCAAGCTTGATGATGGCTTCGGCCAGCTTCCACGGGCTGACTTCATCCGTGTGGTTTTGCGTGAGGAAGGAGCGGTCCAGCTTGAGACAGTCAAGCGGGAAGCGGCGCAGGTAGGCGAGCGAAGAGTAGCCTGTCCCGAAATCGTCGACTGACAGGCGCAGCCCCAAGGACTTCAGTTCTTTCAGCAACACAGCGGCTGCATCCGCGTCTTCCATCAACGCGGACTCCGTCAATTCAAGCTCGAGCTGGCGCGGGCGCAAGCCGCTGCGGGAGAGTGCATGGACGACCGAGTCCAGGATCTTCTTGTTGCGTAATTGACGCGCTGAAAGGTTGACCGAAATCGTGAGCGGATAACCATAACGCGCGGTCCACGCCTGCACCTGTTCCGTCGCGCGCTGCAGCACCCAATCGGTGATCTCGTCGATCATCCCGCTTTCCTCCGCCAGCGGAATGAAGTCGGCCGGCGAGACGGCGCCAAGCTCGGGATGCGTCCAGCGCAGCAAGGCTTCGACCCCGGTCAGGCGCAGCGTCTTCAGGTCCACGCGCGGCTGGTAGTACACCACGAACTCGTCGCGTTCCAGGGCATGGCGCAGCGCGGCGTGCCGGACCATGCGGGTGCGGGAAGCCGCGCTCATGTCGGGCGTATAGAAACGGAAACAGTTGCCGCCGGTCGCCTTCGCGCGGTACAGCGCGGTGTCGGCGTTCTGCAGCAGGACGTCGCAGGTATCGCCGTCCTGCGGATACATGCTGATGCCGATCGAGCCGCTGACCCGGACCTCATGCCCGATGATCACGGCAGGCTGATCCAGTGCCTTGCAAAGCTTGTCCGCCAGCCGGACGGCGGAGGTGTCGCCGAACTTGCATTCTGCCAGGACGACGAATTCGTCACCGCCCAGGCGGCCCACCGTGTCGTCAGGCCGCACGCAGCGCTTCAAGCGGACGGCGATGTCCTTGAGCAGCGAGTCGCCGGCAGCGTGGCCGAGCGAATCGTTGATCTCCTTAAAATTGTCGAGATCGATGAAGAATACGGCGAGCATCGCCTCGGGATCACGATCCTCCAGGCATTGGCGCAGGCGGCGCTGGAGAAGTTCCCGGTTCGGCAATTCGGTCAGCGTGTCGCGTGTGGCCAAGTGTTCTAGTGCGTTCGCCGTCCTCACTTCCTGGGTGACGTCGCGACTTACACCCCGATATCCCCGGAACACCCCATCCTCGCTGAAGGGTTCCCCCGAAATCCGCAAGAACCTGACCGCCCCCGGCACCTCGATGGAGCGAACCGGAAAGATCAGGTCATGGAATGGCCGGCGCGCGTTGATGCTTTCGACGCAGGCAATGTAGCCGGATGCGCGCGGATCAGCCGCGTACTCGTCATAGCGTGTACCCAACAGCTGCGATGCACGCTGGCCGAGCCGTTGGTAAATCCCTTCCGACAGGAAGCTGAAACGGATCCTTTCGTCGGTCTCCCAATACCAATCCGACGACAGGGAGGTGAGGCTGCGGAAGCGTTCTTCGCGCCGCGCCAGTTCGCGCCCCGCCTCGAGCTGCGCGGTGATGTCGCGCGCGACCGAAACAACTCCCATCTTGGCACCGGTCTGCGAATCGCGCACCGTACGGGTACTTGCGCCCAGCCATACCCATTGCCCGTTCTTGTGGCGGAACCGGATGTTGACGAGGCCGGGCCGCACGCCCTTCGGCCGGACGGCATCCCGCGTGAGGTCGTCGGGATGGATGTAATCGTACAAATGCGTGCCGACGAGTTCATGCGGTTCGTAGCCGAGCGTGTCCTTGTGCGATGGCGAAACGTACAGGTAGATGTTGTCGGCGTCGCTGTAGGAGATGAGGTCGCGTGCATTTTCGGTCAACAGCCGGTGCTCGATTTCACTGCGCATCAGGCGCGTGCGCACCTCGTGCTTTTCCGACACGTCGACCAGGGTACCGATGTAGCCCAGAAGGCGGCCGTCAGGCGCGCAGCGCGGCGCCGCCGTCTCGGACACCCATCGTGTACTGCCGTCCGTGCATGCGATCCGGTATTCGACTTGGTACTGATGCCGGTTGGAACGCGCGGTCCGGATTGCCCCAATCGCATGCACCGCGTCCTCGGCGTGAATGTGCGCAAGCCAGTCGTTGACATGGACGTCACTGGCACACGAAAGCCCTTGCATGGCTTCGGGATTGAGATAGGTGCAGTTTCCGGCCGTATCAGATTCCCAAACGACCATCGATGCCGTTTCAATGAGGCGGCGCACTGTCGCACGCACCTCCGGGTTACGGTTGAGCACGGCATTCATGCGCATTGCCCGGCGTACGCGGGTCTGCAAAGTGAAGATGGGTAACACGGAGTCATGGGCCGCTATGTTACCACTTTGACACGCTCAGGAAATGGTGCGATGCAGCGGAACTAAGGCGGTGGCCTCAACGTCGTAAGAGAGGATTGCCCAAAAGCATTCCTGCCATCCATTTCGGGGGAGAAACATGAAACAGCAGCATCGAGAACTGAAGCGCGAGGAGATCCTTGAACTCGCTCACCTAGCCAAGCTGATGATCGTTGACGGGGATATTTGCTTTCTGAATGACATGGCGACGGACAAGGAATTGCTTCACTTCGCCCGCATGATCGAAGCAAAGTTCAGCGAGCAAAAACCGTCGCCCTAGCTGTTCCTTGAGTGGGACCCGTCACCGATTTCGTCGATTTCGTTGAGCTCGATAAACGCGACGACGAAAACGCTGACCACCAGCGCCGCGGTCAGTACCGCCAAAGCCAGAATCAGTGCAGCAACCATTGCCCCTCTCCCCTCGCGCACGATGCGCGTCCGTCAATTCATTTAAGCACCGCCTTTCCGCTGGAGCTTGCGCAGAATCAACCTGCGGTTGCATCGAGTCATTTTTTTGCCTCCCGGAACAACACTTCGCGGTTGGCGACGGTTCCTGCCGCACTATTGGGGCCATAGGAAAAATCTCCGCCATTTTCCTGCTTTCCGAGGCAACCAAAACCCATAGGTCCTGTCCTATCGGGTTCTGACTAGAAACGTTGCGCGAGAATGGACACCGCCTCCGGACATACGCGCTCTTATATTTGACCTTTCAAGAGGACGAACGAATGCCAAGATGTTCCAAGGTGTACGAAGCCTTCAACAATGCCTATGTCGGCGCAGTACTGATGGTGCTGCTGGCCTTTGCCAGCGTTGCCGCCGTCGTATTCAAGCCGCTGGCGCTGCGTGAGGCCAATCCGGTCGTGCACTCCCAGGATATTTCCGAAATCACAAAGCTGGCCGCCAATCCAGCTCGCCTCGAATACCTGATGGTGGCGCAGCCGCTGTCGGATTTCCCGCGTTATGTATTCAAGTACAAGGGCGCGCCCCAGATCCACGTGGTGAAGGTACCGAACACCTCGCACAGCAATCTCGAGCGCGAAGTGCTGCTCAAGAACGGCATCCCCTATTCCATCGCTAAGGCGGAATACCTGGAAGCCAACAAGGAAATCCTTGCCGATGAAGAAGCCAAGAACAGCTTCTGGAACGACGCCGGAGGCTTTCTGGCACGCAACATTATCGGCATCACCTTGCTGATCCTGATGTTCGTCGGCCTGCGCAAGGGCTTGCCGGGCATGGGCATGGGCGGCGGCGCATCCGTCGTCAAGCCGGAAAACCTCAAGGGCAGCATGGACGACCTGATCGGGATGGAAGACATCAAGCAGGAAGTCGCGCATCTTGAAGAAATGATCCGCAATCGCGACCTGTACCGTTCGCACAATATCGACAAGCCCTTCAACGTGATGCTGACCGGCCCGGCCGGCACCGGCAAGACCAAGCTGGCAGGCTACCTGGCCAAGAAGCTGAACATTCCGCTCATCCAGGCATCCGGTTCCGGCCTCGAATCCGGCCTGGTCGGCGGCGGCTCCAAGGCACTGAACGCGATCTACAAGAAGGCTTGCTCAATGGAACGCTGCATCATCTTCCTGGATGAAGCGCAGAGCCTGTTCATGCCGCGCGGCCGCGGCGACAAGAAGTGGGACGACGATACCGCCAACACCCTGCTCTCCCTGCTCGACGGCATCAAGAGCGACAAGGGCGCCGGCGTGATCTGGGTCGTAGCGTCCAACTTCAACGACGCGACCACCCAGATGGACGAGGCGATGCTGCGCCGCTTCGCGGTGAAGATCAACTTCCGCCTGCCGAACAAAGCCGAGCGCCGCGAACTGCTCAATGTCTTCCTTGCGAAGAAGGATCCGGAGTGCGTGGACTGGGCCCATCTGAACCTCGACTACGCGGCCGAAATCACCGCCAACCTCAGCCCGGCGCTGCTGGAAACCGTAGTTGATCGTGCAAGCATGATTGCCATCCAGGAAAAGACGCTGATCACGACCGATGTCATGTTCCGCGCCTTCGAGCGCTCGATGATCGGCCTGACCGACCGTGCCACCACGGCCGAGCAGGAGAAGAAGCGCGAGCGCGTTGCGCTGCATGAGCTCGGCCACTTCTTCATGCAGATCGATCCGTACCTGCGTCAGGGCATGAGCTGGGATGAAGTAAAAGCCAAATCGCCGCTGCTCAAGATCAGCACCGAATCGGTTTCCAAGGTCGGCGCGCTGGGCTATGTGCTCTCCTCGAATGAGGACGTTTCCCTGCAGACCCTGGAGGAAATGGAACAGGACGTGATCCAGCTCTACGGCGGTGTCGCCGCCGAGGAATTGTTCTACGGCGCGCGCGGCATCTCGACCGGAAGCCAGAACGACATCCAGAAGATCACCGCCAAGCTCGACCTAATGGTGAACCAGCTGTCGATGTATTCCCGCTCCAAGGTGGACTACACCCAGTTCAAGCGTGAAGGTTCGACCGAAGAAGCGATGCGCCAGGTTGAAACCAAGGCGGACGAGTTGTACACCCGCACGCTGGATTCGATGAAGGCGTACAAGGATGTCATGTGGTCGCTCAAGGACACGCTGCTCGAGCGTTATGTGTTGTCCAAGGATGAAGTCTTCGAATTGCTGTCCGAGATGACGATCCCGCTGGAGTCCAAGGCGGCCTGAATCAGGTACCCATAAAAAACAGAAAGCCCCGGAAACAATGCCGGGGCTTTTTCTTTAGGCCGCCTGTTCCGCAGGCAACATGTCGAAGCGCGTCCGCAGTTCGAGCGCGACGGGAAGCAATCCGTCCGCAGACAAGTCCTCGAGCTGAACCTTGGGCGACGCATCGATCGCCGGATAGTTGCGCAGGATCGAGCGCCGGTAGGTCGGATCGTAGTGGTTGCGCATCAGCCGCTCGAACAGCTCCGGCACCGCCCCCCGGTCGGCCAATTCCTGCCATGCAGAGAACTCCTCGCCGCCGATCAGCGGGCGCAAATACGACAGGCGTTCGATCAGGGAATTCGGGTCGTGCTCGAAATGCGCATAGTCCTCGCGCAACAGCTGCACCCGCTGCGCCATCGGCGCGTCGACCGCGATCGTCGTTCCCTTCCTCATGGCGCCCAGCAGCGCATCCGGTAGTTGCACCTGCCCGATCTTCTTGCTTTCCGACTCGACCCAGACCGGGCGCGACGGATCGAACTGCATCAGCTGGCGCAACAACTGGCTGTCGAACATCTTCTGCGTCGGCTGTTTCTTGCCCGGCACGGCGCCGATGATGGAACCGCGGTGGGTAGCGATGCCTTCGAGGTCAAGCACCTGGGCGCCCGCCTGGTGCAATGCGCCGAGCAGGCGCGTCTTGCCGCAGCCGGTAGGACCGGTCACTACGATGTAGCGGAAGTTGGCAGGAAATTCGGCCATTTGCTCGTTTACCCAGCGGCGGTAGGCTTTCCAGCCGCCCTTAAGTTTTTCGACGCGGTAGCCGATGGTTTCAAGCACATCGAACCAGACCTTGCTGCGCTTGCCGCCGCGGAAGCAGTACACCAGTATCTTGCTCTTGCCCGGGTACTTGGACACGCATTGCTCGATGTGCCGTGCGACGTTCATCAGCGAATAACGCGCGCCGAGCTGGTAGGCGGCGAGAGGGTCGGTGCGGTGCAGTGTACCGACTTCGGCGAATTCTGCATTGTCGACGACAGGCAGGTTGATCGCGCCGGGGATGTGGTCTTCCTCGTATTCGCGCGGGCTGCGGGCGTCGATGATCAGGTCGTAAGAGTCGAAGTTTTGCATCCCTACATTGTACCCGCCGGGGACCTACAGAAGACCGGAATCGGACATGCTGTCGGGCATGAAGGCCTCCTTCAGCGCGGAATAGAGTCCGAATGCCTCCCGGATGTTTTCAATCAGCAAATGGTCGACCCAAGGCTTGACCAGGATTTTGTAGATCGCGCCCTTGTTGATCGCATTGACGACGGCGGCAATCTCGGCCTCGCCCGTGAGCAGGATGCGGATCGATTCCGGGTGGAGGCTTTTTGTCTGCGCAAGAAAATCGATGCCGCTCTGCCCGGCGATACTCTGGTCTGCAATGATGACGCCGACACTGTTCCGCGCGAGCAGGTCGAAAGCCTCGTCGATGCGTGACGCATACAGCACATGCAGGCCTTCCTTGTGCAGTACGCGGCGCAATGCGGCGCCGACGCGTTCATCGTCGTCCACGACGAGCAGCGTGTGGTCGCCCAGCGGCAGGTGCGAATACAGCGCGAGCCGCCGGTCGGACTTCAGGACTTCGGTCATCGCGCCCGCCGGAAGCGCCGGGCTGAACAGGTAGCCCTGGATTTCCGCGCATCCCTGCTGACGAAGATAACCAAGCTGCGCTTCCGTCTCGACGCCTTCCGCAATTGCGCCCAGGCCGAGCTTCTGGGCCAGCGCCAGGATGCTGCGCACGATATCGGCGCCCCCCGTATTGCAGGTGACGTCACTGACGAAGGAACGGTCGATCTTGACGCGATCGACCGGGAAGCGGCGCAGGTAGGACAGCGACGAGTAGCCGGTGCCGAAATCGTCCAGCGACAGGCTCACCCCCATGCGCTTGAGTTCGTGCATCGCATGGATGACGCGGTCGGAGCCGTCAAAGATCAGGCTTTCGGTGATCTCGAGCTCCAGCCATTCCGCGCCCAGGCCTGACTCTTCCAGCGCCTCGGCGACCGTGCGCACGATGTCGTCGCCCGAGAACTGCCGTGCCGACAGGTTGACTGCGATCCGGATCGGTGGCAGGCCCATGTCCTGCCAGGCCACGGCCTGCGCACAGGCCGTGCGCAGCACCCACTTGCCGGCTTCCACCATCAGGCCGATTTCCTCCAGGATGGAGATGAACTGCGCCGGCAGCACGAGTTCGTCTTGCCCGCGTTTCCAACGCAACAATGCTTCGACACCGACGATCGCGCCGGAGCGCAGGCTGACCTGCGGCTGGTAGTGCAGCACGAACTCCTCGCGCACGAGCGCCTGCCGAAGCTGGTTGGACGTCTTGAGCCGCTGTTGCGCGGCGACATTGAGCGCCGGCGTGAAGAACTGGAAATTGGCGCGCCCTTTACCCTTGGCATCGTACATGGCCGCGTCGGCGGCGCGCATCAGGGTTTCCGCATCATGCCCATCGAGCGGGTAGAGGCTGATGCCGATGCTGCTGCCGACCTGCAGCGCGTGCCCTTCGATCATGAAACTTTCCGCCAGTGCTGCCTGGATCTTTTGCGCTACCGCCGCGGCATCCCGGTTACGGCTGACTTCGGCCAGGCAGATCACGAATTCATCGCCACCCAGGCGCGCAATGCTGTCGCCCTCCCGCAGGCAGTCCTGCATGCGCCGCCCGACGTCCATCAACAGGCGGTCGCCGATATGGTGGCCGAGCGAATCGTTGATGTGCTTGAAATGGTCGAGGTCGATGAAAAGCACCGCGACCAGCGTCCGGTACCGGGCAGCGCGCGCAATTGCCTGGCGCAGCCTGTCCTCCAGCAGCAGGCGGTTCGGCAACCCGGTCAGCGCGTCGTGGTGCGCCATATGGCGGATATGCGCCTCGTCGATCTTGCGTTCGATGGCGATGCCGGCCATGCGCACAGCCAGTTCGATCAGTTTCTGCTCGGCTGTTTCCGGCAGCCGCACTTCACGGTAGTAAATCGCGAACGCGCCCAGCACCTTACCGCTTCCGGAAATGATGGGATTCGACCAGCAGGCGCGCAGTCCGAATTCAGCCGCGAGTTGCCGGTAGTCCTTCCACAACGGATCGGTCATGATGTCTGCGACGACCACCGGTTCCCGCCGGTACATGGCTGCGCCGCAGGACCCGACATCGGGACCGATACGGCTCCCTCGCAGCTCCTCCATGTAGCGGGCCGGCAAGCTGGGCGAAATGCAGGAGTGCACATGCTCACCGTCGTCGCCCAGCAGAAGGACCGAACTCAGCATGCCTTCATGCTGAGCCTCGACGCACGCCTGCAGCGCGCACAAGGATTCTTCCAGCGGTGCATCCAGCGCAATCATTTCCAGCACGCGGTTCTGCCCTTCCCGCAGGGCTTCCGCGCGTTTGCGCTCGGTGATGTCGCGCGCGATCCCCGTGTAATAGCGCCGGCCGTTCTGCATGAACTCGCCGAAGGAGAATTCCAGCGGCACACGCCGGCCGTCCCTGTGCATGCAGGGGATTTCCACGCCCTGCCAGGACCGCCTCCTTTGCCCGTTGGCGGCATCGCGATACATGTCCCGCAGGTGCTGCTGACGCACTTGCTCCGGCATCAGCATGCCGACGGATTGTCCGACGACATCGCCCGGCGCGTATCCGAGGATGGATTCCACGGAAGAATTGACGAAGACGACGATATTGTCCTCGTCGACGGTAATGAAGATATCGCGCGCGGCTTCGGTCGCCGTGCGGTGGCGTTGCTCGCTCTGGAACAGTGCATCCTGGGCAAGCTGCCGCTGACGGATTTCCAGCTCCATCTGCTCGGTCGCGTGCTGCAACGCCCGGGTGATCTTTTCGTTCTCGCGCAAGGCGGCTTCCAGGTCTTCCGTCCGGCGGCGAACCTGGTCTTCCAGCATGATCGCTGTCTGGAACAGGCTGAAGTCCGAGCCACGGGCACTGGTGCTGCGCTCGGCGCGGTTCATCAGCGCCTCGACCATTTTCTTCAGCCGCGCGATTTCATCGCGCAACGCCTGCTCGTTGCGCTGGGTCTGGTCCACGCCGCAGCGGATAACGGTGGCGGGATCACTCATTGCCAACCTCGTCCTGGCCGCCAATGGCGATACCGGTGAAGGTCTGGTTCACGTGCACCCCGCCGAACTGCTCGCCATAGGTATTGAAACCGACCGTGTTATGCCGGCGCATGACGTCGGCCACGCGGTCTTTCAGGCCGCATTGCGATATTTCCAGGTTGCGCAGGATGCAATCGCAGCCAAACACCACTTGCGGTTTGCCGATGTCGTCCGAGATTCGGCGAAAGGTCTGCTCCAGGTTCTCGACCAGGTCCACACCGCGCGCCACGCGCAGCACCAGGCCTTCCTCGATGGCGCAGTAGAACGTCAGGCTGCCGTCGGGATTGGCCTTTTGGATGGAGCGAACATAGTCCACGCCGTCGATCAGCACCACCACCGGCGAAGCGGCAAATCGCATCGGATCGAGGTCGTTGACATCCACGCCGACCAGCCGCGCGTACTCGGCCGCGGCGGGCAAGCCGTTGATTTCCCTGACGATCCGGTTTTCCGCGTCGGCTTCGGTCACCACCATCCTCTCGCTGGTGGAGACGAAGTGCTGCGTCTTGAAAATACGGAATGGCAGCGGGGTCGTGGCGAGGATCAGTACCGCGCTGTCGGAATGGAACAGGCCGTCGTGATAGACGTGGGTGGCGGAAAAGCGCAATCCGTCCCCGGCCGACCCGCCGAACATGGGAATGCGCCCAATTGCATGTTGAAGCGAGCGCGTCACCGGCTCCTCGCGCACCGACATGCCGTCGATCAGCAGGAAGGCGAAACTGTTGTGCGCCGCAGCACCGGGAGCCAGTGTCTCCAGCCGACGTAACAGGGATTGCGCGAATGCCTGGCCCCGCGCCATTTCGAAGTTCTTGAGCCCGGCAAGCAGTCCGGTCACGGCCGTCACGCTGCCCGCGGCGAAACTCGCACCGGTCAGGCTCTGCCCGCGATAGCCGGCGGGCCCGATCTCGCCCGCGGTCGTGCAGCCGACCACCGCCGTGCCGCCAAACAGGCGCTTCATCTCGTCCGCGATCGCGCCAAGATCGTAGTCAATGGAACAGAAGAACACCACGAGCGCCATGCCCGGCTGAGCGATGCCCGCGTGGAACTCGCGAACCGCATCGCGCGCATCCTTGGCGCAAGACTGCGAGGTGCGTATCTGTTGCCGCGTGCTCATGGATGTCTCCGTCTGGCGGGCGCCGCCAAATTGCAACCGGCGGTTAATTGACTATAGTCAATCGAATTGAGTTACGTCAATATGACGAGGACGTAAATCCGCGGTATTCTTGCCCCCTTTCCGTCGCCCGCCGCAGCGGGCGCACGCCTATCAAGTACAGGGAACCACAACCCATGACGACTCCAGTTGACACCTCGATCCGGCTCACCTCCTTTTCCCATGGAGGCGGCTGCGGCTGCAAGATTGCGCCAGGCGTACTGGCCGACATCCTGAAACGCTCCAGCGGCTTTCCGGTTCCGAAGGAACTGCTGGTCGGCATCGAGACATCTGACGACGCGGCCGTCTACAAGCTGAATGACGAGCAGGCGCTGATCGCCACCACCGACTTTTTCATGCCGATCGTCGACGATCCCTTCGATTTCGGCCGGATTGCGGCGACCAACGCGATCTCCGACGTCTACGCGATGGGCGGCACGCCGATCATGGCGCTAGCGCTGGTTGCGATGCCGATCAACCAGCTCCCGGTCGACGTCATCGGGAAAATCATCCAAGGCGGCGAAGCGGTCTGTGCAGAAGCCGGCATCCCGATCGCAGGCGGCCACACCATCGACTCCGTCGAGCCGATCTACGGACTGGTCGTGATGGGGCTGGTGCATCCGGAGAAGGTCAAGCGCAATGCCGACGCCCGCGCCGGCGACAAACTCATCCTCGGCAAGCCGCTCGGGGTCGGCGTGCTGTCGGCGGCGTTGAAGAAGAACGCGCTCGACGATGCCGGTTACCAGGCGATGATCGAGAACACGACCAGGCTCAACAAGCCGGGCAGAACCCTTTCCTCGATGGCAGGCGTACATGCAATGACGGACGTCACCGGGTTCGGATTGCTCGGGCATTCGCTGGAATTGGCGCGCGGCGCCGGCATGTCGGTGCAGATCGACATGTCGAAGGTGCCGATGCTTCCGGGCGTGTTGGCGCTGGCAGAGCGCGGCTATGTGACGGGCGCGTCGGCACGCAACTGGGCAGGATACGGTGAAAGTGTCGCCCTTTCTGAAGGAATCTCCCCGGTACAGCAAGCCTTGCTGACCGATCCTCAAACCTCAGGCGGACTGCTGGTGTCCTGCGATCCGGCGGCTGTCCCGGACGTTCTGGCCTTGTTCGAGCGTGAAGGATTTACGCATGCCGCAGTGATCGGCGAAGTAGTCGAAGGCCCGGCCCGGGTCGGCGTCAACGCCTGACCGATACACATCAGCTGCACCCGCCGCCCGATTTTTGCAGCCGGCATCAGTATGCCGGCTGCCGGGAGTTCTTAGTAGGAAAGACGGCCGTTGGCGCCGACCACGGCGATATCGAGGTAGTGTGCGCCGCGACGGTTGGTTTCGCTGAAGTTGATCGGATAGCCGGCCAGCATGAAGCTGTTCATCGACGTGAGCGCATTGGTGACCTTTTCCGGCGTCGGCTTCGAACCCGCCATGCGGATGGCTTCAACGGTCAGACGCAGGTTCAGGAACACTTCGAAGTTCAGCGGATTGGAGCTGATGCCCTTGCCGTACGGTGATTTCAGGAAGTTCTGGAATTCCTTTGCCAGCGGCAGCGTGGTGGATGCCGGGTTCGGTACGACCTGGCTGATGCCCAGGCCCCGGACTCGCTGCTCACCCGCGAAATCCGCCAGCTGCTTCGCGGGGATGAAGGACAGCGCATACACCTGCGCCATCGTCTTCGACTTGTCGTAGACCTTCATGAAGTGCGACACCGCTTCCGGCACGCCCATCAGGAAGACCGCCTGCGGCCGGGAGTCGACGACCTGCTTCGAATGTGACGTGAAATCGGTTTCGCCCGGCTTGTACGGCACCTTCTGCACGATTTCGAAACCATAGGTCTCGGATGCCTTCGCGACCGCCTGGTTAATGCTCGCGCCGAATCCGTCCTCCTGGTAAAGCACCGCGACGCGCTTCAGGCCCAGCGTGCTGGCAAGGCGCGAAATCTTCATCACTTCGTCGGTATAGCTGGCACGGGTGTGGAAGATCTGCTCCGAGCCCGGGCCGCGGATGATATCGGAGCCGCTGAACACGCCGACCATGGGAACATGATACTTGTTGAGCACGCCGGTCTTGATCAGGGCAGCGGTATTCGCAGTGCCGATGCCGTTGGCGAGCGCGACGATGTTTTCCTTCACGATCAGTTCCTCGACCAGCGCAGGCGTCTTGCGCGGGTCGTACTGGTCGTCACGGACAGCCAGCTTCAGCGTGTTGCCGTTGATGCCGCCCTTGGCGTTGATCATTTCCAGGTAGCCGTTCGCAATGGCCATGCCTTCCTTCGCCGTCGAGGCTGTCGGGCCGGTGAGGCCGAAGACTGATCCGATCTTGATTTCCGCTGCGTGCGCGAGGCCGACGGCCGAGATGGCAGCCGCTGCTGCCAGTGCTTTGATGAACATGTTGTCTCCTTGCTGTGGAATTGTTTCCTGGATGCATTTTTGCGAAGCGTTCGCGACGCATCCGGATTTGCGCGGGCCGTCAGCTGGAACTTGACGACAGGAATTATTATTTTTGTAAGGCAAATCTAGCCACTTTTCGCAGGGCAAGAAAGTGCCGGTTGTAGAGCAGTTGTTCTAAAATCATGCGCTTGCGCGAAGTTTGATCAGGGTCAAACGCAATAGCGCGCAAACCTGCGTATTTCTGGAGATCACCTTGGCCTTAAACCCGCGGCAGCGCCAGTTGCTCGACTTCGTTCGCCAGCATGAGACCGTATCGGTCGAAGAGCTGGCCCGGAAATTCGACGTCACGCCCCAGACGGTCCGGCGCGACATCAAGACCATGGAAGAGGCGAAGCTGCTCTCGCGCTACCACGGCGGCGTCGGTCTCGCGTCTTCAGTCGAGAACATCGACTATTTCCAGCGCCAGACGCTGCACCTGAATGCCAAGCGCGGCATCGCAGCCGAAGTGGCGAAGCGCGTCAAGCCCGGCTGCTCGCTGCTGATCAACATCGGCACCACGACCGAAGAAGTCGCGCGCGCCCTCGTCAACCACGACAACCTGCACGTCATCACCAACAACCTCAACGTCGCCACCATCCTGTGCGATAACCCGAGCTCGGAAGTCATCCTGGCCGGCGGTGTGGTGCGCAAGCGCGACCGCGCAATCATCGGTGAAGCCACCAGCGACTTCATCCGCCAGTTCAAGGTCGATATCGGAATCATCGGCATCTCGAGCATCGAACCGGACGGTACGCTGCGCGACTTTGACCCGCGCGAAGTTCGGGTGGCGCAGACCATCATCGAACAGTCGCGCGAGGTCTGGCTGGTCGCCGACGGCAACAAGTTTGGGCGTGAAGCCCTGGTACGGATGGGTCACATCTCGCAGATTGACAAACTGTTCACGAACGTCCGGCCGCCGGAATCGCTCGTCAAAATCATGAAAACCAGCGGCGTGGAAGCGATTATTGCCGCCCCTGCCGCCTGAAACGGCCAAAAACCGGGAATTCCGGACCGATCACAGGGTCAATCAGGGTCAATCAGGTTCAATTCCGCACTATTGCCGGTAAAACACCCCGGGGAAATGGTAAAATTGCCCGTTTCTCTTCAGCGTGACGGAAAATTGTGGCGTCGCGCCCGCAGCCCAGTTTCATTCCTCCTATTGTCATCAATCATGAGTGCATTCAACGAAGAGCGCGTGCTGAGCGTGCATCACTGGACCGACAAGCTGTTCACTTTCACGACGACCCGCGACCCGTCCCTGCGGTTCTCCAACGGCCACTTCACGATGATCGGTCTGCGCGTCAACAACAAGCCGCTGCTGCGCGCCTATTCCATCGTCAGCGCCAACTATGAAGAACATCTCGAGTTCCTGAGCATCAAGGTGCCCGACGGCCCCCTGACCTCGCGTCTGCAGCACATCCAGCCCGGCGACACCATCATCGTCGGCCGCAAGCCGACCGGCACCCTGCTGATCGACTACCTGCTGCCCGGCAAGCGTCTGTACCTGCTGTCCACCGGCACCGGTCTCGCTCCCTTCATGAGCATCGTGCGCGATCCGGAGACCTACGAGAAGTTCGAGCAGGTCATCCTGGTCCACGGCGTGCGCCAGGTCGACGAACTGGCTTACCACGACCTGCTGGTCGAGCACCTGCCCAACCACGAGTTTCTCGGCGAATTGGTCACCAGCAAGCTGCGCTACTACCCGACCGTCACCCGCGAGGCCTACAAGAACATGGGCCGTGTCACCAACCTGATCGAAAACGGCAAGATTTTCGACGACCTGCAAGTGCCGCAGCTTGATCCGGCCAACGACCGCGTGATGATCTGCGGCAGCCCTGGAATGCTGCGCGACCTGAAGCAAATGCTGGAACAGCGCGGCTTCAAGGAAGGCAATACCTCCATCCCGGGCGACTTCGTCATCGAACGGGCATTTGCCGAGCAGTAAGCGCACTGCTCACCAAATACCACCAAATAGTGCCTCACCCGCCTCGCCGAATCTTTCGGCGAGGCATCCATCTTCCCGCTTCTCCTCCCACCGCAATCCGCTCCCGGATTCAACGTTCCTCCTTCCGCAACACAGCGGGACGGGAACAAGTTTGCCAACACACCTCTCTATCCTGAATCCAACGCAGGTCGTTCATTCGCACCCCCCGCGACCGCGCGGGCAGGCACCCATCGCATCGCTTATAGAGATGCATGGCCGTGATGCCAATACCTAGATAAGGCGTACAACGACCATGAAAATCGCACAGGTATCACCGCTCTTTGAATCGGTTCCGCCCCGGGGCTATGGCGGCACCGAGCGCGTCGTCTCCTACCTGACCGAAGAACTCGTCAGGCAAGGACATGACGTCACCCTGTTCGCCTCGGGCGACTCGCAGACGAGCGCCAGGCTCGTATCGGCCGTCGGCGAAAGCGTGCGCGACAGCGCCCTCGACCATTCGTGGATGGTCTACCACTTGATCCAGATGGATTTCGTATCGGAAATGGCCGATGAATTCGACATCATTCATTTCCATACCGATTTCCTGCAGTTTCCGATAGTAAGGTATTTGCGTACGCCCCATCTCACCACGCTGCACGGCCGGCTCGACTTGCCCTATCTCGTGCCGCTCTACCGGCGTTTCAAGGAACAGCCGCTCGTATCGATCTCGGACAGCCAGCGCATGCCCTTGCCTTGGGCCAACTGGTTGAAGACCGTCCATCATGGTCTCCCGGATGATCTGTATTCGTACCAGTCGATCCCTGGCGACTACTTCCTCTTCATGGGCCGTATATCGCAGGAAAAACGCGTCGATCGCGCAATCGACATCGCCGTCCGATGCGGACGCCCGATCTACATTGCAGCCAAGCTCAACAAGGGCGACGAAGACTACTTCAACGAATACATCAAGCCACTGCTGCGGCATCCGCTGGTGACTTACGTGGGTGAGGTCGGCGGAAAAGAAAAGCGTGAATTGCTCGAGCACGCGAATGCCCTGCTGTTTCCCATCGACTGGCCCGAACCATTCGGGCTGGTCATGATCGAATCGTTCGCTTGCGGCACGCCGGTGATTGCGTACGGCCAAGGCTCTGTGCCCGAGATCGTGGAAGACGGCGTTACGGGTTTCGTCGTATCCAACCAGGAGGAAGCCGTGCGCGCAGCACAGCGCATCGATTCCATCAGACGCGATGCCTGCAGGGCGGCATTCGAACGCCGATTTACGGCACCCCACATGGCCGCAGCCTATCTTGAGGCGTACCGACGTTTTCTGCCGAAATAATCCTTCTTCCGCTCTTCCCAGGGAAAACGTCAATTCAAACGGAGAATCCCATGGTTGAAAAGATTCGCTTAGGCGAGCAGTGGTACATCCTCGCAACCTCTTCGCCGACGGACGAACGCCGTCGCGTCCTGAAGCACAACGACCTGTTCGCCATGTTCGACCGCTTCGGCGACATCCAGCCGATCGGACTGGGCGAAGAAGGCATCTACCACGGCGATACCTGCTTCCTGTCGCATCAGGAATTGATGATCGAAGGTGTGCGCCCGATGTACCTGAACTCGACCGTGAAGGACGACAACGGCCTGTTCATCGTCGAACTGATGAATCCCGACCTGCATCCCGACGGCAAGAACCCGATTTCAAAGGGCGAGCTGCACATTTTCCGCGCCAAGCTGTTGTGGAATAACGCCTGCTATGAACATATACGCGCGGTCAACTACGGCCTGGTCCCGATCGAAGCGCGGCTGTCGCTCGAATTTGGCGCGGACTACAAGGATATTTTCGAGGTGCGGGGTTTCAGCAGGGAACGACGCGGCAAGATGCTCGAACCGGAAATCTCCGAGCGCGAACTGCTGCTCGGCTATCGCGGGCTGGATAACCTGGTCCGGCGCACCCGCATCACCTTCGACCCGCCGCCCGAGAAACTGTCTTCAACCCGCGCCGACTACCGGATTTCCCTGGAGCCCAAAGCCGAAGTTCACATCTACGCGACCGTCGGCTGCGAGCACGATGGCGACGCGGTACAACGCAGCACGGATTACTTCGGCGCGTTCACCGAATTGAACCGTTCCGTCAGTGCACGGCTGAAGAGCCGTTGCCATGTGTCGACGTCGGATCCCCTGTTCAACAACTGGGTCGACCGCTCGACCGCGGACCTGGTGATGCTGACCACGAGCCGTCCCGAAGGCGATTACCCCTATGCGGGCCTGCCCTGGTACTCGACCACGTTCGGTCGTGACGGCATCCTGACCGCGCGCGAATACCTCTGGATCGATCCGAGCATGGCCAAGGGCGTGCTCGCCTTCCTGGCGAGCACCCAGGCAACTGAATTCGATGCCGCACGCGATGCCGAACCCGGAAAGATCCTGCACGAGGCGCGCCAGGGCGAACTTGCTGCGCTGAACGAAATCCCGTTCGGCCGCTACTACGGCACGGTCGATGCAACGCCGCTGTTCGTCGGCCTGGCCGGCGCCTACTACGAGCGCACCGGCGACCTGGAATTCATCCGCAGCATCTGGGACAACATCCGCAAGGCACTGTACTGGATCGACGAATATGGCGACCGTGACGGCGACGGCTTTGTCGAGTATGCGCGCTACAGCGAAGCCGGATTGGCGCAGCAGGGCTGGAAGGACTCCAACGATTCCGTGTTTCACAGCGACGGCCGCCTGGCGGACGCCCCCATCGCGCTGTGCGAAGTGCAAGGCTATGTCTATGAAGCCAAGCTGCGCGCGGCCGAGCTGGCCCATCTGCTTGGCGACACGGCGCTTGCCAACAAGCTGCAAAGCGCCGCCGAGCAGCTGAAGAAGAATTTCAATGAAGCATTCTGGTGCGAAGAGATCGGCACCTATGCCCTCGCTCTCGACGGTAAAAAGCAGCAATGCCGCGTACCCTCCTCCAATGCCGGGCACACGCTCTGGTCCGGCATCGCAACGCAGGAATATGCCGAACGCATCTCGGAACAAATGCTGAGCGAACCGTTCTTCTGCGGCTGGGGTATCCGCACCATCCCGATCGACGAGTCGCGCTACAACCCCATGGCCTATCACAACGGCTCGGTCTGGCCGCATGACAATGCGCTCATCGCGGAAGGCATGGCGCGCTACGGCTTCACGGGTCGCGCGATGCAAGTGTTCAGCGCGCTGCGCGAAGCCAGCCTGTACATGGACCAGAAGCGCATGCCGGAGCTGTTCTGCGGCTTCGAGAAGCGTCCGGACGAGGGACCGACGCTCTACCCGGTCGCCTGCTCGCCGCAGGCGTGGGCAGCGGCAACTGTATTTTCCCTGCTGCAGGCATGCCTCGGTCTTTCCTTCGACCCGCACAAGCCGGAGATCCGCTTCCGCCATCCGCAGCTGCCGCCCTTCCTTGAGCGTGTGGAAATCCGTGACCTGACCATCAACGGTTCGAGCGTAGACCTGTTGCTGCAGCGCTATCCGAACAACGTAGGCGTCAATGTGATCCGCAAGACCGGTCCGGCGGAAGTCGTGGTGGTTGCCTGAAGAAAGAAGCCGCGTCCGACGCTTTCCTTTTTTACAGGGGCGTGTACAAACTGCCATGCGATCATGACATGCAGCGTTCCCGATGAGCGCTGCATACGTGCAAACTCCTGCTGTTACCGGTGGTTGCATTCATGCGCATGGTTCTTGCTGCCGCGATTTCTCGTTTGCCGCGCTGCCTCTTACGAGATGCGCGTGCCCGTTTGCAAGATTGAGAAATCGAAAGGGAAACCATGCACATCGGACCAGATGGACTCGACGCCTCCACCCTCATGCAATTCCACGACGGCATGCTTGCCGAACCGTCCTGGGCGACAGGCCAGGCGCTCGAACAGCACAGCGGTGTGTGGCTTTGGATTGCCGCAAACCACCAGTACAACACCCGGCTCTGGAATGAAGAAGACAAGGCCCGGCGCACCGATGTCGGGCCGAGCGAGATTGCCGCGTGCAAGCGCCTGATCGACCAGTACAACCAGAAGCGGAACGACGCCGTCGAGGCCATCGACGAAGCGATCCTCTTCGCGCTGGGCGACCGCGAGCGGGCGGACAACGCCAGGCTCCATAGCGAGACCGCCGGCGCAATGATCGACCGCCTGTCCATCCTCAGCCTCAAGATCCATCACATGCGCGAACAGACGCAGCGCGTGGATGCGGGCGCCGAGCACATCGCAAAGTGCAGCGAAAAGCTGCAGCGCCTGATCATCCAGCGCCAGGACCTCGGGGCCTGCTTCGATCAGCTGCTTGCCGATGCACAGGAGGGCCGCGCGTACTTCAAGGTCTATCGCCAGTTCAAGATGTACAACGACCCCACGCTCAATCCCTATCTGTACGGCGGGCAGCAGCGGGCGGCGGCGGGGGGCATGGCGCAATGACGCGCGGGGCAAGCATTGACGTCCTCATCGACGTCCTCGTGCCCACCTGCGACCGTCCGTACGCGCTCGCAGTCACCCTTGCCTCGCTGTCGGCGCAAACGTTCACCGATTACCGTGTCGTCATTTCCGACCAGTCCGACGGGGCAGCCGCATACGACAAACCCGAAGTGCAGGCCGTATTGCGCCTGCTCGCGGCCACCGGGCGCGAGGTCCTGGCGGTGCGACACCTGCCACGCCGCGGCATGGCCGAGCAGCGCGCCTTCCTGCTCTCCCGGGCGACCGCGCCGTACTGCCTTTTCCTCGATGACGACGTCATCCTCGAGAACGACGTGCTCGATCGCATGCACCGCGCCATCACGGAACAGCGATGCGGCTTCGTCGGCAGCGCCTTGCACGGAATGAGCTACATCGATGACATACGGCCGCACCAGCAGCACATCGAGTTCTGGGATGAAGGCGTGCAACCGGAGCGCGTGACGCCGGACAGCCCGGCATGGGCGCGGCATCATCTGCACAGTGCCGCCAACCTGTTCCACGTGCAAACAAGGCTTAGCCTGACGCGGGAGACCACCCGGCTGTATCGCGTCGCCTGGATCGGCGGTTGCGTACTGTTCGATACGCAGAAGCTGCGCGAAGCCGGCGGCTTCGATTTCTGGACCGAGCTGCCGCAGGCGCATTGCGGCGAGGATGTGCTGGCACAGCTGCGGGTCATGGAACGCTATGGCGGCTGCGGCATGATCCCGTCGGGGGCGTACCACATGGAATTGCCGACGACGGTATCTACCCGCGAGGTCGACGCGCCAAAGGTCCTGCCGCTTTTCCGCAGCATGGCCGTGCCGGACATGCGCTGACCGCGAAAACGATGACCGACTTTTCTCTCTTGCCAGGCGTACGCAAGATTGCCGTCCTGCGCCCGAATGCCGTCGGCGACTTCATATTCGCCCTACCCTGCCTACACGCGCTCAGGCGTGCCTATCCGGACGCGCGCATTGTGTACATCGGCCGGCAATGGCATGCGGACTTCCTGGCTGGCCGTCCCGGCCCGGTTGACGAGGTGACGGTCCTGCCACCCTGCCCCGGCCTCGGCGCCGCGCCCGATGCCGACATCGATCCCCTGCCGGGGCAGCGCTTCATCCGCGCCATGCGGGATGCGGCATTCGACCTGGCGCTGCAGGTCTATGGCGGCGGGAAATACTCGAATCCGTTCATCATGCAGTTCGGAGCCCGTCTCACCGTCGGCATGAGGGCGCCCGATGCCGCGCCGCTCGACCGGTGGGTGACTTACGGCCAATTGCAGAACCGGCGCCTGCAGATGCTGGAGGTGGCATCGCTCGCAGGTGCTGCCACAGTGCACATCGGTCGCGAGCTGCATGTAACGGACGCCGACAGGCGCGAAGCGGCTTCGGTACTCGATGTCCCCAGGGACAAGCCGCTGGTGATGCTTCAGCCGGGCGCCAGCGACCCGCGCCGGCGCTGGCCGGCGGAGCGATTCGCCGCCATGGGAGATGCATTCGCCGGCGAAGGCGCGCTGGTCGCAATCAACGGCAGCGCGGAGGAATCGGCAATCGTCGGCGAGGTCCTCGAAAAGATGCGGCATCCCGCCATCAACCTGAGCGGACAACTGTCGCTGCCCGGCCTGTGCGGCCTGCTGGAAAGAACCGCCTTGCTGATTTCGAACGACACCGGCCCGCTGCATCTTGCCCTGGCGATCGGCACGCCCGCCGTGGGCATCTACTGGCTGACGAATGTGCTGGAGTCCGCGCCGCTGCGCCAGGACGGCCACCGGGCCGCCATGTCATTGCGCGTGCATTGCCCGGTATGCGGTGAAGAAAACCTGAAGACGCGCTGCCCGCATGATGTGAGTTTCGTGGACGGCGTCACTGTGGACGAGGCGCTCGGACATGCGATGCCGCTCTATCGCGAAAAACTGCGGGAGCATTTTTAGCGATCTACACTCAGCAGTTCCCGCGCATGCGTCAATACCAGCCCTGCCTCCTGCCCATCGGGATCCCACAGGCAGCGATGCAGTTCATGGTCGGGCGGCGCCCAGCGCTGCATGTCCGCCTTGCTGAATACGACGACGCTCGGCAGCCGCAATCCTGCAGCGATGTGCGAAACGCCGGTGTCGTTGCACACCAACAGCCTCGCCCGGCTCATCAACGCTGCCATCGCACCGATGGAAATCGGTTTGGCAGCGTCGATCGATGCATTGCGCATTTGGGTGGCCACAGCGGCGGTCAAATCTGCCTCTTTGGCCGATCCGGTCAGCACGACCTTGACGCCGAACTCGTCCGCCAGGGCATCGGCCACTACAGCAAAGCGCGCCGGCGGCCAGCACTTGTCACGGATCCTTGCGCCGGGATGGATGCAGATGTAGCTGCCCGGCGCCAGGCCCTCCGTCAACCCGCTGTCCTCCAACTCCTGCTCGTCGTCCTCGGTGAGCGGAAATTCGAGATGCGTGCCAACGGCCCGGGCACCGAGGAATTCCGCCAGCCTGAGCAGGCGCAAGGGTTCCGCGCCCTCTTCTGGATACTCCATGAAACACGCCGGATCGGCAACCGCAGTGCCCGGCGCAACGCAGCCGGCCAGCCCGCGCGCGCCGAACTCGGCGACGATGCGGTTGCTGACCTGCCCGCTGCCATGCATCTGCAGCGCCAGGTCGAACAGCCTGCTTTGCATTTCCTCGTGGAAGGCCGCCAACTGATCCTCGCGTACCGGCTGCTCCGGAAACGCAGGATGCCCTGGAAATGCAACGAAGTCGTCGACATACCGGTGGAAGCGCCTCGCAAACTGCGACGCCCAGGGAAGCCCGACAAGGGTGATGCGTGCGTCAGGCAATGCCGCACGAATCGCCCGCAACGCCGGCACGGCGCACAGCATGTCGCCGACCTGCAGCGCGCGAAAGATCGCCAGCCGTTCGATCTTCATCCGCTTCAATAGCGGCAGTTCCTGCACATCCCCGATTCCGATCTCTGCCAGCGCCACGCCTGTTCTCCATTCTCCAATGAGTCTGCTTTCGACTTCATCATATGCAGTGGCCGCCGGTCCCGGCTTGATTCCGGCCAAGCCGGGACTTTGCCCACATCAACGGAAAACCTCCCGTGCGAAACATGGAAGGCTTTGTCCATATCGGGGACTGCCGGCCTGTCAATGAATCGTCGCTGCCGAACCCTGCCCCGGTGGAGCAGCCTCGCGCGTGGTCTTTCCGCTTTCAATGAAGGACTTCATGCGCGCAAGGTCCTCTTCCAGCTGACGCTTTGGATCGGTAGCGGCCATGGACGCGACTGCCTGGCCGAGGCCGCCGGCCGGCGGGGTATATGCCAAATAGAGATTGACCCGCGTGCCACTGCCTTCCGGCTCGAAGCGAACCTGCCCTCTGTTGCTCACGGTGGAACCAGGCTCGCTCTCCCAGGCCAGCACCTCGCCGCGGCGCGAATCGGTCAGGCGCGCATCCCATTCGACCGTCGATCCGGCCGGCCCTTTCACGACCCAGTGCGAGCGGCCGTTGCCGAGGTCGCGTACTTCCACCACGTTGGACATGAAGCGCGGGAAGTTCTCGTAGTTGCTCCAGACATCGAAAACGCGCTCCGGCGGCGCATCGATGTGGATGGTCTTGTTGACGACGACCGATTCCCTGCCCGTGCCGGAACGCGAGGTGCGCTGCGACAGCCAGTAAAGGCCGAAGGCAGCGCCGGCAATCAGCGTCAGATTGCGCATCCGGGGCGACATGCCGGCGATTTTCTCGAGCACTTCCTCCACCTGGTATTCCCCCGTGTCGCGACCGGTGAGGAAACTTGCCGACGCGTCCTGCGTATCAAGATAGTCCTCGACTTCCCTAACCCCTTCCACGCTGCGTGCGGCATCCAGCAGCAACTGCCTCTCATGCGCCGGCACACGGCCGGCCAGCGTGACGCAGCCCTGCTTCACGTCGATATCGATCGCCTCGGGTTGCGAGGCGATACTGGAGATCTGCTGATACACGCGCGCCTTCAGCAACTGGTCGTCCACCTGCTCCCTGCGGCGTGCCAGCATGCTGCCTGCCTGTTCGCGCAGTCCCTGCATCCTGCTGCCAAGGTCGCGACGGGCAACGCCGATCACGTCTCCTGTGCTGGACATTGCGCTGCGCAGCGTCTCCTGCGCGACTGCCCGCCGCTGCCGCCCCCTGTCCGGATCCGCAAGGTACATCGCAAGGGCGCCCAGCGACACGCCACCCAGCAGCCATGTCAGTCTCGATTGATTGCTTTCATAGTCGTCCTGCCTCATTGCCAGCTCCTTTCTGCCAATTAACGTCGGATCTACCAGGCGCGAAACTCCGCCTGACCGCCATTTGGACTCACCGGCGTAGAGAATCGTTGCGTCGGCACATACAGAACTGCGCAAACAACGGGCAATAAACGGGCAGTAAGCGGGCAGTAAGCGGGCAGAAATTAGCCGCGCCTAGCACTCGACCTGTTTCCGGGGCTGCGTGCATGCCAAAAAGACACCGAACAGGTTCTTACCTGAGCGGAATCCTGACGTCGGCCGCAACCGGCACCGCCGTGATGCTGTTCTGCGGACTGCCTTCGATCAGCCGGTCGGAATAGACCAGGTACACGAGCGAGTTGCGTTTCGGATCGACCATGCGCACTACGCGCACCCGCTTGAACAGGATGGAAGCGCGCTCGGTGAAGACCTCTTCCTGCCGCGGGATCGCACCGGCAAATGAAATATTGCCGACCTGCCTGCAGGCAACCGACGCCTCCGCCTTGTCTTCCGCCAGGCCGAGCGCCCCCTTGATGCCGCCCGTCCGCGCTCGCGAAAGAAAGCAGCTTACGCCGTTGACCTTCGGGTCGTCGAAGACTTCCACGACAATCTTGTGGTCGGGGCCGACCAGCTTGAAAGCGGTGTCGACTTCACCGACCTGTTCGGCGCGGGACGAGCCGGCAAGCAGGGCAAGAACGAGGAAGGGAACGGAAAGTTTCATGGGCACCGGGTGTATGGAATCGCTATTGCAAGTACACTAACACGTTCCCGATCATCTGACGTCTGAAAGACCGGCAATGAAAATCGATCTTGATCCTGATCGCATGCAAGACATGCTGGACACCTGGCGCAAGTCGATCGACCTCCAGATTCCGATGATGGACGACTTCAAGATCCGGATGATGAAGAACCGGCGCGAAATCCTCGAGAATTTCCTGCAGACAGGCACAGGCTGGACATTGATGTTCAGCTGCATGGAGCCGCTGGAAGACGCCGAGCGCTTCGACGACATCCGGATCAAGGTCAAGGCCTTTATCGACTGGGCCGCGTCGGAACTCGACATGCTCGATGCGATGCGCTGACTTGGCCCGTTCCCGAACCACCATTCCCAACTGCAATGAAAAAAGCCTATCCCTTCCTGCTCGGTACCCCGCTGTCCCCGTCCGCCGTCAAGGTCATGCTGCTTGGCTCCGGTGAGCTCGGCAAGGAAGTGATCATCTCCCTGCAGCGCCTCGGCGTCGAAGTGATTGCCGTCGACCGCTACCCGAACGCGCCGGGCCATCAGGTGGCGCACCGCGCGCACGTCATCGACATGACCGATCCCGCTGCCCTCACAGCACTGATCGAACAGGAAAAGCCCGATCTCGTCGTCCCCGAGATCGAAGCCATCGCCACACCGGCCCTCATCGAACTCGAAAAGAAAGGCGCGGCCACCGTGATCCCGACCGCGCGCGCCGCATGGCTCACCATGAACCGGGAAGGCATCCGCCGGCTTGTCGCGGAGCAGCTGGGCTTGCCCACCTCGCCGTACCGCTTCGCAGACAGCCTTGAGGATTTGAAAGCCGCATGCGCCGAGATCGGTTTCCCCTGCGTGATCAAGCCGGTGATGTCGTCCTCCGGCAAGGGCCAGTCGAAGATCGACAGCCCGGACGAGGTCGAACAGGCTTGGAACTATGCGGCGTCCGGCGGACGCGTCGATGCCGGCCGCGTGATCGTCGAAGGCTTCATCGATTTCGACTATGAAATCACACAGCTGACCGTACGCGCAATGTGCGACGGACAGGTCACGACGCATTTCTGCGAGCCGATCGGCCACGTGCAGGAAAAAGGCGACTACATCGAATCCTGGCAGCCGCATCCCATGCCCGCGACCGCACTGGAACGGTCACGCGAGATCGCCAGGAAGGTGACCGATGAGCTCGGCGGCCTCGGCATCTTCGGCGTCGAGCTCTTCGTCAAGGGCGACATGGTGTGGTTCTCCGAGGTCAGTCCTCGACCACATGACACCGGCATGGTAACCATGGCAAGCCAGCGCCAGAGCGAGTTCGAGCTGCACGCCAAGGCAATCCTCGGCCTGCCGGTCGACGTGTCCCTAATCTCGCCCGCCGCTTCCGCGGTCATTTATGGCAGACATGAAGCAAAGGCGATCGCCTTCGACGGTGTGGCGGATGCGCTGCGCGTGCCCGGCGCGGACATCCGCCTGTTCGGCAAGCCGGAATCGTTTGCACGCCGGCGGATGGGTGTGGCGCTCGCCACTGCCCCGGATATTGAAACGGCGCGCACGCGCGCCAAGGAAGCCGCCGGCAAGGTCCGGCCGGTGCCCACCTGATCCGATCCGGCACAGTGCGCGGGCGGCGTTCGAACCAATCGCGCATTGCCCCATCAGACAAAGATTGCATGGCGGCCGGCAACACCTTCATCACCGGCGATTAATATCCGTCTCCGTGTAATATAGCGAAGCTATCGCATATATAGTAACTATTGATTTCACTTTTCGATAGTATGGGTCTATCATCCATTCCATCGAAGCTTTTTCAACCAAGAGAGGTAGATATGTCCCTGATCAATACCCAAGTAAAGCCATTCAAAGCAACTGCATTCCACAACGGCAAGTTCATCGACGTCACGGAAAACGACCTGAAGGGCAAGTGGTCCGTGGTGTTCTTCTACCCGGCCGACTTCACCTTCGTCTGCCCGACCGAGCTGGGCGACCTGGCTGACAACTACGACACCTTCAAGTCCCTGGGCGTGGAAATCTACGGCGTGTCCACCGACACCCACTTCACCCACAAGGCATGGCATGACACTTCGGACACCATCCGCAAGATCCGCTACCCGCTGATCGGCGACCCGACCGGCGCGATCACCCGCAACTTCGAAGTCATGATCGAAGAAGAAGGCCTGGCACTGCGCGGCACTTTCGTGATCAATCCGGAAGGCCAGATCAAGCTGTGCGAAGTGCACGACAACGGCATCGGCCGCGACGCCAAGGAACTGCTGCGCAAGGTGCAGGCAGCCCAGTACGTTGCATCCCATCCGGGCGAAGTCTGCCCCGCCAAGTGGACCCCGGGCGCAGAAACCCTGGCTCCGTCGCTGGACCTCGTCGGCAAGATCTAAGCCGGTAATCACGCGCCGCTTCGCCGGCGCAACCGCTCCCCGGGTGCAGCGCAAGCACCCGGCGGCAGCGCCACTCCCCGATCAGTCTTTTCTGGTCCGGCAGTCAGAGACTGATCCGGTCGTGGCACTGCACACCCTGAAGAATTTGCAACCTCAAAAAGGAAGCCATCATGTTGGACAATAACCTGAAGACCCAACTCAAGGCCTATCTCGAAAAAGTCACCCAGCCGATCGAGATCACCGCGTCGCTGGACACCAGCGAGAAGTCCCATGAAATGTCGTCGCTGCTGAACGACATCGCCAACCTCTCGGACAAGATCACGCTGACCGAGCGTCGTAACGCCGGCGATGGCGAGCGCGTGCCTTCCTTCGCACTCAACCGCGCAGGCAGCAAGATGGGCATCCGCTTCGCCGGCATCCCGATGGGCCATGAATTCACTTCGCTGGTCCTCGCGCTGCTGCAAGTCGGCGGCCATCCGCCGAAAGTCGAGCCCGAGGTGATCGAGCAGATCCGCAACCTCGAAGGCGAATTCCGCTTCGAGACCTACATCTC
>CBIHRW010000062.1:0-27218 GCA_966212545.1 uncultured Noviherbaspirillum sp.
GGTGGAGAAGGGCGTGAAATATATTGCGACCAAGTGGCTGCGGGAGCGGGCGTACGCGTGATGGTGAAGTAGCGTTCTTGCACGGACAATGCTTCCAAAAGCGGTAGCGCGGCGTGTTATGTCTGTGGCGGCGCATGACCTCTCACGGCAATGCGCCGTCCGAGCAACGCCCAACGCCTCAGCAGGCTTCTCTTCATTCCCTATCAGTAAATCCGCTGTCGGTCCGCCAGGAATACCGCCAAGGGCTCCTGCGGCGGTAATTTTTCGGCTGAGACAATCCGCTTAACGTCCACCGGCCGGTCGCCCGCTTTCAGAAGGGCGGAAATGCCCCATTTTCGCGGCATAAGTCACTCCTACAGGCCTCGCGGTTGCGGCAACGTCGACGTTGCGGCTAATATTGCTCCGAGTAAATTTTTTTTAGCAGCACGGGAGGTGCTGCCGCATGCCGCAAACCTCGGTTCAATCGCGCAGCCACTCTCCGGCAGCCTGGCATACGGCCATGGCGCTGCTCTTCATTGCGCTGCTGTGCGCCGAACTGTTCGCGCTCCATCTTCTTCACACCACCGAGTCCCGGCTGGCCGACGTCTACATGCAACGCCACGCCGGTGCATACAAGGCCGATCCGGACATCGTGATCGTCGACATCGACGACGCCAGCATGGACGCGATGCAGGAGATTGCCGGACTGTGGGCCTGGCCGCGGGAGATCCATGCCGATCTGCTGGAAGCGCTGGCAGAGTTCAAGCCGCGCGCCGTGGTCTTCGACATTGCATTTGCAGAGCGGGATGTGAAGCGTCCCAGGAGCGATGCCCGGCTGTCCGATGCCGTTCGCGCCACGCCCCATGCCTACCTGTCCGCAGTCCAGCTTGGCCAGGGCAGTTCGCAGGAACGCCTGCAAGAACTGGCAGCATCGTTCGGCATCCGGGAGAACGGTGCAAATGACGCTGTGGCAGCGCTCTTGCTACCTGCCGCCGTCGACCGGAATACCTGGCGCTTGGGTCTGATCAACAGTATCGAAGACCGCGACGGCGTGCTGCGCCGTTACCGGCTGTACAGCGAAGTGCAGGGTTGGAAGCTCCCCTCGTTGCCTGCGCGCGTAACGGCCGATATCGGGGTCTCACTGCCTGCCGGCAGCGAATTCCTGATGCGTTGGCCGAATGAAGGACACAAGCGCTATCCCTACAGCGAGCTTTACCGGCTGCTCACCGAGTTGCGGCCGTCGCTGCCCGCAGCGGAACTGGCCACCCTGGACAGTCTTTTTCGCGGCAAGATCGTCGTCATCGGCAATTCCGCCGCGGCGTCCTTCGACCATCACCTGACGCCCCTCGGCGCGGGCTATCCCGGCGTCGACGTGCTCGCGCTTGCGATCGACAACCTGAAGAATGCCCGCAGTATCGCGCCCGTCTCTCCTGCCTGGCCGCTGCTGTTCGGCGTCGCGGCAATCGCGGGAATCGCCTTTGCATTCGCGCGCCGCGTCAATCCCGTGGCCATCGGCGCCGCGCTTGCCGCAATTTCCTTCGGCGCATTGGCGTTCGCCGACAACAGCATTGATCGCAACCTAATGGTTCCCGTCGCCACGCCGCTGGCCTTCGCCTGGGCCTGGTTCCTGACTGGCGCCATCGCCGGTTACTTGCGTGAACGACGCACGCGCGAACAAGCCGTCTCGCTGTTCCGCCGCTTCCTCAACCCCAAGGTCGTGCAGCAGATCGTGGAGCAGGGGGAAACCGTCGAGAGCCTGTCCGGCCGCACGCGCGACATCACGGTGCTGTTCTCGGACATCCGCGGCTTCACCACGCTGTCCGAGAGCCGACCGCCGCAGGACGTGGTGCTGCTGCTTAACCGCTATTTCGAACGCCAGGTGGAAGTGGTATTCCGCCATGGCGGCACGCTCGACAAGTTCATCGGCGACTGCATCATGGCGTTCTGGGGCGCGCCGGTCGACGATCCCGACCACGCCCGCCGCGCCGTCGCCGCCGCGCTGGAGATGCAGCAGACGCTGCTCGAATTCAAGCGTGAACTGCAGGCGGAGGGTTCGGATGTCGGCGACTTCGACGTCGGCATCGGCGTGCACAGCGGCCCGGCGGTCGTCGGTTTCATCGGTGCGCAACGCAAGCTGGACTACACCGCCATCGGCGACACGGTCAACCTGTCCAGCCGTGTCGAAGGCTTGACCAGGGGCGTTGCGCGCGTCCTGGTTACGCAGGAAACCGTCCAGGCCTGCCGGGACACGGGCGCAATGGACGATTTCGAATTCCACCACCACGGCGCCTTCGCAGTGAAGGGGCGTGCCGCGGAAGTCAACTTATACGAACCACGGAGGAGATCAACATGAAACGATGGATCCTCATGCTCGCCGGCCTGCTGGCCGGTGCGGCGCATGCGGAAACTGCGCTCACCATCCGGTCGACCGAGTTGCAGTCGCAACCCCAATCCGACGCGGCCACCGTGGCCACACTGGGGGAAAACACCAAGGTCGAGGTACTGGTGCGCAAAGGTGCCTGGAGCCAGGTCAAGACCGCCGCCGGCCAGACCGGATGGGTCCGTATGCTGTCCCTCAAGCCCGAAGGTGCACCTCAACAAACGCCTGCTGTATCCGGCGCCAACCCGATCGGCGCCCTCGGCGGCCTGCTTTCCGCCGGCCGCACCTCCAACACTTCCACTGTCACCACCGGCGTACGTGGCCTCAGCGAGGAAGACCTGCAGAACGCCCAGGCCAATCCGGCGGAGGTCGAGAAAATGCAGAGATATAGCGCCGACAAGCAAGCCGCCCAGGCATTCGCCGACCGCAGCAAGCTCGCGCCGGTGACGCTCGATTACCTGCCCGACCCCGGCCCGGCCGGCAACAACCAGCGCAATGCCGAAGGAGGCTGACATGCAACTTGTGAAACGCGCATTCGCAACCCTGCTGCTGGCAGGCGCATGCAGTTCAGCCCTGGCGCAACTGCCGTTTTCTCTGCCGGGTTTCGGCAAGGGCAGCGGCGGTGGCGGCGGATTCAACCTCAACAGCGTCGGCAGCATCGTCAACAACCTGACTGCGGCCACGAAGGAAACCGGCGAACCTGAGGAAATCCGCATCGGGCAAGAGTTCGCTGCGACGCTGCTCGGCGCGAAGCCGCTGGTCAACGACCCGGCGCTGCAGCGCTATGTGAACACGCTAGGCCGCTGGCTGGCACTGCAGACAGAACGGCCGGATCTGCCGTGGACCTTCGGTGTGCTGGACGATCCAGGCTTCAACGCCTTCGCCACGCCCGGCGGATATATCTTCGTGACGAAGGGTTTGGTGCAACGCATGCGTACCGAAGCGGAACTGGCCGGCGTGCTCGCCCACGAGATCGGGCATGTGCTGAAGAAGCATCACCTGCGCGCGGTGCAGAAGAACGCCAGCTTTGCGCTGGTCGGCGATTTCCTGAATGCCGCCGGCAAGGGCAATGCCGAGGCGCGCAATGCCTTGCTGAACATCGGTAAGAAGCTGTATGCGAGCGGCCTGGACAAGGACGATGAGTTCGAAGCCGACCGCCTCGGCGTGGTGATCGCCGCGCGCGCGGGCTACGACGCTTATGGCTTGCCGTCGGTGCTGCAGATGCTGCAGCGGCAGAACAGCGGGGATGGGGATTTCACGCTGCTGTTCAGGACGCATCCGCTGCCGGCGGCGCGCGTCGAGATGCTGGAACGGTTGATGAGGGAGAGGTTTGACGCGGTGGCTGGCATCGACGGGCAGCCGCTGAATGTGCGTTTAGGCGAATTCAGGAAGTGAGGTAGTCGCTTGGTGAGGGCATGATGACCCGTCGCGTTAAACGACTCCGGTTGGATAACATCGTTACCTTCGGCGTACACCCCGCCAAAGTACGACGGTGAAAACGCGCCATGTGCGCTGAGCAACGAGGCGAAAAACGCGTCGACAACGCCGTTTAACCAGACGGCTTCTACTCGCGGTCATATGAAAACTCGACCGCCCGCAGTTCGACAGCCAAACCTCGTTACCCGTACGAGTGCGCCAGCGTCGCCAGCAGGTCATCGATCGCCGCAAACCGCGTCGGCTTGGTCAGATGCCGGTCAAACCCGGCATCTCTTGCGCGATTCCTGTCTTCCTCCGTTCCCCAGCCGGTCAGCGCGACCAGCACCACGTGCGCCATTTCCGGCACCGTGCGCAGCTTGCGCGCGACTTCGTAGCCGTCCATGTCCGGCATGCCGATGTCCAGGAAGATGACGTCCGGCAGGAACTCAAGCGCCAGCTCGAACGCCCGCTGGCCGTTGTCGGCGACGCGGACGGCGTGTCCGCCGTACTGGAGGGCGGTGGCCAGCGATTCGGCTGCATCGGTATTGTCGTCGGCAACGAGTATGCGGAAGGTTCTCTTCAGACAGTCGTCAACGGCAGTCGATGGACTCGATGCCGGCAAGTCCTCCACCGCTGCAAGGGTGGCAAGCGGCAAGCGAACGGTAAAGGTACTGCCTTTCCCAGGACCGGGGCTGTCTGCGGTAACCGTCCCGCCATGCAGCTCGACAAACCGGCGCACGAGTGTCAGTCCGACCCCCAGGCCACCTGGCGCGCGGTTCAGGTTTTCCCTGACCTTGGTGAACATGTCGAAGATTGTCGGCAGCGCTTCGGCGGGAATGCCGACGCCGGTATCGGTGACGGAAATGATGAGTTCGCTGCCATTGCGGCGCGCCGACAGATCGATCTGCCCGCCGGCGGCGGTGTACTTTGCCGCATTGTTCAGGAGATTGCTGATGACCTGCGCAATACGCGTCGGGTCCACATCGAGTGGAAGCGGTTCGTGGGGTAGGGAGACGGTCAGCTTATGGCTGCCGGCGTCGATGAGAGGCAGGCTGGTCTCGACCGCGCTTGCCGCCACGTTCCTGAAATCCACCTTTTCCTTCCTGAGGTCGACGGTGCCGCGCGTGATGCGGGCGACATCGAGCAGGTCATCGATCAGGTGCACCAGGTGTGCAAGCTGCCGTTCCATGGTTGCCCGCACGCGGGTGATCGCGGCGGTGTCGTCAGTTGCCAGCCGCATATGATCAAGGGAAGTCTGGAGCGGGGCGAGCGGATTGCGCAACTCGTGGGCAAGGGTTGCCAGGAATTCATCCTTGCGCCGGTCGGCTTCGCGCAGGGCTTCTGTCGCCCGTACGCGCTCGATATGGGCCCAGGATCGTTCGACGACTTCTTCGACGAGCATGATGTCGTCGTCGGTCCAGTCACGTGCGGCATCCTGATGCACGGTCATCATGGCCACCAGGCGGTCTTCCTTCACCAGCGGACAGAAGACGGCTGCCCGGACACCGATGGCGGCGAACATGCCGGCTCCGTCGTCCCCGGCCAGTTCGCTGACGGCATCGCGGACGACCTGCGTGCGTCCAGCCCGCATGCCCGCGGCGATGCCTTTGCCGAACCGGTCAAGGAAATACACGCCGGCGGCGCTGGCGGCGCCTTCGGTTGTCCAGTCGTATCGCACGGTGAAGCGGCCGTTGTCGGGATCGAAGTCTGCATAGGAGCAGCGGGTTGCTCCCAGGTGCTTGCCGAGCAGGCAGGTGGTGATCATCATGACGGCCCTGGGATCGACGGCCGTGCGCGTGGCTTCGCTGATGGCGTCCAGCAGCCGGAGCCTTTCCTCGATCAGCTTGCGCTCGGTAATGTCGTAGGAGACGGCCAGGACTGCGTGAATATCCTTCTCGCGGCTCCTGAGGGGCACGCTGTGGGAATTGTAGAAACGCCCGCGGCTTTCATGTTCCCACTGGCGGGCCTCGCCGGCGAGCGCGTCGCGGAGGTAGGGCTCATGGCGTGCCGCCAATTCGTGGCCGAGCGCCTGCCAGATGGTCTTGCCTTCGAGATCGTCCGGAACCAGGTCTTCGTGGCGCAGCACGCTGCCTTCGGCCAGGCGGAAGCGCAAATCCGTATCCAGAAGGAATATCGCCCCATTCGGCAGGTTGGCGGCGATTGCGCGATACAAGGCCTCGCTCTCGCGCAAGGCATCGACAGCCTGCCATTCGCCGGTGGCGTCGCGGAATATCTTGGCAAAACCCTGTAGCCGCCCGGCGGCGTTGTTCAGGGGGACCGTCACCCCTTGAGCGAAGAACCGGGTGCCATCCTTTCGGACCAGCCATCGCGTATTTTCGGATCGTCCGGCTTCCTCCGCGGTATTCAGCTCGGCTTCCGGCTCACCGCTTGTCCGGTCCTCGGGCGTGAAGAGCAGGGAAGCCCGTTGCCCGATGACCTCTGCCGCCCCCCAGCCGGTAATCGTTTCTGCGCCACCTTCCCATTCGGTGATCCGCCCGTCGATATCGGTGACAACGAAGGCATAGTCCTGGATATTGTTCAGGATGAGGTGGATGCGCTGGTCTTTCGCTTTCAGGGCGGCAGCGTGCCGCTCCCGTTCTGCGCGCGCCAACTCCTCGGTCTTGCGGTGCAGGTCGACGAAGAATGCGACCTTGGCGCGAAGCACTGCGGGAATCACGGGCTTGGTCAGGTAGTCGACGGCTCCGAGCGCATAGGCTTGTTCGATCGGAAAGTCGGCGTCACCGTAGGCGGTGATGAAGAGGACCGGCGTGCGGAATGTCCGATGGTGGCCGCGGATGAGACGGGCGGCCTCGAACCCGCTCATGGTCGGCATGTGCACATCGAGCAGGATGACCGCGAACTCGGTCTGCAGAATCTTCTTGAGCGCTTCTTCACCCGAACTGGCAAGGACGAGATTCTCCCCCAAGGACCCGAGGACGGCCTGAAGCGCGACGAGATTGGAGTGCTCGTCATCGACGAGCAGGATGTTGACTGGGTTGTGGACGCTCATCGTCTCCGCCATTCAACGACGGGTACGACGCATTGCGATCGAAATATGCCTGGCATCCCTCGGCTATCCTTATCGGGTGATTGAAGAACGGCTGCCCTTGATGCGCCTGAAGGTGTGCGTATGGGCGAGCCTGGGCGCTGTGGCGCTCATCGTGCCGCGCTTGCGCATGCATCGAGCCCAGACTAGGCGCCTGCAGTTTTCTGCTATTGACAGACTGACAGGACGTTTCGTCAATGTAGGGGCGGGCGCGCATGAAGTCAACGGCGAGGCAGCCCAACTGTATTGATGTGGCGCAATCCCTGTTGATTAAGCTTGCCGTGCGGGAGGATGAGCGTAAGGTGCGGCACCATATCTCGCCAGGGGCACCTTGATGTCGGCCGGCAAGACGAATTACCCCACGGCGGCTTCAAAGATGTCGCGGAACTTCTCGTGGTGCTGCTTGAACAACTCAAGTAGTTGCGGATCGAAATGCGCAGGCGAGGTACGGCCGTCGCCCTGCGTGATGATTTCGACAGCTCGGGCATGGTCGAAGGCGGCCTTGTAAGGCCGCTTGCTGCGCAACGCATCGTAGACGTCGCAAATGTTCATGATCCGCGCCGAAAGTGGAATGGTTTCGCCCTTGATGGCATTCGGGTAACCGCTACCGTCCCAACGCTCATGATGGTTCAAGGCAATTTCTGCCCCCATTTTCAGGTAGGGGGACCTGGCTTGGCAGAGGATATGGGCCCCGAGCAGGGGATGCGTTTGCATGATCGCCCATTCGTCGGGCGAGAGAGGGCCGGGCTTGAGCAGGATATGGTCGGGAATGCCGATCTTTCCGACGTCGTGCATGGGGCTGCCATAGAACATTTCCTCGCAAAAATTGCGCGGCATGCCGAGAAGTTCCGCAGCTTCCTGGCAGTAGTAGCTGATTCTTTGTATGTGCTGGCCGGTGTCCTCATCCTTGTGCTCGGCCGCACGGGTCATCGTCAGGATGGTTTCGCGGTGGCTGTCGCGTAGTTCCATCGTGCGTTCCAGTACACGCTCCTCCAGCCTTTCGTTGTATTCGCGGAGGCTCTTGTGAAGCAAACGGATTTCCAGCATGTTGTACAAGCGGGTGAGTACTTCAACGCTGTCGATGGGTTTGCTGACGAAGTCCTTTGCACCGGCCTGCAGCGCCCGCAGCTTGTGGTCGGGCTGGGCGGTGATGACCAGGATCGGAAGATATCCCTCCCTTTCGATGGGCTTGAGCGCCTCCATCACCTGGAATCCATTCATGTGCGGCATGTTCAGGTCGAGCAGGATGGCGTCGTAACGATTGTTCAAATACAGGTCGAACACGTCGCGAGAGTCGGTCGTCGTCGAGACCGACGTATAACCCGCGCCGGCAAGCAAATGTTCCAACAGCTTGATGTTGACGACAGAATCGTCGACGACCAGGATCTTCGCGTTCAGGATATGTGAGGATATGTTCATGTTCTGCTTCAGCTTTCATTGGCAGAGCGGGGCCGCTGCGCCTGAACTTCTTTCAATGCGCTGTCGAGCGCCTCGAGAAGTTCGCCGATGTTGATGGGTTTGGTGAGATAGCGGAAGAATCCGAGCGCCAGTCCCTTTTCGATATCGCGCGGCATGGCATTGGCCGTCAGCGCAATGACCGGTATGTGCGCAGTCTGCGGGTCGGTGCGCAACTTGATCAGCACATCGTTGCCGCTCATTCCAGGAAGGTTGATGTCCATGAGGATGACCTGCGGCTTGTGTGCGCGCGCGAGTTCAAAGCCGAGATGGCCGTCGGCCGCGGTCAGCAGCGACAGGTCGGTGCGCAGGGAAATGATCTCCTGGATCAGCTTCAGGTTGGCGGGATTGTCTTCCACATACAGCAGGGACGGCTGCGCGTCACCCGCAGGTTCATTCCTCGCTGCCGCGCCCGTCTTGCCCGTTTCACCGGGCGCGATGTGCGCTATGCCTTCCGCAAGCTTCAGTTCGATCCAGAACACGCTGCCGATGCCGACCGTGCTGGCAACACCTATCTCGCCGCCCATCAATTCAACCAGGCGTTTGGTGACGACCAGGCCGATGCCGGTTCCGTCCTCCGTCTTGCTTTCCTGCCCCAGGCGATTGAAGGGCTGGAATAACTGCGACAGCTGTACCGGGCTCAGCCCGACGCCGGTATCCTGCACGGTGATGCGCCCTCGTCCGGGCGCGCTCTCCGAGCAGGCGACGGTGATAGACCCGCCTTCCCGGTTGTACTTGATTGCGTTGGACAAGAGATTGAGCAGAACCTGCTTCAGGCGGGTACGGTCTGCGACGACATGCAGCGCGGCATGCTGGGGAAAGAGCATCCGGATGTTGCGCTTCTCAGCCAGCGGCCCGATCATCTCCTCGCATTCCGCCATGAGTTCCGACAGACCGACCGGCTCGAGCGACAGGGTCAATGTTCCGGATTCCACCTTCGCCAGATCCAGCACTTCGTTGATGAGCACCAGCAGGTGCTGACCCGCCTTCAGTATGTACTCCGCAAACTCCTTTTTCTGTTTGGGTGTCGAGGACAGGTTGTCCGACACCAGGAGTTGGGCGAAGCCGAGGATGGCATTGAGGGGCGTGCGCAGCTCATGGCTCATGCTCGACAGGAAGGCTGATTTCGCCTGGTTGGCTTTTTCGGCTGCAGCCGTGGCGCGTGCAAGTTCCTGGTTGGTTGCCTCAAGCTGCGCCGTCCGGTCGCGGACCCGCTGTTCCAGCTGCTCGTTGAGCCGCATGATCTCTTGCTGCGCGCGGCTGCGCTCGCCCACTTCCCGGGCGATCTCCTGGTTGGAGCGCTCCAGCTCGCCGGTTCGCCGCTCGATCTCCGTGAGCATGTCGTTGAAAGACTCGACCAGCAGGCCCACCTCGTCGTCGCTGATTTTCTTCGCGCGACGTGAATAGTCGCGCTGTTCGACCACTTCGCGCGCTATACCGGTGATGGCAAGGATCGGCGCGGTCACGATTTTCTGCAACCAAATTGACAGCAGGAACGCGACCAGCATCGCCAGCAGGGTAACGAGGGCGGCAATGCCGACAAAGTCCACTATCCGGCTAACCAGCTCATGGTCCGCGCGCAGGTAGACTGTCCCCAGGATTTCACCTTCGCTGACGATGCGCTTGAACAGGACCAGGTCGTGGCCTTCAACGCGCACGATATCGGCTTCAGGCAATTTGGGTAGCTCCACGGCCACGCCAGGCGCCATGTAGGAAGCGAACAGGCTGCCGCGCTCGTTGTAAATCGCCGCGGCCCGCACGGAGGGCCGGAGACGCAGCATGCTGAGGTTTTGCTTCGCAAGCTGCTTGTCGTCGAAGGTCAGCGCCGGCGCGGTCATATGGCCGAGTAGTTCCGACTGTATGTTCAAGTCGGAAACCAGGTTCTGGTGATACGCGCGGAGGTTGTACGCAACGACCGCGCCGATTGCAACGACCAGTGCGGCCAGTGTCGTCAGCAGCACGACACCGAGCAGCTTCTGCCGGACGGTCCGCAGCCCCAGGTTCATGACGCCCCCTGTGCAACCTTGTAGGCAGCGGCGAGCAGGCGCGCACTGATGTTCAGGTTGCTCAGGCCCGCTGCCTTCGGAGAGGCTTCGAAGCGCACCTTTCCGCCCACCACGACAAAGTTGATCATGCTGCCGGCGGCAATGCCATCATCCGATTCTGTCACCGTGAGCATCGGCTGCCCTTTGGTCATGGCAAGGATCTCGGCAAGCCTGGCATTGTTCGAATGTCCCACGAACAGGATGTTGAAGCCGGCGATGACATCCTCGCGCCGCAGCTTGCGCACGACGACTTGCCTGCCGTTGATGGTGCGGCCGGCGACCATCTGCGCGAGCTCGTCGGCCATGGCGTCGGCGCCGATGAGGCCGATCCTGACCGGGCTGTCCGGCGAGGGGAAGGCCCGCTCCGGCCATTCGACGTAACTGCCGAACTTGTACAGGTAAGCGGCCTTGACTTGGCGTTCGATATCCGGCCGCTCCACGGCCGGCGTTTGCGAATACGAATGCGGCAGGCAGATCGATGCGGTAGCCGCCAGCCCGGCGGTGACCAGTTTGTGCAGCACCGCACGGCGCCGCTTGTTCGGCGGGGCGCTGGTCATATTTGCCATAGTAATTTGACGAAGAGGCTCGACGGGACTTCACTGCGATTGATGCTGGAACCGAACTCGGGATGCCGGCCGCCGAACAGGTTTTGTGCGGTAACGGACAGGTCGAGGCCGCCGCCCAGGCGCCATCCGAATCGCGCGTCCACGGCGGTGTAGGCAGGGACATGCGGCTGCGGCAGGGCGCCGGCGCGCCGGACGGTGACGTCGAACTCCTTGCCGCGCGCGAGATTCAGCGTGGATCGCACCTGCCATGCGTGGGCAGGATCATTGCCGGCGGCGGCTGTGCCAAGTGCATCGGTGCTGCCGGGCTTGATGCGCAACCGGTCCTTGAGCAGGCTGAGGCCGGCGCTCAGGCGCCAGGACGGCGTGATCTGGTAAGCGCCCCAGGTTTCTATTCCGCTGACGGATCCTTCCATCCCGTTACCGATGACGAAGCTGCCTGGGCTTGGCATGTCGAAGGTACGCAGGTGGTCGTATTCGTGATGGAACAGGGTCACCGAATAGGATAGCGTCCTGGTGGGCTGGGTTCGATAGCCCACTTCGAATACATTCGCCACCTCGGACCGGAACGAGGAGTTTCCCCGCAGGACGAACGGCGGCTGCCCCGGCGTGTAGAAATCGCGGTCGATCCGCGACGGCGACCGAACGGTTCGCGAGAGCCCGGTCCAGAGCAGCCTGTTGTCGGCGGGTTTCCAGGCCAACCGGACGGCTGGCAGGAATTCGAGGCCGGTGTAATCGTTGCGCTCGAGGCGGGCACCGAGGATCAGGTGCAGGTTCTGCGCCAGCGCAATTTCGTCCTGCGCAAACAGGCTGCTCCACTTCTGGTGCACGTTTGCAGGCAGGAAGGCAAGCGCCCGGCTGTTGCCGATCTGGTCATCGCTGTAACGGAAGCTGGCGCCCCAAATGATGGAATGGGCACCCGATGATTGCAGCGAATGCTGGAATTCGGCGTTGAAGATATTGAGCGCCTCTGTGTACGTTCCCGGAAAATTGCGCAAGGTACGGTCGTAGTAGGCGAGCACGCTGATGCCCGAGCCGTCGTTCAGGCTGCTTTCCCAGCGGGAGAGGAGATTCAGGCCGGAGACCTTGCCGCTCCCCACGAATTGTTCGAGGTCGCCGGTATAGGTGTTTCCCTGAAACGTCAGCCGCTGTCCGGCGGTTTCCCAGTCGGTGCGGAATCCGGCTTGCTTGTTGTTCCATGCATCCCTGACCGGGCGGCCGTTTTCGGCATGCGTATGGTCGTGGTCGCCATACTTGCCGTAGGCACGGTAATGCATGCCGTTGTCAAGCTTGCCGCCGTAACGGAATGCAGTTTCCCTGCCGTGGTCGCCGACACCTGCGGTGACAAGCCCGCCTTGGGTAGCCTCGGACGAGCGCGTAATGACGTTGATCACACCGTTGACCGCGTTTGTTCCCCAAAGCGTCCCACCGGGGCCACTGACCACCTCGATTCGCTCGACATCCTCCAGCATGACATCCTGACTGTCCCAGAAAACGCCGGAAAACAGCGGGGTATAGACGATGCGACCGTCGATCAGGACCAGGAGCTTGTTGCCGATGGAATTATTGAAGCCGCGCGCGCTGATCGCGTAGTTGTATGCATTGATCTGTGCGACTTGCAGATTGGGCGCCAGGCGCAGCGCGTGGGGCAATGTTGTCGCGCCGGAGCGCCGAATGTCTTCGCCGGTAATGACGAACACCGACGCCGGTGCATCGGCAAGCGGCTCGGCCTTTTTCGAAACCGAAATGACCTGGATATTGGCCAGCTCTTCGAATGACATGTCGACCATGCTGAGGCCGACGGTGGATGCCGCAAATCCTGACGAAGAGATAAGGAAAAGTGCACCGAACAGCACAGCGGCCGGCCCGGCCGAACCGCCCTTGGCGGCTGTCCGAGGCCGCTTTGCTTTGAGCAATGCGGTTTTGCCCATGACTCCCCCAGACTTGCAGATCCGGACGGGCGCTCCTTTACAGAAATCGGCCTTCCGGACACATCGATGGAGTCGCCGCAAAGCGGCAGTAACCTCATTGCAGCATAGAGATTGCGCGGGTGCACCCCCGCGTTGATGGGAACTCTGCACTTTGAATATATGAAATTTCTCTGATGCAACAACAATCTACTTGTGTCGTTCGCATGTCAACGCGGATCGAGTGCCGTCTTGAGAAATATCAACGTCGTGGGCAGAGCCGCAACACACGGGACGTCAGACATTTTTAACGTCTTGGCCACATTTGGGCGGGAGGGAAGTGGCGTGGCGACGAGACTTCGCCGCACCCCTTATTCGCGGTCAAGCCCGGACTTTTTTTCCACCATCTTCATCAGCGCATACAACGCTTCCAGTGACGGAATGGCAACGTTTTCGCGCCGCCCGGCGCGCACCGCATTGCCGAGGATGACTTCCGTTTCCATCGGCCGGCCATTTTCATAATCGAGCGCCATGCTGGTCTTGTAGGCAGGCGCCTTGCGCGTGCCCTCGATGTATTGATCGATCAGCGTGTCGGGAATCGGATGGCCGGTGGCTGCAGCCACCGCGCAGACCTCGCACATCATGCGCCGCACAAAAGCTTCACCTTCGTCACTGCCCAGGATGTGGCCGGTGTCCAGCACGCCGCCCATGACCGAAATCGGGTTGAACACCGCGTTCCACAGGCATTTCTGCCAGCGTGCGCTCACCACATCCTCGGTGAGCGTGCATTTGACGCCGCCGGTCTCGAGCAAGGCGGCCAAGCGTTTTGCCTTGTCGCTCAGGCCGGACGGGTAATTGCCGAAGCTGAGGTCGCCGAAGGCGTAGTGCCTGACCTTGCCCGGGGCGACGCGGCTGACTTGCACGAAGGCGAGGGCGCTGATGAGCTCGTTGTCAGGGAAGGCTTCCGCGATCTCGCCTTCGATCTCCACGCCGTTTTCGATCAGGACGATAGCAGTCTGCGGGCCGACCGCATCACGGATCAGGGCGGCACGGTCGGAGCCTTCGACCACCTTGACGCTGACGATCACGTAATCCGGTGGCCCGCCCTGATAGTCGGCCGCCGCACGCAGCGTTTGGACGGGACGGAAGAAGCGGTCGCCGAGGCGCTTGCTCTCAACCGCGAAGCCGTTCTGGCGGACGGTGTCGTACTCGCCGCGGCACACCACGGCCACGTCGGCGCCCGCCGCTTGCAGTGCTGCGCCGTAGAAGGCGCCGATTGCACCGGCGCCGACGATTAGGATTCGCGTGCTCGATTCGGGGGACACGGAACTCTCCAATTTGGTTCTCAGGTTCGACGGGGAATTGTATAGGCGCACGGCAATCCGCGCCGGGCGCGGCGATTTGAGATTCGTTAAGACATCCGCGCAACACCCGAAAAAATTTTCTTGATTCAATGTGGGAAAGCAAACCTTGCGCGGCATTAACACGCTATGATTAATGCCGTAGTGCAACTTTTGTTTTACACCTATAAAAATGTTCAAGAAAACCGTACTGGCGTTGCTGATGAGCGCGGCAACGTCCGTTTTTGCGATGCCGTTCAGCTCCCAGCACGCCGTCGTGGTGGATGAAGCAAGCGGCTCCGTACTGCTCGAAAAGAATGCGCATGAAGTTGTACCGATCGCGTCCCTGACCAAGGTGATGACCGCGATGGTGGTGCTTGACGCCCGCCTCGACATGAACGAGCTGATCACGATCGAGGATAGCGACGTTGACACGCTGAAGTTCAGCTCCTCGCGCGTGCCGGTCGGCGCCGTCCTGTCGCGCGGCGCGCTGCTGGAACTGGCGCTGATGTCCTCGGATAATCGCGCCGCCCACGCCCTCGGACGTACCTATCCCGGCGGACGCGACGCCTTTGTCCAGGCGGTGCGCGAGAAGCTGGTGGCGCTCGACATGCGCCATACCACGATCGTCGAGCCGACAGGCCTGTCCCCGTACAACCGCTCCACGGCGGCTGACCTTGTCAAGATGGTAAGCGCGGCGAGCCAGTATCCGGATATCAGCCGCCTGTCGACCGGCACCGAAGACCTGATCGACATGAACGGCCGTTTGGTCCCGTACCGTAACACGAACCGCCTGGTCGGCCGCGACGGCTGGGACATCATGCTGTCGAAGACCGGTTTTACGCGTGAAGCGGGGCGCTGTCTCGTGATGCGCTTCCAGGCGGCGGGCAAGAACGTGATCATGGTGCTGCTCAATGCGAAGGAAAGCGCCGCGCGCCTGCTCGACGCCGAGAACGTGCAGCGCTTCGTGTCCGGCGAGCCCGTCATGGTGGCCAAGTCGTTTGCTCCGCGCACCCGCGTCGCATTGCGCAAGGCCAAGCCGGCCAAATCGGGCATCGTGTTTGCCAACGGCAAGAGCGAGAAGGGCAAGAAGAAACGCAAGACAGTCTGAGTAGCTGTTCAGGCTGCAGGAAGGATAAAAAAGGACCCTGGCCGGTCCTTTTTTATTTGTGCCGTGCCGTCTTTGCCAAGGTCAATGGCGCAGCGCGGCGCCACGGAACCCGGACTGCTTCAGCGTGCGCAGGAAGTTGAGCGAGCGCGACGCCGCGCGCAGCAGGACGTTGCTGTCATCCGGCCTGTTGGCGAGGTCAAGCAGGCGGAACTTCCAGACGCGCGAGTAGCCGCTGCAGGCAATCCGGAGCGCCGACGGACAATGCAGCAGCATCCTGGCATGGGAGCGGTAGATTGTCAGTTCGTCATAGTCGCGCTGCACGCCCAACAACTGGTACTTGTATTCGAAGCGTCCCCACATGAAGTGGAATTCCTTTCCGCCGCGCTCGATGCAGTCGCAGATCGTCATGTAGCAGCACAGCTTGCCCAGCCGGGCGTCGTCGTAGGCGGGGTCATGGGCATTGATGTGCATGAAGTAATTGCCGCCGACCCGGCTGCACACCGTTCCCGCTACCACGCGCCCGTCAAGGATCATGACGCTGACAAGTCCGCTTTGCCGCACCAGTGTGGTCAGGCGTGCGGTCTCGCCGGCATCGATTTCCGATTCCTTGTTCTTGGTCGCCATGCGGGCGCGGTTGAGTTCGATGATGTCCCGCACGTACGACTCCGGGATCCCGCCGTCGATGAAGACCTCGAACGCCAGCTGCGGATAATTGCGCTTGAGCCGGTTGCCGTGGTACTTGAAGTTCTTGCGCGTGGCCTTGCCGAGCGCGGCGAGATAGTCCTCCGGCGTCGGCGGGAGCTGCAGGACGATGTCTTCGGTCCGGTAGAACTGCTGATGCGGGTAGCCGAGCTTGCGGCCGTCCGCTTGTATCGCAGGAAATCGGACGACGTCCACGCCCGGAAAGTTGCTGAAGACGTAGCGGGCAAAACGGTTGATCTCGACGGCGTCCATCGCGATCTGTTCGTTCAGCACATGCACGCGCTTGCCGTCGCGGCGGAACAGAAGGATGGCTTTCGTTTTGCTGCTGTCCTGCGCGACGTAGGTATGGGTGATGCCGTCGATGCCGTCATAAACCCTGAACTGCGTCATCGAGGCGAACACGTGCCCGTACAGGGCGTCGAGCTCCGGTGCGACGAAGTCGGGAACGGCGTTTTCATAAAGGGAAATCGTGGTGTGTCCTTGGTCCATGCGCGCCTCGAATCCAGGATGCGTGCGCTGCGAGCGGCGTGGGGAAGCTGCGCCGCTGCTGCACGCGTTCCATGATGACTTGCGCGCGGAATGGGAAGTTCGGTATGCGCAGGGAACGTAGCCGAATTTATTGTGGGAGCGCAAACGACGCGCATGAGGGAGTGTTCAAACGCGCTTGCCGCTCATCCATTAGAATCGATGCGGACGTCCGGCTCACCGGGCGGCATAGAAAACATAAGACGACATAAGACGACGAGGACAACGAGACATGGGCAAGGAGCATGCCGCGGCCAGCGGTTCGAACGGTTTTTCTCCACGCAGGCTGGAAGCGCTGACCAGGCGGATTCAGGCAGATATTGACGCCAGGTACATTCCCGGTGCGGCGATGCTGATCGCGCGTGGCGGCAAGATCGCGTACGAGACGGCACTCGGTGTGCAAGACCCGGCGACCGGTGCGCCGATGTCGCTCGACTCGATCTTCCGCATCTACTCGATGACCAAGCCGATTGTGTCGGTGGCGGCGATGATGCTGGTGGAGCAGGGCAGGATGCTGCTGAGCGATCCGATCACCACCTGGCTGCCCGAGCTGCGCGGATTGAAGGTCGGCGTCGAGAAGGCCGATGCCAAGGGAAAGCGCATCCTGCAGCTGGAAGACGCGCTGCAGCCGATTACCGTGCAGGACTTGCTGCGGCATACATCGGGCTTTACCTACGGTATTTTCGGCGACTCGCTGGTCAAGGAGGCGTACCGCAAGGCAGGCATCGGCAGTCCGCGTGCCACTAGCGACGAGTTCATCCGCCTCCTGAGCCAGGTGCCGCTGATGTATCAACCGGGAACGGTATGGGAGTACAGCCATTCCACCGACGTGCTCGGCGTGCTGCTCGAGCGCGTTTCAGGTATTTCACTGGACGCGCTGCTTGCCGAGCGCATCCTCAAGCCGCTGGGCATGCATGAAAGCGGATTCTGGGTCGAGCCGGAACACCACCACCGTATTGCGGAACCGTTTGCAACCGATCCGGTGACGGGGGGCGCCGTCAAACTGAACCAGCCGCGGCGCAAGCCCAGCTTCATGGGTGGCGGCGGCGGCATGATGTCCACGCTGCACGACTATTTCCGTTTTGCGCAAATGCTTTCCGGCGGAGGCGAACTGGATGGTGTCCGACTCCTGTCTCGCAAGACCCTGCACTTCATGACGAGCGATCACCTGGTCGGGATGCCGCATGCGCGGTCGGGACTCAGCTTCCTGCCGGGGCCGGGATATGGGTTCGGGCTCGGATTTTCGGTGCGCACGACGGAAGGTGCCGCGTTGATACCTGGTTCGGTGGGAGACTTTACCTGGAGCGGCCTTGCCGGTACCTATTTCTGGGTAGACCCGCAGGAAGACATGCTGGCGATTTTCCTGATGCAGGCCCCGGAGCAGCGCACGCATTACCGCCAGCTGTTCCGGAACCTGGTGTATGCGGCGCTGGAATGAGGAAGAGGTCGGTCACGTCCGCCGAATCTGCGCACGAGAAACCGCGCGCAAGAGATGCATTGATGCCTCGCTGAGCAAGGCTGCATGAGTGCAATCGCCGGCGAGTCGCCTTTCATTGATCCAGATCAGCCGACTCTTGTGGCGGTCGCCGACTGTGTCCGTTTATGGTCTTGAAGGGGGATGGAATTCTCCTAGAATGACCTCTGGAAGAACAAGGTCTTGAAAGGCTGGCGGAGATATATCGAAAGGAGTCCGTCATGTTCAAGACGATTCTCGTACCAACCGACGGTTGGCAGCTGCCAGACTGTGCGCTCGATGCGGCCGTCGAGTTCGCCAAGGAAACCGGCGGAGCATGGTCGGCCTTTCTATGGCGGAACCGTATCCATTTTCGCCGCTCACAGGCAATACTTTTTCCAACGAACGCACGCCCTACGAAGACAAGTCCCGCGACATCGATACGGAGCACGTGCGGAAGATCGCCGCCGCGGCGAAGGTGCCGGCCAGGACAACCATCGCCGTGATCGTCTTTCGCCGATCAACCCACGGAGGTAGTGATGCAAGCCATCAAGTGGTCCCAGGACATGTCGCTTGGCGTGTCGGGCATGGACGACGCGCATCGGGAATTTATCGAGGAACTGACCGGTCTGTTGACTACACCCCACGGCGTGTTCCCGTCAGCTTTCATGCGCATGGTCGAAAAGCTCGAAAAGGACTTTCATGAGGAAGAAGATCTCATGGAAGAAATTGACTTCCCAGGTTTGCATGGGCATCGCGAGCAGCACGCGCGGGTGCTCGGTGCGCTGCACCATGTGGCGACGCATGTCATGAGAGGAGATATCGGACTGGGGCGCGAAGCGGTAGACCTGCTGCCTCCATGGTTTCTCTTCCACCTGTCGACCATGGATACGGCGCTTGCATTGGCGCTCGACCTGGACGGCGGCGACATCAGCCCGGCGACCATCCGGCTTGCCGCGGAACGCATACGGCAGGGGACGAATCGGTCGAGGTAATCGACGTAACCAAATGAGGTGAATCATGGCCAGGAATCTGATGAACTTCAATCCCTTCAATGCGCTTGCCCGTTTCGATCCGTTCCAGCGGTTCAACGACATCTTCGGCGATGCCCGATTCACATTGCGTGAGATGACCGGAGAGCCGCGCATCAGGATGGATGTTACGGCGTCTGACCAGGCCTATAGCGTCAAGGCCGACATGCCCGGGGTGAAGAAGGATGGCCATGCGCCCCGGCCGATACTGGCCGGGACGTATCCGCTGTCCCGGGACAACATTTTTTGAAATGGGATTCAGATGTCTCCGCTGTTCACTGAGCGCCGGCAGGCGGAGCCGGCGCGGCAACGTCCAGTACACAGCCATACAATCCTGCGCATTCTGCTCGCGATCGGTCTGGTACTAGCGGCCCCGGTGGCGGCAGCGGCAGGTGTGTAGGGTCGCCGGCAATGCGTAGTCTGGAGCCTGAGCGGTATTCGCCACTTCAAAGTTGCTACTGATGCAATCTGCCGTCGCACTTCGGCAACACTCGAGAGTGTATTGAATGTGTACATGCCATCCAATATGTACTGCCGCTGTACTGGACCATGTCTGGATATCCAATCCTGCTTTTGTCCTCGAATCGTCCTCCGGCATAGGGTTCAAGGCAGACGTGACTGTCTTTATCGTCACGGGACGGAAATTCAAACGGTGGTGGATCGACGGCTTTCCGAACGCTTGTGTTCAACAAACAGACACTCGGCTAATTAGCCGCCGGCTACCGTATTTTTCCCGTATGGAAAAGCACGATTCACTCCTTTACACTGGCCAAGCTGGGGTGTGTTGTCTGCGTTCGCAGGCGGCACGCTTGATGTTGTTTGCAGCGGAACTCAGTCCACAAAATAATTCGATCGGACATAGTCCGGCAGGCTGACTCTCGTTGCTCCGCGCAATTTGGTCGGGGGAGACACTGCTATGAACCTACGTACGGTACGGATCGGTACGCGGCTGGGTATTGGTTTCGGAATCATTCTTGTCCTTGTTGTCTGCGTTCTTCTGGCAGACATCGTCATTAGCGCCAATGGACGGCGCGTTCAAAACGAAGGCCTGAAAGTGGCGACCGCAAAAGTAGCGGTCGCGAGCATGATGCGCAGCGCCGTGCTGGAGGGCGGCATCGCGATGCGCAACGTCGGCCTGCAATACAGCACACCGGAAATGCAAAAGGAAGAAGCGAAGGCGCAGGTGCAGCGCAAGCGCTTCCAGGATGCGCAGGACAAGATCCTTGCGCTGGGGTTGAGCGACGAGGAAAAGGCCATCGTCGCCAGGATCGCCGGCCTCAACAAGGAGACCGAGGAACCCTTCAAGGAAGCAATCGAGAAGGTCAAGGAATACGCCAACGAAGCCGCCGGCAAGCTGATCTCTTCGCGCATCGATCCGCTCAACCAGCAGGCGATCGCCGAGATCGACAGGCTGGTGGAGATGCAGCAGAAAACCGTCGACGGCCTGATCGAAGGCTCGGAATCGGCTGGTGAGCGCCTGACCTACCTGCTCATGACGATGGGTCTGATCACGGTCGTCACCGGCGGTCTGCTGTCCTTCGTGACCACCCGCAGCATCACCCAGCCGCTGCAGGACGCGGTGGCCGTCGCCAAGCGCGTTGCCGCTGGCAAGCTGGGCGCGGAGATCAAGGTCGTCGGCAAGGACGAGACCAGCGAACTGCTGCGCGCGCTCAAGGAAATGGACGACAGCCTGTCGAAGATCGTCAGCCAGGTGCGGGCGGGCACGGATGATATCGGCACGGCCTCCAACGAGATCTCCGCAGGCAATTCCAACCTGTCGGAGCGCACCGAATCGCAAGCCAGCGCGCTGCAGCAAACCGCTTCGTCCATGGAAGAACTCACGTCCACGGTCAGGAACAATGCCGACAGCGCGCAGCAGGCAAACAATCTGGTGCGCTCGGCATCCGATTCCGCGATGAAGGGCGGCGAGGTGGTCGGCCAGGTGGTGGAGACCATGGGCTCGATCAAGGAAAGCTCGCGCAAGATCGTGGACATCATCGGCGTCATCGACGGCATCGCCTTCCAGACGAACATCCTCGCACTGAACGCCGCGGTCGAAGCCGCCCGCGCCGGCGAACAAGGACGCGGCTTCGCGGTGGTTGCCGCGGAAGTGCGCACACTGGCCCAGCGTTCGGCCCAGGCGGCCAAGGAAATCAAGGACCTGATCAACGATTCCGTGAAGAAGGTGGAGAGCGGCAATGCGCTCGTCGACGATGCCGGCCGGCAGATGGAAGAGATCGTCGCCGCGGTCAAGCACGTCGCCGAGATCATGAACGAGATCACCGAGGCCAGCCAGGAACAGAGCCGCGGCATCGAGGAAATCAACCGCGCGATTTCGAAGATGGACGAGATGACGCAGCAGAATGCCGCGCTGGTCGAGCAAGCCGCGGCGGCGGCAGCTTCCATGGAGATGCGTGCCTCCGCACTGGGACAGACGGTGGCCGCATTCGATCTGAGCACGTCGGGCGGCATGCTGCGCGCGGCCCAGGTGGTGAAGATCGAACACGCCGTATCGCGGGACGCGGCGGAATCAGGCGCGAAAGTACTCTCGCTTGGCGCTCTCAGGAAGGATGCATTGCGTCTGCGCGGGTAGGTACATCCTGAACCATCATCGCCGCCTCCTTCACGGCGGCGATGACGACATCCGGCTCGGAAAATTGCGGAAAATGCCCGCTTTTCATCGCCAGGACCTGTCTCCCAAGAGGTGAAAGCGATGCCAGCTGGCGTTGATGCGCGCGCCGGGCCGCAATTGCATTTTCAGCGGTAGCCCACCCCATCGCCGGTTTTGTGCCGGTGATTACCCGTAGCGGAACCGGCGGGAAAGGCGGGGCGCTCCTTATCTCGGCCGCCGTCGCCTTCACATGCTGCGTTTCCCCATTCGCATCGGGCGGGAAAAGCCGCTCCGCCAATCGTGCCGCGAATTTCTGAAAGCGTGTCTCCATCGCCGGAAGCGTGTCGACATCGGCGACGGTACTCGCCTCGATCATGACGACGGCCCCCACGTCGGATGGATGCAGCCGCGCAAAAAGATCGACGACAAAGCCGCCGAAGGAGTGTCCCACCAGGACATAGGGCGGGCGGCAGCCGGTCGTAGCCAGCACGGACCGCAACGAGGCGACCATATGTGACCCGGTCTGCGGCCGGGCAGGCCTTGAGCTTCCGCCCACGCCGGGCCGGTTATAGGCAAAGACGCGGGCGCCGTCCGTCAACGCCCCGAAGACCTTGTGCCATCCCTCGATCGGCCCGCCGGAGCCGTTGACCAGTACGATGGACGCCGGGCCTTCTCCCGCCATGACGTACTCGATCGTTTCACCTGAGCACTCGATTTTGTTTTTTGTTGGAAACCGGTACATCACATTGACCCTCCCATTGAATTGCCTTGCGTACTATACCGCTTCGCCACAGCGACTCCATGAACGGTGCCATGGAATGGACTTCCCTGCTTGAGGGCACACAACCATACGGACATGTCGGATAAACCAATCCGCCGCCTTGTTGTCTATCCAGCGTACGTCCACCTCCCCGGCTCAGCCTTGTTGAAGCTAGCGACATGAGCCATGCACGCTGACAGAAAGGACGAATCATGCAGGAAGTTACCAATGGCGCATCCGCGTCGATCTGGATGGCCACCACGTCCGTTCCATCGTTCCCCCCGCTCGGCGCCGATACTGAAACCGATGTATGCATTGTTGGTGCCGGAATCGCCGGGCTCACCACGGCATATCTTCTTTCCCGGCAAGGCCGGTCGGTGACCGTCATCGATGCCATCGGGGTAGGCGCAGGCGAAACCGGGAGAACGACGGCCCACTTTTTCCCGCCCGACGAGTGGTACGCGAACATCGAGAAGACCTTCGGCATCGATTCCGCGAAGCTTGTGGCGGACAGTTTTTCGCAGGCAATCGCGCTGGTCGAGTCGATCATCCAGCAGGAGCTGATCGAATGCGAATTCGAGCGGCTGGACGGCTATCTGTACGCGCTTCCCGGCAACGCGTTCAAGGATTTCGACCGCGAATTCGCGGCAGCCAACCGTGCCGGCGCCGATGTCGAACTGCTGGGGCAGGTTCCGCGACTGAGCTTCGATACCGGACCTTGCGTGCGTTACAAGAATCTGGCCCAATTCCATCCCTTGAAGTACCTCGCCGGGTTGGCCGATGCGGTCATACGCTATGGCGGTCGAATTTACTGCGGAACACGCGCCCTGTCGGTGGAAGGTGACGACACGATCGAGTTCGTCAGCACGCCAAACGGGAAGATTCGCGCCAAGTCGGTCGTCATCGCTACCAATACGCCGTTCAATGACCGGGTGGTGATGCATACCAAGCAGGCCGGTTACCGCACCTATGTCATCGGCCTGCGCGTACCGAGGGGATCGGTGCCGCGCCTCCTGCTCTGGGATACCGGCGATCCTTACTACTACGTCCGCCTGGAAACGCCGGATCCTGAGGCGGTCCACGATGTCCTCGTTGTAGGTGGCGCGGATCACAAGGTTGGTCAGGACACGCACCCGCAGCATCGTTACGACGAGATCGAAGCCTGGACGCGGGAACGCTTTCCCATGGTGCAGGAGGTCGAATTCCGCTGGTCGGGCGAGGTCATGGAGCCGTCGGACGGACGGGCCTACCTGGGCCGCAACCCGATGGATGAAAGGAATGTGTACATCATCACCGGGGACTCCGGCAACGGCATGACGCATTGCACGATCGGCGCGATGATCGTGACCGATATGATCATGGAGCGCGACAATCCATGGCAGGCGCTTTACGATCCGTCGCGCAAGGTGATCCACGGGATTACGGATTTCGTCGCCGAGCAGGCGAACACGCTGTCGCGATACACCGAATGGATAAGCGGCGGCGAGGTGGAATCGGTCAGGGAAATCCCGGCGGGTGAGGGGGCGATCCTGCAGCAAGGCCTGCACAAGCTCGCGGTGTACCGCGACGAAGGCGGCGGATTGCATGCGGTATCGGCCCGGTGCACGCATCTTGGCTGCGTCGTGCACTGGAATTCGGCCGAGCGTTCATGGGATTGCCCATGCCATGGGTCGCGCTTCGATGTTGACGGCGAAATTCTGCACGGGCCGGCTTCATCGGCCCTTGAGGCAGCAACGCTGGATTCCGACGACATGCGGCAGCGGGGGCCGGGAGACGCTGCGCGGCCGCCGTCCGGCCCTGGTGCACCTTGAGCCGCAACCGGCGGCAATGACGAAGCCCGCGCGAATCACGGAAGGAGCACAGGCTTTTGACGACTGCCGCAGGAAGAGGGAATGGCCTTGGCAGTTGGATGCAAGACGGAAAGTGTCTGCAGGCAGCCTTCCAAATCGGTGCAGACGCTACCGGTTGTTCCACCACGCGCCTGCCGCGCCGCAGACAAAGAGGCCGATACCCAGACCCAGAACGGCAATCGCGACGATGGGATAGTCGAGGATGGCGGCACCTGTTGCGCCGAGGGCCAGTCCGCCGCCAATCAGGCGGACAAGCTTGTACACGTGCGTCGAATGCTCCCTGGCCATTGCTTCTTTCACTGCTGATTCATTCCTTTGATGGGGCTGGTCACAGCATTCGTCACCTTCCTCCCGGTAAGACGACGGTGCCTTCGGACGGCGTTCACACAATCTACGCACCACGTACCTTCTCCAAATGCAATCCGGTCAAAACAACCGGGTGCGGCGTCGATTAGAACAGAGCGATGACGGAAAGGATATGCGTACTTGCACGGAGTATTTGCCTACGTGAAATTGCGTAGACGCTCCGGCATCGTCCAATGCTGGTGCGTTTTTCCGCGCAGTCTCCCATATCTATGGCTTGGCGGCTGGTATGTCCTGATGTGTAATCGTCGCTTCACGTCGAGATGCACATCCAGGAATGACGTACGCCGATTACAAGCTTGGCAAGGCCGTTCGCGCGCTATCGGAAACCCGCTCTCAGAATCGGGACTGGCTGGGTAGCGCCGAAGTCTACCTGTTCACGCGTCTGCGCAAGGATGACGTGCCGCAGGCGGCGCGGATGCATTTCCGCGAGTTCCAGGCCGAGATCGAGAGACAGCAGGAGAAATACCAATCCCCGCCGACACATATCCCTGCCGCCATGATGACGGAGGATGAAGTCACCCGATTGATGAATCTCTTTGCCGACCTTGTCGCCGCATGGCCCGGAGGCGACGACATGGATGCATGAAGTACGCGCCGCGTCCGGACAAAATCAGCCTCGAATCCACACCCTCATCAGCGACAGCAGCTGTCCCGCATCGACAGGCTTGGTGATGTAGTCGGACGCGCCCGCGGCAATGCACTTGTCGCGGTCGCCCTTCATCGCCTTCGCCGTCAGCGTGATGATTGGCAGCGAGCGGAATTTGGCAATCTTGCGGATTGCCCGCATCGTGTCGTAGCCGTCCATCCCGGGCATCATGATGTCCATCAGCACGATGTCGATGGAAGGGTCCGACTGCAGCACTTCGATGCCGTCGCGTCCGTTCTCGGCGTACAGCACTTTCATATGCTGGCGCTCGAGAACCGAACTCAGTGCGAAGATGTTGCGCAGATCGTCGTCGACGATCAGCACTTTTCGGCCGGCCAGGCTTACCGCCGCTGCCTGCACGTCGTCCAGCATGCGGCGCTGTGTTTCCGGCAGGCTTTCATGCGAGCGGTGCAGGAACAGGGCGGTTTCCGCGACCAGGCGTTCCGGGGAACGCGCATCCTTGACCACCACCGTCTTCGCGATGCGCTTCAGCTTTTCGGTCTGGTCGTCGTTCAGTTCCGCCGCGGTATAGACGATGATCGGAACGTCACGCAGGGAGAAATCGTTGCCGATCTGCTCGAGCAGGGCGAAGCCGTCGATGTCGGGCAGGCTCAGGTCCAGCACCACGCAATCGAATGGCTGCCGCTTGAGCAGGCGCAGCGCTTCCTGGCCGGTGTCGACCGCCTCGATATTCACATCCTCGTCGCCGATCAGGCGAACCACCGAATCGCGCTGGACGGTATCGTCTTCGACCACCAGCAGGTGCCGCTTGGCGCTAGTGACGAACTGCTGGATGCGCGTCAATTCCTCCTGCACGCGGTCGGTGCTGACCGGTTTCTGAAGATAGGAAATCGCCCCATGGCGCAACGCGCGTTCGCGGTCATCGTGTGCGGACATCACATGCACGGGAATATGGCGCGTGCCGGGATCGCGCTTGAGGCGGTCGAGCACGGCGAGCCCGTCGGAATCATCGCTGTCGATATCCAGCAGGATTGCAGTCGGTCGATAATCCCGGGTCAAGGCCAGCGCGGAGTCCGCCTGCAGCGTCACGATGCCCTTGAAATTACGTTCGCGGGCACGGCTGAGCAGTTCCATCGCGGCATCTTCATCGTCATCGACAATCAGCACGGCAGGCTCGCCCGGGGCGAGCGCGGCGCGGTCGTCGGAGACGGATTCCTCCTCGTCCGGCGCGGGAAGCGCAACCGACACATGTTGCACCTGGGACTGATTGTCTGCATCAGGAAGGGCGGGTACGCCGGATGCCGATTCGTCCTCCACCGCCATCGGAATGTCGTATGCAACGGCATTGTCCTTCTGGTAGGGCAGGTACAGGGTGAATGTGCTGCCCACGCCCAGTTCGCTCTCTACGCGTATTTCTCCGCTTAGCAGGCGCGCCAGCTCGCGGCTGATCGACAGGCCCAGGCCGGTGCCGCCGTACTTGCGCGCGGTGCTGCCGTCGGCCTGCTGGAAGGCTTCGAAGATCAGTTGCAGCTTGTCCTGCGAGATGCCCACGCCGGTATCGGCGACGGAGAAGGCGAGCACCGCATCCGCATTGGCAAGCGCCGGATGGTCGCTGGTCCATCCGGACCGTGCGATGTCGATGCACAGCGCTACCTGGCCATGCGAGGTGAACTTGAACGCGTTCGACAGCAGGTTCTTCAGGATCTGCTGCAGCCGGGTTGTGTCGGTGCGCATCGAGGGAGGCAGTGACTTGCCCAGTTCGATGGAGAAATCGATCTTTTTGGCCTCCGCCATGTGGCGGAACGTCCGCTGCACGTAGCCGCGCAGCGTCTCGAAGCGGTACTCGCTCATTTCCAGCGTTACCGTGCCGGATTCGATCTTCGACAGGTCGAGGATATCGTTGATCAGCGTCAGCAGGTCGCTGCCGGAGCCATAGATGGTCCTGGCGAATTCGACCTGTGTCCCCGTGAGGTTGCCTTCCGGGTTGTCGGAAAGTTGCTGCGCCAGGATCAGCAAGCTGTTCAGCGGCGTGCGCAACTCGTGCGACATGTTGGCCAGGAACTCCGACTTG
>CBIHRW010000063.1:0-26771 GCA_966212545.1 uncultured Noviherbaspirillum sp.
GACGTGTTTGTTTATAGAGAACCGGTACACAACGAAGTTCGCCATGCTCGGGTTCAAAAAATCGATCATGCTGGAAGAACCGGCAGCAGCAGCGACCCGCGCAGACGAACCTTGGCTGGTAGGAACTTGCGGGGTCGCGGCAGCCGGCAGATGCTTGTCGAAGTCAGGGTTTGGCCGCGGCGACCTTGACGACCAGCGCCTCGGAGTAGGTAACCTCGACTTCGTCGCCGGGCTTGAGTTTCTTGAGGTAAGCGCGCATGTCCGGATTTTTCACGGCGATGGTTCGGCTCAATCCCCTGGCATCGTCGAAGGACAACGTGTTGTTCTCCGTGTCCACCGACTTGACCTTGATCGTCGTCTTGATCTCACGTGCCGCGGAACCGCCAGGTTTATCGCCCGGTTTTGAACGTTGCATGCTTTCCTTTGTTTCGTAACCTTTTACGCCCTCGCCAGGCGGTTTAAGGGAGGCCAGGACGGCCTGCCTGTACTGCAGCGACACTGTGTCGCCTTTCTTGAGCTGCTCGAAGTTGCGTACCGTTTCATCCACGCCGATGGTCTGCAGCTCTCCATCCTTGTTCTTGACCGTCAGGAGGCGATTAGGCACATCCACCGATTCGACAGTGACCGATTTTTCGGCGACGACAGACGCTTTCGCGGATTTTGGGTCGTCTGCCGCAAGCACCGAGATAGGTACGGACGCAATCAAGCCGATACAGATGAGTGCCGGGGCGATTTTGATTCTTTTCATGGCGACATAGCTCCTTGGAAAAAGCCTGCGCGCAGCCTGTCCCCGGCAGTGCGCCGGCCACCGTTGCGGTCCATTGCCGATGGTTGAAACGGCACACGGGCGGATCGCGATACCGCGCATGCCGTGCCCTCCGTTTCAACGGAAGGTGGCATAGCATGGTGTCCGCAGATCACGACAACGTAAATTGGCCTTTGGTCCTATATGTACCGGAAGTACCGGAAAGCCGCGTCGGCCGTAGGGTGTTGGACCTAGGCCCAATTGGTCGCTGCCGCATCCGTCCATAGAATGAGTGATAAGTCTCCGTGCCTGCCCGTCCGGTGCCGATAACCGTTCCGAAGGAGAATGCAGCGTGAGGTTCGAACGGCTGATGGAACAACTGGTTGCCGTGCTGGCGCTGATGGTGCTGACGGTGGGCGCGGTTTTAGTGATTGCGCCGTTCGTCACGTTCTTCCTCGCGCTTATCCCGGGCGGCGTTCTGCCCATCGTCATCCCGGGCGCGATCTGGCTGTCGCAGGAGGGTGAAACCGTCCGGCCGGTCTTCCTTGTCATCTGGTCCTTCCTGGTGGCGATCGGCGTGGACAATATCCTGAAGCCAATGATCATCGGCAAGAGCAGCTCGGTGCCGATCATCCTGATCCTGATCGGCATTTTGGGCGGCGCAGCGGCATTCGGCCTGCTCGGCGTTATTGGCCCCACATTGCTCGCAGTGGCGCACGCCGTGCTGCATCACTGGACCGTCGGCGAGGTGTTCCAGCCGGCGGTTTCGGAGCCGGAGCGCCCGGTCGCTGCGCCGCGCGCTCAAGCGGCAACTTGAACAAGGGTTACCTGTAAGTCGGGACAATCAGCGAAAGGAGTCAAGTATGAAGCTCGCGGACAAGACCGCTATCGTTACCGGGGCGGCGAGCGGTATTGGAAAGGAAATTGCGCTCACCTTCGCGCGCGAAGGCGCGAAGGTGGCGATCGCCGACCTGAATCTCGATGCTGCGAACGGTGCCGCAGCACAAGTGCGCGATCTTGGCGCGCAGGCGATGGGCGTCGCAATGGATGTGGCCGACGAGGGGCAGGTGGACGCCGGCGTGGCGGCAGTTGCATCGAAATGGGGAACGGTCGATATCCTGGTCAGCAACGCCGGCATCCAGATCGTGCATCCGATCGAGGAGTTCAGTTTTGCAGACTGGAAGAAGATGCTGGCAATCCATCTCGACGGCGCGTTCCTGACCACCCGGGCCTGCCTGCGGCATATGTATCAGGGCGATCGCGGCGGGAGCATCATCTACATCGGTTCCGTCCATTCGAAAGAGGCTTCGCCGCTCAAGTCGGCGTATGTCGCCGCCAAGCACGGCCTCGCGGGGTTGACCAAGGTTATCGCGAAGGAGGGCGCCAAGCACAATGTTCGCGCCAATCTGATTGCCCCTGGTTTCGTGCGCACGCCGCTGGTCGACAAGCAGATTCCGGAGCAGGCGAAGGAACTCGGCATATCGGAGGATGAAGTCATCAGGAACGTGATGCTGAAGGAGACAGTGGATGGCCAGTTTACGACGTTGCAGGATGTCGCCGAGGTCGCGCTGTTCTTCGCATCGTTTCCGTCGAATGCGCTTACGGGACAGTCGCTGGTCGTAAGCCATGGCTGGTTCATGCAGTAGCGCGGCGAGACCCGACTGAAATCCGGTATTGCTGCGGTGGTGTCAGGCGCGCCCTCGAGCGTTCTCGATTTCCTTGCATCGGTGCAGTTCATTTGCCGCCGGCGTTATGCCTCGCACTCCCTGCCGTGCCCGCGAGCTTGCCGGGCATGGGGGAATCGATGAGACCAAGGTCCAATTGCTGGTATACGGCAGCAGAAATAATCTGATTCTTATCCGAAAAGAGGCGACAAGTGGCGAGTATTCGACGCGCGCGTACTGTGTACATCCTGGAAAACGACGAATCAGTTCGTAAAAGCCTGCTGCGATTGATGCTCGCGAATGGTGTCGACGCAAAGAGCGTCACATCGCCCCAGCATCTGCTTGATGAAATCGACGTCGATTCCACTGGCTGCATCGTGGCTGACCTGACCCTGGCTGAGAAGAGCGGTACAGACCTGACTGCCCGCCTGAAAGAAATGAAGGTGGACATGCCCATCATCGCAATATCCGCCCGCGAGGGTTCGGCGGTGCGGGAATGCGCCCAACGCATCGGCGCACAGTTCTTCCTCAGCAAACCCGTGGATGACCACGCGCTGCTCGACACCATCGCCTGGGTCACGAAGGCGATGAACGGGCACGAGGATGCGGATGACGATCTGGGCATATAAACGCTGCTCCGTACGGACGATTGGGCAGCTGCATTTCACCGCATTTTGCAATTCGGGCGCTGCCGGGCAGCGAGAGTAGAACCTGATGACGAGGATATTGAGATGGTGCCTTCATCCTTCACGGGGATAACCGGTTTCATGCGTTTGCCCTTGCTTCCCGGCGGGACGGCATATTGTGTAAGCCTCGGCCTGGCGCTGGGTCTCCTTGCCGGTTGTGGCAAGGAGCCGCCCAAGCCTCAGGTCGCGGCGCCCGAGGTGACGGCGATGACCGTGTCGCAAAAAGATGCGCCGGTTGCATTCGAATTTGTCGCCGAAACGCAGAGTTCAAGGGAAGTCGAAATCCGGGCGCGGGTCGAGGGCTTCCTCGACAAGCGCGCGTACACCGAAGGGCAGGTGGTGAAAGCCGGGCAGGTGATGTTCCAGATGGACCGCAAGCCTTTTGAGGCGGCGTTGCAGTCGGCCAAGGGCCAGCTGGAGCAGCAGCAGGCGCGCCTTGCCGTGGCCAAGCAGAACCTGGCCCGGGTCCGGCCGCTGGCGGAACAGAATGCGGTCAGCAAGAAGGACCTTGATGACGCGGTCGGAAACGAGCAGCAGGCCCGGGCCGCCGTGCTTGCTGCCGAGGGCGAAGTCAGGGCAGCGCAGCTCAACCTGAGCTATACCACGATTTATTCCCCGCTGACCGGTCTGTCGAGTTTCGCGAGAAAGCAGGAAGGCAGCTACGTCACTCCTGGGGAAGAGGCCTTGCTCACCTACGTATCGCAGCTCGACCCGATATGGGTCAACTTCAGCATGTCCGAGAACGAGCTTCTCAAGTTTCGTTCGGAGATTGAAAAGGGAAGACTCAAGGTTCCAGCCAATAACGAGTTCGACGTCGAAGTGGTTCTTGGCGACGGCACCGTCTATCCCAACCGCGGACGCATCAATTTCATTGATCCCTCGTTCAACAAGGAAACCGGCACCTTCCTGATCCGCACGGTGGTGGCCAATCCGGACGGAAAGCTGCGTCCGGGACAGTTCGTCCGGACCAAGGTCTGGGGCGGTACGCGGCCGGGGGCGATCCTGGTGCCGCAACGTGCCGTGCTGCAGGGAGCCAAGAGCCACTATGTGTGGGTGATCGACAAGGAAGGCAAGGCACGCGAACGCGTGGTCGAAGTAGGAGACTGGCATGGCGACGACTGGTTTATCAACCAAGGTCTGCGTCCGGGCGAGAGGGTGGTGGTGGACGGAGCGATCCGCGTCGCCTCAGGCGTCCCGCTCAAGATTGTCGACAAGCCCGGCACAAGCCTGGCGGGGTCGGAAACGCCCGATGCCGAACGTAGCAGCGGCAGCGGCGGCGGCGCGGCGTCCGGCACGGCGGCATCGGGATCGGGATCGGGATCGGGCAAGCCAAATGACAAGCCGCGTTGACCGGTGCCAGAGAACGGTTCGACCATGAATATCTCACGCTACTGCATCGACCGGCCGATCTTTGCAACCGTCATTTCGATTGTCATCACGCTCGCGGGCGCGGTCGCAATGTTCAACCTGCCGATCGCGCAATACCCGGACATCACGCCGCCGCAAATCACGGTCTCCGCGACCTATCCCGGCGCCGATGCCGAAGTGGTCGCCAATAACGTGGCGTCGCCGATCGAGCAGCAGGTGAACGGCGCGGACAACATGATCTACATGAACTCGTCGAGCTCGTCGACCGGGAGCATGACGCTCAACGTGTTCTTCGAGATCGGAACCGACCCGGAACTGGCTCAGGTCGACGTGCAGAATCGCGTGAACCTGGCGCTTCCGCAGGTGCCGTCGTCCGTGGAGCAGCAGGGCATCCAGGTGCAGAAGAAATCGTCGGCCTTCATGATGGTCATTGCCATCTATTCGCCCGACAATCGATTCGACGCGACCTATGTCGCGAACTATGCCAATCTCTACGTCCTCGATGCACTCAAGCGTATCCCTGGCGCCAACCAGACATCCATCTTCGGCACACCGGACTACGCAATGCGCATCTGGCTCAAGCCGGATCGCATGGCGCAGCTCGGTGTCACCGCGGCTGATGTCCAGCAGGCGGTCGCCAACCAGAACCAGCAGTTTGCCGTGGGACGGCTGGGACAGTCGCCGACAGGCAAGGCAGTGGAGCAATCCTTTGCCGTTACCACTTCCGGGCGGCTGACCGAGCCGGCCGAGTTCGAGAACATCATCATCCGTGCCGCCAGCAGCGGGGCAGCGATCGTACGGCTGAAAGACGTCGGACGGGCCGAACTCGGGCAAAAGGACTATTCGATCCGCAGCAGCTTCCAGGGCAAGCCGGCCACGCTGATGGCGGTCTATCAGCAGCCGGGGGCGAACGCGCTGGACGTCTCCGCGCAGGTGGCCGCCTCGCTGGAAGAGCTGAAGAAATCCTTTCCCGAAGGCCTCGAATACGAGGTCGTAATGGACACGACCAAGTTCACGCGGGCATCGATCTCCGACGTCGTACATACCTTCTTCGAAGCGGTGGTGCTGGTGGTGCTGGTCGTGTACCTGTTCCTGCAGAGCTTGCGTGCGACGCTGATCCCGGTGATTGCGGTGCCGGTGTCGATCATCGGTACCTTCATCGGCATGATTGCCCTGGGTTTTTCCATCAATATGCTGACCCTGTTCGGCATGATTCTCGCTATCGGCATTGTGGTGGACGATGCGATCGTCGTCATCGAGAACGTCGAACGCAACATGCATGTCTATCACCTTGAACCGAAAGAGGCAGCCAAGCGTGCGATGGACGAAGTGGCCGGCCCGGTGGTGGCGATCGTTCTTGTGCTGTGCGCGGTGTTCGTACCTGTTGCCTTCCTGAGCGGGATCACCGGGCAGATGTACAAGCAGTTCGCGATCACCATCGCCATTTCGGTGTTCATCTCGGGCATCGTCGCACTCACGCTGTCGCCTGCGCTGGCTGCAATCCTGCTCAAACCCACCCATGGCAAAAAGAACCGATTCTTCAGATGGTTCGAGCGGAACTTCGAACGCATGACCAACGGCTACAGCCGGGCGGTTGCCTTCACGATCAAGCGCTCCCTCATTGCCATCCTGCTGTTCGTCGGCATGGTCGTCCTCATTGTGATGATGATGAACCGCATACCGCGTTCTTTCCTGCCGCCGGAGGACCAGGGCTACCTGCTCGGTGCGGTGGCCTTGCCCGACTCCGCCAGCCTGGACCGGACCGGCGCGGTGAGCAGGGTGGCCGCCGATCACTTCATGAAGGATGAGGCGGTAAGCGGCATTGCGGTGGTGGACGGCTACAGCCTGCTGGATGTGCAGAACAAGAACAATGCCGCGGCCTTCTTTGTCGGCCTCAAGGACTTCGAAGAACGCTACGATTCGGCGAACCGCGACACACAGAACGCCGTGACCGTTCTCAATAATGCGCGACAGGCGCTGTCATCGGTGCGCGAAGGCATCATCGTCCCGGTCAATCCGCCCTCGATCCCCGGCCTGGGTACTACGGGCGGCATGGAACTCTGGATCCAGAGCAAGGGCGAGAAGACACCCCAGCAGCTTGCGGCGGTGGTCAAGGAATTCGTAGCAAAAGCAAGGCAGACGCCCGAGCTGGCCGGCGTCACGACGACTTTCAACGCGATGTCGCAGCAACTGCGGGTGGACGTGGACCGCGAGCGGGCGGAGACGCTCGGTGTGCCGGTGGAAGATGTCTACAGCGCGATGCAGACGATGTTCGGCTCGCTCTATGTGTCCCAGTTCAACAAGTTCAGCCGCCTGTGGCAGGTGATCCTCCAGGCGGAGCCCGGTTTCCGCCTCAGGCCGGAAGACCTGGAGCAGATCTTCGTCCGCGGGCGGGACGGCATGATGATTCCTCTCAAGTCCGTGGTGCGGACCAGATATGTCACCGGCCCGGACCTCATGACCCGTTTCAACAACTTCCCGGCCGTCAAGATCACGGCGAATGCTGGGCCTGGCTTCAGTTCGGGACAGGCGATCGCCGCGCTCGAACGGATCGGCGGTGAGGTGATGCCGCCCGATATGGGGCTGGCGTGGAGCGGCGAAGCCTTCGAGGAAAAGAAATCGGGCGGCGCGTCCTCCGCGGTGTTCATCTTCGGCCTGGTCATGGTGTTCCTGATCCTCGCCGCGCAATACGAGAAATGGACGCTACCGATCGGCGTGCTGCTGGCCGTGCCGTTTGCCATATTCGGCGCCTTGCTGTCGATCCTGCTGCGCGGCCTGACCAACGACGTCTACTTCCAGATCGGCCTGACGACGCTGGTTGCGCTCGCGGCCAAGAACGCAATCCTGATCTTCGAGTTCGCGGTCTTGAACCGGGAATCGGGGCAATCCATCTACGATTCCGCCATGAAGGCGGCGCGGGAACGCCTGCGTCCGATCGTGATGACTTCCCTGGCCTTTATCCTCGGCTGCGTGCCGCTGGCGATCGCGGTAGGCGCCTCGGCGAACAGCCGCCATTCGATCGGCACCGGGGTGATCGGGGGCATGCTGGCGGCAACCGTCATCGCGGTGTTCTTCATCCCGATGTTCTATTACGTGATCGAGACGATGTCGGACAAGGTCGGTCGCCGCAAGGCGAAGAAGGCAGAAGCCGCCGTCAGCCTGCCGCATGGCGGAGGCGGTGCGCCGCTACAACCTGCGCCGCATGCGCCGCATGACGATAACCCGTGAGCCGACCGCCATGCGAAACCCGTTACGTTCATTGTCTGCAATGTTCCTCGTGCTGGCGGGGCTGGGCGGTTGCGCCGTCGGCCCCGACTATCAGCGCCCGTCGGTCGATGCGCCGCAATCCTTCCGTTTCGAGGACAAGGACGCCAAAGCTCTTGCCGACACGATCTGGTGGGAGCAGTTCCAGGATCCGGTGTTGAATGAACTGATCACGATCGCTCTTGCCGAGAACAAGGACGTCAAGATCGCCGCCGCGCGCGTCGACCAGTTCCTGGGGCAATTGGCCAGCACCCGCGGGCAGATGTTCCCTCAGGCCGGCGCGGCGTTCAACGCGCAGCGCCAGCGTGCCAGCGAGCGCAGCCTGACTCCGATTGTTCCTGGTTCATCGGCTATTGGCGAGCTGTATGACGCGTCGCTGTCGGTGAGCTGGGAAATCGACCTGTTCGGACGCTTGCGCCGGGAGACGGAATCGGCGCGCGCAAATCTCCTGGCGAGCGAAGAAGGGCGCCGCGCGACCATCCTCACGCTGGTTTCGTCGGTCGCACTTTCCTATATCAACCTGCGCAACCTGGACCGGCAACTCGAGATCGCGCTGGCGACTGTCGACAGCCGTGCCGAGTCCTTGCGCGTGTTCAAGCTGCGCTTCGAAGGAGGAACGGTATCCGAACTCGAGCTGACGCAGAGTCAGGCCGAGTACGACGATACCCAGGCGCGCGTCCCGGTGATCGAATCGCAGATCGCGCAGCAGGAACATGCGCTGTCGATCCTGCTGGGGCGGAATCCGGGCGCTATCCGGCGCGGCGTCGAGCTCGACCGCCTCACGCTGCCCGCGGTGCCGTCGGGACTGCCTTCGGAGCTGCTGGTGCGACGCCCCGACCTGCGGCAGGCGGAACAGAACCTGATCTCGGCGAATGCGTTGATCGGCGCTGCCCGGGCGCAGTACTTCCCGTCGATATCGCTCACCGGTCTGTTAGGTTCGGCCAGCACGGACTTGTCCGACCTGTTCAGCGGGCCGGCCAAAGCGTGGTCCTTCGGGTTGGGGGCGTCCGTCCCGATCTTCACCGCCGGCATTATCGGCGGACAGGTGCAGCAAGCCGAAGCGTTGCAGCAACAGGCCTTGCTGCAGTACCAGAGAGCGATCCAGACCGCCTTCCTGGAGGTGGAGGACGGACTGGTCACGATCCAGAAATCGCGGGCGCAACTGGAGGCGCAGCGACGCCAGATCGGCACCTTGGCAACCTATGCGCGGCTGGCACGGATCCGCTATGAGAACGGCTACACCAGCTACATCGAAGTGCTGGACGCGGAGCGCAATCTGTTCAACGCCCAGGTCTCCTTCACGCAGACGCAAAGCTCGGTGTACGCGGCGCTGGTCAATCTGTACAAGGCGATGGGCGGCGGCTGGGTCGCCGAGGCGGACAAGATGGTGCCTAAGGAAACCGCGCAAGCTAGAGACATCCAGCAGCAGTGATTCAGCGATCGGGGTGAGCGCGGGGGTGCCGAGCGGTCCGACGGCAGAAGTTCAGCTTTACGCCTCTGTGGCCTTTGCCGGATGAGGCCGGCCCGTCGACCATGGAAAGTGGCGTTGCAAATCCTCGGCAGGCGCTACCAAGCTTCATCAAAGGCCACATCCGATACTCAGTGCAACCCACGCTAATGAGGCGTCCCAATGAACCGTAGTTTCATGCTCTTGATGAATGTGATCGCGGTCGCCGCCTGCCTGCTTGCCGGCTGCGCTGAAATACCGACGGCAGATGCGCCAGATTACAGGAGTCGTGCTGTCACACGCGTTGACGGAGGGCTGCATGTGTCGACTGCTGTTCTTTCCGCGACGGAGAGCGCCGAACTCTATGGCGTCGGGCTGGCCACGAAGGGAATTCAGCCGGTTTGGATTGAAGTCAGGAATAACGACGATCACAGCTATTTTCTGATGTCGCCGGGAATCGATCCCAACTTCTACCCGCCGTCCGAGGCGGCCGAGGCGTTCGCCGACGAAAGTTCACCTGACAAGAGGGATGCACTGGACAAGCGCTTTCAGGATCTCGCATTCCACAACCCCGCTCGGCCAGGCCGCACGACATCCGGGTTCGTGTTGACGAACCTGGCAGAGGGCATGAAGCTGGTTCAGCTCGACTTTGTGACCAGCGGGAGCGTCAAGACTTTCTCGATCTTCTCGATGGTACCGGGGTTCAAGGGAGACTACGTTACATCTGATGTATTCAGGCGTGATATTTATGCGAACGAGTCCATTGTCAATTTCACGGACGACGATTCCTTCCGTTCGGCGCTCGAAGCCTTGCCATGCTGCGCGACGAACGAGAAAGGGAATAAAGACGGTGACCCGCTGAATCTCATCATCGTCGGAGGCCTCGACGATGCCTTTCCGGCGTTGGTGCGGCGCGGCTGGAGTCCGGCGGAGCGGAAATGGTCCGGGGCAATCATGAAGATGGTGAAGTCCGCGCTTTCCGGCGAACGCTACGTCAACGCGCCGGTGAGTGACCTCTACCTGTTCGGACGAGCGCAGGATATCGCACTGCAAAAAGCCCGGGACAACGTCCATCAACGCAACCATTTGCGGCTCTGGCTGGCCCCGATGCGCTACCACAACAAGCCGGTGTGGGTCGGACAGATCAGCCGCGATATCGGCAGCCGCCTCACGATGCATACATCGACGTTCACCACGCACAAGATCGACCCCGACGTGGATGAAGCACGCTCGGCGCTGGCGGAGGACATGGCGTATTCGCAAAATCTCGTCAAGGTGGGACTCGTCAAGGGAGTGGGGGCGGCCCCGCACAGTGCTCCAAGAGGAAACCTGACCACTGATCCGTACTACACCGATGGAAACCGGAGAGTATTGGTGTTCGACCACGAACCGACGGCGATATCGGAAATCGGACTCTTCAATTGGGAAGTCGCGCGCGAGATCAGGCACACCATGCAAGGAGCGAGTCAATGAATTCGTTCCTGGTTCGTTGGTACAGGAACGTGGCATGTAGCATAGCGCTCGTCTTAGCCGGATGTTCGACCTGGCAAGTGCCAACCGTTGTGGACGACACGCCGATACGGGCGCGGGCGGTCAGCGCAATCAGGAATGATGTGCGTGTGCAGGCTGCTGTCCTGAGTAGTGAAGAGATCGAGCGCATGCTCGGTGCAGGCATCGACACGAATAAGATGCAGCCTGTATGGATTGAAGTCAGGAATGGATCGCCGAAAGCGCTCTGGCTGCTGCGCTCGGGCACCGATCCAGACTATTTCTCTCCGCGTGAGGTCGCATGGTCGCTGAAAACGCTGCTCGGCGGCGCGAAGAACGAGCGCATGAGCGACTACTTCAACACGCTCGGATTCAGAAATCCGATTCCGCCGGGGGAAACGCACGCAGGAATATTTTTCACCAATCCGGATCGCGGAACGAAGCTTGTCAATATCGATCTGTTTGGAGACAAGACCTTGATCCCGTTCTCCCTGTACGTGCGTGTTCCGGACGACGCTTCCGATCCGCGGTTCGCGCACAGTACGTTCGAGTACCCCGGCAATGTGATCAAGGACTATCACACGCTTGCAGAGTTGCGTTCTGCACTCGAACAATTGCCTTGCTGCGCTACCAATGCCGACGGGACAATCCAAGGTGATCCGCTTAACGCCGTTGCGATTGGAGAATTTCCGGATATCGCGGCAGCCGTGGTGCGACGTAGCTATCGACGCAACATGGTTGAAGTGGACGCGGAACAGCACTTGTTCGGCCGGAAACCAGATGCCGTTGCACGCAAGCAGGCGCAAGCGGGGGCTCCAGCAACTTGGTTGCGGGTATGGCTGGCGCCCATCCGTTTTCAGGGACGCGCCGTGTACGTCGCGCAGATTGGGCGGCCGACCGGCGGGCGCTTCGCGCGCCGGGACGCGGAGCGGCTTATCCTTCATCAGGATGTCGACGAGGCACGGAACTTCGTCATCCAGGACATGATGTATTCCGGTGGGCTCGAAAGGCTTGGTTTTGTGAGCGGCGTGGGGCCGGCACCTCGCTCGAATCCCAGGAGTGCGAACGACGACGCACAATACTTCACAGACGGACTACGTGCCGTGCTGTTCTTTGCGATACGTCCGATCGCTTTTTCCAACATTGAAATGCTCGACTGGGAGCCCTTCCTTGAAAGGGGAAAATTTACGGACCGTGAGGCGGCTAGCCGTGCGCGCACTTCACCCGAGCCTTGAGCGGAACTCAGCAGTCGAAAGCGGGAACGCGTTCCCTGCGCGAAGCTGGTGGGGCAGAGTCCGTTTATCGGCTCGTATCGCCTTGTTCGCTGCGCTTGGCGCATGTGCGCCAATGCCGCTTGTTCCTTACGCGACCGATACGCCGCCCCTTGTCCTCGTCCCCGTTTCGGAGGCGGGCGTGCAGGATAAACGTGCACGTTTCCGGGAAATATATTGCGCCGTGCTCGCTGCCCGAGCTACCACGCTGCCGGACTATCGGTCGTGTAACGAGGCACTGACCCGGGTAGGTATCGAGCCTGAAGGCACAAGAAAGCCCGTCGATCTGGGCTCTTCAAGACGCCATCTCGTCGCGGCGGTCGTGATGGGCATCGGATACGACTGCTTTGAGCGCTGGTTAAATCCGCCGGGAACCGTGTTCTCGCATATTCGCCAGTTCGGTTACGATGGAATGGTGATCGCCGTAGACGGGCTGTCGAGCTCGACCAAGAACGCGCGCCAGATCCGCGATGCGATTATGGGGATGCAATCGCCAATGGGGGCGCGACGTCTGGTTCTGGTCGGCTATTCAAAGGGCGCACCGGATATCCTCGAAGCCATCGTCGCGCATCCGGAAATCCGCAGCCGGGTGGCGGCAGTTGTCAGTGCGGCCGGTGCAGTCGGAGGGTCTCCACTCGCCAATGATGGGGAACAATATCAGGCAGATTTTCTGCGTTACTTTCCCGGAGCGAAATGCACGGCCGGCGACGGGGGCGCGGTGGAGAGCCTGCGTCCCGGTACCCGCCGGGCATGGCTCGCGCGGAACCCGCTTCCATCGGAAGTGCGCTTCTACTCGATCGTAACCTTCCCGGAGCAAGAACGCATCTCGTCGATTCTCAAATCCAGCTATGACAAACTCTCGCACGTGGATACGCGCAACGATAGCCAGGTGATTTTCTATGACCAAGTCGTCCCCGGAAGCAGCCTGCTTGGCTACGTCAACGCAGATCATTGGGCACTGGCTGTGCCCGTCGGCCGGACACACCGCACGATCGGTTCTGTCTTCGTGACACAAAATGCGTATCCACGCGAAGCATTAGTGGAGGCAATTCTTCGCTTCGTGGAAGAAGATCTCGAAACGCCTGCAAGGTGATGCTTCGTTGAAGGTGCGGAGCCGAATCCGGAAATTGCTTCTACGGCGCCATGATCACCATGCTTTCGCCGTCCGAGATTACGCTTACCGGATCGCCGAGCGTGAAGTAATCCCTTTCGTGTTTTTCAACGCTGTACGTCATTTGCGTTCCATCGGCAAACTGCACGGTGACCAAGGCCGGCGTAAAGGATCGGCCATCAGTGCCGCTGGCTGCCGCACCACTGGCGCTGGCGCCAGAGCTCGATCCGCTTGTGGTTGCTGGGGGAAATTCAATGGTTCTCATTGCGATCACCCTTCCGCTTTGAATTTTTCCCTGCATGGCAGCTTGTTCCTGCGGTGGAGGCGGCGACGCACATCCGGCTATTACGACAGCACCCAATGCGCAAGTAACGAGAGACAGGATCGCATGCGAATTCATGATGTTCTCCTTGTAGAAAGATCGGCATTTTTCCATTTATTCTTCGGTATGGTCCTCGGGCGAACACAAGTTAGATCGAGAATACCCGCCATCGTTCGGTCGCCAACTTCCTCGTCAATCTCATGGGCGGCATCATCGCTTACTGCCTCATGCCTAACAAACCGAGTTCGCCAATTCAGGACGTAGGCATTGGTCACGGGGAATGTCTTATCCCGAACTGAGGTTCTAGAGGGTGTTGTGAACTGGATTGGGGGTCGCGCAGCCCCGCTGACCGGCACCTACGCGGCGCAACGTGAGCCATCCACCGCCAGCCTATCACCCGCCGCATCGGACGAAATTGGACCTTGGTCTTATTGTGGGCTTGCCGCGGTGCGACGAATATGAAAAGCGGGTGGCACGCCTTTGCAGACCGTCCTTGCCGGTTGCTCCGGCGACGGGCGTCGGCATCGATTTCACAATGATATGCCGCCGGACATCAGTTTTTTTCCATTCGACAAAATCGAGGTCTTCAACATGGACGCAGGAGCACGGCTTGCGCGCAGCCATGAAATTGGCATCAAGGTTGGATTGCTTTACGGTAAAAGGGCCCAAACCGCACAGGAACATTTCGCGCGGCGGCTTGTCGAGGCAACGGGAAACGACGGGGCAGGACCTACCCACAACTGGATGGCCGCAGCGGACCCGGTCAGCGCGTTCCAGTATGCGGTTGATGCCGCCCAGCGAAGCGTGCTTTTCTGGTCGACCCTGCGCGAGCGCGGCAACAACTTCGTGGAACACACCTCACAGGGGCTAAAACCGGTCCTCAACTTCGCGTATGACACGATACTTGACGGCCGCAGCTTCGACCGGCCGGTCAACTATGCGCTGCTTCGGATCAACCCGCCCGCAGGCGTCAGCGTCGACAGCAGGAAGCGTCCCTACCTCATCATTGATCCGCGTGCGGGACACGGCCCGGGCATTGGCGGTTTCAAGGACGATTCCCAGGTCGGGGTGGCCTTGCGCGCCGGCCATCCGGTGTACTTCGTCATCTTTTACCGCGACCCTGAACCCGGCCAGACGCTGCTCGATGTATGTGCGGCGGAACAGCAGTTCGTGAGGAAAGTGCGGACCCTGCATCCGGAAAGCGACAAGCCCGCAATCATCGGCAACTGCCAGGGCGGCTGGGCGGCAATGATGCTGGCCTCGTCCGATCCCGAGGAAACCGGTCCCATCGTCATCAACGGCGCACCCATGTCCTATTGGGGCGGCGCGTGGAGCGAAGGCGAAGGCGACAACCCGATGCGCTACTCCGGCGGCATTCTCGGCGGTGCCTGGCTGGCATCGTTGTTTGCGGACCTGGGCAACGGCAAGTTCGATGGCGCGTATCTGGTGCAGAACTTCGAGAACCTCAATCCCGCCAATGCCCTGTGGGACAAGTATTACAACCTGTACCGGAACATCGACACCGAGCCGCCGCGTTTTCTGGAGTTCGAGCATTGGTGGGGCGGTTACTACCTGATGAACCGGGAAGAGATCGAGTGGATCACGCGCAACCTTTTCGTCGGAAACAAGCTCTGGTCGGGCGACGTCAAGGGAACGTCCGGCAAGGCCTTCGACCTGCGCGTCATCAAGTCGCCGATCATCCTGTTCGCCTCCATGGGCGACAACATCACGCCGCCGCAGCAGGCATTCAACTGGGTAGCTGACTTGTATGGCAGCACCGAAGAAATCAAGGCGCGCGGACAGGTGATCGTCGGGTTGCTGCACCAGGATGTCGGCCACCTCGGCATTTTCGTGTCCGGCAAGGTGGCCAAGAAGGAGCACGCGCAGATCGTGTCGGTGCTGAATCACATCGAGCTCCTGCCGCCCGGCCTGTACGGCATGGAGATCGTCGAGCGCAAGGGGGACGATGGCAAGCCGGTTTTCAACGTGGAGTTCCACGAACATCGGCTCGAGGAGATTGCCGCCCACTTCAACCGCTTCAAGCGCGACGATGAAAAGCCGTTCGAAGCGGTGAGCGCGATATCGGACTTTCTCCAGCAGGCCTATGAACTGTTCGCGCAGCCCATGGTGCAGTCGACGGCCAATGAGCTGAGCGCCCGTTTGATGAGAGAGTTCCACCCGTTGCGCTTCCAGAACTGGGCGCTGTCGTCGTACATGAATCCCTGGCTATCGTGGCTCGACCCGATGGCGGAAATCGTCAAGACCCACCGCCAGCCGCTGGACGCCGACCATCACGCCCGCAAGGCCGAAAAGGCCGGCTCGGACATGATCAGCGCCTCACTGGACTACTACCGGGCCATGCGCGATGCAACGACGGAAGCCGCATTCTTCACCATCTACGCCAACATGTTCTCGCTCTATCTTGCTGAGAAGCACGAAGCTCAGGAGACTGCCGCCCAGGTGGCCGCCGACCCGCGCGAGCTGCCTTTCGTCAAGGATGCCTTGTCCTCCATCGCGGAAGGCGGGTATCCCGAGGCGTTCGCCCGCGTGGCCTGCCTGCTTGATCGCAGGGGCGAGCCGTTGTCGCTCTCGCTCCTCGCAATGCGGCAGGAACTGGCTGCGATTTACGCCGAGTACCTGCCCGACCTGCCGCTCGACCAGTGGCGCCGGATTCGGGGCGAGCAGGAGATCATCGCCAGCTACGAGATGGAGCAGGCGCTTGGCACCCTGCCGGCCTTGCTGCCCAACCGCGCCGACCGTGACCGGCTGCTTACCTTGCTCGACAAACTGCTGGCGGACGAGCGGGTGGTGCGTGCCAAACCGACCCCGGAACAGCTGGCGATGGTGGATCGTATCCGAGCGGTATTGAGCGGCAAGCCTGTCCGCGAGCGGCGCCTCGCCGCGGTCGGCCGATGACGGCCGAACAGCCGCCGGCACCGCCGTCCAAAAGGAAACTGCCATGGAAAGAAAGCACGAAAAGTATCAACGCCTGATCGACTACTGCAAGACATTGCCTCCTATGCCGACGGCGGTTGTTCATCCTTGCGACCAGAGTTCGCTTTCGGGGGCGATGGAGGCGGCCAAGGCTCGCCTGATCGAGCCGATACTGGTCGGACCCCGTAAGCGCATCGAAGCGGTGGCCAAGGAGCATCACATCGTCATCTCGGACTTTCCGATCGTCGATGCGCCCTTCAGCCAGGCGGCCGCCGAGGCCGCGTGCCAGCTCGTGCGCGAAGGCAAGGCCGAGGCGCTGATGAAGGGCAGCCTGCATACCGACGAACTGATGGCGGCAGTGGTCAGGCGCGACAGCGGCCTGCGTACATCGCGCCGCGTCAGTCATTGCTTTGTGATGGACGTGCCGGATTACGAGAGCGGACTGATCATTACCGACGCAGCGGTCAACATTGCGCCGACCCTGGACGAGAAGCGCGACATTTTGCAGAACGCGATCGATCTTGCGCACGCCCTGAACCTGCAGGAAGTGAGGGTGGCGGTGCTGTCGGCAATGGAAACCGTGAACCCGAAAGTGCCTTCGACGGTCGAGGCCGCGGCCTTGTGCAAGATGGCAGACCGCGGGCAGATCACCGGCGCCCTGATCGATGGGCCGCTGGCGCTGGACAACGCCATCGATCCCGATGCGGCCAGGATCAAGAACATCAAGTCGCCGGTGGCGGGACATGCCAATGTCCTGATGGTGCCGGACCTTGAAGCCGGCAACATGCTGGCCAAGAGCCTGTCCTTCCTTGCGGGTGCGGACGCGGCCGGCATCGTCCTGGGTGCACGGGTGCCCATCATCCTGACCAGCCGCGCGGATTCGCTGATCACCCGGCTGGCGTCCTGTGCGGTTGCCGCGCTGGTGGCCAAGGTGCGGCGTGAAGGCGGCAAACCGGTGGAGTAGACGATGGCTGATGTCATTCTTGTATTGAATGCAGGTTCGTCCAGCATCAAGTTCCGCGTCTTCGACGCGAGCACCGGCGAGCCGCAACTGCGCCTGTATGGCCAGGCCGAGGGACTCTATACCGCTCCCCGCTTCGCCGCTTCGGATGCAACAGGGGCGGAAATCGAGCGGAAGGAATGGGAAGAAGGCGCTGGTGTCGGCCATCAGGGCGCGATCGAGTACATTGCGCAATTTCTGCGGGGCCGCGGTGAGGGGCATCGGCTCGTCGCCGTCGGGCACCGTGTCGTGCACGGCGGCCTGGCGTTTTCCCGTGCCGTGGAGGTCACCCCTGCCGTGATCGACACGCTGGAGAAACTGGCACCGCTTGCGCCTTTGCATCAGCCGCACAACCTTGCACCGATCCGTATACTCGCGAGTTCGCAACCGGGATTGCCGCAGGTCGCCTGCTTCGATACGGCATTCCACCGTACGCAGCCCGAGGTGGCGCAGGCTTTTGCACTGCCGGCGTCGATTACCGAGCGGGGGGTGCGGCGTTATGGCTTTCACGGCTTGTCCTACGAATACGTCGCCAGCGTGCTCCCCGATTTTGCTGCGAAGGCCGCCGGGGGCAAGACGGTAGTCGCCCATCTCGGCAACGGATCGAGCATGTGCGCAATCCAGGCCGGGAAAAGCGTTGCGAGCACCATGGGCTTTACCGCCGTCGACGGCCTGCCCATGGGAACGCGATGCGGCAGCCTTGATCCGGGCGTGATCCTGTACCTGATGGACGAGATGAAGATGGATGCGCGCGCCATCGAGAACCTGATCTACAAGCAATCCGGGTTGCTCGGCGTGTCAGGCGTGTCCAGCGACATGCGTGCGCTGCTGGGCAGCGACGAACCGCGTGCGCGCTTTGCGGTTGCGCTGTTCACCTACCGGATAGGACGCGAGCTCGGCTCGCTGGCGGCGGCGATGCAGGGAATCGACGCATTGGTGTTTACGGCTGGTATCGGCGAGCACTCGCCCTTCGTCCGTGACCGCGTCTGCCGCGGGGCGGCCTGGCTCGGCGTGGAACTGGATCCGGCCGCCAATGAAGCAGGTGGGCCCCGCATCAGTAAGCCCGCAAGTAAGGTGCCGGTGTGGGTAATCCCGACCAACGAAGAGCTCATGATTGCCCGGCAAACGTCCAGTGTGATCGGAAGGGCAAGGCCGTGAAAACCATCGCTCTAGAACAAGCGGTTTCGATGATCCCGAACGGAGCCAGCGTGATGATCGGCGGCTTCATGGGTGTGGGGACCCCGGAACGCGTGATGGATGAGTTGGCGCGTCAGCACAAGCGCGACCTGACGGTGATCGCAAACGACACTGCCGTCCCGGGCCGGGGCATAGGCAAGCTGGTGACGGCGGGCGTGGCGCGCAAGGCGATCGTCAGCCATATCGGGCTGAATCCTGAAACACAGCAAAAGATGATCGCGGGCGACATGGAAGTCGAACTCATCCCGCAAGGAACGCTGATCGAACGCATACGCGCCGCAGGCTACGGACTCGGTGGCGTCCTCACGCCGACTGGCGTGGGCACATTGGTCGAAGAGGGCAAACGCAAGATGGAACTGAATGGCAAGCAGTATCTCGTCGAAACGGCGCTGCATGCCGATTTTGCGCTGGTGGAGGCGTTCCTGTCCGATTACTTCGGCAACCTCGTCTACGCACTGACCGCCCGCAATTTCAATCCGGTGATTGCCATGGCGGCCACGACCGTCGTCGTGGATGCCGCGCATATCGTCCCGGTCGGGATGATTTCCCCGGACCACGTGGTGACGCCCGCCTCGCTGGTCGATTACGTCATCGCTCACGACTGACTGCCATGGACGCTCAAACCCTGATCGCCAAACGCATTGCCCTGGAGTTGAAGGCCGGCATGCTCGTGAACCTCGGCGTCGGCATTCCGACGCAGGTTGCGAACTATGTCCCAAGCGGCATGCGCATTTACTTCCAGTCCGAGAACGGACTCATCGGGACCGGGCCGATACCGGAACCAGGAATGGCCGAGCAGTACCTTACCGATGCCGCCGGCCAGCCTGTCAGCGCGCTGCCAGGGGCATGCACCTTCGACAGCGCGGTATCGTTCGGCTTGATTCGCGGCGGCCATCTCGACATTACCGTGCTCGGCGGGCTCCAGGTGGACGAGGGCGGGCGCCTCGCAAACTGGATGATCCCCGGGAAAATGGTTCCCGGCATGGGCGGCGCGATGGACCTGGTGACCGGGGCGAAGCGCGTCATCATCGCCATGCAGCATACCGCCAAGGGCAAGCCGAAGATCGTCAAACAATGTTCCTTGCCGCTCACATCCTTGCGGCCGGTCGACCTGCTCGTCACCGAAATGGCCGTGATTTCCTTTTCCGGAGGAAGGGCGACCTTGCTCGAAACGGCGCCCGGCGTCTCGGTGCGTGACGTGCTGAATGCAACCGAGGCGGCGCTCGTGGTGCCGGACGCCGTTCCCAACATGACCCTCGAAGGAGTTCCATTATGACAGTCGACGTTCACCGTCCGGTATTGAAGGATATGAAGGCGCTGGTCTGCGGCGTTGCCAACGAACATTCGATCGCCTACGGTTGCGCAAAAGCCTTCCATGAGCTCGGCGCCAACCTGGCCATTACTTACATCAACGAGAAGACCAGGGGCTATGTCGAACCGCTCGCGCGCGACCTCGAGACGCAGATTTTCATGCAGCTCGACGTCAGCAAGCAGGGGGATATCGACGCATTATTCGACCGGATCGAGCAGCAATGGGGCAAGCTGGATATTTTCCTGCACTCGCTTGCCTTTGCGCCGAAAGACGACTTGCAGGGCGGCCTGCTCAACTGTTCCGCCGAGGGATTCTCGCAGGCGATGGACATTTCCTGCCATTCCTTCGTCCGCATGGCGCGACGGGCCGCGCCGCTGATGAAGGAGGGCGGCGCCATGTTCACGATGAGCTACTACGGCGCCAACAAGGTCGTCCCCAACTACAACGTTATGGGGCCGGTCAAGGCGGCGCTGGAAGCATGCGTGCGCTATCTCGCCTATGAACTCGGTCCCCAGCACATTCGCGTGCACGCCATCTCGCCAGGCCCGCTGAAGACCCGTGCCGCGTCCGGACTGAAGGACTTCGACCTGATGCTCAACGAAGCCGCGCAGCGTGCGCCGCTCGGGGAGCTGGTCGACATCATGGACGTCGGCTTTACCTGCGCATTCCTCGCCACGCCGTATGCGAGAAGGCTGTCGGGCGAAACGCTGTATGTCGACGGCGGTGTGAACATCATGGCTTGAAGGAGGTTGCGCCATGGGCGAAATGATGATCGGTAATGTGGAAGACGGCACGTCCGACGACGAGATCAAGGCGTTCCTGGTCAAGTACGGATTCCCGCCGTTCGACGAGATCGAGCACATGCCCGGAGACGGTTCCCGTCCCGCCGTGCTGCTCACCTTCAACGAAGCGGGACCGGAGGCGTTGCGTACGTTGCAGCCGCGCATCCAGAACATTTTTTGGAAGAATCGACAGATCAACGTGCAGGTCATGACCGGCCGGTTCTCGTGAGGCCGCCGGCAAACATCAGACGATGGGAATCCTGAACTGGCTTTTGCGCCCGGCGGATTCGTCCGCCGGGCAGGACATGGAACGGATCGAAAAGCTGGTCGAGCGGGTTGCGAACCTGCATCCCCAGCTACGGCTGGCGCGACGCTATCAGGCCCGCCTTGCGCCGGCCATTGCGACTTCGCTCAAGTATGTCGGCGCCCTGGTCGACTCCGTGCCGCCGGCGCGCGAGGCGAGCGCAGCGGTGTGGACTTCGGACCCGATCATCCATGCATTCTTTGGCGCCGCGGACGATGTTGCCCAGGTCATCAGCCGTTCCGCGGATTTGCGGGCGTTTTTCGAGCAGAACCCGGATGCGGCCGAGGCCTATGCCGTGCTTGGAACGGAAATGACCGAGCGCCATGTGCTCGGCGTGGCCCTGGAGGGGCAGGTCATGCGCAGGGACGTGCCACAGACCACGATCAGCTTCAGCGACCATCAGGTCCGGATGTGTGGGCGCAGCGACGCCGATCTCAAGGAAGAAATTGTGCAGCGTCTGTTCGACCAGCTGGCGCTGGAAGGCCTGGAGCGGGTGGCGTCGGACAAGACGCGCCGCAGCGTGCTGGAACAGGAGCGCGCGCTGCTCAAGATGCGCATGCAATTGCTGGAGCGCCAGGGGGCTGGCATCCGTGCAGTGTTCGGCAGCAACGTGGCGGCGATCGAAACGGACGAGCGCGCGCAAGTGGAGGCGGAGATCGCCGAGAACGAACAGCAATTGAAGAGCCTCGGCCTGCAGGAAAACGCGCTGGATCGCGAGTTGAACCAGGTGCGTGGCGTGCTCGCCGAACCGCAACGGCACATCTACCTGTCGAGCAAGCGCTTGCGCCTGAACCGCATGAACGTGGTCGTGGAAGGAAAGAATGGGCAGGACGCTGAGGAAGTGGAAATCCACATCGCGCGTATTCCCGGCAAGCCGCCGCGAATACGCGCGTTCACGCTGGTGCGCTTCGCGCGTGCCGACCTCCTGCCGGCAAGGAACATGCTGGACGAGGCGGCGCGGCTGCTGGCGTCGGGTAGCTTGTCTTGAGCGGATGGAAAGGAGTGGTGAATCATGGCAGCGGACAAGGAGATACGAGGCAAAATCAGGAGCGTCGAGAGCACAAGGAAGATCACCAAGGCAATGGAAATGGTGGCCGCATCCAAGATGCGCAAGGCACAGGACCGCATGCGCACCGCGCGCCCGTACAGCAGGAAGGTGCGCAATATTGCGGGACATCTTTCGGAGTCGAACCCGGAGTACACGCACCCCTTCATGGTCAAGCGCGACGAGCTGAAGAAGGTCGGCATGGTCGTCGTAACCACCGACAAAGGATTGTGCGGAGGGATGAACACCAATGTGCTGCGCACGGTGACGCATAAGCTGCGCGAGCTCGAGGCAGCACGTATCCGGAGCGAAGTCGTCGCCATCGGCAACAAGGGGGCGGGCTTTCTGGGTCGAATCGGCGCGAAGATCGTTTCGCAAGTGGTCCAGCTCGGTGACACGCCGCACCTCGAAACCCTCATCGGCCCGGTCAAGGTCTTGCTCGATGCATACATCAACGGCGACATCGATGCGGTCTACCTGTTCTACACCAAGTTCATCAACACGATGTCGCAGGTACCGGTCATGGACCAGCTCGTCCCGCTGGCGCCCGAGCATATGAAGCCTGACAGGGATACGCATTCCTGGGACTACATCTACGAGCCCGATGCCCAGACCGTGATCGACGACCTCCTGGTCCGTTATCTCGAAGCACTGATCTACCAGGCTGTCGCCGAAAACATGGCGTCTGAGCAATCCGCGCGCAGGATGGCGATGAAGGCCGCGAGCGACAACGCGGGAAACGTCATCGACGAGTTGCGGCTGCTCTACAACAAGAACCGCCAGGCAACGATCACGAAGGAACTTTCCGAAATCGTCTCCGGCGCGGCGGCGGTTTGATTGTGCCCTTACCAAGAAGGAAAGATCATGGCGACACCCAACACCATCCACGTCAGCGTGGTCTCTGCGGAGGAAGAAATCTTCGACGGCGAAGCGGAATTCGTGGCACTGCCGGGCGAAGCCGGCGAACTCGGCATTTATCCCATGCACACCCCGCTGATCACCCGCATCCGGCCGGGCGCGGTACGTATCCGCGTGCCGGGGCAGGGCGAGGAGGAACTGGTCTTTGTTGCCGGCGGCCTGCTCGAAGTGCAGCCGGACGAGGTAACGGTGCTGGCCGAAACCGCGATCCGAGGCCACGACCTGGACGAGGCCAAGGCGAAAGAGGCCAGGAGGCACGCGGAAGAGTCATTGATGAACCGGGATGCGAAGATCGACTACGCCAAGGCGCAGGCCGAACTGGCCGCGGCAATCGCGCAGTTGCAGGCCATCCAGAGGATTCGCAAGAAGCGCTAGCGGCTGGACGTTCGACATACGGAAAGTGCGGGTACCAGTATTTCCAGGCACGGCTCTCTTTTCCCGTATTCCCGCGCAGGCGGGAAAACAAGGCCGAAGGCTGCAGTTTCGAGGGACGGCCATCCAGTGTGGCTAAACGGCACCGGACTCGCTCGCCTGAATCGCAGACCGCCGAATGCAGCAAACGGCAGGAAAATGCGTCTAAGGCTTATCCGCCGCGCCTGCGACCTGCAGGCATCCGGCAAGAGGAGATCAATCATGGAACTTACCATCATCGGCGTGTATGAAGATCGAAACCAGGCGCGCAGTGCGAAGAACGAACTCCTTGCGTCCGGCTTCCCCCGCAGTAGCGTGCAGATGAACCCCGATCACGATTTCACGGCGACCAAAAGCCCTTCCATCCAGAACGAGACGCATGGGGGCCTGAGCGACAGCATCGGAAATTTCTTCCGCTCGTTGTTCGGCATGGATGACAAGAGCACCTACAGCAACCTGTACGCGGATGCGGTCAAGCGCGGCGATACCGTGGTGACTGTCGATGTCGAGAGCGACGAACAGCGCATCCGGGCCGAAGAAATCATGGCGCGCCATCACCCGGTGGATCTGGACGAGCGCTCCGCCCAAGGCGTCCGGGAAGGCTGGCGCGGGCACGATCCGGAGGTGATGCCGGAGAACGTGGCGCCCGGAACCGGCAAGCTGCGCAGGGTACTGCGCGGTAAGGAAACCCGTGGGGGCATGTGAGAGCGCGCTGGCGGTACGATTTTGTCGACGATCGCCGCCGGCAGGCCTCCGTTCTCTCATTGATCCTTTACAAGCGACCACTCCGGGCCAGGATCGAACTGCTTCAACTGCACCGCCTTGGCTTGGGTGTCCGGTCCCAGGTCGGCCTGGTAGATCTTGCCGTCCTGGTTGACGATGAAGGACATGATCCCGGAATTTCCGTACCGTGCGGGATAGGCGACGACAGCAAAGCCACCGATCGCATGTCCGTGGACGACATAGTCGAGAGCGCCTGAAGGGGCATTCTTGCCCTGGCTGTTGAGCATGCGGTAATAGTAGCCATGGTAGGGCGTCGGGCCTTTGTCCTTCTTCTTGAATCCCTCGCTCTCGGCCTGGGCAAGCAGCGGCCCGAGCGGGCTCGCCGCCTCGCCCTGTTTCGCCGGCCAGTAGAGCCCGTCGTGCTTGCCATCGGTGCTTTCAAATCGTTGCGCATACGTAAGGACGCCATCCCCGTCTCGGTCTTTTGACGCGTATTCCATCTGGGCATCGACGATGGCTTGCAGTACCTTGATGGCACTCAGCTCGTTTTCGCCGATGCGCCGCGCGAGCATTTCCTCCTTGCCCGCCGTGGTATCGAAGCGCCAGCGGCCGTCATCGCGCACGAGCGGGAAGGCAAACGGGAAGTCATCGGCGCCGAGCGTGATGGACGCCTTCTTGTCTCCTTGTCGCGCAATCCCGTGTTTCTCGTTATAAGCTGCAACAAAGCGTGCGACGGCCGCGCGGTCGGCTGCGGCATCTCCCGATGAAATCCAATCGGCTGCGTCCTGGCCCAATACTGCCAGCATGCCCGCGCGATCCTGTGCCTTGACGGTCTGGATGAGTGCCTCGGACGCTTCTTCCGGCGAACCGAAGCTCCGTTGCTGCGCGCCCGTTGCAGCGCCTGCGCCTGCCGCAACAAGAAAAGCCGCAAGTATTGCCAGCAACCATGACCATCTGCCCGTCATTGCAAGCTTGTATCGCCCCTCGATGCCCATCGCGACCTCCATTGCTCTTGCTTTCGGCCTCCATGCCACTCTGGCTTCCTAACGGCGGCCTCCGCCGCCGCGCCCTCCGCCACCTCCAGCGGCGCCTGCACCACCGCCACGCGCTCCGCCGCCGCTGGATTGCACGCCGCCACTAAAGTTGCCGGATGAACGTGCCGAATTCAGGCTCGTTGATCCGCGATTGCTGTAGTCGCGTGTCTGGGCGCTTTGCCTCGTGTCGAGAGCCGACGCAGAACGCGTCCCCCGGGAATCGAGTGAGCCCGACCCGCGGCTGCTGCTCGTCGATACCGTATCGCCTCTCGACGTGCGTGTGCCCGCGTCGCGCTCGCGACTGGCGCTCTGGGCCCGACTTGCGTCCCGCTCACGGTTGGTGCCCTGAGGGCGACCGGAATCTCGCTCCCGGCCGGTTCCTTGGCCACGGCTTGCGTCGGCGCGAGCTGTTGTTGTGCTTGTTGTTGTGTTCCGTGCAGCTCCGGCTTCCCGTCCCTCGCGCTGGATCTCGCGTTGCCCGGCTTCGGCGCGCCCGCGGAATTGCTCGCGGGAGCCCGCATTCGCCGGCTGCGTGCGTCCGTAGCGCTGCGCAACCGCCTGGTTCCGGTAAGGCACGGCCCCGCGGTGCGAGGCGTTGTGTGACCAGTTGCGATTCGAGACGTTGCTGCGGTTGAAGTTGTTGTACCGGTTCACGTTGACGTTTACGTCGCCGCGCCCCCAATCGCAGTCGCCCCAAAGCGCGCCGCCGACGATGGCGCCTGCGGCAAAACTGAACAGGGCGGTGCCTGCGGCATACCCGGGCGGATAATAAGAGTAGGGCGGGTAGGACGGATACGACCATGGGCCGTACACCACGGTGGGATTGTAGGTCGGCACGTAGACGACTTCAGGGTTGGTCGGCTCGATCTTGATCACGGTGGTCGTCTCGGCTTTTTCCGTGACGACTTTCTGTTCCGGGGAGTCCTTGAGCGTGCCCTGCGCCTGCGCTTTGCCGCGCAGCATCTGGACGGCAGCCATGACGTCCTTCTGCTGGCCAAGAAAGGCGTCGCCGAGCTTCTGCGTCCAGTCGATCTTCTCGCTCATCATCGTCAGCACTTCCGGAAAGACCGCGAGCGACTTTACGCTCGGATCCCACGGCTGCGCCTGCAGCGCGTCTTCGAGTGCTTTTTCCTTCAACCCCGGATTGGCCTTCACCCACCGCTCGGCTGCGACAACTTCGAGCGGATAGGTCGAGGCCATCAGGATCTGGGCAAGCAATGCGTCGGGATGAAGGGCGATCGGCGCGAGCAACTGCTCGAGCTCCTGCTGGGAGAATGTCTTGGTGCCGGCATCCTGTGAGGCGGGGGCCGTGGGAGATTGCGCAGAGGGGGGCGATGCAGCATCTTGCGCCAGCGCAGTTGCCAGCGATAAGTGCAGCAACGCTGTGGCCAGAAGCGTGCACGTCTTCATCGAATGCCCCCGTCGGACAGGCTGTCCGAGCCGAATGAATACCATTATTGGCAATCGTCGCGACGGTGGCTTGATATGGCACAGAACGTTCGGCCGCGAAGCATATCTGCGCGAAGGAGTAACGGCACCGCGTCGTCATGCAGCGGTGCCGTTTAGGAGCGAGGAGCGTTACTGGCCGTTGCGGCTGCGGTTTGGCGCAGGTGCGCCAGTCAGCAACTTCCCGACGGGCCGCTTTGCGGATGCAGGCTTGGAAGGGGCCGGTTTCGTTGGCGTCGGCTTTGCATGTATCGGCTTTGCGGATGCCGACTTCGCAGGCGCCGACTTCACAGGTGCCG
>CBIHRW010000064.1:0-26591 GCA_966212545.1 uncultured Noviherbaspirillum sp.
CATGCCCCCGCAAGCAAGCACAAACCCGAAAATCAAAGCGTGACGGGCTACTAGGCTTGCGGACCGGTTTGAAGGGCAGCAATCGCTGCGGCATCAGTCGGGAAGAAATGCACGTCGCGTATCAGACCGACTATTCGTGCGCGTTCGAACATGTTCCATACCTGGATCTTCACCGCTGAAAAGTACAACTGGATGCCGTCGCTTTTCAGAGTGCGATGCAGGCGTTCCAGGTAGTCGATCCCCGTACCATCAATGTCATTGATTCCACTGCAGCAGAGCAGCACCTTCTTGATCTGCGGATTGTGGTCGCATGCATCGCTGATAAAGTGCTCCAGTGCGCCAGCGGTCAGGAAGTTCAGCGCGGCGTCCATGCGTACGGCCAGTACGTCGGTTGCGAGGGGAGGCAGGTCGAAACGGCTACGGTCGCGCAATGTGCCGTCGGCATGCTGACCGACTTCAATGATGCGTGGAGCTGTTCGCTTGTAAAGGAAGACCGCCATCGTGAGTCCCACGCCGGCAACGATCCCCCAATGGAGACGGGGGACGGAAAACAAGGTGACGGCAAAAGTAATGATGGCGATGATGCCGTCGAGCCGGGACACCGCAAACAGCCGCCGAAGCGCCCTGAAATCGATCAGGGAAAGCACGGGAACAATCACCAGGGCTGCCAATACCGAGTGGGGCAGGAAGTAGAGCGCATCAGCCAGGTACAGCAGGCAGATGACAACACACAGGGCGGTCACCAAGGTGGACCACGCGCTTGTTGCCCCTGCATAGAGGTTCAAGGCAGAACGTGAAAAAGAGCCGCTAACCGGAAAGGCGCCACTGAACCCGCTGGCGACCTTTGCCAGCCCTTGACCGATCAGTTCCTGGTTCTCCTCCCACACCTCATTCGTCTTTCGCGCCAGAACCCGGCAGCTCGACATTGCCTCTGTAAAGCTGATCAGCGCCAGTACGATAGCTGCTGGCCAAAGTTCCTGATGGCTTGCCAGGGAAATTGACGGTGGCAGCACGAGTTGCGGAAGCCCTGATTGCAGGGAGCCCACGACCGGAGCGTGGCTGGCATAGCCGGAAAGGAAACTGAGTGCGATGCCCCCTGCACTTACGATCAAAACGCCTGGTAATGCGGGAAAATGCCGTTTCAGGGAAATGAGCAATAGCAACGAACCGCACCCGAAGGCAAGTGGGAGGAGCGCTGTTGTCGGCATTTCCGTGACTTTGCGGATCAATCCGTCAATGGCCGTCGTCGAAAGATCGGGAATGCCGAGCAGACCTGGAATCTGTGTAAACACGATGATGATCGCAGCCGCGTTGATGAATCCGATCATCACCGGCTGAGAAACCAGGTTGGCGATTCGTCCCAGCCGAAAGGCGCCGAGGACGAACTGAACCAGGCCTGCATAAATGGAAAGCCAAATCGCAAGGCCTACCCACTCGTCTGTGCCGGGCCTGGCAAGCGGGGACAGTGAGCCGAACGTCAGCAGACTGGTCAAAGCGACCGGCCCGACCGCGAGCAGTGCCGAGGATCCCCAGAGCACACCGACTACGCTGGGTACCAGCGCAGCATAAAGTCCGGTTTCGGGCGGCATTCCTGCAAGGCTGGCATAGGCGATTGCCTGCGGAATCAGTACCAGGCCGACACTCAATCCCGCCCAGGCATCGCGGCGGGCAGATGCCCAGCTCGGACGACGCCATCTCAGGAAAGGTAACAATCTGCTGAAAGCATTCGGCAATTGCATGCGCGTACAAGTCTTAACTATCGAGTTGCAGGTGGCCGGTCATTCACCTGAAGTGACCTGCGCCATGACAGACAATCGATATGGTGGCGCTGGATGGAGAGCCCTATGGCTGCGCCTTCTCGCGGCTGGATATGCCGTTGCCAACCGCTTCCAGAAGCCTTGCGCACCCTCAAAATCATAGCCGGTCCGGGTCAGCAAAAAGAGAGACCGTTTGAATGCGGTCGCATCAAGCGCCGGAAAACAGGGGGAGGACAAGTCCTGCGTTACTGTATCGGAGGCGCCAGGCAGGCTCATTCAACCGGTGACTGGCGGCACCAGGGCGACCTCGGATTGTATTCAAGTTACCTTAGAAGAACCTTAAATTGCCTGCATTGTGGAACGCGTGGCGGTAGCCTGAATGCCTGCTGACACATCTCGGCGCCGATGCAATGCGCGGGCATCCTTGGTACTGGCAAGTCGCGGCGCTCAAGCCTTCCAGGAATTGCGCGTCGCCTTAAGGTTGTTCTAAGGCGCTTGATTCATCATTAGGCGATTTACAAAATTCTGATCCGAGCGCTGCCCTTAATGAATATTTTTCCAGAATTAACTTTAACAAACTGATGTAACTAATTAAATTTACTTGTCATTTTGCATGATTTTGCTACACTGCAAGCCTGATGTTTTCAGGTGTCAACCAGGAGTGGCAATTCATGCTCAGGTACGTGCTCGTAGTTGCCGTCTTGTTTTTGCACGTTTTAGTTTCAGCGCCCATCGCGTGGAGCAAGAACTCCTCCAAATCCGCCACCGCAAAACGGCATGCAGGCACCTACAAGACGGCCGCAAGCAAGCGTCAATTCGCCGTCGCCGCTCCTAGGAAGATTGCACGCAGCACTCCAATCCACCGAGCCAAAAAGTCGAAACCACCTTCGACCAAGATTGCCGCGCTCAAATCAAAACCGGTATATGGAAAGCGTAGGGCTTTTGTCCGGCGGCCTCGAATGAAGCTGGCACGGCGTATGCCGCCAGTAGTCGCGGAAAGTAAATTGGCGGGGCCAGCCACGGCGGATGCACTCAATTTGAATGCGAATGCAGCATTCGTGTTTGACCCCCAAAGCTCGGAAGTGCTGTTTGCAAAGAATGCCGAAGAAGTAATGCCTATCGCATCGATCACAAAGCTCATGACAGCACTGGTGGTCGTCGAGGCAAAGCAGGACATGGACGACGTGCTGACCGTGACGGAAGACGATATCGACCGAATCAAACATACGTCTTCTCGCTTGCGCATCGGATCAAAACTGACGCGCGCGAATATGCTGCACATCGCCTTGATGAGCTCCGAGAACCGCGCAGCCTCGGCCTTGGGGCGGCACTTTCCGGGCGGCTTGCCCGCATTCGTGGCAGCGATGAACGCCAAGGCCAGTGAACTCGGCATGGCTCATACCCGGTACGTGGAACCGACCGGGCTTTCAAGCAAGAACGTCTCCACGGCCAACGACCTGGCAAAACTGGTGATCGCTGCCCAAACCCATCCGATAATTCGCCGCTATTCGACCTATCGAGCACATTCGGTATCACCGGGCGGGTCGGCGCTGCAGTATCGGAATTCGAACCGCCTCGTTTCCAGCGCAGGGTGGGACATACTCCTGCAGAAAACCGGGTACATCTCGGAAGCGGGGCGCTGCCTCGTGATGAACGCGGTTATTGATGGCCGCTCGATCGTGATGGTTTTTCTCGATGCACAGGGCAAGTTCTCGCGCGCTGCGGACGCGGGCCGCGTCCGTCAATGGCTTGAACGCAGCGGCATGTAACCTCGCGGACGGCGGTCATCCGTGCACCAAGCCGGAGCAGAGAGACCCTGTATTCATCGCTTTCGTTCTCGTCAGGATGGCGATTGCACTTTCTCCGACTTTGCAACAATCCGATCGCGAATTTTCTTCAAATGTGCCTTCACGCGCCTGGCGTTCTCTGAACCCAACCGCATCATCACCTTGTGTCCAGCTGACGCGTATTGAAATTGCGAATCGGCGAACTCGTATAGCACTTTCGGCTGCACAAGATTGATACTGCCCTCAGGTTCTGGGGCATCGAGGAGATGGTCGATCACGGCGATGACCCGATCATTGAAGTATTGGTTGGGATATCCCAATTCCTGGTAAGCCTGTTGAAACAGCGGATAGAACTCGACGTAGAGCGCGACAAGCTGCTCGGGGGACGTCTCTTCGAAAATTCGGACATAGTCCCGATATCGGCTTTCGTTGGCGGGCGAAATCCGCAATGCAGCCCCCTCTTGTGACGTGTGGAATGTGCCGGGCACCGGTTTGACGGGGCGCATTCTTGCCGAAACGACCTCTCGTGGAAGATTGTCGATTGTCACCACAACGTTTCGCACGAGCCGCTCGGAGAGCATTACCTCACTGAGTGCGCGCTGGACCTTTATCAGTGCCGCCAGGATGGCGTCATCACTGCTGTCGAGGCCGGGAGGAGAACTGCCGCCTCGCCCGGTATCGGGCAATGGGTATGCGACTGCCGGTACAGCTATTTTCTTGGGTGGTGTTACCGGACCGGCCTGGACCAATGGTTGTGGTGGAATTGTCCGTTCCCAAAACAGCGCGACCGCACCGATGACAATGATGCTCAGGGCAACAATCCAGAAGAAGATGCGCTTCATGTCTGTCCTTTTACGGAAAGTGGGCCAATATTGGCCGTGGCATCCTGCGTGGACGCCATTGGAGGAATGGCCGACACATGCCGGCCGATCGAGGTCAAGGGCTGGCCGAAACGGCGCCGTTGCGTCGCTTGTTACGACGTCCGACGTGCATGTTGCGTGCGAAGTAACTTGGAAGGGTACCGCAGTCGGCTTAGAGGAGCATTAAGCCTGGCAGTGACTACTCTGCAATTCGTCGTGAGTTTGTGCGCTGCGACACAACAGGCAGACAAGCTCTTCGACTTTCACATGCAGTAGATCGCGTTTACCCTCCAGGACAGCGGGTTCGATAAAGCCTGTGCAGGCGTCAATGTGACATGAACACGGGAATGATCGCATCTTGCAGTATGGTCCGGCTTGCTCCGCCAAGCATCATCTCGCGGAACCGTGAGCGCCCGTAACATCCCATCACCAGCAGGTCCGAGCCCAGATCGACGGACAGCGACAAGAGGGCATTGCCGACATCAATTTCGGTTGTCTGAAGCATCACCTCGACCTTGATGCCATGGCGTGCCAGGTACAGGGCAATATCTGCTCCCGGATCGGGAGAAAAAGCATCCGGTTGTGACTTCGGATTGAACAGCACGACCTCCACGATTTTGGCCCGCTTGAGGAGCGGAAGCGCGTCGCGTACCGCCCTGGTCGCCTCGGGGCTGGCATTCCAGGCAACCAGCACCCGTTCGCCTACCGTGTCGAACGATCCGGCGTAGGGGACCACCAGTACCGGACAGTGCGTATTCAATACGACATGTGCAGGCAGGTCCTGGCCGATGGCAGAAAAAGGAAATGCTTCCGGATCGTATTGGCCCAGCACGACCAGGTCGCAGTACGGCGCCTGCAGCGTCAACCCTCCTACAGCATCGTCGTCGATAAGCCGCGTCTCAATCGACGTGACCTCGAATTGCCGGGCTTGGTCCTCGAATTTCCGCAACAACGCGGTTGCCCGCTGCCGCATGGCCTCCAGATGCGGAGCAACAACCGGATCATTGGGATTGCCTTCGGCCACTTGATACAGAAAGCGGGATACGCCAGTCATGGCGGCGCCGATCAGATGGGCATTTTCCTTTTCGGCGATCTTGCATGCAACTGCCACGTTGGCATCCACGGCGTGTGACTCGTCAACATGAACGAGTATGGTTTTATAAGACATGAAATGCTCCGTTGTGCGGGTTATGCATGGATGCCTTGTATCGTGCTTCATCGAGATGGCCGGCCGGAACCGGTTGATGGCTCTTCCCAACGGCGGGAACGAGGATTGTCCTGAACGGTACGGCGCTTCCCTTGCAGGCCATGAGATCAAGTTAGCAGCATCGTTCTACCTGGATTTGTGTAGTCTCAACGAGGCCTTTCACACGGATTCTTATGCTGGGTAAAGAATGCACGGCAAGGATCGGACCTTATGGAAATTCTGACGGATCAGAAAAGACTTATCGACGGCGTGGCGCAGGTGTTGGAGGCCGCGCATGGGACGGTCAGTCAGTTCGAGACGCACATATCGCGGGTACTGGTCGCAGGAGGGTACGCATTCAAGTTCAAGAAAGCGCTGCGGCTGCCATTCCTCGATTTTTCCGCGCTTGAGGCCCGCCGCTTCTATTGCCTGGAAGAGTGCCGGATGAATCGCCGCCTGGCACCCCATATCTATATCGATGTGGTGCCCGTTACCGGGGATCCCGGTCATCCGGTTATTGGTGGAGCAGGGGAGGCAATCGAGTACGCGGTCAGAATGCATGCTTTTGAACAGCAGGCACTGTGGAGTTTTCGTCTCAGCCATGCCCTTCTTGCCGCCGGAGACATTGACGACCTTGCGCCAAAGCTCGCGAGATTCCATCGAGATGCGGCAATAGCGCCAGCGGATATGGAATGGGGGACGGCACAGACGATTGCGTGGACATCGGCCGAAACGCTGTCCGATCTCTCGGAGCTTGTCGCGAAGGAAGACGGCCGGGATCATTTGGCCGCCTTGCGGCGATGGGTAACAGCACAACAGATCAAACTGGCCGACACGTTCGAAGACAGAAAAGCGCGCAACATGGTCAGGGAATGCCATGGTGATCTGCATTGCGGCAACGTCTTGACGGAAAACGACGAGGTTCAGGTTTTCGATTGCATCGAGTTCAATGACAGGCTGCGCTGGATCGATGTCATGAACGATATTGCGTTTCTCCATATGGATCTGGCATTTGGACAGCGGACCGATCTTGCCGCGCAGTTGCTGAACCGATATCTGGAAATCACAGGCGACTATCAGGGGGTGAAGGTGCTGCCGTACTATCGGACCCACCGCGCCCTGGTCCGCGCAAAAGTCATGCTGCTGCGGGCGCATCAGCCGGGCATCCTTGCAGAAGACGCGATCGCATGCACGCGAAGCGGCCTCGCCTATCTGGCATTTGCCCGGAAGTGTTCGCAGCCGAAGCGCGCGGCAATCATGATCATGCACGGGTATTCCGGCAGCGGGAAAACGACCTTCGCCCGCTATCTTGTCCCCCTGCTCGATGCAATCCAGGTGCGTTCCGATGTGGAGCGCAAACGAATGCATGACATTCCGGAAGCGGACAGGTCAGGCGCTTCATCCGGCGCGCCGCTCTACAGCGTTGCGGCAACGCAGCGGACCTATGCACGCTTGCGATCGCTCGCGCGCGACATCGTCAATGCGGGATGGTCTGTCATTATTGATGCGGCATGCCTGAAGGCGTCGCAGCGCGCGTTGTTTCACGCCCTTGCTGTCGAAGCCGCCGTCCCGTTCTTCATCTTCGACGTGCGGGTGAGCGGGGCAACCATGAGAAACCGCATCGTATCGAGGGAAAAAGCCGGTCTGGATGCATCGGATGCCGGCGTCGGGATTCTGGAACGGCAGATCCGGAATGACGAACCCCTTACCGCGGAAGAAGCGGCGCATGTCATCGTTATCAACATGGAGTCGGGGACGGAGCTGGGGCGGGTGAAGGAGGCATGCGCACCTGTCCTTGCCGCCCTTGGCGGCAGATGATACCGCCAGGGTCATGCACGATTCGGCGCGAACGAAAATATATCCCTGCGGCGCAGGTGCTTGTCCAGTTCCACGACCAGCATCAGCGCCGTGCCGAAGAGAACGATGCGCATCCATGAAGCGAAATCCAGGCTTGCGGTTCTGAATATCGTCTGCATCACAGGCAGGTAAGTGAACAGCATCTGGAACACAAGAAGCACGCCGATCGCGAACAAAGCATGGCGATTGCCGACCACGCTTTTCCAGTGGAGCGCGGACGACGTCATGTGGCGGCAGTTGAACAAATACATGATCTGGCCCATCACCAGTGCGTTGACGGCAACCGTACGGGCTGTATGCAGATCCGCGCCGTGATTGCGCTCCCAGAGGAACAGGCCGAGCCCGCCGGCAACCAGAAGGGCGGACACCAGGACGATGCGCCATGCCAGTACGCCGTAGAGCAGCGACTCGCGCGGATCGCGGGGCGGGCGACGCATGATATCGGCTTCGCCTCGTTCGAAGGCGATGGCGAGCGACAGCGTGACTTGGGTAATCATGTTCACCCACAGGATCTGGGCCGGCGTAATCGGCAGGGTGATGCCGAGGAGAATGGCAATCAGCACCATGCATGCTTCGCCAATGTTCGTCGGCAAGGTGAACAGTATCGCCTTGCGGATGTTGTCATAAGCCGTGCGTCCTTCTTCTACCGCAGCAACAATGGAGGCGAAATTGTCGTCCGCCAGGACGATCTCAGCGGCTTCTTTCGCCGCTTCCGTGCCTTTGCGGCCCATTGCGACACCGACGTCCGCCATTTTCAAGGCCGGGGCGTCGTTGACCCCGTCACCCGTCATCGCGACGACCTCGCCCTTGGCCTGCAATGCCTTCACCAGGCGAAGCTTATGTTCCGGGCTGGCGCGGGCGAAGACCTCGGTATTGGCAGCCAGTTCTTGCAGTTGCTTGTCGTCCAGATTGTCCAGGCTGACGCCGACAACGGTGCGCACCTGTTCCGCCAACCCCAGCCGTTGGCCGATGGCACCGGCCGTCGCCGCGTGATCGCCCGTGATCATTTTGACCCGGATGCCGGCCGAGCGGCAGGCCGCTATCGCGCTGATCGCCTCTTCCCTCGGTGGATCGGTGATGCCCAACACCGCCATCAGCACGAAACCTCGCGCCTCGATGTCGGGAAAGGACAGTTCCAGGCGATGGTTTTGTTCAGTTCGCATGGCGATGGCCAGAAGGCGCATGCCGATCCCGGCCGCTGTTTCCATGCGCGCATGCCAGTCAGGCAAGTCCAGCGGCCGGATCTCACCCGCCACGTACTGCGTGTCGCACAGCGCCAGCACACGCTCCGGCGCGCCCTTGAGAAAAACGACGCCCCGACCCGTGTGATCGTGGTGCAGCGTCGCCATGAACCGGTGCTCCGATTCGAAGGGGATGATATCGGTGCGCGGCAGGGCTTCCCGTTCAAAATGCTGATCAAGGCCAGCCTTGAGCGCCAGAGTGACAAGCGCGACCTCCGTCGGGTCGCCCGCAAGCCGCCATTCCCCGTCCACGTTGTCCAGGCTGGCATCGTTACAAAGCAGCGATGCCCGGGCGATATCTGCCAGTATGGGATGCTGCGCGACATCCACCTCGCGGCCGTCCAGCGCAAAACCGCCGTGCGGGGCGTAACCCGCGCCCGACACGCCGTACACGGTGCCTGCCGTAATGACTTGCTGTACCGTCATCTCGTTCTTGGTCAGTGTTCCGGTCTTGTCGGAACAAATCACGGTGACGCCTCCAAGCGCTTCCGCTGCGGGAAGCCGGCGGATGATGGCGTGCCGCCGGGCCATGCGCTGCACGCCGATCGCCAGCGTGACCGTCATAATGGCCGGCAATCCTTCCGGAATTGCGGCAACCGCCAAGCCCACCGCTGCCAGGAACATCTCCCGCGCCGCGTAGCCGCGAACCAGCGTGCCGAATACGAATAGCAGGCAAGAGACGCCCAGGATGGCCCAGGTAAGCCGGCGGCCGAATTCCGCCAGCTTTTTGAGCAGCGGCGTGCTTAGGGCATGCACCTGGCCGAGCATGGCGCTGATACGGCCGATCTCCGTGCCGGCGCCGGTCGCGACCACGATGCCCATCCCCTGGCCGCAACAGACAAGCGTGCCGAAATAGGCCATCGACAGGCGATCGCCGAGCGCATCCTCCTCACTCACCGGCGCCGTCTGCTTCTCGGACGTCATCGATTCGCCGGTGAGTATCGACTCGTCGATACGCAAGTTGCGCGCGTCCAGCAATCGCATGTCGGCAGGCACCTTGTCGCCCGAGGAAACGAAAACGATGTCGCCGGGCACCAGGCATTCTGCCGGAACGTCCCTGCGCTGGCCGTCGCGCAGCACTTGCGCATGCAAGCGCAGCATGCGGCGGATCGCGTCCATGGCTTGCTCCGCCTTTCCTTCCTGGATGAACCCGATCACGGCATTGATGAGCACGACGCCGATGATCACGCTGCTGTCGACCCAATGGCCGAGCAGGGCCGTGATCGCCGCCGATGCCAGCAGCACGTAGATCAGCACATTGTGGAACTGCATCAGGAAGCGCAGGGCGGCGCTGCGCCGGGGTGGCGAGGGCAAGGTATTGGCGCCGTAGCGCGCCAGCCGGCGCTCGGCTTCGGCCTGGCGCAGGCCTTCGCGGCAGGCGTCGAGCATGCTGAAAACCTCGCCGGCGTCCGCGGCATGCCAGCTCTTGCGCGCGGACGCGGCCGTTGCATCCGATCGGGCTTCGGATGCCGTTGCGATGGAAACTGGTTGCTTAGGCATGATCGGGAACCAGGACCGCGGCACCATTGAAGGTTCCGGCGCGCAAGGCCGCAAGTGCCTGGTTGGCGTCTTTCAGTGAATACGGGACGGGGACGGTTTGGAGCGCGATTCCGGCGGTGAGTGCGAAGAAGCTGTCGCTGTCGGCGCGCGTCAAGTTGGCGACGGATCGCACCGAACGCTCCCCCCACAGCAGCGCATAGGGGAAGGCCGGGATGTCGCTCATGTGTATCCCCGCGCAGATTACCGTCCCGCCTTTGCATGTCGCCCGGAGTGCTTGCGGAACGAGTCCGCCGGCCGGCGCGAAAATGATCGCGGCATCCAGAGGAGCAGGGGAGGCAACATTGGAATCGCCGGCCCACGCCGCGCCCAGCGCGCGCGCAAATGCTTGCGAACGGGTGTCGCCGGGACGGGTGAACGCGAAGATCTCGCGGTCCTGGCTGCTTGCGACCTGCGCGATGATATGTGCTGCCGCGCCGAAGCCGTACAGGCCGATGCGATGTGCATTTCCCGCCATCGTGTAGGCGCGATGGCCGATCAATCCGGCGCAAAGCAGGGGCGCCGCATGGACATCGTCATAGCGGTCAGGCAGCCGAAAGCAATAACCCGCATCCGCGACCATGTATTGCGCATAGCCGCCGTCCCGGTCATAGCCGGTGAATCGGGCCGCATCGCAGAGGTTTTCGCGTTGCGTCCGGCAGTACGGACAGATGCCGCAACTGCTGCCCAGCCATGGCACGCCGACGCGATCGCCGATCGCCAGATGCTTCACATCGGCACCGATCGCGGCAACGACGCCGACCGATTCATGACCCAGCACCAACGGCAGCCGATGCACGGGAAGTTCGCCATCCAAGATATGCAGATCGGTGCGGCAGACGCCGCACGCGCTTACCCGGATCAACACTTCATCGCCGGCGGGAAGCGGAATGGGGATGCGCCGTGCCCGCAGCGGTTGGCGTGGTTCTTCAAGCAGCATGGCGAACATGTCGCCAGCGATCGGTGAGAAAATTTCCATGGCGCCCCCGAAATGTTAGGACCTGCCTGTGCTGTTGGACGGCGCAACCCGGGTACGGTCGCGCAGCCGATTGTCCGGAAAACGAATCACGTCGATTCCGGCGACAAGATCGGAAAGTTCATTTGCTTGTCAGAACCAGAGCATGGCTCATCATTTGTCCTTTCGTGCAAGTCGACCATCTCGTGCTCGCGTGAAATGCATTCCTGTCTGGGGATGCGTACTTGATCGGGCTGCGGATCGCCTGTGCAATTCTTGACCACGATGGAACGGCGCATAGCTTACGTTGAACATGAAATTGCCCGCCTTGGCGGAGATCAAGGCTTTGACGAACGAATGAAAGCTGCGCGAGTCGTTGCACTCCGGCTCGTAGAACGGCATCGCCGTTCTGCGATCGTGCGCTTCTAGCCGTTCGGCATCAATTTCGCTCAGACCAAAACCTTCGCTACGGCGACCGAATCGCATGCCTGTTTCCCGGTCAAATGGGATAAAAACTAGTCTAATACCGAAGAGAAGCACGAAAAATGGCGTTAATGCGTACATTTGCTCCATGTTTTTCAGAGCGAACATCTTGCAGCGAACTCCATGTGGCAATACGAAAACAAGCGACGCCATCAACCGCACGGATGTTTCGTCACTTAAATTACCGGGCAAACAGCGGTCTTCCTATGCAAACGGTGCTGAGGAAGCGCTGGTTTGGTCCTTGCATGCTGCGGGATGGGGGCGCTCCAGCTTCTTATGTCCATTCAGGACTATTCGAACCGGCGGTTGACAATGGTGACGGAAACAGGGCCATTGGGAACCGACGTTGATGAGGCACGGAAGTGGAGTGTTGCAGCCCTTGCCGTGGCCACGCATGTGCTTGTGACTTTTAACGACGAGGAGATGCTGCACGGGGACGATATACCCCAGTCTACCCTTACTCGTATTCTTGAAAGCGGTCCGTTCGAGGTGGTGGTGAAGCTGGGCGCGGAAGGTTGCTTGGTGCAGACGAGATCCATGGAACAGGCAAGCGCCGTTCTCGCAAGAAAAGTAGCACCAATGAACACGACTGCAGCCGGCGATTCGTTCAACGGAGCGTATCTTGCCGCCCGGCTGAAGGGGGCGACACCGCAAGAGGCGGCCGACGCTGGTGCGGAATTGGCTGCGCAGGTGGTCCAGGTTCGAGGCGCAATCATTGTTGACGCTTGAGAGCATCCTCGGGCTCGCCATTTCCGACGGAAAAGCGTGTTACCCAAAACTTGGCGGTAATGGCGCTGTCCAACCGGGGCGTTTTCGACGGAGGCCGACATGAGTTTGAGCGAAACCCAGGGTTCGATCTGGAAAATGGTGACCCATGTGTATAACCAGTGGGATCCGGAAGGGACGCAATTGATGCCGGAACCGGAATTGCAGAAACTCCTGCCCGCCGTTCCCGAGGACGCCCTTGACGATACTCTTGAGCGCGCTGCGCAGGAGCAGCTTGCCGACCTGGGCACCGTGGGCGACGATCGGGCGTTCCGCCCATTGCTGCACTAGTATTATTGCGGATAATGCTGTTCCAGCGTTTCATGCGGCGCTTGCCGACCGCGGAGAGCTTGCGCGGCAAGCGCTTCTTCAAGCCATTCGCGCCGTACCTGCATCATCACTTTCTGTGGCAGTTCAATCGCCGTTCGGTCGCAGGGGGTGTGGCAACGGGATTGTTCTTCGGCATCCTGGTACCGTTCGCCCAGATATTCCTTGCAGCAATCGCGGCGATCTTCCTGCGTGTCAACCTGCCGGTGGCGGCGTTGTGCACCCTGGTGTCCAATCCACTGACCTTTCCTCCGATCTATTACCTCGCGTACCGGTTGGGCGACTTCATGACAGGAAATGAATGCGTCCCGTCAGAAGCCGTAATTGACGCCGAAGTTGAACATGCGATAACCGTGCAACAGGGCGACGTCGAGGGCTGGCTGCCGCAACTGGCCGAGTGGCTGCATTCTGTCGGCTTTCCCCTCATGACCGGCCTGACCGTCCTTGCGGCATCGGCGGCGATCGTCGGCTACGTCGGCGTGAGCACGCTCTGGCGACTGCGCGTGCGCCTGAGCTGGATGCGACGCAAGCAGCGTGGTATGCGCCGGACATGAGATTCGCACCAACACTGTACCTCGCTCCCGACCGGGCGATTCTCGCCGGCTTTCTCGGCACTGGTCTTGTGGCGGTGCTCGACGCGGCGGTCGGGTTCGAAATCAGCCTGATGATCGTGCACATCATCCCCGTGCTGGTCGTAACCTGGTTTGCGGGAGCCCGCTGGGGGTACTTCTTTGCCGCCCTGATGGCCGTGATCTCGGCACTGACGATTGCAGACGCGTCTCCGCTTCTCGGCAATCTGGCGTACCGTTACCTCGATCTTGTCAGCGATTTCGGCGCCACATTGGTGATGGTGTATGTGCAGGGCAAGCTGCGCGAGTCCTACGATGTGGTGCGACGGCAATCGAAAACCGATGCGCTGACCGGCTGCCTGAACAAGGCCGGGTTCCGCGAGCAGCTGCAGGCCGAGATTGATCGCCATCGCCGCTATGACCATCTGTTCTCGCTCGCCTATTTCGATTGCGATAACTTCAAGCAGGTCAATGACACCCTCGGCCATCATGCAGGGGATTTGCTGCTGGCGGAAATCGGGCGGGTGCTTCGGGCGGAACTGCGCAATGTCGACGTGGTGGGGCGTTTAGGCGGCGACGAGTTCGCCGTCCTGCTGCGCGAGACAGCCGCGGATGCGGCGCAACAGGCCGCAGGCTCCATGAAACGCAGCCTCGACACGGCGATGCGCCAGCATGATTGGCCGGTGGGCTTCAGCATCGGCATCGTCTGTTTCAATGAATCGCCGCAAGATGCAGACAGGGCGCTTGCCGTCGCCGACGCGGTGATGTACGAAGTCAAGCAGCAAGGAAAGAACGGCATCCTGCTGCGTCACTATTGAATCGGCTAGCGGCTGCGCTTGTCGCTCATTTCCGCGAAAAAGATCGAGGACAGGTCCAGGGTCGATACCGGTCATGCGTGCTCCTGGGGAAGGTGTCTTGACCCGGGGAAGGGGCGTTTCCTGCTTGATAGCTTCGCGCCGCCGGGTCGTGCGCGTCCGGTCAGGTCTCGTGCGGCACCGGCACGACCAGCACGTCGCAGTCCGTCTGGTCGATCGTGTCGCGCGCGACGCTTCCCAGGATCATCTCCGCAAAGCGCGACTGGCCGTGCTTGCCCAGCACGATCAGATCGGGCCGGACCGACTTTGCATGCTCGCGCACAACCTTGCCTGGCCGCCCGAGAGTGAGCGCCCTGGTGACAAACCGGTCTCCAACCTTGAGGTCGTCGATGAATTGGTTAAGCAGCTCGCTTGCGGCATCGTGCGCCTTTATCCGGTAGTCGTAAATGACGTCGCGCGACACATTCGCATAATGCATCTTTCCTTCGAAAAGCACTTCAAAGGCATGAAGGAATGTGACATCCGACTGAGGAGCAATCGCCAGCGCCAGTTCCGCTGCGCGCCGCGAGTCATCGGAAAAATCAACCGGAACCAGGACACGCCGATACGTTTCCTGGGGCGTATTCTTCACCACGAGCAAAGGCCGCTTGCAGAGGTGCGTCAATTTGTCTGCGGTATTGCCAAGCAGGAGATCGGAAAAGAAGTTGCCCCCATGCGCGCCGATGACAAGGAGGTCGGCATTCGTTTCCTCTGCTCGCGCGACGATTTCCGGAGCGACGTGGCCAAAACGTACCTGGCGAGAAAAATCGACGCCGTAATTCTCCTTCAGCGAAGCCGTCCGTTCGTCAAGTTCCCGGCTTGCATGCGCGGCAGCGAGCGCCGTTGCGGACGCAACCGTACTATGCGTGATCCGCGCAAGAATACTCGCCTCGCTGGCCTCCCTCACTGTCAGCAGCTCTGCGCTTCGGCATGCATGCTCCTTACACAACAGCGCAGCGCGCGCCTCGGCGCGGCTGGCTCGATCAGAGCAATCCGTTGCAACCAGGAGATGTTGAAAGAGCGACATTTCCTACTCCCCATGATGCCCAGGAACCGTGCTATCCGCCAAAATGGAACAGCACCCAGGCATTCAGTACATAGACAAAAATCAGGCAGACGCTGATCCATCCGACCGTGCTGAGCAGGCGTATACCGGGGCGGCAGGTCAGGCCGATGACCGCCAGTCCTGTCATCAGGCAGCCAGAAAAGGCGGAAAATGCCTGGACCGGCGTGATCTGCGTGAAGATCGGGCCTTTCAGATAGAACAAGTCGTCGACCGCGAGAATCGTGACATTGAACAGGTTGCTGCCAAGGAGGTTGGCGATGGCCATGTCGAGCGCCCCAATACGGATCGCGGAAACCGTCACTGCAAGTTCGGGCAATGTCGTCGCGGCGGCCATCAGGAGCGTGCCGACAAAGGAGCCGTGCCAGTTCATCGCATCGGCCAGGCGCGTGCCGATGAAGGGCAGCCACAGGCCCGCGCCGACGACGACAACCGCTGCCAGCAGGTAGCCGCGCACGGCACGGCCCAGGCTCAGGTCCGGATAACGGTCGGCAACGTCCGCGGCGAATTCGCGGATCTGTTCCCGCTCGAAAACAAGCACCGTGCGGATCGCGACGCCGTACAGGACGAAGATCACGATCGCCTGCACACTGACATGGCCGACCGCCGCGCGCGGCGTCATGGAGCCGAGCAGGATGCCGATGCCGACAAAAGCAAGCGAGACGATGCCAAATCCGGCCGACAGGATGTGCGCGCGGCTGGCGCGCCGATAGAACGATTCGCGGCGATGCAGGAAGTCGATCACGGCCAGCATGGACAGGTTGACCATGCAACTGCCGAGCACGTTGCCAACCGCGAGCTCGGGCGCATCCGCCAGCGTTACGGCACTGATGCCGGTCACCAGTTCCGGCAGCGAGGTAACGGACGCGAGCAGGATCATGCCGATCCAGTTGCCGGACAGTCCGGTCTTGTCCGCGATCACGTCGCCGTAATAAGACAGGCGCCGTCCAGCGACGGCGATCAGTGCGGCACATACTCCGAACTCGGACCAGACCGACAGCATCGGTCCGCTTACTTGATGAGGGTGACAGGAACGTCTACCAGATGGATTACCCGGGTCGCCACCGATCCGATCATGACGCTGGCGATCGGACCCAGACCGCGCGTGCCCATGACGATGGCATCGCTTTTCGACTCGTATACCTGCTGGGCAATCTCGCCAGCCGGCGCTCCGCAACGATTATGTGCCGTGTACGGAACACCTTCTGCATCGAGCACCTCTCGGGCCGGTTGCAGCACGCGTGCTGCCTCTTCATCATAGATGCGCCGAATCTCTTGCGTCGACAGTGCTGCGTGTTCGCGCATGAGTACCGGATCATGTACATAGAGCAATTCGATCTGCGTTCCGGCGATCAGCTTGGCCAAACGAGCGGCGTGGCGTACCGCGCGGAGTGCGCTATCGGACCCCTCGAACGGAACCAGGATTTTAGGCATGGTCTTTCCCTTCCTGTTGGCAAGGCAAACTGACCGGCTTACGACAATGCAAGCCTAATGTATGGGTCTGCACATGAGACTTGATCTGGGGCAAAGATGCCGGAATTTCCTTGCCCGCATTCGTTGGAACGACGTGATGAACGCGGGTTCTGCGAAAAAGCCGAAGCATTTCAGCGATGCACCCGGCTTATTGTTCCACGCTCACATACTGCCGTTCCGCGATCAGCTTGGCCCAGGATAGCGGGCTCCACGGATGTTCCGACAAGGTGCCGGCGGCAAGGACGGCAACAGCACTCACCAGCGGCGGGGCGAGCAGCAGCCCGTTCGTTTCCAGCCAGCCGCGGCGGGGGATCGATTCTTCCGGCCACGCATCCCTCTGCCGCTTGATCCAGGCGCGGTACAGGATGGGTAGGAAATAGGCGGCGTTGAGCACGCTCGACGCCAGCAGGACCCATTCGGCCCATGGTGCCCCCGCGGCTGCGGCGCCTTCGGTCAGGTAATGCTTGCTGACATAGCCGGCGGTGAACGGCGCACTCATCATGCCGAGCGCGCCCACGCTGAACGCCAGCGTAGTCAATGGCATGCGCCGGCCGGCGCCGTTCATTTCGCTGACCTTGTGAATCCCCAGCGTCTCGGCGTAATTGCCGGCGCAAAAGAACAGCGTGATCTTCATGATGCCTTGGTGAACAAGGTGAACCAACCCGCCTATTGTTCCGACCGGGCCAACCAGGGCGACGCCGAGCACGATGTAGGACACCTGGCTCACCGTCGAGTAGGCTAGCCGCCGCTTGAGGTCATCCTGGAACAGCGCGCGCAGGGAGCCCCACAGGATGGTGATCCCGGCCAGGACTGCCAGCGGCGCCGACACGCCCAATCCATGGGTGAAGTCCGCCCCGTACACCTCGTAGACGATGCGGATGATACCGAAGGCACCGGCTTTCACCACGGCGACCGCATGCAGCAGCGCCGACACCGGCGCAGGGGCAACCATTGCCTTGGGCAGCCAGCCATGCAGCGGCACGAGCGCCGCCTTCACGCCGACGCCGGCAACCAGAAGGCCGAACACCAGCCGTAACTGATCCGCATAAGCCGGACCGAGCACCGAGACCGACCCTCCGGGCACGAACTCGACACGGCCGAGCAAGCCGTACAGCCACACCACGCCCGTCAGCAACACTGCGCCGCCGGCCAGTGTGTAGGCGAGATAGATGTTCCCGGCCTTCATCGTGGATTCCGTTCCCCGATGCACGACCAGCGGGTACGTCGACAGCGTCAGCAGCTCATAGAAAAAGAAGAAACTGAACAGATTGCCCGCCATGGCGACGCCGACGGTCGCGGTCACGCACAGGCTGAAAAATCCGAAGAAACGGCTTCTGTTCGGCGATCCTTCCAGGTAGCCGATTGCGTACAAGGTCGTGAGAAACCACAGCGCCGCCGACAACGTGACGAACAGCATCGCGAGTGCATCTGCATGCAGCACCAGTTCCAGGCCTGGCATGATGGCGTAGCGGAATTCGTAGCGCTCCCCGCGCGCGACGCCCCAGAGCATGAAGGCGATGAAGACCAGCTTGAGGCCCGCTCCCGCCAAATTGAGCGCGGTGCGCACGCCCCGGCGCTCCTCGGGCAGGTTGAAGATGATGAGCCCCGGCAGCAGGGAGCTGCTCAGTACCAGCAGGGGGAGCGCTTCATTCCAGGTCATGGCGCGCCCAATACGTTCAACAACTCGGTCGCGCGCAGGCCCAGCGCCAGGCTTGCCACCGCCAGCAGGAAGCCAGGCCATTCGACGAGGCGCGGCAAGGGCTTGTAGATCTCGCTCTGTTCCGCGCGCAAGAAGGCGTGCCGCAGAACCCTGAAGACGTAGGCGGCCGTCAGCAGGCCGCCCGCGATCATGACCACGATCCACCACCACTGGCCGCTCGCGATGGCGCTGTCGATCAGCAGCCACTTGGCGAGAAAGCCTGCCGACGGGGGCAGGCCCATCAGCGACACGCCGGCGATGGCCAGCGTAAAGACGGTCACCGGCATGCGCGCCGCAATGCCGCCCAGCTGCATGATGCGATCATGCCCCGTTGACAGGATGACTGCACCCGCGGCTGCGAACATCGCAGCCTTGGCCAGCCCGTGCGCGAGCGCCTGCAGTGTCACGCCCTGCAGCGCGCTTTGTGCGGCGGCAGGCTCGGTATGTGTGGTCAGCGGAAAGAACAGGAACAGGTAACCTACCTGGGCCACCGTGGAATAGGCAATCAACATCTTCAGCCGGGCCTGGCGCAAGGCCATGAACGACCCCCAGAAGATAGCCGCTGCGCCGAGCACGCCGAACAGTTGGCCCCAGACGGGTGTGGCCAGCGGCAGGAACAGGGACAGCCACAGGCGCGCTGCGAGATAGAAAGAGGCCTTGATCACCAGAGCCGACAGCAGGGCCGACACGGGCGAGGGGGCGCCGCCGTGCGCCGGGGGCAGCCAGAAGTGAAAGGGGAACAGCGCCGTCTTGACCGCCATGCCGGCCAGCATCAGGCCTGCCGCCAGCGTTGCGGCCAGCGGCGGGGCATCCGCCACTCGTGGCGCCAATTCAGGCAAGGTGACAGTGCCGTAAGCGCCGTAGAGCAGGGCGACGCCAAGCAGGTAGGCGCCGGAACCGAGCAGCGTGGCCAGCAGGTAACGCAAGGCGGCGGCGATGGAGCCCGCGCCACCGGACGCGACAAGGCCAACGGCAGCCAGGCCAACCAGTTCCAGCGTGACGTACAGGTTGAAAATGTCGGCGGACAGGAAGAGCGCGTTCATTGCGGCGAGCAGAAATCCCGTCAGTGGCCAGAAGGTGCGCGCGCCATCCGGATGGCATGCGAAATAAGCGCGGGCGTAGAAAACGAGCGGCAGCGCAACGCCTTGTGCCAACAACAGCATCACCGCGGCCAGTCCGTCGGCCGATAGGGCGATGCCCAGCGGCGCTTCCCAGCCCCCCGCCATGTGCACCCGGTCCGCACCTCCTCCTACCTCCGCCGCCAGACGCCACGCCAGCGCAAGCTGGAGACTGCTGCCGCCCAGCGCCAGCTTCCAGGCATGCGTGGCCCCGGCGATAAACGCGAGGCTTGCCCACAGCAGCGGCACGAGGATGAGGAGAGGAATAAGCTCGATTTCAATCATCCTGCTCCTCCGCAGGAAACCGCATCTCGCCCGTCAGGTTCAGCAGCCGGCGCGCGAGGGCAAGCGCCAGCGCGGTCGCCGCGATCGACACGACGATACCCGTCAGGACCATCGCCTGGGACACCGGGTCGGGCTCCCCGTAGCGCTGGCCCAGGCCGACCAGCACCAGGAAGGCGCCGCTGCCCATGACATTGAAGGCGATGATCTTGCGCAGCAGATGCGTTTGCAGGATGAGGCCGGCGACACCGGCGGAGAACAGCGCAATGCCCGTCAGCGCGAAGAGCAGTCCTGGCGTCATTCCTCCACCTCTTCAGATTCATCCGGCAGCCGCAGGAACAGGCCGGAGAGGATGAGGGCGAGGGAGATGGTGAGGCCCGACTCGATCAGCAGGATCAGCGCGCCGGCGAGCGGCACCGGATACTGAAGGAGGGCACCGCCGGCAAGGGGAAAAGCGGCCACGGCCAGGAAGACCAGGAAGCCGCCGATCATGCCCGCGCGGAGCAGACGATCCGATTGTAGGCGTTCGGGGAGCAATCCGGCGAGAAAGAGGAGTACGATGCCCGCCGCCATCACGGCCGCTGCCTGGAAGGCGCCCCCGGGGCGATGCGATCCCGCCCACAACAGGTAGCCGGCAGCCAGCACCATCAGCGGCGCCATCAAACGGGTGATCGATTGCAAGAAGGCGTGCGGTGCGGAAGGCAAGCGGCGCAATCCGGTCTTCTCGCTGCCGGCAGCCGCCGTCACGCCGAGCAGCGCCAGCAGCAGGACGGCGATTTCCAGCAGCGTGTCGTAACCGCGAAAGTTGAGCAGCACCGCGGTCACGGGATGCGTGACGCCGCTCCTGTTCATTTCCGCATTGACCTGGCCGGCGAGGCGTACTGCCGGTTCCGGAAGCGTCATGACCGCAATGACGGCCGCACCGGCGAAGGAGGCGCATCCGACGCTGACCAGTATCTTCCGGAGCCTCCTCGTCCCCGGCGTCATGACTTGCTCCTGCCGCGCGCACGCAAGTGTCCGACCGAATCGAACAGCAGTGCCCCGGCGAGCCCGGCGCCGATAGCCGCTTCGGCCAACGCGAGATCGGGCGCATCCAGCCTTGCCCAGGCCAGTGCCATGAGCAGGCCGAAGACGATGAACATGACTACCGCACGAAAAAGGTCCAGGGTAGTCAGGGCGCGGAATGCAGCCCAGAGCAGCGAGGCCGCGAGCAGCAGGTCAAAAGCGAGCGCGATCATGTGTCCTCCAGGCCGGTCCACGGCGGAATGTTGCGCCGCCTGGCGCGCCGGGCGACCAGGAAGCTGACTGATGCGCTGGCAGCCAGTACCAGCAGCCAGACCAGCACCAGCTTGAGCGCTTCGGCCGCGCCGCTGGCGTGCGGAAGCAGGCCAAGCAGGATGAAACCCAGGCCGAGGTTGTCGGCCTTGGCCAGCGCGTGCAGGCGCGTGTAGACATCCGGAAATCGCAGCAAGGCCACCGTGCCTGCAAAAAAGAAGCCGGCGCCCGCGAGCAGGCAAGCCGCGCTGATCCAGTCAATGATGCTCATGTTCGTTCGCTCCCGATTCCCGGCGCCAGGCGCGTTGGGCAAAGGCAGCGCCGGTAATGGCTGCCAGCAGCGCAAACACCAGTGCCACGTCCACCAGCGGCCCGTGTCCGCGTGCCAGCAACAGGAGCACGGCTGTCCCCGTCGTGCCGAACAGCAGCGCCGCCAGCAGGCGGTCCGCCGAGGTGGGCCCGCGCACCACCAATAGAAGTGCGGCGAGCAGGTTGGCAAGGAGAAACAGGGCCAGGCCCAGGGACAATGCAGTCATGGCAGCTCCACACCGAACAGGCCGGCCACCCTTGCTTCCGCTTCGCGCACTTCATCCTGGATGGGGGCGCGCCGGTCCAGCACATGCAGTTGCAACCGGCCGTGGTCCAGTCCGGCGGTCAAAGTTCCCGGCATGAGATTGAGCACGCCGGCAAGGAATAGTTGGTCGGGTTCATCGCGCAGGCGAAGGGGAATGTCGAGGATGGCGGGACGCAGCGCCAGGCGGGGTTTCAGCGCTGCGGCGGCGACCTGGGTGCCGCCGCGGATGGAGCGTACGATGAAGAACATGACGAAACCCGGTATCCCCGCCATCTTCAGCCGGCGGGGCGTGGGCGGATGCAACTGCAGGCTCAGCAGCGCCGCCAGTCCTGCGCACGCGGCACCCAGCGCCAAACCATCCGCCGAACCTTCCGTCATCACCCACCACAGGGCACCGTAGAACAGTGCCCGCGGGAAGAACGCACGCGTCTTCATTGCGCGCGCTTCCGGTCCTGCCCCACCCCCGCGCGGTCGACCAGTCCCGTCAGCAGATCCACCGGCAAGGGAAAGACGATGGTGCTCGACTTGTCGCCGGTGATGGCAGACAGGGTCTGCATGTAGCGCAGCTGCATCGCCCCGGGTTGCTGCGCCAGCACGTGGGCCGCCTGCATCAGTTTCTCGGAGGCCTGCAGCTCGCCTTCGGCGTGGATCACCTTGGCGCGGCGTTCACGCTCCGCTTCAGCCTGCCGCGCAATCGCCCTCACCATCGATTCGTCGAGGTCCACGTGCTTGATCTCGACGTTGGCGACCTTGATCCCCCAGGCGTCGGTCTGCTGGTCCAGCACTTGCTGGATGTCCATGTTGAGCCGTTCCCGCTCGGCCAGCATGTCGTCGAGCTCGTGCTTGCCGAGAACGGCGCGCAGCGTGGTCTGCGCGAGCTGGCTGGTCGCCTCGAAAAAGTTCGCGACCTGGATGATCGCCTTCTCCGGCTCGACGACGCGGAAGTAAATCACTGCATTGACCTTGACGGAGACGTTGTCGCGCGAGATCACGTCCTGCGTCGGTACGTCCAGCACGATGGTGCGCAGGTCCACCCGCACCATCTGCTGCAGCACCGGGATGAGGATGATCAGGCCAGGGCCTTTCACGCCCCAGAATCGCCCGAGCTGGAACACGACACCACGCTCATATTCGCGCAGCACACGGATGGCGGAGGCAAGGAAGAAGATGGCCGCAATGAGCAGCAGGCCGCTGAATCCGAAGCCGAGATCGAAGTACATGTTCATTCTCCTTGTGTGCGACTCGGGATCTTGGGCATGTTGTCCGCTGTCGTTTCGGGAAATGCCGCCACGTTTCAAGCAGGCACGCGCAGCAAGCCTTGTGCCACGCCTGCTGCAAGGGAGTGGAGATGGGCGTCCGGGAAGGCGGGGGGTACAAATTGCGCATGGGCGGTAAGAATTGCACGTGAATTTTTTTCATGGCAGCTAATGCATGGCCGGTTTTCGCAGCCAGGCGGTAACGAAGCACAGCCCGGCAGCGAGGTACACTATGCTCCCCGGAATCCACATGAGCAGGCCGGCAAGCTGCTGATCTTCAATGGCAGACAGGCCAAGGGCCGGTCGACCTTCATGCATCGGATACAGCAGGCGCGGCGAAAACGTGAGCAGGGCACCGAGCACGCCGGTATGCATCAGCGTCCCGAGCGTCAGCAGCACGGCTGTGCCGCATCCTATCCCGCCGCTCCTGGCGGCGTGTTGCATCGCGCTCCAGAACAGCAGGGCGCTGCCCAGGAAGGCGGCGTGCTCCAGCACATGCACCCAGCGCCAGTGCAACGCCAGTTCGAACAGCAGTGGCGCATGCCATAGCCACACGAGAACGCCATGCACCGCGAAGGCCACGCGTGGCCTGGACAACGCGCGCAGCAGGCTGTGCAGCGGACCGAGTGCGCCATTGAGCCGACGCAGGCGGCCGGGGAGGGCGGCAAGCAGGACCGGCGCAGGACGGGCAAGCGCAAGCAGGGGCGCGGCGACGGCGATCAGCAGCATGTGTTGCGCCATGTGGGCGGCGAAGCTGGCTTCACCGAGTACATCGAGCGGCCAGATGAGCGCAACGAAGAGCGCGGCGCAGCCGCCCGCGAAAGCGGCCGGTGCAGGAAGCCGGGTCGCTGCAATGGTCACGCCCTTATGGCGGAGCACAAGCATTCCGCGCAGGTACAGCATGGCCACGGCTGTCAACGGTATCCAGACCCACGGATCGAACGACCACCATCCGTTCGCATCGCTGCCGTGCGCCTGCGCCAGGCGGGGCGCAAGACCGGCCAGGACCCCGCAGAAGATCAGGCGGCGCATACCGGCAGCATGAGCGTGGGGAAGGCAACCCAGGACAGGGCCAGCGCGGACATCGCCGCCAACATCATGGCGTTGATCGCGAAGAAGGCATGCATGGGCGCATCCGGCGCATTGGACCGCCGAACCGCCGACCATTTACGGTAGTTCGACCACGCCGACACGGCGATCAGTGCCAGGGCAAGCACGGTCGCCGCGGCAATGCCGCTACGTGCACCGGGCACGGCGAACGCACACGCGAACGACACGAGGAGATAGCACGCCAGGAGGTGCACTGCCCAGATGAGCGGCGCGGCAACTAGGCTAAGGAGATGGTTCCGGGTAAAGGGATTGCGCATGTCAGCCTCCTGCCATCAGCGGGAAGAGATGTAGTGTGGCAAAACCGCCCAACCATTGGAGCACCGTGTAATGCCAGAACAGCGCCGCCACCTGGGGCACGGCGGGCCTGCGCGGACCGATCAGGCCGCTGTGCGCGCGCAACAGCGTGAACCCTGCCATCAGGATGGCAATGGCGACGTGTACGAACTGGAATCCGGTAATGGTGACCACCAGCGCGCCGTACGCATGGGCGGTTGCCGAAGGCGCCCCCTCGGCCAGTGCCGTAGCCTGAAGTATGACGAAGGCAAGGGCAAGTCCCATGGCCAGGAGAAATCCCGTCTGCAGTCGCCCGCGATGCCCTTGCCGGTTGCCGGTTTCGCCCCATTTCAATACCGCGCTGCTGGCCAGCAGCGCGGCGAGCGCAAGGGATGGCCACAGCAGGCCAACGTCGCCGAAGCCTTCCGGCGGCCAAGCCGGCGACACCGTCCACAGGTAGAAGTAGGCAAACAGGAGCGAAAAGAACAGGGTCGCATCGGCAAGCAGCGCAATCAGCGTGCCCCACCAGCCGGGCGACTGGCCGGTCGCATAGTGGCAGGGAAGGCGCAGGCCGTCGGCCGTCTCCACGGTATCCTCGGCACTGGCGTCCTCGCCTTGCCACGCCCATACCGTCAATGCCCCGACGGCGAGCGCCGCGCCGATCGCCGACAGCCAGTACAGTTTGGCCAGGAAACCGATGAAGAACAGGCCGGTAAAGAGTGCCGCAACAAGTGGCACGAAGGTATTGCCCGGGAGGATGGCGACGGATTCCGATTCGGCGTGCACAGTGCCGGTCACCAGCGTCTCGCGCCGTGCGATGCCGGGATGTCCGAGATAGCCCTGGCCTTGCGCGATGCGCGCCGCCAATACGGGATCCTTCCACAGCGGCTCGCGATCCTCTACATGCGGCTGCGAGACGAACGTGTAGGGCGGCACAGGCGCGGCAATCGCCCACTCGAGCGTCGGTGCATTCCACATGTTCGTCGGCGCGCGTCGTCCATGCAGGAAATGCAGGACCACGTCGACCACGAACATGCCCACACCGGCTGCCGAAAGGAAGCCGCCCACCGTCGAGACGAGATTGAGCATGTCCACGCCGAGTTCGGGTGCATAGGTGTAGACGCGCCGCGGCATGCCGAGCAGCCCCGTCAGGTGCATCGGCAGGAAGGTCAGATTGAAACCCAGGAAGATCATCCAGAACACCGAACGGCTCAGGTGCGCCGACGGCGCGCGCCCTGAAAACAGCGGCAGCCAGTAGTACAGGGCGGCAAACAGCGGAAAGACCATGCCGCCGAACAGCACATAGTGCAGGTGCGCAACGACGAAGTGCGTGTCGTGCACCTGCCAGTCGAAGGGCACCATCGCCACCATCACGCCCGTCAGGCCGCCGAGTACGAAGATGAACAGGAAGCCGAGGATGTAGAGCATTGGCGTATGCAGGACTGGTTTGCCGCTCCACAGCGTCGCAATCCAGGCGAACACCTGGATGCCGGTCGGGATCGCGACGGCCATGCTCGCGGCGGAAAAAAAGGCTAGCGACAACAGGGGAATGCCGACGGTGAACATGTGATGCACCCAGAGGCCGAAGCTGATGAAGCCGGTCGCAATCACGGCCAGCACCACCCAAGAATAGCCGGCGATAGGACGCTGCACGAAGGTCGGCAGCATGGTGGTGACCAGTCCGGCGGCCGGCAGGAAGATGATGTAGACCTCGGGATGGCCGAAGATCCAGAACAGGTGCTGCCAGAGCAGCGGGTCGCCGCCGCGAGCGACGTCATAGAACGGCAGCAGGAAGGCCCGTTCCAGTTCCAGCAGGATGCTGCCGAGGATCAGCGGCGGAAAGCCGAATACGATCATGAATGCAGTGACCAGGATGTACCACGCGTACAGCGGCATGCGGTGCAGCGCCATGCCCGGCGCCCGGGTCTTCAGGATGGAGACGATCAGCTCGATGCCGGCCGCCACGGCCGAGATCTCGGCGAAGGTTACACCCAGCAGCCAGAAGTCCACATTGGATCCGGGCGAAAACATCTTGCTGCTGAGCGGGACGTACATGAACCAGCCGCCGTCCGGCACCGCGCCGACGAGGAAGCTGGAGAACAGGAGCAGGCCGCCGAACAGGTAGCACCAGTAACCGAAAGCCGACAGCCGCGGGAAGATGAGGTCGCGCGCACCGATCATCTTCGGAATCAGGTAAGCGGCAAAGCCCTCCATGATGGGAACGGCGAAAAAGAACATCATCGTCGTGCCGTGCATGGTGAACGCCTGCGCATAGGCACGATGATCGAGCA
>CBIHRW010000065.1:0-26461 GCA_966212545.1 uncultured Noviherbaspirillum sp.
CTGGGCGGCCAGAAAGACACGATCTATGCCCAGATCTGTGAAGACAAGATCGACAAAGGCAGATTCCCGAAACCGACCGTCATCGATGTCAGTTTGAAAGTTGAAGAGCAGGTGACGACCCGGAAGAAGGTGCAGGTCGAAGACGATGGCGCGCTCGACGGATTGTGGCGCTTCCTCGGCACAGGGGGGTACAAAACCGTTACCAAGACCTCCACCGGTCGTGAGCTGGTCACGCCAGGCAAAGCTGTGGAGATTGAAGGCTCGGCTGAATTCAAGGACAGGATGGAAGACGACATCGACATGTTCCGCTCATCGCCTACCGGGCAGAGCATGCTGAAGGTGTTGGATGAGTCTGGGCATGCTGTCACGCTGCGTGAACCGTCGATCAGTTTCGAGGGCAAAGCATCTGCCTGGCGAAAAGACAGGGGCAGCCTTACTGATGTCACCATCAGGGAAGATGGATCGGCCGGACAAACAAAAGATGCGATGGTGATTATGCAACCATCGGTTAATCCCAACCTTGGACACAGAGCCTGGTTTCCCGGTCCAACGGCTCTGTATCATGAATTTTCGCACGCCTACAATATCGTAACGGGGACTATGCAGCCCGAGATATCTGAACGACAAGCAGTGGGATTGCCCGCCGATGACTACGCCGAAGGGGTGCCCTATGACTTCGACCAGCGTCCTGAAACCCCGCCTACAAAGAATTCTCCGTTCAACCTGACGGAAAACGGACTGCGGTCTGAAATGAACGTGCCGTTAAGAACGAAGTATTGAGCGTTGCAACGTCTGGATCATCTTGCCTCATTCATGCAAAAGACAAGAAGTGAACCCATTTCTTCAAATGCAAACAGGTCCTGGTTCATAACACCCTCTGGCGCTCCCGGCGAGCGAAGAACGCGCTCGGCGATTGCCCGAAGGTCTTCCTGAACATGGACGAGAACGCCGACTGGCTGGCATAGCCGAGTTCCGCCGCCACATGCGACAAGGGCATGCCGCGTGCGATCAGCGGCGCCGCATGGGCCAGCCGCACCTGCTGCCGCCACTGGCCGAAACTCATGCCGAGTTCGCTCTCGAAGAGCCGAGCCAGCGTGCGCGCCGATGCGCCTACTCGCAATGCCCAGTCGTCGAGCGTCAGTGTGGAGGCGGGGTCGGCGATCAGCATTTCGCACAGGTTCTTCAGGCGCTTGTCGTCGGGCAGGGCGACGCGGATGGGCATGGTGGTCGATCGCGCGAGTTCGTCGAGGATCAGTGCCGCGAGCATGGATTCCCGCGGTTCGCCAGGATCCGACATCGCCAGCGCGACGATCAGTTCGCGCAGCAGGCTCGATACCTCCAGCACTTCGCATGCTTCGCCGTGGAAGGGCGCAGAATCCGCATGCACGTAAAGCGCACGCAGGCGAGCATTTTCAAGCGTCGCCACTTCATGCATCGCCTGCGGCGGAATCCAGATCGCACGCTGGGGCGGGACGATCCAGGTGTTCTTGCCGACGGTTACACGTACCACGCCATCCAGCGCATAGGTCACCTGACCCCAATCGTGGCTATGCGCCGCCAGGAGTTCCGACGCTTTGAGGTCGCGCGCCACCAGGCGCACCGGACGCTCCGGCGTCGGGATTCGTCCCGGCAGGTTCAGGCGGGTATGGGTAACAGGTTCGATCGCCATACATGCTCCCGGATTGGCGCTGGCAGAAATTCGACAAAAGTTGTCGTTCTATCTTAAAACAGACGGCGGCGTTTTGCATAGACTGGTTTCATCGCCTTTCCAGCAAGGAGTCCCATGTCTACCGCCGCCATATCCGGATTTCGCCAGGATGCCCAGGTCATTAGCCTCGTCGGCATCGCACACGGCGTGTCGCATTTCTTCCATCTGATCCTCGCGCCGCTGTTCCCGTGGCTGAAGGACGCATTCAGCCTGTCCTACGCGGAATTGGGCTTGCTGATGACGGTGTTCTTTGTCGTGTCCGGCATCGGACAGGCGCTCGCCGGCTTCGTCGTCGACCGGGTCGGCGCGCGCGCGGTGCTGTTCTCGGGCATCGGTTTTTTGGGACTGTCTGCGCTGGTGCTGTCGCAGGCTAACAGCTACCCGATGCTGCTCGCCGGCTCCATGCTCGCGGGTGTGGGCAATAGCGTGTTCCATCCGGCGGACTTCACTTTGCTCAACAAGCGGGTATCGGCGCCGCGCCTCGGTCATGCGTTTTCCGTGCACGGCATTTCCGGCAATCTCGGCTGGGCGGCGGCGCCGGTGTTCCTGACGGCGATGGCCGGCCTGTTCGACTGGCGGATCGCCTTGCTTTCGGCTGCCGCGGTCCCGTTCGCGGTGCTGGCCTTGCTCGTTGTCTATCGCGACCTGCTGCGCACAGACGATATCAGCGCCGCGGTGACGGCATCGAAAAAGAGCGATTCGGGCGACGGCCATCTCCTCGCATTCATGCGACTGCCTGCGGTCTGGATGTGCTTTGCTTTCTTCTTCATTACTGCAATGGCGCTTGGCGGTATCCAGAGCTTTTCCTCTTCGAGCCTGCGGGAGCTGTACGGCATGTCGCTGGCGTCCGCGACCACCGGGTATACCGCGTACATGTTGGCCTCCGCTGCGGGCATGGTGTGGGGCGGTTTCCTGGCATCGCGGACCCTGCGTCATGACCGTACGATTGCCATTGCGTTCACCGCCGCCGGAATATTTGCGCTGGTGATCGCCGCGGGCGTCGTGCCGCCGATGGTTGCCGTGGCGCTGATGGGGGCAATCGGTTTCGGTGCCGGCGTCGCTGGCCCGTCGCGCGACTTGCTGATCCGTTCTGCAGCGCCGAAGAACGCAACCGGGCGGGTGTACGGCGTGGTGTATTCGGGGTTGGATATTGGGCTTGCCGCCGCCCCTGTGCTGTTTGGCGCTCTGATGGACGCGGGCCATCCGTCGATGGTGTTCGTCGGCATCGGCCTCTTCCAGTGCCTGGCAATCCTTACCGCAGTGGGCGTAGGCGCCAATACGGCCAGGATCGCCGCAACGACGAAGGCAGCCTGACATGAAGACAGATACCGCACTGGCACATCTTGGGCGCAAGTCCGCATCTGCGGCACAGGTGGTGAATCCGCCCGTCGTGCGCGCATCGACCGTCCTGTTCCCGACGCTGGCGGATTACAAGGCCTCGTACCTGCCGAAACCGTTCGAGGCTTTGCGCTACGGCAGGACCGGTACGCAGACGCATTTCGAGTTGCAGGACGTGATGTGCGCGCTCGAGGATGCGGAAGCCTGCCTGCTTGCGCCGAGCGGGCTCAACGCGATCGCATCCGTGCTCCTGGCGTACGCCCGGCCCGGAACACACTTGCTCGTGGCCGATGGTGTGTACGGCCCGACGCACGAGCTGTGCGAGAAGGTCTTGCGTCCGCTCGGTGTACAGGTCGAGTGCTTCGCTGCGGACGCCGACATCGCGCCGCTGCTGAAGGAGAATACGGCGCTGGTGTTCATCGAAACCCCGGCGTCGCTGACGATGGAGATGCTGGACACGCGCGCAATCTGTGCCGCAGCTCACCAGCGGCAGGTGCTCGTCGCGGCGGACAATTCCTGGGGCACGCCGCTGTATTTCCCGGCGCTGGCCCACGGGATCGATATTTCCATTCACGCCGCGACCAAATACATCGTCGGCCATTCCGACGGGATGCTCGGCACGATCAGTGGCTCCCGCACGGCGCTCGCACCGGTGCGCGACTGGATGGCGAGGACCGGCGCCTGCGTCAGTCCCGACAGCGTGGCGCTTGCGCTGCGCGGATTGCGGACTCTCGCCGTCCGGCTTGACCGTCATCAGGAGAGTGCGTTGCGCGTTGCTCGCTGGCTGGAGTCCCATCCTGCCGTTATGCGCGTGCTGTACCCGGCGCTTGAAAGCGATCCGGGGCATGCGCTCTGGAAGCGCGACTTTTCCGGGGCCTGCGGCTTGTTCACCTTTGAGCTCGCGAGCTGCAGCGAGGAATCCTTCACCGCGTTCATCGACGGCCTGGCCCTGTTCGGGCTCGGGACCAGCTGGGGCGGATTCGAAAGCCTCGTGATGCCGGCCATACCGCATCACTTGCGCGGACTTGCACGGCAGCCGGATAACGGCCGGCTCGTACGCCTTCACATCGGTCTCGAGGATCCCGGCGACCTTATCGATGACCTCGCGCAAGCCCTGGCGAAGCTGTAAAAACTTTCCGCACGGTCGATCGCTTACAATCCCGATTTATTTGTCCTATTTCATTTCAGGAGGAAACGATGACCTTTGCGACTTGCGACATCTGCGACGCCAACGAAGACAAGATTGCAGCCGGCACGCTGTCCGTGCTGCCGCCGGTTTTCCAGAAGTTCGGCAAGCGGACCGCATTTTCCGGACAAGCGGCGACGCTCAAGGTATTCGAGGACAACGTGCTGGTACGCGCCACGCTGGAAACGCCGGGCAACGGCCGGGTGCTGGTGGTGGACGGCGGCGGCAGCCTGCGGTGCGCGCTGGTCGGCGGCAACCTTGGCGTGCTGGCCGAGAAAAACGGCTGGGCCGGCATCATCGTCAACGGCTGCATCCGCGACTCTGAAGAAATCAATGCCTGCGACATCGGTGTGCGTGCCCTCGCGACGCATCCGCAGCGTAGCGTGCGCAAAGGTGTCGGCGACAAGGAGCTGCGCGTATCGATCGCCGGTGTGGCGATCAACCCGGGCGACTGGATTTACGCCGATGCAGACGGCGTGCTGGTGTCCGCGCAGAAGCTGGACTAAGCCTTTATCCCGTCAGCGGCAATGCGGCGGCGTCGGTAATGCCGCCGCGTTGCTGGATGGCGAGGTTTTCCTGTAAGAGGTCGGTGTCGCAATAGATGCGCAGGGCGGCGCTGCGTCCCCAGCGCAAACGGACGAAATGCACGCCGGCGTTGGCACGTTTTTCACCGTTTGCCAATGTATAGGTATCCGTCCATTCAACGGCGACCACGGTATTCCAGGGCCAGCCGTTGACCACGATGTTCCGGAGTTCGAAGCGGATGTTCGGGAAGACCCGGAACAGCCGCTCATACCAGGCCCGTATCACTGCCAGATCCTTCCGCGTGCCCGAGAGCGCATGCTTTCCCGCGAAGCTGTGTTCGAAACCGGGAGCGGCCATGCGTAGCACCGGCTCATAATTCCCCTTGTTCAGCTCGTCGAATATCCCGGCGATCTTCCTGCGTACGATGGTGTGGTACATGGTGCGCTCCTCTTGTCGATTCAGTCGTTGAATGATGCCTGCGGCCAGCCGGCCCGTGCCGCCCGGTTCAGGGTGGTGCGGACGATCAGCTTGTGGAATGGCGTGATCACTGAGAGGTAGATGCGTCCGAGCAGGTTGTGGCAGCTGACTACTGTCGCGATCACGACCTCGGCATGCCCGGAACCGGCATTCCCTTGCCTGACCATGACCGAAAGCCTGAAGTCGAGGTGGCGGTCATCTTCACCGAGCACGATTTCACGGTCACACTTGGCATAGATGCGGAAGAATCCAACCCGCTTGCCGGCCTCTCCGGCGGGGGCGCTTTGCATCGCCTTTGCGGTCTTCACCCCGAAAGCGCCCATGACGGCATCGCGTGCACGCATCAGGGCGCCAACCCAGGCGGGCTGGCTGCCAAACAGGAAGCGGACAAGAACTTCCGGGTCGCGGCTCGCATACGTCGGCAGGGCGACGGAAAAGGCGTCGGCAAGGTCGTTGCGGTGGAAGACCGAGCGGATTGCGGTTTCATCGGGCACGGGAATGCTGTTGGCGTAAAGCTTGGCTTCCATGGCATGTCTTTATGTGAGCGGTGATAACATGTGTAGTGTAGCGTGCAATGTGAACAGTGAAAACATAATCATGTCCAAAGCCGGAAGCCCGAAATATCACCACGGCAATCTGCGTGCGGAACTGCTGGAAGCGGCGCTCAAGCGCCTTGCCGCACAAACCGTGGAAACCCTGTCCTTGCGGGAGCTGGCGCAGGTCGTCGGGGTAAGCATCGCGGCGGTCTACCGCCATTTCCCGAACAAGGAGACCTTGCTGGCGGAGGTTGCCGCTGACGGTTTCGACCGCATGGTGGCGCAGTGGGATGAACGTCTGCCGGAATTGAGGGACGTTGGGGCCGAGGCGCGGTTTCGCCGCCTCGGTGCGCTCTACATTGAATTCGCACTCGAAGCGCCGGCCTTGTACCGCCTGATGTTCGTGCACGGCGACTTGCGCCGCTTCCCGTCGCTGCAAGCCGCGGCGCAGCGATGTTTCAGCTACGTCCTCGGCGCCGCTGCCGACACCGTGCGCGAAGCCGGCGCCGATGCCAAATGGGCCTTGCCGACGGCGAACACTGCCTGGTCGCTGGTCCACGGCTATGTAATGCTGTCGCTCGGCGGGCGGCTGATCCAGGTGGAGGGGGCGCCGGCTCTCGAGCCGGACATGGTGGCGCAATTTTTCCGCCTGCCGAAAGAGGCGTTGCCCTAATGTTTGTGGCGGTGGTGAATATCCGGGTAATGCGGATGCGAATGCGTCAGCGGAGCATGCTCGTGCGGATGCGTGTGCGGCTCCATGCCATCCCACGGAGAATCATGCGTGTGCTGGTGGTGCGCGTCATGGAAATGCGGATGCGCATGGAAGAGGTGTTCATGCGTGTGCTCATGGTCATGCGATTCCGTGAGGTGCAGCCATATGCCGGCCGCCATCATTGCCGCCGCCACCCAGAACGCCGCATCCGGCTGTTCGCCCAGCATCAGCAGTGAAATCGCCGCACCGACGAAGGGGGCGGCAGAGAAGTAGGCGCCCGTACGCGCCGTGCCAAGATGGCGCAGCGCGAGCACGAACAGCACCAGGCTCAAGCCGTAACCCGCAAAGCCGACACCACCGCTGGCCGCTAACCGGCCGGGATCCGGCACGGGCAGCTCGAGCCAGACGAGCGCGAACAGCAGGTTGACCAGTCCGGCAACCAGCCCCTTGAGCGCGGCGATTTGCACGGCGTCGCTTGCCGAAACCTTGCGCGTCAGGTTGTTGTCGATGGCCCAGCACAGACAGGCGGCAACGATACTGAGCGCGCCCCAGGACAGGGTGCTGTTCGTCGAGGGTGATTCGCCTTCCCAGGACAGCAGCACACCGCCTGCGATGATCAGCAGCATGCCGATGAAAATGCGGCGGTCGAACTGTTCGCGGAACACGAACCACGCGAGCAGGGCGGTCAGCACGCCTTCCATATTGAGCAGCAGGGAAGCGTGCGATGCTGGAACGATACTGAGTCCCGCCATCAGCAGGACCGGGCCGACGATCCCGCCACTGAGGATCGCCCCCGCCAGCCAGGGCAGGTCGGCGGCGTTAACCGAGCCGCTCCCGGATGGCGCACCCCGTGCAAGTCGACGACACAGCAGCCAGGCGGACAAACCGCACCCGCTGCCGGCGTAGAGCAGGCCCGCCAGCAGTACCGGCGGCGTTTCACCGGTCAGCAGCTTGGCAAAAGGCGTGCTGGCGCCGAACAGCACGGCGGCCAGGAGTGCGCTGGTGATTCCTTTGTTCATTTCTGAGACAGGAGCGTGACGTTTTCCCGGTCTGACAAGGGGGAAGACCTGACGTTCGTGCTGACGAAGCCGCGTGCGATCTTAGCCCATGAGGCAATCTTTCTCGTTACGTGCAGTTTTAAACGGGGACAGTTAGAACGAATACGGGTGAGATCAGTCGCTTGCAGGGGGGCGCTACGCTTGAATTGCTCCCCAAAATTCCACATCTCGAAATTTTTATTTCGTAATATGAAAAATGGAGCCTTGGTGCAATGTAGGAATTTTCCATTTTAAGAAAAAACATTCCGTATCGCGAAATTGAGGCATCAAGTAATTGAATAAAAAGAAAAAAAATTTACTTATATGTCTTATATAAGACCTTGTTGCCCCGCAAAAATCATCATATGATTCAGCCATTGAGTTTTCTTTTTTTTCTTCACTTGCTCTACCCACAGGAGAATGATCATGGCATCTCGCGAACAGCAAATCAAAGATCTGGAAAAAGACTGGGCGGAAAATCCGCGCTGGAAAGGCATCAAGCGTAACTACACGGCTGCAGACGTTGTTCGCCTGCGTGGTTCCAAGCAGATCGAGTACACCCTGGCCAAGGAAGGCGCAGAAAAGCTGTGGAAGAAGGTCAACGGCGGCGCGAAGAAGGGTTACGTGAACGCCTTCGGCGCGATCACCGCAGGCCAGGCAATGCAGCAGGCCAAGGCTGGCCTGGAAGCCGTCTACCTCTCCGGCTGGCAAGTCGCCGCCGACGGCAACACTTCCGAAACCATGTACCCCGACCAGTCGCTGTATGCATACGACTCCGTCCCGACCATGGTTCGCCGCATCAACAACACCTTCAAGCGCGCTGACGAAATCCAGTGGTCCCGCGGCATCAACCCGGGCGACGAGAACTTCGTCGACTACTTCCTGCCGATCGTTGCTGACGCTGAAGCCGGTTTCGGCGGCGTGCTGAACGCTTTCGAACTGATGAAGAACATGATCGCTGCCGGCGCTGCAGGCGTGCACTTCGAAGACCAGCTGGCTGCAGTGAAGAAGTGCGGCCACATGGGCGGCAAGGTGCTGGTTCCGACGCAAGAAGCGATCGAGAAGCTGGTCTCCGCACGTTTCGCAGCCGACGTCATGGGCGTGCCGACCATCGTCCTGGCGCGTACCGACGCTGAAGCAGCAAACCTGATCACCTCCGACCACGACGCCAACGACAAGCCGTTCCTCACCGGCGAGCGTACCCAGGAAGGCTTCTACCGCGTCAAGAACGGCCTCGAGCAGGCAATCAGCCGCGGCGTCGCATACGCGCCTTACGCTGATCTGGTGTGGTGCGAAACCGGCACGCCGGACCTCGGCTTTGCGCGTGAATTCGCACAAGCCGTGCACGCCAAGTGCCCGGGCAAGCTGCTGTCCTACAACTGCTCGCCGTCCTTCAACTGGAAGAAGAACCTCGACGACAAGACCATCGCCGAATTCCAGGAAAAGCTGTCGGAACTGGGCTACAAGTATCAGTTCATCACCCTGGCCGGCATCCACATCAACTGGTTCAACACCTTCCAGTTTGCGCACGCATACGCTCGCGGCGAAGGCATGAAGCACTACGTCAACATGGTGCAGGAGCCGGAATTCGCAGCACGCGAAAAGGGCTACACCTTCGTGTCGCACCAGCAGGAAGTCGGCGCAGGCTACTTCGACGACGTGACCACCGTGATCCAGGGCGGCTCCTCCTCCGTCAAGGCACTGACCGGTTCCACCGAAGAAGAGCAGTTCCACTGATCTGCTCCGGTTCTCCGGGCTTGAAAATGAAAAACCGCACCTTCGGGTGCGGTTTTTTTATGCCTGATTCCAGGCGAGGCAGATGCGATCGTTCAGTGATTCAGTGATTCAGTGATGGTGCCCCTCGTGCGAATGTGCATGGCGAACCACACTCCCGGCGCCCATCTCCGCACGCGCCTGCCGCACAACGCTGACCGACGCATTCAGCGCGAGCGTCCCCATCAGTCCGGCGACTGCCCAGTCCGGCCAGCCGCTTCCGGAACCGAGCACACCTGCCGCCGCCAGCATGACGGCCGCATTGCCGATCGCATCATTGCGGGTGCAGAGCCATACCGAGCGCATGTTGGCGTCTCCGCTTCGGTACGCATACAGCAGGGCTGCCACACCGAGGTTCGCGCACAGGGCGAGCAGGCCGATCGCCCCCATCGTCACCGGCTCGGGCACGACCCCGGCGGCGATGCTCCATGCCGTCTTTGTCAGCACGAAAATGCCGAACGCACCCATGCACATCCCCTTGAACAGCGCTGCCCGACTGCGCCAGATCGGCGCCATCGACAACACCAGCAAGGCGACGCCGTAATTGGCCGCGTCGCCAAAGAAGTCGACCGCATCAGCCAGCAGAGAGGTGGAGGCAGACTGCATGCCGCCGACGATTTCCGCACCGAACATGAGTGCGTTGACAACAAGCGCGATCCACAGGGCGCGCCGGTAGCGCGGGTCCTGGGCGGCTTTGGGTGTGCAGGAATGGGCGCAGCAATGGTCAGACATGGAACTCTCCTTCAACGAGTTTGCCTATTAGAGACCCTGTAGCTACTATAGGGTCAAGCGATGCGTAAAAGATTGCGCGAAAGGATTGCAATGAAAATCGGCGAACTTGCCAAACATACAGGCTGCGAGGTCGAAACCATCCGCTATTACGAACGGGAAGGGCTGATCCCCACGCCGCCGCGCACCGATGGCAACTACCGCAGTTATGGCGACCAGGACGCGGAGCGCGTGATGTTCATCCGGCATTGCCGCTCGCTCGGCATGTCGCTCGACGACATCCGGATCCTGCAGCGTTTCCAGTCCAAGCCGGAGCTGGCGTGCGACGAAATCAATGCCATGCTCGATCGCCACCTGCAACAAACGGAACAGCAGATCCAGACGCTGCAGCGCCTGCAAAAACAGCTGCAGACCTTGCGAAGCGCCTGCCACTCGCAACTGAGCGCCAGCCACTGCGGCATCCTGCAGAATTTGCAGAGCGCGGCGAGCAGCAGCGGATGTATTTGCCACAGCGGCCATGAACAGAAGTGATGCTTGGTAGAATGGGCACCCTTTCCTCATTCCGACCCCGGACATTCCCATGCTGAGCTATCGCCACGCCTTCCATGCGGGCAACCACGCCGATGTGCTGAAACACACGGTACTCATCCAGTTGCTGCGTTATCTCGGGCAGAAGGACACCCCATACATGTACATCGACTCCCATTCGGGGGCGGGCGTGTACGCGCTGGATACCGGCTATGCCGACAAGAGCCGCGAGTATGAAACCGGCATCGCGCGCTTGTGGGACCGGAAGGATCTGCCCGGGCCGCTGGCGGAGTACGTGCAGATAATCAAAGACATGAACCCGAGCGGCAAGATGCGCTATTACCCGGGGTCGCCGTATTGCGCGGACAAGGTCGCGCGCGAGCAGGACCGTATTCGCCTGTTCGAGCTGCACCCGAGCGACAGCAAGCTGCTGGAAGAGAATTTCCGGAAACTGGAAGCGCATGCGGCTGCGCAAGGCCAGCGCGGCGCGCGCGGCAAGCGTGTCATGGTTAACAAAGGGGACGGCTTCGTCGGACTCAGGGCATTGCTACCGCCGCCGTCGCGCCGCGGTCTCGTTCTTATCGACCCGCCCTATGAAGTCAAGGACGATTACCGCAGGGTGAAGGACACCTTGGCCGATGCCTTGTCGCGATTTCCGACTGGCACATATGCAGTGTGGTATCCAGTCCTGCAGCGGATGGAGTCGCGCGAGTTGCCCGACAAACTCAAGCGTCTGCCCGGCAAGGACTGGCTGAACGTGACACTGTCGATCGGCGCGCCTTCTCCGGATGGTTTCGGCCTGCACAGCAGCGGCATGTTCGTCATCAATCCCCCCTATACGCTGGAGCCGATGCTGCGCGAACTGATGCCTTTCATGGTCAAGGCGCTGGCGCGCGACGATACGGCTCGTTTTGTATTGGAAACGGGAGTTCCTGTGACCGGCCGCGGCATCACGCGGCGCGCATGAACACGACGGGAATTCCTCCCATCACCGACTGTCGCATAAATGTATCACTTTGAAATTGGTGAAACCGTACCGTCAGCCGGACCGTACAATCAATTGTAGACACCTGCTGTTCACAATCGACCGCCGCCTGGCGGAACAACTGCATGGCGACGGGAAGACGGTAGACTTTCATGGACAATCTCGCTCGCAACATTCCGTCGGGAAGTTCGACATTCCCTTCGGCACTTCCTTCCGCATCTCCTCCGGCCACTCCACATCGGGCGCGGGATTTCTTTCTCGCACGCCAGCCGATCCTGGACCGGAAGCAGGACCTGTTTGCCTATGAACTACTGTTCCGCGCGACGGCTGCAGGGTCGGCGAATGTGACGAACGACCTGACAGCCACTGCCTCGGTGATTGCCCATGCCGCCGAACTCGGTATGGGCAATGTGATTGGCAATTCGCTGGGCTTCATCAATGTGGATGCGGTCGCGCTGATGAGCGATTTCATCCATTTCCTGCCGAAGCACAAGGTTGTTCTGGAAATCCTGGAGACGGTCGAGGTAAGCGAACGCATCATCGATCACGTGCAAGAGCTTGCCGATGACGGCTTTACCTTTGCGCTGGACGATGTGGTGGCCGACTCCCCCAATGTGCAGAAGCTCTTGCCCCTTGCACACATCATCAAGGTCGATATCACTGGCCTTGGCAGGGAGGACCTGGCCTTGCTGAGCACGAAGTTCAAGCAGGCCGGCAAGAGGCTGCTTGCGGAGAAAGTCGAGACGCTTGAACAATTGAAGTACTGCATGGATCTCGGGTTCGATTACTTCCAGGGCTATTATTTCGCCAAGCCGACGGTACTGGCCGGAAGGAAGTTGACGCCGTCGCAGATCGCCATCATGCGCTTGATGACACAGCTCGCGTCCGACGCCGAACTTTCGGCGATCGAACGCAGCATCAAGGAGGATGCATCGCTCGGCCTGGGCCTGCTCCGTCTCGTGAATGCGCCGAGCGCCGGCGTTTCCGATCGCATTGATTCACTTGCACAAGCATTGAAGATGATCGGTCGCCAGCAGATCCAGCGTTGGCTGCAGATTTTGTTGTACGCCGAGTCGGAAAAGAGCCGGCCGGCCGCGTCGCCCCTGCTCGCGCTGGCGACGACCCGCGGCAGGTTGCTGGAACTGATGGCGGAATCGATACGGCCGGGCGATCATCGCGTGGCAGGCACCGCGTTTACCGTCGGCATCCTGTCGCTCATGGATGCGCTGTTCGGCTTGCCGATGGAGGAAATACTCCGCCAGTTGTGCGTCGCCGACGAAGTCAAGGATGCACTGCTGACACGCAGCGGGCTGTATGGCGACATGCTTCGGCTCGTGGAATGCATCGAAAAGATCGATACCGCCTGCCCGCAGCTGACACCCATACTCCAGCGGCTGGAGCTGTCTTCCGAAGAACTCTATGCTTTGCAGCTGCAAGCCTTCCAGTGGAGCGATACGGTGTCGAGGGAGGCATCCTGATTGCCGGCGGGACGTCTGTTTGCTGGAAAATATCGTCCATGCGCTCACCCGCGACCGGTCAGGCCGCTACAATATACCTCATGAACAAGGCATTTGTTAAAGAATCGGACGATGACGACGACCTGGACGTCGCGCTCCCCGCGATCCCGGCCGGCGCGAAGAATTACATGACGCCGCAGGGGCACCAGCGGATGAAGGACGAACTGCTGCGCCTGATCGACGTTGAGCGGCCCGAGGTCGTGCGCGTGGTCTCATGGGCAGCATCCAACGGCGACCGCTCCGAAAACGGGGACTACATCTACGGCAAACGGCGCCTGAGGGAGATCGACCGGCGCATCCGCTTCCTGACCAAGCGCCTGGATATTGCGGAAGTGGTGGACCCGAGCGTGCACCACGGCAGCGACCAGATATTTTTTGGTGCAGCAGTAACGTACGAAAACCAGGCAGGGGAGGAGCATACGGTTACCATCGTCGGCATCGACGAGCTGGATCCCCTGAATGGCAAGATCAGCTGGATTTCCCCGGTGGCACGCGCGCTGACCAAGGCGCGCGAGGGCGACTCGGTCGTGCTGAAGACCCCCGCCGGACTGGATGAACTCACCATCCTCGAAGTGAGCTACCCGGCGCCTTGAGCGCCCTGTGGCTTCCATTTTCCGTCCGGTTAACCTCCGGATCGGCCCGCGCTGTCGCTTTTCGTCAATGTACCGTCACATTTCCGGTACAAAATTTGCAAGTAGAAAAATATCCTATAAAAAATCAAACAATCCATGACGATGATCTACTCCAGCCTCAACCATGCGCTGCGCGTTCCGCTGGCCGCCGAAGTGCATTCCCGCCCCTTTCTCCGGCTGGATGCGCCGGAAAGCCTGACCCATATCGCCGTGTATGCCCGCGACGATAGCGATCCCAGCACCTCCAGCGCCGCGGTCCAGCACGCGTTCCTGGCGGCGCTGTGCACGCATTTCGGAGTGACGCCGCCGCTGCAGGAGGCGAAATACTTCTTCCACGATTTCGGCCGCTTCCGCCTGAAGTGGGAATGCCACACCGAGTTCGCGACCTACACGTTCGCCGGCCGGAGCGAAGGGGATGTGTCCGTGGCCGAAGCGTTCGAGCGCGTGCCGCTGTTCCAGTTGCCGCAGCAGTGGCTGCTGGGATTGAAGGGGAAAATCATGGTCGCCGCCCACGTGGTGCTGGACAAGTCGGACGGCTCCGCGGATGCTTTTGCCGACGGCCTCGGCCGCGTCTTCGAAGGCAATATGCTCGTCGGCAGCCATGTCCTGCAGGGCGGGGAGGTATGGACGGATTTTCTTATCCAGTCCGATGGTTTCAGCCGCTTTGTGGTGCGCGACGTCGGCCTGCATGAGCAACAGGCGGGACGCCTGGTACAACGGGTGCTCGAAATTGAAACATATCGGATGATGGCACTGCTCGGCCTGCCGCATGCACAACAGGCGACGCCGGTGCTGAACGCAATCGAGGGCGAACTCGTAACGCTGACCGCAGCGATGGTCAATACCGATACCTCGAACGGCAGCCAGCTGCCGGACACCGACGACGAACAGGTGCTGCTGGGGACGATTACCGGTCTGGCGGCGCGGATCGAGAAGCTGTCGCTGGCGAACAGCTATCGCTTCTCCGCATCCCAGGCCTACTTCCGCCTGGTCCACGCCCGTATCGAGGAATTGCGCGAAACGCGCATCGAAGGATTTCCGACCGTCGGCGAGTTCATGGATCGCCGCCTGACGCCCGCAATGAATACCTGCGAGGCGATCGCCCGCCGCCAGGAAGCGCTCGCCGAACGGATTGCGCATTCCAACGACCTGCTTCGTACGCGCGTGGGCATCGTGCAGGAGCGGCAGAACCGGCATATCCTGCACTCGATGAACGCGCGCGCCGCACAGCAACTGCGTCTGCAGCAGGCAGTGGAGGGCTTGTCGGTGGTGGCCATTTCCTACTATTTGGCCGGGCTGTTCAGCTACGTGGGCAAGGCGGCAAAGGCGGCAGGATGGTCGGTGAACCCGGATATCACTACCGGCCTGTTGTTGCCGGCGATCGCGGCGGGTGTTTGGTTGGGGTTGCGGCGGATGCACAAGAGCATCCATACCGCGTAAGGAGGCTTATCCGCGTTCCCGGAGAATTCGCGCAACGCCGCGGATCTTCCTGACGTTGCGCATCAAGCGCGCCAGGTGAACGCGGTTTTCGACCTGCACGGTGAAGTGCAGCTGTTTCATCAGGTGGTCGCGGTCGTCGTCCATGCCGACATAGATGATGTTGGCATCCGATTCGCCGATCTCGGCGGCGACACGGGCCAGCACGCCTTTTTCGTTGTCGACCAGGACCTTGATGCGGCAGTCGAAGCGGCGCGTGAGTTCTTCATCCCACACCAGCTCGATCCAGCGGTCCGGCTCCTTCGCATGCTGGCGCTTGGCGACGTCGCAGTCCGTGGTATGCACCACGATCCCCTGGTCGCGTTTGAGCTGGCCCTTGATGCCGTCGCCGGGGATGGGCTGGCAGCACTGCGCGAGCTGCACCGACACGCCTTCGTTGCCATTGATCTTGACCGGATCGAGCTTGCCACCTTTCTTCTCGCTGTCGAGCGGCGGCAGCTCCGTCTCCGGATCGTTCTCCATCAGGGTCCGAATGTGGCGCGCCACGAGCGTGGCCATGCGCTTGCCGACGCCGATGTCGGCGTAGAGTTCGTCCAGTGATTTCGCACTGGATTCGTTCAGCAGTTTCTCCACTAGTTCCGCCGGCAGCTGCGGGGCGATCTGCATCGCCGTCAGCGACTGTGACAGCAGGCGCCGGCCGAGCTCGGTCGACTCGGCGAGATTGATCGTGCGCAGGTGATGGCGGATCGCCGAACGCGCCTTGCCGGTGCGGACGAAGGTCAGCCAGTTCGGGCTAGGCCGCGAGGTCGGGGCAGTGATGATCTCCACAATGTCGCCATTGCGCAGTTCGGTACGCAGGGCCGCATGCTCGTGGTTCACGCGCGCGCCGATTGCCTGGTCGCCGATGTCGGTGTGGATGGTGTAGGCAAAGTCGAGCACCGTCGCGCCGCGGGGCAGGGCGATGATCTTCGACTTCGGCGTGAAGACGTAGACCGAATCCGGGAACAGGTCGACCTTCACGTGTTCGAGGAATTCGGCGGAGTCGCCCGTCTGCTTCTGGATGTCGAGCAGCGACTGCAGCCACGCGTGCGTGCGCTGCTGCAGGTCGGTCAGGCTGGCGTCCGAATCCTTGTACAGCCAGTGCGCCGCCACACCAGCTTCCGCCACGTGGTGCATGTCCTGGGTACGGATCTGGAATTCGACCGGCGTGCCATAGGGGCCGATCAGGGTGGTGTGGAGCGACTGGTAGCCATTCAGCTTGGGAATGGCGATGTAATCCTTGAACTTGCCCGGCATCGGCTTGTACAGCGCGTGCAGGGTGCCGAGCGCGACGTAACAGTTGGCGAAGCTGTCGACCACGATGCGGAAACCGTAGACGTCGAGTACCTGCGAAAAGGACAGGTGCTTGTTGCGCATCTTGCGGTAGATACCGTACAGCGTCTTCTCGCGGCCGTAGACCTGCGCCTTGATGCCGGTCGCGGCCAGCGTGTTGTTTACCGATTCCAGGATCTTGCTGACGACCTCGCGCCGGTTGCCGCGCGCCGCCTTCACGGCCTTGGTCAGCGTCCGATAGCGTACCGGGAAGAGGTGCGAGAACGCCAGGTCCTGCAGTTCGCGGTAGATGTTGTTCAGGCCGAGGCGGTGGGCGATCGGCACATAAACTTCCATCGTTTCGCGCGCGATGCGGCGCTTCTTCTCCGGGCTCATGAAGCCCAGCGTGCGCATGTTGTGCAGGCGGTCGGCCAGCTTGATGAGGATCACGCGCACGTCGCGCGCCATGGCCAGCAGCATCTTCCGGAAGTTCTCCGCCTGCGCCTCGATCTGGCTCTGGAATTCGATCTTGTCCAGCTTGGACAAACCGTCCACCAGCGTGGCGACGGGGGCGCCGAAGCGCTCGATCAGTTCCTCCTTCTTGACGTCCTGGTCTTCCATGACGTCGTGGAGCAGGGCGGCCATGATGGCCTGCGCGTCGAGCTTCCAGTCGGCACAGATTTCCGCGACGGCGATCGGGTGTGAAATGTATGGCTCGCCCGACTTGCGGATCTGGCCGAGGTGCATCTCGTCCGAGAAGCGGTAGGCTTCCTTCACCTTCTTCATTTCGGAAGGGGAGAGGTAGTCGCCCAGCTTGTTCATGAGCAGGGTGACAGAAGCGACGCCTGCGTTCTGCGCGGCGTTCGGATCGGGCTTCGGGGCGGTATCGGGAATCTTGGATGCCGGGCGATCGGATGACGCCCGGTTATTCGGTGCGACTGACAATGTTGAATCTGGTTGAGTCAGGTTCATACGTTAAGCTTATCAGTCGCATGATGGTTGGCGCTACTCAGCTCGGGACTTTTTTCAGCATTTCGAGCCCGACTTTGCCGGCGGCGATTTCACGCAGGGCGATGACTGTCGGTTTGTCTTTCGCTTCGACTTTCGGGGTATGGCCCTGGAGCAGTTGGCGCGCACGGTAGGTGGCGGACAGCGTCAGCTGGAAGCGGTTCGGGATTTGTTTGAGGCAATCTTCGATAGTGATACGGGCCATAAGTGCTCCTGAAAATTCGGTGTCAGCTTAATTTTGCGTGGATGCCCAGCTGGGCAAAAAGGGAAGTGTTGCGTGCGGCCTGTTGCCCGAAGCGGCAACGGGATGCTTTGACGATTGCAGTCAATTCCGACAAAGCAGTCGCAAACTCTTGATTAATAATAACATATTCGGACTCCGGGGCGTGCGCGATTTCGCCGCCGGCGGCCAAAAGCCGGCGTGCAATTACGTGCGCTTCGTCTTGTCCGCGCTTCTTCAGCCGTTCTTCCAGCGTCTCGATCGACGGCGGCAGGATGAAGATTTCGACCGCATCCGGGAACTGCTTCTTTACCTGCTGCGCACCCTGCCAGTCAATTTCGAGCAGGACGTCGAGACCGGCCTTCATTTCTTTTTCGATCTGTAGGCGCGATGTTCCATAGTAATTACCGTGGACTTCAGCCGACTCCAAAAATTCCCCGGCTTCGCGACGTTTCAAGAAATCCTCGACCGAGGTGAAGTAATACTCGCGGCCGTGCTGCTCGCCCGGGCGAGGCGGGCGGGTGGTGAAGGAGATCGACAGTTTGATGGACGGTTCCTGCGCAAGCAGGGCGTTGACCAGCGTGGACTTGCCGGCCCCGGAGGGGGCGACCACCATGAACAGGCTGCCGGCGGGATTGAATGCTTCGGTCATAGGAGACAGTTTTTGTAGTGATAAAAAGTCAATGCCGGGGTCATTCCAGATTCTGAACCTGTTCCCGCATCTGCTCAATCAACAGCTTCATCGCCATCGAGGCGTCGGAAAGTTCCTTGAGGGCAGCCTTGGAACCGAGGGTATTCGCTTCGCGGTTCAGTTCCTGCATCATGAAATCGAGACGCTTGCCGACCTGGCCGCCTTTTTTGAGGATGTGGCGGGTTTCGGTCAGGTGGGCGGACAGGCGCGACAATTCCTCTGCCACGTCGATGCGGATGCCATACAGCGTCACTTCCTGGCGGATGCGCTCCAGTGCTTCCTCGTGCGAGACCGTGGTCGGGCTGCCGTTGGGTGCTGCGACGCCGAGCGCCTCCTTCATGCGCTCGGTCGCTTTCTGCTGGAACTGGGCGATCGCTTGCGGAATGAGGGGGGCAATGCGCTGGACGATGGCCTCCATCTCATCCACGCGCGACAGCAGCATCCCTTGCAGCGCCGTGCCTTCCCGGGCACGGGTTTCGATGAAGGCATTGAGCGCGTCGCCGATCAGCGCCTGCACTTCGGCCTGCAGGGCTTCCTGGCTGGCTTCCGCGTCCGCAATCACGCCGGGCCAGCGCAACAGTTCGTTGACCGTCAGTGCGGGGGCGTCGGGAAAGCGGCGACGCACTTCTTGTTGCATTTTTGTTAATGAGTCAAGAAGCTCGGTATTGAGGTTTTGTGCCGCAGCAACGGTCACCTTGCGGCCGAAACTGAGGCGGCACTCTACCTTGCCGCGCGTCACGCGGGCCATGATGGCTTCGCGGAGGATGGGCTCAAAGGTTCGGAATTCGTCGTTGATGCGGAACTGCAGGTCGAGGAAGCGCGAATTGACGCTTTTCAGTTCAACGGTCAGTGTGCCCGCATCGGTTTCCCGGGTAGTGACCGCGTAACCGGTCATGCTGGAGATCGTCAAAATGTTTCCTTGCTTTACAAATCAGTGATTTATCCACACAATCCTGAGCAATACGCAGGGAATTTGCCCAAGGAAATATGGCATCGCAAAACAACGCTCCGTTGCCGGACGGACTCGAAATTGCTGGATACCGCATTGTAAAGAAGATTGCGTCCGGCGGGTTCAGTATTGTCTATCTGGCCTACGATGAAGACGGCAACGCTGTCGCTATCAAGGAGTACCTGCCGAGCTCGCTGGTCCTGCGCCAGCCGGGTGAACTGGTTCCTGCAATTTCCCCTGAGAACTTGTCGGTCTTCCGCATTGGCCTCAAATGTTTCTTCGAGGAAGGCCGTGCACTTGCCCGTATCTCCCACCCCAACGTGGTGAGCGTCGTCAACTTCTTCCGAGCAAACGACACCGTGTATATGGTGATGGCCTACGAGTCGGGCCGTTCGTTGCAGGATCACATCATCCGCCGCCGCGACAAGGGTGAGCGGCCCCTGGTGTCGGAGCGTTTCATCCGCAAGATGTTCAATCAGGTGATGAACGGCCTGCGCGAAGTGCATGCGAACAAGCTGCTGCACCTCGACCTGAAGCCGGCCAATATTTATCTGCGTATGGACGGCACGCCGATCCTGCTCGACTTCGGCGCGGCACGGCAGACGCTGCGGGCGGACCAGCCCAAGCTCTACCCGATGTACACGCCCGGCTTCGCACCGCCGGAGCTGTATGTAAAGAATGGCAGCCTCGGTCCATGGACCGATATCTACAGCATCGGTGCCTCGATGTTCGCCTGCATGGTCGGCGCGCCGCCGCAGCCCGCGGACCAGCGCAAGAACAGCGACCGGATGGAAGATCATTTCCGCAAGCTGGAGAGCATGTATTCCCGCGAACTGATCCAGGTGATCCGCTGGTCGCTGCGGCTCGAGCCGCTCGAGCGGCCGCAGAGCGTGTTTGCCTTGCAGAAGGCATTGCGGGAACCGGTGGTCGAGCAGAAGGAACCGGATCTGATCGCGAGGGTCACTTCCAAGCTTAAGAATATTTTCAGCGGCATCGGCAAGGCTTCCCACGTGGGTAATACCACGGTCGAGAACAACACACGCTAGGCGACCAGCGCATGCGATTTTCCGTCTACCAAGAAAGCCATATCGGCGGCCGCAAGAACAATCAGGACCGCATGGGGTACAGCTTTACCCGCGATGCGCTGCTGTTGCTGCTTGCCGACGGCATGGGCGGCCATATCCAGGGCGAGATGGCGGCGACGATCGCGTTGCAGACCATCGGTTCGCTGTTCCAGCAGAATGCCAATCCCTATGTCAAGAAGCCGGAAAAATTTCTTGAAGACAGTTTCTTCGCTGCGCACCGCGAGATCCACCGCTACCGCGCGATCAACAACCTCCCGGAGACGCCGCGCACCACGATCGTCGCCTGCCTGATCCAGCACAACAGCGCCTACTGGGCGCATTGCGGCGATTCGCGACTGTACTGGATGCGCCGCGGGCAGATCCTCGCGCGCACCCGGGATCATTCGCGTATCGAGACGCTGATCGCGCAGGGCAAGGTCGATCCTTCCGAGCGCGACACCCATCCGGACCGCAACAAGCTGTTCAACTGCCTTGGCGCCCCCAACATGCCGATCGTCGAGCTGTCGCGCCGCGCCAGCCTGCAGGCGGGCGACGTGATCCTGCTGTGCTCGGATGGACTGTGGTCAGTCCTGCCCGATCATGTGCTGGCCCAAAGCCTGCACATGAATACCGTCGTGCGCGCAGTGCCCGAACTGCTGGCGACTGCCACGGGCATCGCCGGCAAGACCAGCGACAATGTCACAGCGCTCGCGATGATGTGGGAAGGCACCAGTGTGCTCCAGGATTCGCCGTCGACCATCGTCACGCACACCTTGCCCGTCGGCAGCGTGACCACTACCATTCAGGCGCCGCGCCATGCCGACCTGGAGCAGACCGACGTATTCAACGACAACGAGATCGAAAAAGCGATCGAAGAAATCCGCGAGGCGATCGAAAAGACCTCCCGCGTAACCTCCAAATAAGAGCCCATCCTATGCTGTTCGAAAAACGCCCCAGCGGGCGCGCCGCCGATGCATTGCGCACCGTGCGCCTGACCCGTCATTACACCAAGCATGCAGAAGGTTCCGTGCTCGTCGAATTCGGCGACACCAAGGTCATCTGTACCGCCAGCATCGAAGAGAAGGTCCCCGGTTTCCTGAAGGGAAAAGGGCAGGGCTGGATGACCGCCGAATACGGCATGCTGCCGCGCTCCACTCACAGCCGCATGGATCGCGAAGCGGCCAAGGGTAAACAGTCCGGCCGGACCCAGGAGATTCAGCGGCTGATCGGCCGTTCGCTGCGCGCAGCCTTCGACCTGAACGCCTTCGGTGAGCGCACCCTGCATCTGGACTGCGACGTGATCCAGGCCGACGGCGGCACGCGTACCGCCTCGATCACCGGCGCGATGGTTGCCGCCTACGATGCGTTCTCCAAGCTGGTTGAGGCCAAGCTGGTGCCGGCGATTCCGCTGAAGCATTTCGTCGCGGCGGTGTCGGTTGGCGTCTTTCAAGGCATGCCGGTGCTGGACCTCGATTACCTCGAGGATTCCGACTGCGACACCGACATGAACGTCGTGATGACGGATGCCGGGCACTTCGTTGAGGTGCAAGGTACGGCGGAAGGTGCTGCCTTCGATCGTCCGACGATGAACCGGTTGCTCGACCTCGCCGAGCAGGGGATCGCCGACTTGATCAGCCTGCAGAAGAAGACGCTCGGGCTCACTGCCTGAGTCCCATTCTTGAACATGCGCGGCGCAAGCATCCGTGCTCGCGCCGTTTTCTTTTTGAAGATGCCATGACCCGCAAACTCGTACTCGCATCCAACAACGCCGGTAAGCTGAAGGAATTCCGCGAACTGCTTGCGACCGTCGGCTTCGACGTCCACGCCCAGGGCGAATTCAACGTCCCCGAGGCCGAAGAGCCGCATTTCACCTTCGTCGAAAATGCCCTCGCCAAGGCACGCCATGCCGCGCGCCTGACCGGCCTGCCGGCACTGGCAGACGACTCCGGCGTCTGCGTCAATGCCTTGGGCGGCGCGCCGGGCGTGTACTCCGCCCGCTACGCAGGTGAACCGAAATCCGACGCCCGCAACAATGAAAAACTCATTGCGGACTTGGAACCTCATGCCGACAAATCGGCCTATTACTACTGCGTCCTGGTCTTTGTCCGCCACGCCGACGATCCGCAGCCGGTCATCGCCGACGGTCGCTGGAATGGCGAAATCATTGCCGACGCGCGCGGGCAGGGCGGTTTCGGCTACGATCCATATTTCTTCTTGCCAACGCTAGGCAAGACGGTCGCGGAGTTGCCGGCCGAGGAAAAGAACCGCCTGTCGCACCGCGGGCAGGCGCTGCGTGCGTTGGTTGAAAAGTTGCGATGATCCCGATCAAACCCGTCAAGCAGGTCGGCAGCAGTTCGTCGCCGGTGGAAGTCGCGAGTGCCTTCCTGAAACCGGGGGCGCTGCACCTGACTGCGTTGCCGCCGCTGTCGCTTTACGTGCATTTCCCCTGGTGCGTCCGGAAGTGCCCTTATTGCGACTTCAATTCGCACGAAGTGAAGAACGGATTCCCCGAAGAGGAATATCTGGCCGCGTTGCGCGCGGATCTGGAAAATGCGCTGCCGCTGATCTGGGGACGCAAGATCTACACGATCTTCATCGGCGGCGGCACGCCCAGCCTGATGTCGGCCGCCGGGCTCGACCGCCTGATGTCGGATATCCGCACGCTGCTGCCGCTGGACGGCACCGCCGAAATCACGATGGAAGCGAATCCGGGTACCTTCGAGGCGGAGAAGTTCAGGTCCTACCGCGCCAGCGGCATCAACCGTCTGTCGATCGGCATCCAGAGCTTCAATTCCCGCCACTTGCAGGCGCTCGGCCGCATCCACGACGACGGCGAAGCCAGGCGCGCGGTGGAGATCGCGCATGCGAACTTCGACAATTTCAACCTTGACCTGATGTATGCGCTGCCGACGCAAACGCTGGACGAGGCGCGCACGGATGTCGCGACCGCCATCGGCTTCGAGCCGCCGCACCTTTCGCTGTATCACCTGACACTGGAGCCGAACACGTACTTCGCGAAGTATCCACCCCAAGTGCCTGACGACGATGCCAGCGCAGAAATGCAGGACATGATCCAGCAGTTGACGTCGCAGGCCGGGTACCGGCATTACGAGGTATCCGCTTACGCGAAAGCTGGACGCCATGCGCGTCACAACCTGAATTACTGGGAATTCGGCGATTACCTCGGCATTGGCGCCGGCGCGCACTCGAAGATTTCCTTCCCGCACAGGATCGTGCGTCAAATGCGCTACAAGCAGCCCAAGGCCTACCTGGAGCAGGTAAAGATGGGCAGCCATATCCAGGAAGAGTTCGAGATCCGGCGCGACGACCTCGGGTTCGAGTTCATGCTCAACGCACTGCGGCTGAACGGCGGTTTTGAACCGAACCGGTTTGCGGAGCGTACCGGCCTCACGCTCAACGTAATAGAGAAACAGCTCAACGCCGCCGAGGCGAAGGGGCTGCTGTACCGCGATCACAAGATCATCCGGCCGACGGAACTTGGGCGGCGTTTCCTGAATGATCTGCAGCAGATGTTCCTCAATTAAATTTCGATGTCCGCGAGGCAGGCCGGATTGAGTTGGGTATAATTCGGTCTGCATTGAAGCGGCAGGGCGAGCGCGCCTGCGTTCACCGACCTTGCTGCCGCAGGTTTCCAATGCATTCCCAGACCGGAGGTGTGGCCGAGTGGTTTAAGGCACTGGTCTTGAAAACCAGCGAAGGGGGAACCCTTCCGTGAGTTCGAATCTCACCGCCTCCGCCAAATTTCGGCAGATTCAAGAGCTTACAGTCGTTCTTCGATCAGTCGATGGTTGCTGCCCAACCTTATTGGGTTGAAAAATCCTGCACGATTTGGGCTTAATTTAAGCTTAAGCCTGAAGCTGATTCTACCCCGCATTCCGGTAACGGGAATCCCGAGCGAATTCGGACCTGCCGGAACAGGTAATCTAGCGTATCGTTGTCTTATTCCTGCAAGGGAATCAATGACAATAGTCCGACCATGGACCGATAATGTCGCATGGAAATTGACTTGGGATCAGGTCTCATGCCGACCAACACAATCAGCCATTAAGTTGGGGAGCATGCCGGGGAGCAGCGTGCCTTTCAATGACTGCAGCGAGTGCTATTGCTCCCCATGATGTGTCATGGGCTCAGTTTTTGTGTCAGAGACCCGTCCGGCACGCGCACGTCGTCGTGTAGCGTTGCAAAGTTCACCTACCCGGTTCACCATCAACTCCCCGTTTATGTTTTGTCCCAAAACGACGTGTCAAGCCGTTGATGTCGCTCGTGCTTTCGCTGTATAAATCCACAGGAAAAACTAAATTATCAGTAGGTAACACTGATAAAATTTAGAACTTGCCGGTGTGTTTTCCCGGCACGCCGCAGTCGAGAAGGTAGAGCCTTCAAGGCAGTGCGGACCAAGTACAGCTTCACAAGGACAACGATGGAATACGAGCAACTCCCGCGCGCCGCCCTGATAAAACTGCTGCAAGAGCATGACGCTGCATTGGCCGAGGCCGGCCGGAACGGGATCATTATGAACTACACGGGGCGTACCGCCCCATGGCAGATCATCCGGCAAGTGAAGCCGAAGCTCAGCCGGATTCTCAAGAAATACTCCGTCGGCGACGAGCAGTCTCAGGCTGAGAATGAGATTTGGGACGGGGAGAACCTGTCGACAATGGTTACGTTGTACAAGTATCGAGGTCAGATCGACTTGGTATTGACCGACCCACCGTACAACACTGGCGAGGACTTCAGATACAACGACAAATGGGACAAGGATCCCAACGACCCTGACTTGGGTGACCTGGTTGCCAAGGATGACGGAAGCCGGCATAGCAAATGGCTGAAGTTCATGACTCCTCGTATCTGGATGATGCGAGAGATGTTAAAGCCAGGCGGAGTCTGCGCGATCTGTATCGACCACCGGGAGTTCTTCAGGTTGGGCATGCTGATGGACGAGATCTTTGGGGAGGAAAATCGCCTCGCAATCATTAACTGGCAGAAGACCACACCAAAGAATCAGGCGACTCATGTCTCGATCACGACCGAGTACATTCTGGTCTACGCGAAGTCGTCAGAGCGGGCGAAAACAGGTGTTGTTGGCAGATCATCGCTCGCAGATTCGCGCTTCTTCAACCCGGATCAGGATCCGCTGAGTGATTGGAAGCAGGGCGACTTGACTGGTAAGGGTGCCAGTAAGCTTGCCAATTACGCCATCCAGTCGCCCTTCACTGGATTCTTCCACGACCCTGGCGTACGTCATTGGGCGAACAAGCGTACTCAAGTTAAAGCGTGGGTTGAAGAATGGGATGTCGAATACGAGGATTTTGACATTGGTGATGGCCGCGGGAAGGCTTTGGTGCTGAAGGGGTGGCCGAAGGCGAAGACCGATCAGCAGCGCAATGCCGTCATCGCGGCAGCAAGGAAAAAAGCTGAAGCAAGGCTGAAGCAAGGTGCTTGGCCGGTTCTCTATTGGGGGCAGGACGGCCTGCAAAAGCCGGTGAAGAAGATTTACAAGAATTTGGTTAAACAGGGTGCGGTACCGACCTCCTTCTGGCTCGAAGATGACGAGGCACCGGCAGACCTTGGGGATGTATCTTGGCTTCGCAGCCTGAGCGGGCGTAGCCGTGACGGCCTTGAAGAACTCGACAACATCGTAGGCAAGGGCCACGGCTTTGACACCGTGAAGCCGCTTAAGCTTATCAAGAAGCTAATTCAAATCTGGTGCCGCCGCGATGGCATCGTGCTAGATCCTTTCGCTGGATCGGGAACGACCGGCCAAGCTGTCTTAGAACTCAATGCTGAAGCAGGGGCAAACCGTCGATTCATCCTTATCGAGCAAGGCAACACCGAGAAGGGGGATCACTACGCTCGCTCTCTGACTGCGGACCGAATCCGCCGTGTCATCACTGGTGAGTGGGCAACCGGCAAGAAGGATCCCCTACCAGGTGGTTTCCGATTCATTGAGCTCAAGCGCGAGAAAATTGACGCCGAAGCCGTCGTTGCTTTGGCACGCGAGGAGATGATTGACCTGCTGCTGACCAGCTATTGGGACAAGGCGGAAAAGGCCAAGTCATATTTGCGTCGACTCCCGG
>CBIHRW010000066.1:0-26354 GCA_966212545.1 uncultured Noviherbaspirillum sp.
GCCGACTTCACAGGTGCCGACTTCGCAGGTGCCGACTTCGCAGGTGCGGCAATTCGTGGCTGACTGGCGGATTGCTTGCGTTGCGGCGGACGGTTTCGCGCGCCGTCATTGCCGCTACGCAGCTGGATTGGTTGCGGACGTGCATTCGGATCGGGCTCGAACCCCTCGATCACTTCGCGCGGCAGCTGGCGCTTGATCAGCTTCTCGATACCCTTGAGCATATCGTGCTCGTCGACACACACCAGCGACACGGCTTCGCCATTGGCGCCGGCGCGCCCGGTGCGGCCGATCCGGTGCACGTAATCTTCCGGCACGTTGGGCAGGTCGTAGTTGACGACGTGGGGCAACTGATCGATGTCGATACCGCGGGCGGCGATATCCGTGGCGACCAGGACCCGGATCTTGCCGTCCTTGAATTCCGACAGTGCACGCGTGCGGGCCGACTGGCTCTTGTTGCCGTGGATCGCGAGTGCGGTGATCTCTTCCTTGCCGAGCTGCTCGACCAGCTTGTTCGCGCCATGCTTGGTTCGCGTGAATACCAGGACCTGCGACCAGTCATGCGTCTTGATGAGATGGGCCAGCAGATGGTGCTTGCGGTTCCGGTCCACCGGGTGGATTTTCTGCACGATCATTTCCGCCGTCGAATTGCGGCGTGCAACCTCGATCATCGCCGGCGAGTTCAGCAGGCTGTCTGCGAGCGCCTTGATCTCATCGGAGAAGGTCGCCGAAAAGAGCAGGTTCTGGCGTTGCGCCGGCAATTTGGCGAGGATACGGCGGATGTCGCGGATGAAGCCCATGTCCAGCATGCGGTCGGCTTCGTCGAGCACCAGGATCTCGATGTTCGCAAGATTCACGGTGCCTTGTTCCATATGGTCGAGCAGACGGCCGGGCGTGGCGACGAGGATCTCGACACCCTTGCTCAGCACCTGGATCTGCGGATGGATGCCGACGCCGCCGAAAATGACGGTCGAACGCAGCTTGAGATACTTGCCGTAGACACGCACGCTTTCCTCCACCTGTGCGGCAAGCTCGCGGGTCGGGGTCAGGATCAGTGCACGGACGGAACGCGGCGCAGCCGGCTTGCATCCGGCGAGGCGGTGGAGAATGGGCAGGGTGAAGCCGGCAGTCTTGCCGGTGCCGGTTTGCGCTCCGGCTAGCAGGTCGCCGCCGCGCAGGACGGCGGGAATGGCTTGCGACTGGATGGGCGTGGGACTGCTGTAACCCTGTTCGGTTACTGCGCGGACGATTTCATCGGACAGGCCGAGTTCGGAAAAAGACATGTGTTCTCTTGAAAGTGATTGCCGTGTCTCCCTGACGCGGGAGTCGGGCGAACGAAGGGAGAGGAGGCTCGGGATCTGAATTACAGCGATGCAGAATCCGGCATCAGCAGCAGGACAACCCTCGCGGGCGTCCCACCTTCGTCGATTGGATATGGATGGTCGTTGTGGCCTTTACGCGAACGTCATGCGAACGTCATGCGGGCGTTATGCGAACGGCGACAGCAGGTTGACCATCTGTGCGAAGATCTTCGGCGTGCCTGCAATGACATTGCCCTTGTACAGATAATCGGATTCGCCGCGGAAGTCGGCGACGATGCCACCGGCTTCCGACACCAGCAGGGCGCCGGCGGCGGCATCCCACGGTTGCAGGCCTTTCTCAAAGAAGCCGTCGAGCCGGCCGGCGGCCACGTAGGCCAGGTCGAGTGCGGCTGCACCCGGGCGGCGCAGTCCGGCGCACTTCTCGGTCATGATCTTGAACATCTTCATGTACTCATCGAGCCCATCCGTACCTCGGAACGGGAAGCCGGTGCCGATGAGCGCTTCGGCCATCTTGTCGCGGCGGCTTACGCGGATGCGCTTTTCGTTCAGGTATGCCCCCGCCCCTTTGGAGGCGGTGAACAGGTCGTTGCGGGTGGGGTCGTAGACAACTGCTTGCGTGATCTGGCCGCGCTGCTGCAGGGCGATGGAGACGCAATACTGCGGGAATCCGTGGATGAAATTGGTCGTGCCGTCCAGGGGATCAATGATCCAGACGTTTTCGTTTTCGTCGTGCAGATTGGAGGAGGCGCCGGACTCTTCGGCGAGGATCGCGTGGTCGGGGTACGCGGTTTTCAGAACTTCGATGATGGCCTGTTCGGCGGCCTGGTCGACTTCGGTGACAAAATCGTTATGATTCTTCGTCGTGACCTTGACGCGCTCGATGTCGAACGAAGCGCGGTTGATGATCGATGCGGCGCGCCGCGCGGCCTTCACCGCCGTATTCAGCATGGGATGCATAGGGGTTCCGTTAAAATTGCGGTACCGTCGCATACCGCGAGGAACCACATGAATTCAAGATTAATGAGCGATGCGGCAACAATCGGCGTCATGCCAGCTTCCGCGTTTTGCCGCTATTTTAAATGAACCAGCCCCAATCCAGTACTCCTCTTTTCCGTCGCTTGCGCTTTGTCCTGGTCGGAACCAGCCATCCCGGCAATATCGGCGCCGCCGCGCGTGCAATGAAAACGATGGGATTTTCACAACTTTTCCTGGTCAATCCGCGATTTCCCGGCGCCTTGACGCACGAAGAGGCGATCGCCTTTGCCAGCGGTGCGCAGGATGTGCTGGCCGCGGCGCGCGTCGTCGGATCGATCGAGGAGGCGCTCGACGGTTGTAATTTTGCGGCGGCGCTCAGCGCCCGCCTGCGGGAGTTTTCGCCGCCTGTGGCGACGCCGCGGGCATTGGCGGCGCAATTGGCGAGGGAAGGGAGTTTGAATGCCGCATTGGTCTTCGGCAGCGAGCGCTACGGCCTGCCGAACGAGATCATCGAAAGATGCAATGTCCTGATCAACATTCCGGCCAATCCCGACTATTCATCTCTGAACCTCGCGCAGGCGGTCCAGCTTCTGGCATACGAGGCGCGGATGGCAGAGGCCGGGGATACGCTGCCTGAAACGCCGGTTGGTTTCCAAGGTGTCGCCGCCAGCCTGGAACAAATCGAAGGCATGTACAGCCATCTCGAGCAGGCACTGGTGGCGGTCGATTTCCTGGATCCTGCCAATCCAAAAAAGCTGATGCCTCGACTGAAACGCCTATTCTCCCGCACCCAACTGGAGACTGAAGAGGTAAATATCCTACGAGGGATCGCGCGCCAGATCTTGCAAAAACTTGGGCGCAGCTGACAATTGAAGAAGGCTGTGCGATGCGCATTTGGCGAATCCGACCATATCGGATTCCAGCCATTAAGATCGGGTCATTGCGGTGCCTACTATTTTGCACATGTTCCCGTGCTTATGGCGGCAGTACCAGCGCTGGCCGAACGGTAGTCACGAACTTGCGAGGCGACGCTTTAGGACAAAAGCGTCAAGAAGCACGAGAGGGGCGAGAGTCCGCAATTCGCGGGCAGTATTGCCCGAACCGCCACGCTCCCGCCCGTATTGGACTTAACCCCAGGCCCGCAGCAACCCGACAGCAAGCCCTTCCAGTGCAAAGTCATCTCCACTCCCCTCGACGCGAATGGGCTCGAAATCCGGGTTCTCGGGTAGCAGTTCGATCAAGCCGCCCGTCTTCCGGTAGCGTTTGACGGTTACATCGTCTCCGAGGCGCGCAACAACGATCTGGCCGTTTTTCGCTGTGTCGGCTTTCTTTACCGCCAGCAAGTCCCCGTCGAGGATGCCGACATCGCGCATCGACATACCTCGCACTTTCAGCAAGTAGTCCGGCTTTACAGCGAACAGAGCGGGATCGACGTTGTAGGTGGTTTCAATATGTTCCTGCGCGAGAATCGGCGAACCGGCTGCAACACGACCGACCAACGGCAGGCTCAACTGCATGAGGGCAGGATCAGGCAGAGCCATCTGCTTCCTCGCGGAGCGAAGTAAGGCAGCGTCGCCGCCCATGTCGCGCAGGCGAATACCGCGCGAGGTGCCTGGAGAAATTTCAATCGCTCCCTTACGCGCCAGGGCCTGCAGATGCTCTTCGGCGGCGTTCGCAGAGCGGAAGCCCAGTTCCGCGGCAATTTCGGCACGCGTAGGCGGGAAACCCGTGTTTTCAATTGCTTCCCTGATCAGGTTCAGGATCTGTTCCTGGCGGGCGGTAAGCTTGATCATGGCAAATCACTGGGGTTATCCAGCGCTGTTTGTATAGACAGCCTGTATTTTTATACAGTTACAGTGCGAATGCAAGCATATTCACAGCTTTTCCCGGTGTTTTGCGTCGATTCTTTGCGGTTTGGCGTTCGTTTCTCGTTAAGAGCTTGAATGCATTGAGTTTTCCATGTTTTCGGGTTATCCTATCGGGCTTTCCTCTTCCCACACCCGTCTTGACGCCGGGGTGGGCGATTTTTTAATCCGTCCAAAAGGAGAATTCATGCGTCATTACGAAATCGTATTTATCGTCCATCCGGATCAGAGCGAGCAAGTGCCCGCCATGATCGAGCGCTACAAGGGCATCGTGACCGCCCGCAACGGCAAGGTCCACCGTGTCGAAGATTGGGGCCGTCGCCAACTGGCTTACATGATCCAGAAGCTGGCCAAGGCACACTATGTTTGCATGAACATCGAGTGCGACAACGAAACCCTGGCTGAACTCGAAACCGGTTTCAAGTTCAACGACGCCGTCCTGCGTCACCTCACCGTCAAGATGAAGAAGGCCGAGACCACTCCGTCGCCGATGATGAAGGCTGTCCAGAAGGAAGACGCCGTTAAGTCGCAACGTGCAGAGGCATCCGCTGCGTAATTGCGGCAGCCCAGGAGCGTGAACCAGCTTCGCCTGATTGCTGCAATTGCCGAGCGCGACGTATTGCGCTACACCCCGGCAGGCATCCCGATCGTGTCCGCAAAACTGCAGCACAGTTCGGAGCAGGTAGAAGCAAACACCCCCCGCCAAGTTGACATGGAAATCGCTGCGATTGCCGCAGGCGAGATTTCCGGAAAATTCAACCAGGCGGCATTGGGGGAAATGTTTCTGTTCACGGGATTCCTTGCGCGCAAGAACCGCAACAGCAAAAGCCTCGTGTTCCACGTTACGGATTTCGAGTCAATCACACCAGATACCTAGATACAGGAGCCAAACATGGCATTCGGTAAAAAATTCGACAAGAGCAAACTCAAGCAAAAGCGCCAGCAGCAGAACCCGCTGTTCAAGCGCAAAAAATTCTGCCGCTTCACCGCCGCCGGCGTTGAGCAAGTCGACTACAAGGACGTCGACACCCTGAAGGACTTCGTCCAGGAAAACGGCAAGATCATGCCGGCGCGCCTGACCGGCACCAAGGCGCACTACCAGCGTCAGGTTGACACCGCGATCAAGCGCGCGCGTTACCTCGCGTTGCTGCCGTACACCGATCTGCACAACGCGTAACTGACGACGGAAGAATAGGAGAAAAACATGCAAGTCATTCTGTTGGAAAAAGTCGTCAACCTGGGCAACTTGGGCGACGTAGTCAAGGTCAAGGACGGTTACGCACGTAACTTCCTGATTCCGCAACGCAAGGCTCGCCGCGCAACCGAAACCGCCGTGGCAGAGTTCGAAGCCAAGCGCACCGAACTGGAAAAGGCAGCAGCCGAGAAGCTGGCAGCCGCACAGGCTCAAGGTGAGAAGCTGAACGGCATGACAGTCCAGATCGCCCAGAAGGCTGGCGTGGACGGCCGTCTGTTCGGTTCCGTTACTAATGCCGACATCGCGGAAGCCGTAACCAAGCAAGGCTTCGCCGTCGAAAAGGCGCAGATCCGCATGCCGCAAGGTCCACTGAAAACGGTTGGTGACCATACCATCTCCGTTGCGCTGCACACCGATGTTGTCGTCGACGTCACTGTTTCCGTGTTGGGCGAGCAAGCCTGATCGGCGGAGTGCTGTCATCAAAAAGGCCGGGTATCCCGGCCTTTTTTGTTGGTATTTCAAGGGCGTCGAATCTGCATTCCTTTTGAGGAAAAATAAAGCGGATTCGGTAGAGATACGCTCTGAAAAGCGGTCGCTTAACCGGGTATAATGCGCGCCATGAATAGCCGTGACAACCGCGATAGCCGCGATAACCGTGATAATCGTGCTTCCGATCCTCAAATCGATGCACTCCGCGTCCCACCGCATTCCATTGAAGCGGAGCAATCCGTTCTAGGCGGTTTGCTGCTGGATAACGCAGCTTGGGACCGCATCGCCGACTTCATCCGCGAAGATGATTTCTACCGGTACGACCATCGCATCATCTTTCAGCACATCGTCAAGCTGATCAACAGTTCCAAGCCGGCTGACGTGATTACCGTCTACGAGGCGATGACTACGACCGGCAAGGCGGAAGAGGCCGGCGGCCTCACCTACCTGAATGCACTTGCGCAAAACACGCCGTCTGCCGCCAACATCCGCCGCTACGGCGAGATCGTCCGCGAACGCGGCGTCCTGCGCAAGCTGATCACCGTATCCGACGAAATTTCCAGCCAGGCCTTCAGTCCGCAGGGCAAGGAAGTCAAGCAGCTGCTCGACGAGGCTGAATCGAAGATCTTCGCGATCGCAGAAGAGGGAGCCCGCGGCGCCCAAGGCTGGATGGCGATCCAGCCCCTGTTGACGCAAGTCGTCGAGCGCATCGACGAACTTTATAACCGCGACAACCAGAACGACATTACCGGCGTGCCGACGGGGTTCATCGACCTCGACCGCATGACTTCCGGCCTGCAGCCAGGCGATATGATCGTCGTCGCCGGACGTCCGTCGATGGGCAAGACCGCGTTTTCGCTCAATATCGGTGAAAACGTCGCCATCGACAGCGGCCTTCCCGTCGCTGTGTTTTCCATGGAAATGGGCGGCGCGCAGCTGGCAATGCGTATGCTGGGTTCCGTCGGCCGTCTCGACCAGAGCCGCCTGCGTGTCGGCAAGCTGAATGACGAAGACTGGCCGCGCCTGACACACGCGATCCAGAAAATGAATGAGGCCCAGCTGTACATCGACGAGACGCCGGCGTTGAGCCCGATCGAATTGCGCGCACGAGCCCGGCGACTGGCAAGGCAGTGCGGCCGGCTCGGCCTGATCATCGTCGACTATTTGCAGCTCATGTCCGGCAATGGCGGCGGTGGTGAAAACCGAGCGACCGAAATTTCCGAAATTTCACGAAGCCTCAAGGGGATTGCGAAGGAACTGCATTGTCCGGTGATTGCATTGTCGCAGTTGAACCGCTCGCTCGAACAGCGTCCCAACAAGCGTCCCGTGATGTCCGATTTGCGCGAATCCGGCGCTATCGAACAGGATGCCGACGTGATCCTGTTCATTTACCGCGACCAAGTGTACAACCCGGATTCTCCCGACAAGGGCACCGCCGAAATCATTATCGGCAAGCAGCGTAATGGCCCGATCGGTACGGTGCGCCTGACCTTCTTGGGTGAGTATACGAAGTTCGACAATTACACCGGCGGCAACGCGATCTTCGACAACGAGTAACACCGCTCATTGTGCCGCCCCATGTGGGCGGCATGCGGTTGACGTGCAAACGAATAACGGATTAACGCTTCAACTTTAAGAGAGTGCAAATATGTTTGGACGATTGATGCCCAACGAGGGTAAATTCTTTGACCTGTTCGTGCAACACGGTGAGCTGTGCGTCAAGGGTGCGAAGGAAATGGTCGCCTTGATGACCAATTTCGACGACCTGGAAAATCGTGTGCATGCGATCGAAAGCATCGAAAAGCAGGCGGACAAGGTTACCTACGAAACCCTCGACATGTTGCACAAGACCTTCATCACACCGCTCGACCGCGATGACATCCACAAGCTGATCACCAGGATGGACGACATCCTGGACCTGCTGGAGGATGCGGGACAAACGATTTCCCTGTACGACATCAAGGCCGTGACACCGGAGGCAAAGCGCTTGGCCGAGCTCTGCCTGACCTGTACGGAAAAGGTCAAGACTGCGGTCGGTCTGCTGCACAGCATGGACAACTCGAGCCAGATCCTGGCCCTTTGCGAAGAAATCGATCGCTTGGAGTCGGACGCCGACCATGTGATGCGGGCCGCGATGTCCAAGCTGTTCCGCGACGAGCCGGACGTTCGCAATCTGATCAAGCTGAAGGCAATCTACGAAATCCTGGAGACGGTCACCGACCGCTGCGAGGATGTCGCCAATATCATCGAGGGCATCATTGTCGAAAATGCCTGAGCGACCGGCACCCAAGCCCGGCAGATTCGGTTTCGCATAACCGGATATTGTCGAAAGCTCAATCTCGAGTGCCGCGCCCCGCGGGGAGGTTTCAACGAGCGGAGTAGGCATTTCGAACGGATCAGAACAAGAACTCATGCAAACCCTTGAAATCAGTATCTACACTCTCGCCTTCCTGATCGTGCTGGCGCTGGCGTTCGACTTCATGAACGGCTTCCACGACGCCGCGAATGCCATTGCGACCGTCGTGTCCACAGGTGTATTGAAGCCGCAGCATGCGGTCGCGATGGCGGCATTCTTTAACGTGGTTGCGATTTTCTTCTTCCAGCTGAAGGTCGCAAGTACCGTCGGCAAAGGGACAATCGAACCGGTTGTCGTGGACCATTATGTAGTGTTCGGGGCCCTGGTCGGGGCGATCTTCTGGAACGTGCTGACCTGGTATTACGGCATTCCGTCGTCGTCCTCGCATGCACTGATCGGCGGTCTAGTGGGCGCAGCTGTCGCAAAGGCCGGGACCGGCGCGCTGATCTCCAGCGGTCTCATCAAGACCATTTCCTTCATCCTGCTGTCGCCGCTGCTCGGTTTCGTCTTCGGCTCGATCCTGATGGTCATCGTGTCGTGGCTGTTTGTGCGTTCGACGCCACGGCGCGTCGACAAATGGTTCCGCCGCATGCAGCTCGTCTCGGCTTCGCTCTACAGCCTGGGCCATGGCGGCAACGATGCACAGAAAACCATGGGCATCATCTGGATGTTGCTGATTGCCGCAGGTTATTCGACTGCCAAGGATCCATTGCCTTCCTGGGTGATTATCAGCTGCTATGCGGCGATCGGCTTGGGTACCCTGTTCGGCGGTTGGCGCATCGTCAAGACCATGGGGCAGAAGATCACGAAGCTGAAGCCGGTTGGCGGGTTCTGCGCAGAAACCGGTGGCGCGATCACATTGTTCCTTGCGACAGGTCTTGGCATTCCGGTTTCGACGACACATACGATCACCGGCGCTATTGTCGGAGTTGGCTCGGCAAGGAAGATGTCCGCAGTTCGCTGGGGAGTTGCCGGCAACATCGTGTGGGCGTGGATCTTCACGATCCCCGCGTCGGCGTTTGTTGCCGCCATCGCATGGTGGGTTGGGACGAAAATCCTGTAATCAGGCGACGGAAATAACAAAAAAGCCAGGCGATGCCTGGCTTTTTTGTTGGGGCCGAGTTGGTCAGAGGACGTCGCTGGCGTGGTCTGCAAGGCGGGAACGTTCGCCGCGCGCAAGGGTGACATGACCGCTGTGGTTCCAGCCCTTGAATCGGTCGACCACATAGGTCAGACCGCTCGAACCTTCCGTCAGGTAAGGCGTGTCGATCTGGGCAATGTTGCCGAGGCAGATGATCTTCGTGCCAGGGCCGGCGCGGGTGACCAGGGTCTTCATCTGCTTCGGCGTCAGGTTCTGCGCCTCGTCGATGATGAGGAACTTGTTCACGAAGGTGCGGCCGCGCATGAAGTTGAGCGACTTGATCTTGATGCGAGAGCGGATCAGGTCCTGCGTCGCCGCGCGGCCCCATTCGCCGGCATCACTGTCCGACTTGTTCAGCACTTCGAGGTTGTCGTCGAAGGCCCCCATCCACGGCGACATCTTTTCTTCCTCGGTACCGGGCAGGAAGCCGATATCTTCGCCCACCGGAACGGTCACACGAGTGACGATGATCTCGTTGTAGAGCTTCGTCTCCAGGACCTGCGCCAGACCGGCTGCGAGCGCCAGTAGCGTCTTGCCGGTACCCGCCTGGCCGAGCAGCGTGACGAAATCGCATTCCGGATTCATCAGCAGGTTGAGCGCGAAGTTCTGTTCGCGGTTGCGTGCGGTTATACCCCAGACGCTGTTCTTGCCGTGGGTGTAGTCGCGCAGCGTCTGGATCACCGCCGTCTTGCCGTTGATCTCCTTGACCTGTCCGTAGAACGGCGCTTCGCCGCTGCGCGGTTCCATGAAGACGAACTGGTTGACGAGGAAACTGGGCACCATCGGGCCGGTCAGGCGATAGAAGGTATAGCCGGTGCCGTGCTTGTTCTCCTGCCACGACTCCATGCCCTTGGCATGCTTGTTCCAGAAATCGTCCTGGAGCTGCAGGATGCCGGAGTAGAGCAGGTCGGTGTCTTCCAGCACATGGTCGTTGAAATACTCTTCGGCCGGCAGGCCCAGCGCGCGGGCCTTGATGCGCATGTTGATGTCCTTGGACACCAGCACGATCGGGCGGCCGGGATACTGCGTTTCCAGTGCGCGGACGACGCCGAGGATCTGGTTGTCGGCCTTGCCGATCGGGAGGCCTTCCGGCAGTTCGCCGATCTGCAGCCTGGTCTGGAAGAACAGGCGGCCCTTCGCGTCCTTGTTGCCGAGCTTCGATAGCGGAATGCCTTCCTCGATCGCGTGCTCTTCCACGCCGGCGACCAGCGCATCGAGGGAGCGCGATACCTGGCGCGCATTGCGTGCCACTTCGGACATGCCCTTCTTGTGGTTGTCCAATTCCTCTAGCGTCATCATCGGCAGGTAGACATCGTGTTCGTCGAAGCGGAACAGCGAAGTCGGGTCGTGCATGAGCACGTTCGTATCCAGCACGAACATCTTCGTCACGCCCATCTTGTCGCCGATGCGGCTGGCGCTCGACTTGATCAGGGTGTCGACTTCCTTGACTCTGGAAGTGCGTTTGGCCGGTGCTGGTTTCTCGGTCTTTGCACGTGCCTGTGGTGCTTTTTCAATCGCGGGTGCGGTGGTCTCTACGAGCGTCATCACAGGTTTTGCCGGTTTTCCTTTCTCTACCTTCGGATAGTCTTGGGTTGAGAGCAATGTTGCTGGCTTGGTCGGCAATTTAGGCAGTGGCATCAGTACCTCAATCTAGAAATGTGGTGAATGGACTACGCGCAGGGGACAAACAGAGGGTGGAAGGTTGGACAACGGGGAGGGAGATGGAATTGCAAAAGCAAAAAGGCCGTTTGAGGGGGAGGCGCGGTGCCTCTTCCACAAACGGCCTTCGGAAAAGAAATTCTTTTAGATTCAATGGGTTCAGCGTGTTACGCAAGAGCCTTCACAAACTCGAGCACTTCATCTACGTGCCCAGGCACCTTTACTCCACGCCATTCTTTCACCAATTTCCCGCTGCCGTCAATCACAAATGTGCTTCGTTCAACACCGCGCACCTGCTTGCCATACATATTTTTCATCTTCATGACATTGAACATAATGCACAGCGTTTCATCCGGATCCGAGATCAGTTCGAAGGTCATGCCCAGTTTGGATTTGAACCCTTCGTGGGAGCGGATGCTGTCGCGGCTGATGCCGAAGATTTCAGTGTTCGCCTCCCGGAACTGCGGATGCAGGTCGCGGAACTGCATGCCTTCGGTGGTGCAACCCGGGGTGTTGTCCTTGGGGTAGAAGTACAGGACGACGTTCTTTCCCTTGTAGTCGGACAACCGGAAAGTCTGGTTGCCGGTCATCGCTGCGGAAAACTCCGGAACGATCAAATTCAATGCGGATGGGCTTTCAGCCACGCTCTTCTCCTGGTCCATGTGTGTTGTCGCTTGTGGCGCAGTTGTTGTTGTTTCGTCCCCGGAGTACGGGGCGCAATCGGGATGTTAGCGAATGTTCATCCCATTGGAAACCTTGCATGCTGCATGCATCCTTCGGCACGGCAGCCAGTGGGAAAGATGGGGATTGTTTGCGAACCTTCAAGCTTACCGCTACCGGCCTTCAAAAATGAGAGCGAGAACAACCTTGCGGCCTTCGCCCATCAGGATGTTGTAGGTACGGCATGCGGCCTGGCTGTCCATGCATTCAACGCCGATACGGCGCGCGGTGAGCGCACTCGTCAGTCGCGGATGCACGAAGCGCTGTTTTGCTCCGGTACCCAGGATGACCACGTCCGGCGAGAGGGCGTCGATTTGTGCGAAGTGGTCTGCACTGAGGTCATCAAAGGATTCCGGAGGCCATGCGACTGGTGCGACTTCGGGCAGCACGATCAGGCTGTGCGAAAAACGCACGGCATTGATCTCGACCCCCGTTTCGTCATAGGCCGTGACTGTCTGGTAATGCTGTGTGGAGGTGGTGTGGAGCTTCATGAGGCAGTAGACACGCGAATGCGCGTGAATTTCCGACAATTAGAGGAAAAAGATGGGGCATTGTAGCGTTTTCCATGCTAAAACATCCCGCTGTACATTGATAAAAGGACTTGCTTTGGGCAAAATGGGTATTTTTGGCGGTGCACCATTGCATCCCAACTTTTGCTTTTACTTCAAGGGATTGCTTCAGTGCGACCGATTCAGAAATCCAAGAAACTGGCAGACGTTTGCTATGACATCCGCGGCCCCGTGCTGGACAAAGCCCGGCAGATGGAGGAAGAGGGCCACAAGATCATCAAGCTGAACATCGGCAACCTCGCCGTGTTCGGCTTCGACGCGCCGGACGAGATCGTGCACGACATGATCATCAACCTGCCAAATGCGGCCGGCTATACCGATTCCAAGGGCATGTTCGCGCCGCGCAAGGCGATCATGCATTACACGCAGGAAAAGAACATTGCCGGCGTGACCATCGACGACATCTATATCGGCAATGGTGCGTCCGAGCTGATCGTGATGGGCATGAATGCGCTGCTGAATACCGGCGACGAGGTGCTAGTGCCCGCGCCCGATTACCCGCTGTGGACTGCAGCGGTCAGCTTGTCTGGCGGCAAGCCTGTTCATTATGTGTGCGATGAAGAGTCCGGTTGGTTGCCGGACGTCGATGACATCAAGAAAAAGATCACGCCGAACACCAAGGCGATTGTCGTCATCAATCCGAATAACCCGACCGGCGCGCTGTACCCGGTTGAGGTCCTGCAGCAGATTGTGGAAGTTGCTCGTCAGCATCAACTGATCGTCTTTGCCGACGAAATCTACGACAAGACCTTGTACGACGGCGAAACGCATACTTCGATCGCTTCGCTCGCTGACGACGTGCTGTTCATCACGCTGAACGGCCTGTCGAAGAACTATCGCTCCTGCGGCTACCGCTCTGGCTGGATGGTGGTGTCCGGCGACAAGAAGCCGGCCAAGGATTACATCGAGGGCCTGAACATGCTGGCATCGATGCGCCTTTGCGCCAATGCGCCCGGGCAGTTTGCGATCCAGACTGCGCTCGGCGGCCACCAGAGCATCAATGACCTCGTTGGCCCCGGCGGACGCCTGCTCAAGCAGCGCGACCTCGCGCACAAGCTACTCACGGATATTCCAGGCGTGACTTGCGTGAAACCGAAGTCGGCGCTGTACATGTTCCCGAAGCTCGATCCGAAGGTATATCCGATCAAGGACGACCAGCAATTCGCATACGAATTGCTGGCGGAAGAAAAGGTTCTGATCGTGCAGGGCACGGGCTTCAACTGGATCGCACCAGACCATTTCCGCGTCGTGTTCCTGCCGAATTCGGACGATCTGACCGAGGCGGTCGGGCGGATTGCGCGTTTCCTCGAGGGATACCGCAAGCGGCACGCGGCCGCGTAAAGTTTCAAACCTGATGTAAGAACCTGTTCCGGCATTTGCCGGACTCCCGCAGCAATATTTTTTTTAAGACTATGAAACCCATCAAAGTAGGCTTGTTAGGCATCGGTACCGTCGGGGCCGGCACATTCAACGTTCTGAAGCGTAACCAAGAAGAGATTACGCGTCGTGCAGGCCGTCGAATCGAAATTACGATGGTGGCTGACCTCAACACCGCGCGCGCCAAGGAGCTGACCAACGGCGAATGCGAAATCGTCAGCGATGCCAACCTGGTGGTGGACAATCCCGAGATTGATATCGTCATTGAGCTGATCGGCGGTTACGGTATCGCCAAGGAATTGGTGATGAAAGCGATCGCCAACGGCAAACACGTGGTCACCGCGAACAAGGCCCTACTGGCAACGCACGGCAACGAGATTTTCAAGGCGGCACAGGACAAGGGCGTGATGGTTGCGTTCGAAGCGGCAGTTGCCGGCGGCATCCCCATCATCAAAGCGCTGCGCGAAGGGCTGACCGCGAACCGCATCCAGTGGATCGCCGGCATCATCAACGGCACCACTAACTTCATCCTGTCCGAGATGCGCGACAAGGGGCTCGACTTCAACGTCGTGCTCAAAGAAGCGCAGCGCCTGGGTTACGCGGAGGCCGATCCGACCTTCGATATCGAAGGCGTTGACGCCGCGCACAAGGCGACCATCATGTCGGCAATCGCATTCGGCGTTCCGGTGCAGTTCGACAAGGCGCATGTGGAAGGCATCACCAAGCTGCAGGCAACCGACATCCGCTATGCGGAACAGCTTGGTTATCGCATCAAGCTGTTGGGTATCGCCAAGCGCACGCAGGTCAACGGTACTGCGGGCATTGAACTGCGCGTACACCCGACCCTGATCCCGGCCAAGCGCCTGATTGCCAATGTCGAAGGCGCGATGAATGCGGTGCTGGTGCAGGGCGATGCAGTCGGCGCAACGCTGTACTACGGCAAGGGCGCAGGTTCCGAACCGACTGCATCTGCGGTCATTGCCGACCTCGTCGATATCACCCGCCTGGCCACTGCCGATCCGGAACACCGCGTGCCGCACCTCGCGTTTCAGCCGAACGCAATGGTCGATACGCCGATCCTGCCGATGTCGGAGGTGACGACGAGCTACTACCTGCGCATGCGTGTTTCCGACCAGCCGGGCGTACTGGCCGATGTCACCCGAATTCTCGCGGATTCGTCGATCTCCATCGACGCCATGCTGCAGAAGGAGCCGGATGAAGGTGAAACCCGCACCGACATCATCATGCTGACGCACCAGACGCAGGAGAAGAACATCGTCTCCGCGATCGCCAAGATCGAGGCGCTGTCTACCGTCGTCGGTGAAGTTACCAAGATTCGTCTGGAACAGTTGAGCTAACGAACCGGCCCGCAGATGCTGCGGGCGACAGGCAACAAGCAAACGGCCCGAAGATGTAAGTCTTCGGGCCGTTTGCTTTTTCTGCTTGCTCGTTATGACTACCGATGCGTCACTACCAGTAGAGCTCTTGCTTCCGTCTTGCCGATGTTGCGGATCGCATGGCCGCGGTCGGCCTGGTAACGCGCGGTGCCGCCAGCCTTCAGCTTCTTCGTGACACCAGCCACCTCCACTTCCACCGTCCCATGCAGGAGCGTCAAGTATTCCGTCGTTCCGGGGTCATGCGGATTGGATACCAGCGCGCCTTCCGGGGATAAGGTGAGTTCATACCACTCGTACTTTCCGGCCAATTCCATCGGGCCAAGGATGCGCAGCACATAGCCGGCATGCGAGCCGGGCAGCGTGGGGGTCTCATGCGGTTCCAGCACGTGGATCGGTTCCGGCTCCGGTTTTTCGCTGGACAAGAGTTCCTCAATGCCTACACCAAGCGCGTTGGCGAGACGCCAAGCTACAGCAATCGTCGGGTTGGCCTTTTCCCGCTCGATCTGCGACAGCATGGATTTCGACACCCCGGCCGCCCGTGACAGGTCATCCAGCGTCAATCCGCGCTTGAGGCGCAGTTTTTGTAGGGTGGCGCCGACTTCCGGCGGGGAACTTGGCGGACTGAGCTTTTTCATAAGGGATGCTTGCAAAGTTCAATGGATGTGCTTAATATTCAATATATTGAACTTTTGTTCTAAATATTGAATTAGCTGGATTGTATTGAAATTGCATCGTAGCAGATGCCAGTGGATAAGGGTACGTGCCCGGCGTAGGCGAGCCGGGTTTGAGCCAACAAGCCGGGAGAAGGGTGATGGGAGAGAGAAGCGCACGGGAAAGTTTTTATGCCGGACTGGAGGGCAATCTGGCCGGGTTGCGGGAACAAGGGCTGTACAAGCCGGAACGCGTCATTGCGTCGCGCCAGGGCGCGGAGGTTGTGTGCGATGACGGCCGCAAGCTGATCAATCTTTGCGCCAACAACTATCTCGGTCTGTCCGGCGACGAGGCGACAGTGCGTGCGGCAATCGAGGCGACCGAAAAGTACGGCTACGGCCTTTCGTCGGTGCGCTTCATATGCGGCACGCAAACCGTGCACAAGCAACTCGAGCGCGCCTTGTCCGAATTTCTCGGCATGGAGGACACGATTCTCTACGCGGCCGCCTTCGACGCCAACGGCGGCGTCTTCGAACCGCTGTTCGACGAGAGCGACGCCATCATTTCCGATGCGCTCAACCACGCCTCCATCATCGACGGCATTCGCCTGTGCAAGGCAGCACGATACCGGTATCAGCATAACGATATGGCGGACCTGGAAGTGCAACTGCAGGCAGCCGCCGGCAAGCGCCACAAGCTGATCGTGACCGACGGCGTGTTTTCAATGGACGGCACCATCGCGCAACTCGACAAGATCTGTGACCTGGCCGACAAGTACGGCGCACTCGTAATGATCGACGAATGTCACGCCAGCGGCTTCATGGGCAAGACCGGGCGCGGCAGTCATGAGCACCATAACGTGATGGGGCGCATCGACATCATTACCGGTACGCTGGGCAAGGCGCTGGGCGGCGCGATGGGCGGCTTCACGGCTGCCCGCAAGGAGGTCATCCAGACGCTGCGGCAAAAGTCGCGGCCCTATCTGTTCTCGAATTCCCTGGCGCCCTCCATTGCAGGCGCTTCCCTGTCCGTGCTGCAGCGGCTGTCGTCCTCGACGGAACTGCGCGATCGTCTGCACGCAAACACATCGTACTTCCGCCATGGGATCTCCGAAATGGGTTTCACCATCAAGCCGGGCACGCACCCGGTCGTGCCGGTGATGTTGTTCGATGCGCCGCTGGCGCAGAAATTTGCACAGCGGCTGTACGAACTCGGTGTGCTGGTGACCGGATTCTTTTATCCGGTCGTCCCGATCGGGCAGGCGCGGGTGCGCGTGCAGTTGTCGGCCGCGCATACGACGGAGCAGCTCGACCGTGCGCTGGCGGCGTTCAGGCAGGCCGGCCAGGAACTCGGTCTTTTGAAAAATTGAAGGAGCGGAACGATGGAACGTATTCTGGTAATAGGCGCGAACGGCCAGATCGGCAGCGAGCTGGTTGAGGCACTGGCCGCGCGGTTCGGCCCCGGCAGTGTCGTCGCTTCGGATATCGGCTCGCAGAGCCTGTTCGGCGCGACACCGTACGAGACGATTGACGTCCTCGATACCAATCGGATCGCCCAAGTGGTCGAGCAGTACGCCATTACGCAGGTGTACCAATTGGCGGCGTTGCTGTCGGTGACGGGCGAACAGGCGCCGCTGAAGGCCTGGACGCTGAATATGAACGGCCTGCTGAATATTCTCGAACTGGCACGCGAGCGGGGGCAGGCGGGAAAACCGCTGAAGGTGTTCTGGCCCTCGTCGATTGCTGCATTCGGCCCGCATACGCCGGCCGTCGACACGCCGCAGCTGGCGGTGATGGATCCAACCACCATCTACGGCATCAGCAAGCAGGCCGGCGAGCGGCTGTGCGAATACTATTTCAGCAAGTTCGGCGTCGATGTCCGCAGCATCCGCTATCCGGGCATCATCAGCCACAAGTCGCCACCCGGCGGCGGCACGACCGATTACGCCATCGCGATCTTCCATGCGGCGGCACGGGGCGAAGCCTATGACTGTTATCTCGGGCCGGAAACGACGCTGCCGATGATCTACATGCCTGATGCCATCCGCGCAACGATCGAACTGATGGATGCGCCGGCTGAACAGATGCGCATCCGTTCTGCCTACAACGTGGCCGGTCTCAGCTTCAGCCCGCGCGAACTGGCCGATGCCATTCACAAGCGTTTGCCGAAATTCGACATCCGCTACCGACCCGACCATCGTCAAGCGATCGCCGATACCTGGCCGCACAGCCTGGACGATACCTACGCTCGCGCCGACTGGGGCTGGAAGGCGAAAATCGGCCTGGACGGGCTGGTCGATGACATGCTGGCCAATATCCGCCCGGAGCAATGTAAGCTGCACCACGCTGCCTGAGCAAAATGCCGTCTGGAGGCGGGGTGGCAGTTATAATGCAGGGTCCGGCTGAAGGGCCCCTTTGCCTTGCAGGGAAGGGCTGCCTGCCATCTCATTAATAAATTTTCAAGAATTTATGCAATACGTCTCCACACGCGGGCAGTCCCCGGCGCAAACGTTCTCCCAAATTCTCCTCGGCGGGCTCGCGCCCGATGGCGGCCTGTACCTGCCGATCGAGTATCCGAAAGTCAGCGACGCAGAACTGGAGGCCTGGCGCAAGCTGTCCTATGCCGACCTCGCGGTGGAAGTGTTGAAAAAATTCGCGACCGACATTCCGGAAGCGGACCTGAAGGCGCTGGCGCACAAGACCTACACGGCAGACGTATACCGCAATGCGCGCGCCGGCGAGGCCGCGTCGCAGATCACGCCCCTGCGCGTGCTGGAAGAGGCGAACGGCACCAAGCTTGTGCTGCAGGCACTGTCCAACGGCCCGACTCTGGCCTTCAAGGACATGGCGATGCAACTGCTCGGCAATCTGTTTGAATGTGCACTGGCCAAGCAGCACGCTGAGCTGAACATCTTTGGCGCGACCTCCGGCGATACCGGCAGTGCGGCTGAGTACGCGATGCGCGGCAAGAAGGGCATCCGCGTGTTCATGCTGTCGCCGCACAAGAAGATGAGCGCGTTTCAGACCGCGCAAATGTTCAGCCTGCAGGATCCCAACATTTTCAACATCGCCGTCGAAGGCGTGTTCGATGATTGCCAGGACATGGTCAAGGCGGTGTCGAATGATCTCGACTTCAAGGCGCGCCAGAAGATCGGCACCGTCAACTCCATCAACTGGGCGCGGGTTGTGGCGCAGGTGGTGTACTACTTCCGCGGCTATCTGAGCGCGACCACCAGCAACGACCAGAAAGTATCGTTTACCGTTCCGTCAGGCAACTTTGGAAACATTTGCGCCGGTCATATCGCGCGCATGATGGGTCTTCCGATCGACAAGCTGGTGGTGGCAACCAACGAGAACGATGTTCTGGATGAGTTCTTCCGTACCGGGGTGTATCGCGTACGCAAGTCGGCCGAGACCCATCACACCACCAGCCCGAGCATGGACATCAGCAAGGCGTCCAACTTCGAGCGCTTCGTGTACGACCTGCTGGGCCGCGATGCCGAACGCGTGCGCGCCCTGTTCAAGAAGGTCGAGACGCATGGCGGCTTCGACCTGTCGGGCAAGCCGGGCAGCGACGGCGACGAATTCAAGACGGTGGCGCAGTACGGCTTCGTATCCGGCAAGTCGGTGCATGCAGACCGCGTCGCCACCATCCGCGACATACATGCAAAGTACGATGTGACCATCGATACCCATACCGCGGACGGCGTGAAGGTCGCGCGCGAGCATTTGACGCCGGGCATACCGATGATCGTGCTGGAGACCGCCTTGCCGGCGAAGTTCAATGAGACAATCCGCGAAGCGCTGGGCCGCGACGCCGAGCGCCCGGCAGGTTTCGAGAATATCGAGGCTCTGCCGCAGCGTTTCGAGGTGATGCCAGCCGACGTCGAGAAGATGAAGGCATTCATCGCGAAGCACACAGGTTTGTAATCCGCATCTCATCCGAGGCCAGGGCGGCATGACTGAAAAGAATCCCATGCTGAGCGCTCCTGAAGCGCTCCATATCCTTCTCGCGGCGGTCCGGCCGATTGCGGAAACGGAAACGCTGCCGACGCTCGAGGCAAATGGTCGCATCCTCGCGGCCGACCGGGCGTCGCAGCTCAATGTCCCGCCGATGGACAATACCCAGATGGACGGGTATGCCGTGCGCGCAGCCGATTGCGCCAGCGGTAGCGCCTTGCTGCCGGTATCGCAGCGCATCCCCGCTGGCCATGTCGGCCAGCCGCTCCAGCCCGGCACGGCGGCCCGAATCTTTACGGGGGCGATGATCCCGGAAGGCGCCGACGCCGTCGTCATGCAGGAGCAGTGCGAAGTGCAGGGCGATTCCGTGTTGGTCCGGCATGCACCGCAGGCGGGCGAATGGATCCGCCGCATGGGCGAGGACGTCAGGGCTGGCGGGATCGTACTCTTCCGCGGCACTCGCTTGCGTGCGCAGGAACTCGGCATGGCGGCTTCGGTGGGATTGGCGACATTGCCGGTCGTTCGCCGGCCACGCGTTGCGGTGTTCTTCACCGGAGATGAACTGGCCATGCCCGGCGAGCCGCTCAAGCCCGGTGCCATCTACAACTCCAATCGATTCACGCTGCGCGGCCTGCTTGAAAACCTCGGCTGCGAGATTACCGACTACGGCATCGTGCCCGATTCGCTGGAGGCCACGCGCGAGACGCTGCGCAAGGCGGCGGAGGGGCACGACCTGATCATCACCTCCGGCGGCGTATCCGTCGGCGAAGAGGACTACATCAAGCCGGCGGTCGAAGCGGAAGGGCGTTTGAACATGTGGCAGATCGCCATCAAGCCCGGCAAGCCGCTGGCCTTCGGCGAGATCATCCGCGACGGTGCGCCGAGCGCGTTCTTCATGGGACTGCCCGGCAATCCGGTGTCCAGTTTCGTGACCTTCCTGCTGTTTGTGCGTCCCTTCATCCTGCGCCTGCAAGGCGTGGCCGACATCGCGCCGAAGGCGTTCGCCATGCGCGCCGATTTTTCCCTGCCCAAGAGCGACCGCCGCAACGAATTCTTGCGCGCACGCATCAATCCGGCCGGCGGCCTCGACCTGTTCGGCAACCAGGGGTCGGCTGTGCTGACCTCGACGATATGGGGTGACGGCCTGATCGACAATCCGCCAGGCAACGTGATCGCGCAGGGCGACGCAGTACGATTCATTCCATTCAGCGAACTGCTTTACTGAACATGCAAATCCAACTCCGCTTCTTTGCCAGTGTGCGCGAGGCTGTCGGCACCAGCCAGGAAAACGTGAGCCTGCCCGATGATGTCGCGACGGTAGGTGATGTGCGCGCCTTCCTGCGCGAGCGGGGCGGCGCATGGGCAGAGGCGCTGTCCGAAGGGCGTGCGCTGCGCATGGCCTGCAACCAGCAGATGACTGATTCCGGCACGCGCATCAGCGAAGGCTGTGAAGTGGCATTCTTCCCCCCCGTAACCGGCGGCTAGGCAAGCCATGGCAATTCGTGTCCAGACCCAGGATTTTGACCTCGGCCAGGAGGTCGCTGCCTTGCGCGCGGGGCAGGCGCAGGTCGGCGCGGTGGTCGCCTTTGTCGGCACCGTGCGCGACATGAACGAAGGCGCCGGCGTCAGCGAGATGGAGCTGGAGCATTATCCCGGCATGACCGAAAAGGCGCTGGAGGATATCGTCGCGCTGGCCCGGTCGCGCTGGTCCATCATCGATGCGCTGGTCATCCACCGCGTTGGCCCGCTGAAACCGCTCGACCAGATCGTGCTCGTGGCGGTTACGTCCAGGCATCGCGGCGAGGCGTTTGCGGCCTGCGAATTCATCATGGATTACCTGAAGACCCAGGCGCCGTTCTGGAAGAAGGAAGTCACGCCGCAGGGCACCCGCTGGGTGGACGCGCGTGTGACGGACGACGAGGCGCTGGCGAAGTGGGGAATCCAGTCTTCCAATTCCGGCAAGCCGGCATGAGCTGGCTGGCGGTCGGGGTGGGAGCTTCCCTGGGCGCATGGTTGCGCTGGGGGCTGGGCATCCTGCTCAACGCGATGCATCCCCAGGTACCTTTGGGGACGGTTCTTGCCAATCTCGGCGGCGGTTATCTGATCGGCATTGCGGTTGCCTTCTTCTCCGCGCTGCCCGAACTCTCGCCCGAGTGGCGGCTGTTCGTCGTGACCGGCTTCCTTGGCGGGCTGACCACCTTTTCCACCTTTTCCGCGGAATCGATGCTGCTCCTGCAGCGCGGCGATTATCTCTGGGCGCTCGGGCATTCCGCGTTGCATCTGGTCGGCTCGGTGGCGCTTTGCGTCGCCGGTTTTGCGACCTACAAGGCGCTCGCCTAATTCAGCATTCTCGAACCGGACCCGACGGTTTCGGTACCGGGCAGCGGCAGTTCGATGTCCCAGTCCGCTCTTTTCACTGCATCCCGCAATAGAGAACAGAATCCATGCAGGACCTGCTGCGCAAACGCGATCTCGAACCCGTATCCGTCTGACGGCGCAAGGTTCATCCGCATCGGCTGCCCCGGATCGAGGTTGAAATTGGCGGTGGTGACCAGGATCGGCGTTTCGCCCAGCGGGAAGCCCGCGATGTCGTCCTGATAGGGATTGTTGAAGCTGCCGCTGTCACGGATCGCTTCGACGCTCGCATGATGTTCCATTTCGACAACATCGCCGCTGGCGTGGGCTGCCTGCGGCTTGTCCAGTGCCACCTGCTTTTCCATGGCGTCGACCATTGCCGGCCACAGGCCCCGGACCATGCGCCGGGTCAGCCAGGCGCGGACTTCCTGCAATCCGCCGTCTTCCGCCTTGAACGAGGCTCGGCAGAGGAGGCGGTCTTCTTCCGCCAGGTAAGTTACTTGAATTTGATGTAATTCCATTACCAACTGACTCCGGGATAGCCAGAATCAAATAATTCATGCTTGAAATGTGGTCTCGAGTCCCTACTTAAATGACAACTCGAATTCCGGAGGGAGTCATGCGCCTCGACAAACTGACAACAAAATTGCAAGAAGCCCTTGCCGATGCCCAGAGTCTGGCAGTCGGCAATGATAACCAATACATTGACCCGGTGCACATCCTGACCGCCCTGTTGAATCAGGACGACGGCGGCGCCAAGTCCCTTTTGCAGCGCGCCGGCGTGAACGTCGGCGGGTTGCACGCGGCATTGAAATCGGCCCTCGACCGCCTGCCCAAGGTTTCCGGCACCGGCGGCGAAGTGCAGATTGGCCGCGAATCCGTCGCACTGCTGAATCTCGCCGACAAGGAAGCGCAGAAGCGCGGCGACCAGTTCATTTCCAGTGAAATGGTGCTGCTGGCACTGATCGACGACAAGTCCACCGCCGGCCAGCTGGCGCGCGACAACGGCCTCACCCGCAAGGCGCTGGAGGCGGCGATTACTGCGGTACGCGGCGGCGCGCATGTGAATTCGCAAGATGCGGAGGGACAGCGTGAAGCCCTGAAGAAGTTCACCCTCGACCTCACCGAACGGGCCCGGATGGGCAAGCTCGATCCGGTGATCGGCCGCGACGATGAGATCCGCCGTGCGATCCAGGTGCTGCAGCGCCGCTCCAAGAATAACCCGGTGCTGATCGGTGAACCCGGCGTGGGCAAAACCGCGATCGTCGAAGGCCTCGCGCAACGCATCGTCAACGGCGAAGTGCCGGACAGCCTGAAATCCAAGCGCGTGCTTTCGCTCGACATGGCGGCTTTGCTGGCCGGCGCGAAGTATCGCGGCGAGTTCGAAGAGCGCCTGAAGGCCGTCCTGAAGGAAATCGCGCAGGACGAAGGCCAGACCATCGTCTTTATCGACGAGCTGCATACGATGGTCGGCGCGGGCAAGGCGGAAGGTGCGATCGATGCGGGCAACATGCTCAAGCCGGCGCTCGCGCGCGGTGAACTGCACTGCATCGGCGCCACCACGCTGGACGAATACCGCAAGTACGTCGAGAAGGACGCCGCGCTGGAGCGCCGCTTCCAGAAAATCCTGGTTGATGAGCCGAGCGTGGAGGCGACCATCGCCATCCTGCGCGGCCTGCAGGAGAAGTACGAAGTGCACCATGGCGTGGACATCACAGACCCGGCGATCGTCGCCGCGGCGGAACTGTCGCATCGCTACATCACCGACCGCTTTCTGCCTGACAAGGCGATTGACCTGATCGATGAAGCCGCATCCAAGATCAAGATCGAGATCGACTCCAAGCCCGAGGTGATGGACAAGCTCGACCGCCGCCTGATCCAGCTGAAGATCGAACGCGAGGCGGTGAAGAAGGAAAAGGACGAAGCCTCGCAGAAGCGCCTCGGCCTGATCGAGGACGAAATCCACAAGCTCGAGCGCGACTATGCCGACCTCGAGGAAGTGTGGAAGGCCGAGAAGGCCGCAGTGCATGGCACCCAGCACATCAAGGAAGAAATCGAAAAGATCCGCCTGCAGATGGAAGAAGCCAAACGCAAGGGTGACTGGCAGAAGATGTCCGAGCTGCAGTACGGCCGGTTGCCGGAGCTGGAGGCGCAGCTCAAGCAGGCCGATACAAACGCTGGCGGCGACGGAAAGAAGGCAGAGCGCAAGCTGCTGCGCACCCAGGTCGGCGCGGAAGAAATCGCCGAGGTGGTGTCGCGCGCGACCGGTATTCCCGTATCCAAGATGATGCAGGGCGAGCGCGACAAGCTGCTGCACATGGAAGAAGAATTGCACAAACGTGTGATCGGCCAGCGCGAGGCGATCGTTGCGGTGTCGGATGCGATCCGCCGTTCTCGTGCGGGCCTCGCCGATCCGAACCGTCCGTACGGCTCCTTCATGTTCCTCGGCCCGACCGGCGTCGGCAAGACCGAGCTGTGCAAGGCGCTGGCGTCCTTCCTGTTCGACACCGAAGAGGCGCTGATCCGCATCGACATGAGCGAGTTCATGGAGAAGCATTCGGTAGCCCGTCTGATCGGCGCGCCGCCCGGCTACGTCGGCTATGAAGAGGGCGGCTACCTTACCGAAGCGGTGCGTCGCAAACCGTACAGCGTGATCCTGCTCGACGAGATCGAGAAGGCGCATCCGGACGTGTTCAACGTGCTGCTGCAGGTGCTGGACGATGGCCGAATGACCGACGGGCAGGGGCGCACCGTGGACTTCAAGAACACGGTGATCGTGATGACCTCCAACCTCGGCTCGCACAAGATCCAGTCGATGGAGGATAGCGATCCGCAACTGGTGAAACTGGCGGTGATGGCCGAGGTGAAGACGCATTTCCGTCCGGAGTTCGTCAACCGCATCGACGAGATCGTGGTGTTCCATGCCCTCGACGAGAAACACATCGGTTCGATTGCGCGCATCCAGCTGCAGGTGCTGGAAAGCCGCCTGGCAAAGATGGACATCCGGCTGGAGGTCACCGACGCCGCCCTGCAGAAGATCGCGGAGGCGGGCTTCGATCCGGTGTATGGCGCGCGTCCGCTGAAGCGTGCGATCCAGCAGGAGATCGAGAACCCGCTGTCGAAGTACATTCTCGAAGGGCGCTTCGGTCCGAAGGATGTGGTGTCGGTCAAGGCGCGCAACGGCGAGCTGGTGTTCGAGAAAGCAGGGACGTTCTGACGCGGTGCCAGCTGCAGGAAAAAGGCCGCCTTGTGCGGTAATGCCGTTAAGTTAAGCGGCAAAAAGGCCACTCCGAGAGATTCTGGAGTGGCCTTTTTCATTGGGACACGCGCTTTCTTCTGGCCTCAAAAACATGCATGTCGTCGCTTAACTTAACGGCATTACGCCTTGTGCGGCCTTTTTTCGTTGGTGGAGCGAGTGCGGCTGCTGTTCACCATTTCACGGATGGTCAGAAGCACAGACAAGCAGATCGAAGACGAATTGACTCTCGGTCAGTTTGTCGTAGCGAATGGAGACACGGCGGAAATGCTTGATACGGTTAAAGAACAATTCGATGCAAACAGGCCGTAGGAAGATTTCTTTCCACAGGCTACAGTTCCATACGGCAACTACGAATGCAGGTAGTGCCAGAATTGCAATTATCCGCCTATATTTCCATTCAGCACCCTCGGCGCTCGGCTGGCGCCGTCTCCCTTGATTCAAACATCCATAGGAACATCAAATGGCACTGGCTTTCCTCCGCGCTTTGCATACTTTTCGTTCATCCCTCCAGGAATCCGATGTTGCTGCCCGCCGGGGTGGGGAAGTTCGCCCGAAGGCGCCCAAGACGGCATCCAAGCCGGCCTCTGCGGCGCCCGCAATGACCTACGATGAAAAGACCAAAACCATGCGCGTGACCGCCAAGCACGATAGAGGTGCAGGTGGCCAGTTGTCCAATGATATCCGGATCGATCAAAGAGGCGATCATGTGACAGTGACAGTACAAATTTGGGATGACAAGGCCAGGAAGGAGAAGACCACTAAATTCGAACACGATCAGGTGGAAAACCTCGATATCCGAACCGGCAAGGGCAGGGACTTCATCAGCACATCAAGTCTTCATTATTCCGGGGACGAGCGTGAGTTCGCCGACCCCAAAGCCGACAACAACCATGCGAACAAGAACGTGACCGTAAACCTGAAGGTCGATGCAGGGGGCGGAGACGACTTTGTGATCGGCAGTAATGGCAAAAACACCTTGAACGGCGGCGCCGGCAATGACCGTTTGATCGGCGGCAAATCCAGTGATGCGATCGATGGCGGCGGCGGCGATGACTATATCGAAGGTGC
>CBIHRW010000067.1:0-26008 GCA_966212545.1 uncultured Noviherbaspirillum sp.
GTAGTCGGTCGGCTGGCGCAGCAGCGCGCGCAGGAAGGTGTCGTTCTGGAGGGGGCGAATTTCGATGCCATGGAAAACTTTCTTAACGAGCCCCTTCTCCTGGATGAGACGGGCGAAGGCAGGAGGTGGTGAAGCACCGCTTCCGCGACCGTAACAACCCTGGCTTGCATGCCAAGGCGCGACGGGCGGAGCGGTGACGAGGGGTACTGCCGTGGGGCTTTCCCCCCCACGGGAAGGCGGTGTTATGCCTTTCGTTCTTCGCTGTTGTCCTGGGTCAGGCCGAACGCCTCGTATTCTTCCAGCTTGCGGTACAGGCTCGACAGGCCAATGCCCAGTTTCTGCGCCGCCGTACGACGGTCGCCGCCGGCGTCGGCAATGGCTTTGTTGATCACCGATGCCTCGAAGCGGCGCACCTGCTCGCGCAGGCTGTCTCCCGACTCGGGTACCAATGCGCCAATCTTGGCGTTAGATGCCGAACGCAGGATCTGCGGCGGCAGGTCCTCTCGGCTAATGCGGCCTTCGTCGGCCAGAATCAATGCACGATCAACCACGTTTTCCATCTCCCGGATATTTCCAGGCCAGTCATAAGCACTCAGGATCATTTCCACGTCCGGTTCGATGGAGATCCCTCCCACATGGCCCAGACGTTTCGCCCCCTTCTGGAGCAAGAATCGAACCAGCGCCGGGACGTCCTGGCGGCGTTCACGCACCGGCGGTGCATGGACATGGAAAACCGACAAGCGGAAGTACAGGTCTTCGCGGAACCTGCCTTCGGCGACCATCTGCGACAGGTCGCGGTTGGTGGCGGCGACGATGCGCACGTCGGCACGCTTGGCCTGCTCGCCGCCGACCGGGCGCACTGTCTTCTCCTCGATCACGTGCAGCAGCTTGACCTGCAGCGCCAGCGGCAGCTCGCCGATCTCATCGAGAAAGATGGTGCCCTTGTCCGCTTCGAGGAACAAGCCCTTGCGCGCCTTGTCGGCCCCGGTGAACGAGCCCTTGATGTGGCCGAACAGCTCGGACTCCATCAGGTTTTCCGGAATGGCGCCGCAGTTGACCGGAATGAACGGCCCGTCCGCGCGCTGGCTTTGCTGGTGGATCTGCCGCGCGATCACGCCCTTGCCTGTGCCGCTCTCGCCGGTGACGAGCACCGTGCTGTCGGTCGGTGCAACCTTGGCAATCAGGCGTTCCAGCTGCTTCATGGCCGGCGATTCGAAGACGAAGATGTCTTCGCGCGCGCCCATGACCAGGTTGCGCAGCACCCGATTCTCGGAACTGAGACGGCGCAGGTCGCGCACCTTCATCAAGCGATGCAGCACTTCCTCGTTGCGGACCGGCTTGATCATGTAGTCGGATGCACCGGCCTTGATGGCCTCGATTGCAGTATCGACCGACGCATATGCCGTCATCATGATGAAGCTGGTCTCGATGCCGGCGGCGCGCGCGCGGCGCACAAGTTCGATGCCGGTGAAGTCCGGCATCTTGATGTCGCTGATGGCGACGTCGATATCCCCTTTCGACAAGCGCTCCAGCGCTTCCGTCCCGTTGGCCGCCTGGCACACGCTGCAGCCGGACTTGCTCAAGTGGGCTGCGAGGATCTGCCGGATCGCAGGCTCATCGTCGACGACCAGGACTTCGAGAGATTTCATGGATGTATCGTTATTGGATTTCATTTACCGGAAAATAAACTTTGACTTCGGTGCCCGAGCCGGGACTTGATTCGATCTCGATACTGCCGCCATGGTTCTTCATGATGGAGTAGCACAAGGATAAGCCCAAGCCGGTACCCTTGCCAGCAGGTTTGGTCGTAAAGAATGCTTCAAAGACACGCTCGAGCACTTCCATCTCCATCCCGGTGCCGTTGTCGGCAACCGTCATGCAGACGCGGTCACCCTCCACTCTTGTTGAAACAACAACCGTCGGCGATCTGCCCGTGACCGGCTCCAGCGCATCCATTGCGTTGATCACCAGGTTCATGATCACCTGCGTCAACAGATCGGCCATGCCGTGAATCGCCGGCAGGTTGTGATCGAGGTCGAGGCGCAATTCCACGCCGCGCAGGCGTCGGTCGTAGCGGATCAGGCTGGCGGTGCTGCGCAGTTGCGCATTCAGGTCCAGCAACTGCGGCTCGGCAGGCTGCGGGGAGGCGAACTCCTGGATTTCGCGGGTAATCGCCGACAGGCGCTCCGCCTGCGCCTGGATCAGGTCCGGATGGCATTCCTTGCAATAGTCCTCATTGCAGGTGGCAATCCCGGCTTCGCGGCGCTCCTTCATGTCCTGGGCGATGCCGGAAATGGCCGCGATCGGATTGCCGATTTCATGCGCCACCCCTGCGGCGAGCGCGCCAATGGCCGCCATCTTTTCCTGGTGAAAGTACTTTTGCCGCTCGACGATCAGTTCCTTTTCCCGCTTGTCGAGCGCGGTGGCCAACCTGTTCACGGCGACCATCAACTGGCCCACTTCATCATGCCGGCGAATCGGGATCGGCGCGCCCCGATAGCCATTGACGATCCCGATCGCACGCGCTTGCAGCGTGCGCAGGTCTTTCGTCAATTGCTTGAAGAACACGGCCATGATCGTCCCCAGCAAGGCCAGTCCCATCACGGCAAGGAACATTGTTGTCATCGTCACCGAGTCGGTCTGGGTCCGGTAGCGGTCGGACATGCGCTGTCGCGCCTGCTGGGATTGCTCGGTCAGGTTGGTGAATACATTCTTGGTCTTGATGAGTTCGACCATCAACTGGCGCATGTTCTCGCGCGATGGGTTGCCCCGGGCGTCTTCCAGCGCGGCGTCCACGTCGTCGAGGCTGACATCGAACTTCGGCATCACCTGCTGCAGCTCCGCATGCTTGGCGCGCAGGATCTGGTAGTGCATCCGCATCCGCTGCAGGCCGGCTTCGCGGTCGCTGGCATCGACATTGGCGAACATGCCGGTGACGGCATGGAAAGCAGCGGTATCGGCCTGTTTCAGCAGGATGTCGACCTCCAATGACCGCTGGATTTCGTCGAAGTCGCGCAGCAACAGGTTTTTCTGGTGAAACACGAACAGCGCGATGATCACTGCATAGGCGATCAGACCGCCGAATACGAACAAGCCTTTCGTCCGGACGGAAAACACCATGGCGTCGGACCCCTCGTCCTGCGGAATGTCGGCGCTGCCCGCAGATGGAGGTTCCTCTTTTTTGAACATGCACGCCTGGATTGCACTAAAGAGCTGCCGCATCGATTTCACCGTTCTGGCGCTCCTCCGTGACGGTATTGAAATTGCCGAATTTCTCATTCAAGCAATTTTGGTTCCATGCGGAAAACAGGAAGCATGCAGACCGAAGATGGGTTCTAGTCGTCTTGGAATCCGATAGACCCTGACGGAAATTTTCTCGGCAATGGGAAAGAGATGCTGCCCTTCCCGCTTTCGAGAACGGCAATCGGTGCGGCGAGGTAGTTCGCCTCGCCGGATATTGCGCCGCGCGACAGCGCAAGTCGAAGTGCAACGAATAGTCGCCGGCCAGAACGGCCGGTCAACCCGCGCGTTTGTTGATCTGGATTTTCAGATTCGTTACGCCTGGTGCGACAGGCTCCGTCACGCCTTCAAGGTCGCCGGCCGAAAGTGTGGCGCTGCCCGACTTCGATACACGTGCTCCGACGACCACCATCGGCACGCTCGACAGTCTTGCCTCAGACACCATGCTCATGCTGTCGTCCAATACGAAGCTCGCAGGCAAGTCCTTCACCTGCTTGCGCAGTACGGCGAGCGGGAGGCGCGGGCCTTGTGCGGCACGTGCATAGATGAACACGGTGTCGCTGTCGGCAACCTGGGCGCGTAATGCCGGATCGATATCGACCGTACCGGTGACCGACGTGCCGGCTGCAGCAGCCTTGGGCGCTGCAGGCCTGGCCTCAGCGACCGGCGCCTTGCCCATCAGCCCCTGGGCTTCCGCGATACTGCCCTGGGTCGAACGTGCGATATCGGAGTCCGCGGGCACCAGCGGCAGGATCTTCTGCCATCGTTCCGCCGCAGCCGCATAGTCCTTGCGCTCGAAAGCCGCGCTGCCCCACAGCGCGAGCGCCTTGATGTTCCTGGGATCGATCTTCACCGCCTGCCCGGCGATGCGCTCCGGTTCGCCCTGCAGGCTGCGGTTCGAGGCCATGGCCAGCACGTCCGCATAATCAGCCAGCAGGTTCGCGTCATCCGGCACCAGCTTGACCAAGCGTGCATATGCATCCCCCGCCTGCTCGAAGCGGCCGAGCGCGTTGTAGGAGCGGGCCAGCATGTGCCAGCCTTCGACGTTGCCGGGTTCGTTCTGCAAGCGGGCCGCGAGGGCGGCGACCATGCCTTCGATCTGCTCGGGCGTGACTTCATGCGATTTCTGCTGGTGGGCGGCCAGTTGGGCGGCGTCCAGCGCCTGGGGCGAACCGATCAGCAGGTAGACGAAGATGGACAGCACCGGTACGGCAACCCCCACCGCGACTGCCGCCCACCGCGTGCCGCCACTGCGAGCCGGCGTTGCCGTATGCGGGAGAACCTCTTCCGCCACGCGGCGTTCGAGTTCCTGGCGCGCGCTTTCGTAAGCGGCCTGTTCAATCAGGCCTGTCTCGCGGTCCGACTCCAGTTCGCGCAACTGGTCGCGCAGGACCGCCAGGTTCAGCTGTTCTCGCTGCACCTGACCAACCGCCGGCTCCTTGCGCAACAGCGGCGGCAGCAGGAAAGCGAGCACCACGGCCATCAGCACCAGGGCGCCAATCAGGAATACGGTCATGCTTTATCCTTCGTATCGTTCGTGCCTTGCAGCAGCGATGCGGCGCGCCTGAGGTCGCTGTCGGTCACCGTGGACGCATCGGCCGGTGCTACCCGGCGGCGCGACAGCTTGCGGAAGAGGACGATCAAGCCCCCCGCCAGCAGCAAGAACGGACCGAACCACAGCAGAAGGGTCGTGCCCTTGACCGGCGGGCGGTACATCACGAAATCGCCGTAACGCTCGACCATGTAATCGACGACCTGCTGGTCGGACATGCCGCTTGCCAGCTTCTCGCGCACGTGCGCCTTCAGGTCCATCGCCAGTTCCGCGTGCGAGTCGGCCAGCGTCTGGTTCTGGCACACCAGGCAACGCAGCTCTTCCGACAATGCCATCACGCGCTTTTCCAGTTCAGGGTTGGGTACGGCGAGCGGCGACTCCTTGACCTGGGCCGACGCAGCAGTTGCCGCCAGCATGAGGGTGAACAGTAAGTTACGCACGCTTCAACTCGTTGATCAATGGCATAAGTTTCTTGTCGATCGCTTCCGGCGTCAGGGGGCCGGTGTACTTCATGCGGATCACGCCCTTCTTGTCGATCACGAAGGTCTCCGGCACACCATACACGCCGTAATCGATGCCGACACGGCCCTCGTTGTCAAACGCCGAGGTTGCATACGGATTGCCGAAATCCTGCAGCCACTTGATGCCGTCCGCGCGGCCATCCTTGTAGTTGAGGCCGATCACCGGCACCACGTTGGCCTTGGCAAACTGCATCAGCACCGGATGTTCGACACGGCAGGAAACGCACCACGACGCCCACACGTTGAGGAGCCACACCTGGCCCGCCATGTCCTGCGGCGAAATCGTCTTCTCCGGTGCGTGCAGTTGCGCCAGCTTGAATGCCGGCGCAGGCTTGCCGATGAACGGCGACGGAATTTCGCGCGGATTCAGGCGCAGGCCGATTGCGAGGAAAATCAACAGGCCGACGAAGATGCCGAGCGGTAGGAGAAATCGTTTCATGGTTCCTTAAGCGTTCCTCAAGCGTGTAGTGCCGGCTCAGCGGCAAGCTGCACCGCTTCCGTCTTCTGGCGCAATCCAACCCGGTAGCGGCGGTCGCTTGCCGCAAGCAGGCCGCCCAACGCCATGATGATGCAGCCGCCCCAGATCCAGCCGACGAAGGGCTTGTGCTGCACGCGCACGATCCACGCGCCGTCCCGTGTCGCCTCGCCGAGCGACACATACAGGTCGCGGGTGAAGCCGCGGTCGATGCCGGCTTCCGTCATCGGCATCTTCTGCACGAGATACATGCGCTTTTCAGGCGAGAGAATCGTCACCAGTTTGCCATCCTTGACCACCTCGAAAGTGGCGCGCGCGGCGACATAGTTAGGCCCCTTGACGTCGTTGAGGCTCTTCATCGTGAAGGCGTAGCCATTGACTGTGGCAGTTTCGCCGACGCGCATGTTGACGTCTTTCGCATCGTCGAAGCCTTTGACCATAGTCACACCGACCACGAACACACCGATGCCGGCATGGGCAAGCAGCATGGCCCAGTAGCTGCGCGGCTCGCGCGCCAGGCGCTTTGTCAGCGGCATGCCGGCAGGCGCATGGCGAACGCGTTCGACCACATGCGAGGCCGACGCAATCACGATCCACGCCGCAAAGGCGAGGCCGGCCGTCACCATCGGCGACGCCGCCAGTACGAGCGCGATGGCAATCGCGACGCCGATTGACGCGAGTGCCACCCGGCGCAGGCGGCGCAGCAGTTCAGGAAGAGATGCCTCCTTCCAGCGGACGAAGGGGCCGACGGCAACCAGGACAAGCACCGGGATCATCAGCGGCACGAACACCGCCTCGAAGTACGGCGGGCCAACGGAAATCTTGCCCAGCCCCAGCGCGTCAAGGAATAGCGGGTACAAGGTGCCCAGCAGCACAGTACCGGCCGCAACCAGCAGCAGCACGTTGTTGACCAGCAGCGCCGACTCGCGCGAGACCAGCGCGAAGCTGCCGCCCACGCCGACCTTCGGCGCGCGCCATGCATACAGCAGCAGCGAACCGCCGATCACGATGGCGAGGAAGATCAGGATGAACGTGCCGCGTTCCGGGTCGGTCGCAAACGCGTGCACCGAGGTCAGCACGCCGGAGCGGACCAGGAAGGTACCCAGCAGCGACAGCGAGAAGGCGATGATGGCCAGCAGCACGGTCCAGTTCTTGAAGCTGCCGCGCTTTTCCGTCACGGCCAGCGAATGGATGAGCGCGGTGCCGACCAGCCAGGGCATGAAGGAGGCGTTTTCCACCGGATCCCAGAACCACCAGCCGCCCCAGCCCAGTTCGTAATAGGCCCAGAAGCTGCCCATGAAAATGCCCAGCGTCAGGAACATCCACGCGATCGAGGTCCACGGACGCGACCAGCGCGCCCATGCGGCATCGAGCTGGCCGCCCATCAGCGCCGCGATCGCGAACGCGAACGCGACGGAGAAGCCGACGTAGCCCATGTACAGCAGCGGCGGATGGATGATCATGCCGAAATCCTGCAGCAGCGGATTCAGGTCGCGACCGTCCGGAACCGCCGGCAGAAGGCGGTCGAACGGATTCGAGGTGAACAGCAGGAAAGCGAGAAAACCGATGCCGATCAATCCCATGACGCCGAGCACGCGCGCGACCGTTTCATCCGGCAAGCGCCGGCTGAACAAGGCCACTGCGAAACCCCACATGACCAGCATCCAGATCCACAACAGCAGCGATCCTTCATGCCCGCCCCAGGCGCCGGCGATGCGGTAGTACACCGGCAGCGAGGAGTTGGAATTCGATGCCACATACGTCACCGAAAAGTCGTTGGTGACGAAGGCCTGTATCAGGCAGGCAAAGGCGACCGAGACCAGCAGGAAGCTGGCTGCCGCCGCCGGGCGTGCCAGTGCCATCCAGCGCCTGTTTCCGCTGAACGAGCCGGCGATGGGCAGGATGCACTGGGCAAGCGCCACGCACAGCGCCAGCACGCAGGCGAAATTGCCGAGTTCAGGAATCATTTATTTCACGTCCTTTGCATCCACCGCAGCCGCTGTTGCAGAGGGCGGTGACTGTGTAGCCGGCGCTGCGGCCTTCTGCCTGGCGGCATCCTCGTGCGCCTTCTTGACGGCGTAGGCGGCTTCGGAAGGCATGTAGTTCTCGTCGTGCTTGGCGAGCACTTCCTCGGCAACAAAGTTGCCGTCATGCCCAAGCTTGCCCTGCGCAACCACGCCCTTGCCCTCCTTGAACAGGTCCGGAAGGATGCCCTTGTAGGTCACGGGAATCTTCTTTGCGGTATCGGTGACGACGAAGGCGACGGTCAGTCCGTCTGCCTGGCGCTTGATGCTGCCCTCCTCCACCATGCCGCCGATGCGGAAGCTGCGGCCCTTGGGCGCCTCGCCGGAGAATACCTGTGTCGGCGTGAAGAAGAACACCATGTTCTGCTGGAACGCAGACAGGACCAGCCATGCAGCCAACCCCAATGCGCCAAGCCCTGCCGAAATCAGGATCAGGCGCTTATGCCTTGCTTTCATTGCTTTCCCTCCGGTTGCTGCGCGCCCAACGTCCGTACAGTTTCACCAGCGAATTGCGGCGCACCCGCAGCGCCAGCACCTCGCCTGCGACCAGGAGCACCGTCATCAGGACGGAACCCCACACATAGAGCGCGTATCCGCCCATGGCGAAGAAATCGCCCCAGCTGTTCCAGTTCATGCTTTTTTCTCCATGTGTCCGAGAGATTGCTCGTACCAATCCCTTACCCATTCCGCGTGCCTCTCGCGCTCGAGCATGATGCAGCGCACCCGGGCCAGCGCGACCGCGATGGTATAGGCCCATGCGGCAAAGGCCATCACCAGCATGCCGAGCAGCATGGTCATCGCCATGCTCGGCGCCTTGGACAGGCTGACGGATGCGCCCTGGTGCAGGGTGTTCCACCATTGCACGGAAAAATAGATGACCGGGACATTGACCACGCCGACCAGCGCCAGTACCGCGCCCGCCTTGTCGGCACGGCGCGGATCGTCGATCGATGCCTGCAGCGCCATGAAACCGATATAGAGGAAGAGCAGGATCAGCTCCGACGTCAAGCGCGCATCCCAGACCCACCACGTGCCCCAGGTCGGCTTGCCCCACAAGGCGCCGGTCCACAGTGCGATGAAGGTGAATATCGCACCGGTCGGCGCCAGTGCCGTCGCCATCATCGCGGACAGCCGCGTGTTCAGTGTCAGTCCGACAAATGACCAGAATGCCATCACGACGTAGATAAACATCGACATCCAGGCTGCAGGCACATGCAGGAAGATGATGCGATAAGACTCGCCCTGCTGGTGGTCGGCCGGCGCGACGGCGAAGCCGATGTACAGGCCAGCGACGGCGAGAATGACCGCAGCTGTCGCAAACCAGGGAATCATTTTTCCCGCAAGTGGGAAAAACGCCTGCGGGGATGCATATTTGAAAAACCTGGAGCCGCTGGTTTCAGCCCTGCTCGCGTAGGTTTCGTTGGTTGTGGACACTACTGCAATGCTCCAAGAAAAGTTTCGATGTCTGCCGGTTCATGTTCGTGTTCAAACGTCGAACCGGCACGTTTCCCATTTTCGGGAATTTCTCTGACAGCGTAGCTCTGTGGCTTGCCGGATTTCATCGCTTTCACCTTCCCCCATGCCATTCCCGGCTGGATTACGTCAATGAACATGCCGCAAAGACCAGTTGCCTTGCTTATGCAATCGCCGTGCCACAGGTTTCCCAAGGTACTTGTTTCACTCGGACAGCGAATCGACCTGCGCGTTACAGCAAGGGTCTGGGAATGAAGTGTTCGACAAGAGTCGGCACCCGCGCTTGCAGGGTTGCCTGGAGCGGCGCGACAGCGTGATTCCTACGCGCCTGCCGGACGGCATTGCCGCTCCACGTAAGCCGGACACTGTTTATTCAACGGCAATCCGCAGGCTGGCCGCCGTTGCCCACGGCGCAAGCGCGACGGAGCCGGCCAGGCAGCCGCCGAGCAGCAACAGGTGCGCCGTTGCCCCGACGCCAGAGGCTTCGGCCCCGACTGCACCAGCGCCGAAGATCAGTACCGGGATGTACAGCGGCAGCACCAGCAATGCAACGAGCACCCCGCCTCCACGCACGCCGAGGGTCAGCGCCGCCCCGATCGAACCAATCAGGCTCAACACCGGCGTGCCGAGCAGCAAGCTAAGGAACAGCACGCCGACCGACGCCGCCGGCAGGTCGAACTGCACGGCCAGCACCGGCGCCAGTATCACCAGCGGCAGGCCGGACACGAGCCAGTGCGCGATCACCTTGCCAATGACGATCACGGTCAGCGGCTCGGCCGAGAGCACCATCTGCTCCAGCGTGCCGTCCGCGTAATCGAGCGCAAACAGGCGTCCCAGCGCCAGCATGGATGCCAGCAGCGCCGCCACCCACAGGATGCCCGGCGCCATGGTGCGCAACAGCTGCGGCTCCGGCCCCACGCCAAGCGGGAACAGGCTGACAACGATAATGAAGAAGAACAAGGTGGTCAGCACGTCCGACCGCCGCCGGAACGCCAGCAGCAGGTCGCGCCGTATCACGCAGAGCAGCGCTTTCAGCATAGCCGCCCCTCGTTCATGTCGAGACGCAGCGCGCGCCTGGCCGACAGGTCGATTTCCTGGTGCGTGGTATAGATCACCATGCCGCCGCCGTCGAGATGCCTGCCGATCGTCCCGCACAATGCGGCAACGGCGTCCTTGTCGAGCGCGGTGAAAGGTTCGTCGAGAATCCACAACGGCATGTCTTTGGCAAGGGACAGGCGCGCCAGCGCCACCCGCTTGCGCTGGCCTTGCGAGAGTGCGCGCGTGGGCAGGTCGGCCGCGCGGCCGAGGCCGAGCTGCTGCAAGGCGTCGTGCGCGTCTTCCTCGCTGACCGGTTTGCCTGCCAGCGTGGCCGACACGACCAGGTTTTCCCACGCCAGCAAGTCATCCTTCACGCCATTCGCATGTCCGATGTAGACCAGCTTGCTGCAGAACTCGTCACGCAGGCTGCGTATATTGCGGCCGCACCAGCGCACCTCGCCTTCGACAGGCGTGGACAGTCCGCACAGCATGCGCAGCAGGCTGGTCTTGCCGCTGCCGTTGGCGCCGGACACCCACAATGCGTCACCAGGCTGCACGTCGAAGCTGAGCCCGGCAAAGAGCTCCAGGTCGCCGCGGACGCAGGTGAGCCGGTCGGCCTGCAGCGTCATGCGCGGCCTTTCCCGATCCTGTGGGACGAGGTCACGGTGCGAGAAGTGAGAAACATGGATGCGTATCGTGAAAGCGGATTTCCGTTGGACATGCACATCGCATGCCACAACTGGAAATTATATGTGGAGGAAAGAAAATAGCCGGGGCGCTGGCGACCAACGTCGCGGTACGCTATCACGTGTTCAGCAAGGCGCCCAGCCGTTCGTAGTCGAGGATCTTGATGCGGCGCCCCTTCACCACCATAAGGCCGTCGGACGAGAAGTCGTGCAGCAGGCGCGACAGGGTCTCGGGTGTGAGGCTCAGGCGCGACGCGACCAGTGTCTTGCTGGCCACCAGTTCGATGCAGTCCCCCTGCTGGTACTGCGCCTGGCGCAGCAGGTAACCCGCCAGGCGCTGCCGGGCCGTCTGCAGCGAATAGCTTTCGATGTCGCGCGTGAGCGTGTAAAGCTGGCGGCCGACGCAGACCATGAGCTCCTGTGCGAAATCGAAGTTGTCTTGCGCAATTTCCATGACCTTCTCGCGCGCCGTATGGACGATCATGGAATCGGCCGTCGTTTTCACAAAAGCGAGGTGCGCGCGGTCAAGCAGCATTTCGCCGAGGCCGAAGCACTTGTTCTGCCCAAGGATGGCCAGCGTCTTTTCGCTCCCGTCCTTGCGGTCGAATCCAATCTTCACCTGGCCGTACACCACGACGTACACCCCCTTCGGTGCATCGCCCTGGTTAACTACGGAAGTGTTTGTCGTTGCACGTATCGGTTGCGCCGCCGTGGCGAGTTCATCCAGCTGACGTTCGTCGAGCGCGCGAAATAGCGAGGTGTTCGCGAGAATGCGTTTCAGGTTCTGCATGGACGCATCTCGCTGCGATTGAACATGTTCTGGTCCCGTGTTTGCGCTTGCATCAGTGCGCATGCCCTTGTTTCAAATCAATATGCACGCAAGGATAGCCATCCACCCCGGAATTTGAATGATCTAGATCAATTTTCCCCGACTACGCCAACGGCGGGAAAACCGCATGCCAACGATACGTTCTCAACTCGCAGCTTGACCCAGGTGGTACCGGAGCCGCGAAGCATTGTTTGAACTTCACTGCCCGCCCGGTCTCATACACATCGACTCTTGCCGCCTCACACCATTCGGCACGCCCCTTGCTTGAATCCCCATGGAATCGCTCCGTGACGGAACAGCCACGATGCAGTTGCGACGGAACGACACGCTTGTACAAGTCCTCATACGCGACCGCCGTATCGCCTGACGCATCGAATCTCGCCGCGTCCATGAACTCACTCCCAGCCTCCCATGAACGACATATCTACCCAATACATCGAGAACGTCACATATGACGAACTCGCGATCGGCCAGTCCGCGCGACTCGTGCGTACCCTGGCCCTCTCGGACATCCAGGCCTTCGCCGCGGTGTCGGGCGACTTCAATCCTACGCATATCGATGCCGAATACGCGGTGCAGACGCTGTTCCACGGCGTCGTCGCGCACGGCATGTGGGGCGCGACTTTGATTTCCAGCCTGCTCGGCACGCAATTCCCGGGAGCAGGCACGATTTACGTCGACCAGTCCTTGCACTTCGCGCTTCCCGTTCGCGTCGGCGATACCCTGACCGTCATCGCCACGGTCACCGACAAGGAGGATGCGACCAAGCGCGTAAACCTCGATTGCAAGGTCGTGAACCAGACCGGCGCCTCCGTGCTGTCCGGCACCGCCGTGATCCTTGCTCCCACACAGAAGGTGCGCCGCAAGGCCGTGAACCTTCCCGAAGTACGCACCTTCGATCCGCAGGCGCGCTTCGACGCCCTGCTCTCCAGCGTCGCCCACCTGCCGGCAGTACGCTGCGCGGTCGTGCATCCCTGCGATTCCGAATCCCTGAAGGGCGCCCTCAATGCGGCGCAATTCAACCTCATCAAGCCGGTGCTGATCGCGCCGGAGGCGAAACTGCGCGCCGTCGCCAAGGCGGCCGGCCTCGACCTCAACGGCTACGAAATCATCCCGGTCGAACACAGCGTCGCCGCCGCGCAGCGCGCCGCCGAGATGGCGGCCAACGGCGAAGTGGAAGCGCTGATGAAAGGCAGCCTGCACACCGACGAACTGATGAGTGCCGTCGTCGCCACACGCGCGCTGCGCACCAAGCGCCGCCTCTCGCATGTGTTCCGCTTCGACGTGCCGATGTACGACAAGCCGCTGCTCATTACCGACGCCGCCATCAACATCAAGCCCACGCTCGAGGAAAAGGCCGACATCATCCAGAACGCCATCGAACTCGCACATGCGCTGGGCAACGAGCGCCCGAACGTAGCGATCCTGTCGGCGGTGGAAACAGTCAACGTCAAGATGCAGTCCACGCTCGACGCCGCCGCGCTATGCAAGATGGCCGACCGCGGCCAGATCAAGGGCGGCGTGCTCGACGGCCCGCTGGCATTCGACAACGCGATCTCCATGGAAGCCGCGCGCATCAAGGGCATCGAGTCGAGCGTTTCGGGCAACGCCGACATCCTCGCCGTGCCCGACCTCGAATCCGGCAACATGCTGGCCAAGCAACTCGAATACCTTGCCGGCGCGACCACCAGCGGCATCGTGATGGGCGCGCGCATTCCGATCGCGCTCACAAGCCGTGCGGACAGCGCCAATGCACGCGTGGCCTCTGCCGCGCTGGCGCTGCTGATCGCGCACCGGAACAGGAAGGTACAGCCATGACGGTGATGCACGACGCCATCCTCGCGGTCAATGCCGGCTCGTCATCGCTGAAGTTCGCGCTGTATCCGCAAAACGGCGCCGACATCGGCGCCGCTCCCCTGTCGGGCAACATCGAAGGGCTGGAGCCCGGCGGCTCGCCGCTGGTCAGGAAAAATATCCCACGCAATTTCCTGAAAACAGGAAAACCGTCCTGATTGCGGGAACGGAGACGCCGGCGACCGCGCGGCACATCCCACCAAAGACGACACCGGGATAAAAACTCGCCTCGCGCTGCCTAATAAGGCAAGCAAACTGCCCGCTCCTTTCCGGCTTTTTCCATTCCAGTCACCATTTCCGATTTGTGACAAAAACGCATAAATCAAGTGACTAAACGTTGCGTTCATGAACTTTTTGATCGCATATACTTCGAGCCAGTCTTACTTACAGCTACAACAATATAGATTGGCCTCCCGCGCGCGCGAACGCTCGCGTCGGGCCTCCGCTTCACACACTTCACACGAGGATGCACTCCATGACCGCACGTACTACCTGCCATCGCCTCCAGGTCGCCACGTCCCTGTACCGCTTCATCGAAGACAAGGTCCTGCCGGGCACCGGCATTGACAGCGCCACCTTCTGGAAGGGCTTCGACGCGATCGCCCACGATCTCGCACCCAAGAACGCCGCCCTGCTCGCCGAGCGCGACCGCATTCAGCTGGAAATGGACAAATGGCACCGCGCCAACCCCGGCCCGATCCAGGACATGGGTGCATACCGCTCCTTCCTGCAGTCGATCGGCTACTTGCTGCCGGCGCCGGGCGACGTCAAGGCGACCACCGCCAACGTCGACGCCGAACTGGCCCTGCAGGCCGGCCCGCAGCTGGTCGTGCCCATCCTTAACGCCCGTTACGCGCTGAACGCCGCCAACGCCCGCTGGGGTTCGCTGTATGACGCCCTGTACGGCACCGACGCCCTGCCAGAAACCGACGGCGCCACCCGCGTCGGCCCGAACGGCGAAGGCTACAACCCGGTCCGCGGCGCCAAGGTCATCGCCTTCGCCCGCAACTTCCTCGACCAGACCGCACCGCTGGCCAAGGGCTCGCACGCCGATGCCACCGCTTACCGCGTCGAAGGCGGCAAGCTGGTTGTCGCGCTCAAGGACGGCAGCACCACCGGCCTGAAGGAAGAGAACAAGCTGGTCGGCTTCCAGGGCAAGGCTGAAGCGCCGACGTCCGTCCTGCTGAAGAACAACGGCTTGCACATCGACATCCAGATCAACCGCGACACGAAGATCGGCAGCCAGGACGCCGCCGGCGTGGCCGACGTGGTGGTCGAAGCCGCGCTCTCCACCATTCTCGACTTGGAAGACTCCGTCGCCGCCGTGGATGCGGAAGACAAGGTGCTCGCCTATGACAACTGGCTCGGCATCCTGCAAGCCACGCTGGTCGAAAGCGTCAGCAAGGGCGGCAAGACCTTCAACCGCACCCTGAACGCCGACCGCAAGTACAACGCTGCCGTCGGCGCGACCGATGCCAAGGACGGCATCGTGACCCTGCACGGCCGCTCCCTGCTCTTCCTGCGCAACGTCGGCCACCTGATGACCAACCCGGCCATCCTGCTCGAAGGCGGCAAGGAAATCCCGGAAGGCATCATGGATGCCGTCGTCACCGTGACCATCGCCCTGCACGACTTGAAGCGCAAGGCCGGCCAGGAAATCGGCAACTCGCGCACCGGCTCCGTCTACATCGTGAAGCCCAAGATGCACGGCCCGAAGGAAGTCGCCTTCGCCAGCGAACTGTTCGGCCGCGTCGAGCAGCTGCTCGGCCTGCCCAACGAGACCGTCAAGCTCGGCATCATGGATGAAGAGCGCCGCACCAGCGTCAACCTCAAGGCTTGCATCAAGGAAGCCGCCGGCCGCATCGCCTTCATCAACACCGGCTTCCTCGACCGCACCGGCGATGAAATGCACACCGCGATGCACGCCGGCCCGATGATGCGCAAGGGCGACATGAAGACCAGCAAGTGGCTCTCCGCCTACGAGCGCAGCAACGTGCTGACCGGCCTGTCCTCCGGCCTGCGCGGCCGCGCCCAGATCGGCAAAGGCATGTGGGCCATGCCCGACCTGATGGCCGCGATGATGGAACAGAAGATCGTCCACCCGAAGGCCGGCGCCAACACCGCCTGGGTCCCGTCGCCGACAGCCGCCACGCTGCACGCCCTGCACTACCATCAAGTGAATGTGGCCGAGGTACAAAAGGAACTGGAAAAGATCGACGCGCCCGCAGAGATCGAACGCCTGCTCGGCGAACTGCTGCAGATCCCGGTCGTCGCCAAGGCAGAGTGGTCCGCTGCAGAAATCCAGCAGGAACTGGACAACAACTGCCAGGGCATCCTCGGCTATGTGGTGCGCTGGGTCGACCAGGGCGTCGGCTGCTCCAAGGTGCCCGACATCCACAACGTCGGCCTGATGGAAGACCGCGCGACACTGCGCATCTCCAGCCAGCATATTGCCAACTGGCTGCTGCATGGTGTTGTCACCGAAGCGCAGGTTACTGAAACCATGCAGCGCATGGCGAAGGTGGTGGATGGGCAGAATGCCGGCGATCCGCTGTACAAGCCGATGGCGCCGGAGTTTGAAGCGTCCTATGCTTATCGCGCGGCGCGTGACCTGGTGTTCAAGGGGCTGGAGCAGCCGAGCGGGTATACCGAGCCGCTGCTGCATGCTTGGCGGTTGAAGGTGAAGGCGGGTGCTTGATCCTGGTTGTAGAAGGGATTGAATCAATACGGGCCGGCCTATCGTAGACCGGCCCGTTTTCCTTTCATAGACGGTAGGGCGGAAAAGCGAAGCGCCTTCCGCCGAATGAGGTCATTTTCAAAATCGTCGATGGCACAACCTTTGGCATACGGCGGAAGGCGCTGCGCTTTTCCGCCCTACTTGCTTATTTCTCTAGAAATCCAAGTTTTGCATTACCCCTAACTTCAATTTTCTGACCAATTTGAACCCCGGTATAGGCCTCCTCGAGCCACACTGCAGAGTAGTCTTCTCCAAGAGTGCCGCGAACAAAATACTGCTTCTTAGGTCCGGGAGTAATTTCAATTGTTCCTTTTACCTCGTAAACCGAATTGGCCAACGCCAGAATGGGAGCTGCATATTCCGTTCTCGCAACAAGGGTGATCGAGATTGGCTTCGCAGGCACCTCGTGGGTTAAACAATGACATGAGTCATGGCAAAGACCGTAGATGCAAATAGGAAGAACGATCAGCAATACCAAGAACGACCTCATACGGCGGAATGCGCTTCGCTTTTCCGCCCTACCTCGTTAAATTCGACATCGAAGGTGCCGATTGACCATTTGGTTCATAGAGGGATTGCCGGGTGCCGGGAAAAGCACCATGGCCGAACTTTTGTGCACGCATGCAAGGGATTCCGGTTACGCCGCCAACTGGTATCGGGAAGAATCCGACGATCACCCGGTGCACCCCAAATCGTTGAAAGCCCGGAGACGCGACGGGAGCAACTTCATTGAGGCATGCTTGCAATCTTGGTCAGAATTTGTGGAAAAGTGCCGCAAAGAAGACGCTGTTCACATACTTGAAGGAAGCGCATTCCAGGACCGTAGGGCGGAAAAGCGCAGCGCCTTCCGCCGCATGCTACTCACCACGCTCGCCAGCCGCCAGATCCACCACATCCCCCGCCCAATCAAGCGGATAGATCCCCGCCGACATGAAGCGGTGAAAAGACGAGTAAGGCCAGTCGACCACCTGCTGAACAAGCCCATGCTTGAGCGGGTTGATATGTACGTAATCCACATGCGCGGCATAGTCGGCGTCATCGCGAATCGTATGTTCCCAGAAGCGACGCTGCCAAATACCCCTTTCTCCTTTTCGGGCGCGGACGGCTGATAAACCTTCCGTTTTCGGCAGGGATTTCGCAAAGGCGATTTTGATCGCCTTCCAGCGTCCCGAGTAGTCGACATCACCGGGCGGCAAAGTCCAGACACAGTGCATGTGATCTGGTAGCACCACCCATGCGTCGATGTGAAACGGCTTTCGTACACGCACCTGCCGCACGGCGTCACGGAAAGCATCGATATGTTCCGTCAGCAGGGAGCTGCGGCGTTCGAGAAGGTTAACCGTGAAAAAGTAGGTCCCGCCCGGGACGCGGTTGCGACGGTAATCTGGCATGGGTAGAGTGTGCTAGAGAGTTGCATACGGCGGAAGGCGCTTCGCTTTTCCGCCCTACCGAGCTTACAGACCATTAACCACCGGCAACCCGTCAAAGACGCACGACCAACGCAGCGGCATTTTGACCCGTCTCAATACATTTCCTCCACCCTGCAATAGTCTGATTAATCGTTACACTCATGTCACTTTAAATCGCCTGCACTTCCCTGGAGACCGCCTCCATCCGGAAGTTCGCGCGAAATAGAAACGATTTCAGGAATAACCGGCAGCGACCGCTGCCGAAGATGCCGGTTTCACCCACAGTACCCGCTGCTCATCCCAACCGGAGCAGGCAGCAGGTGCGTCCTGCCATGCAACCCTCCTGGCGTTCGCGCACCCCTGTTACGCCATCCCTCGTGCCCGAAAGTGGAACGCGCCGTTCCCATCCCGGCGCCGGACCACGCTTGTGTTCGGCTCGAGTCATCCGCAGTACTGCTATCCAATTCGATCAGACTATAAGGAGACTTGAATGCAGAAGAGCAGCACACGTATCGGATCAATACTGTCTTCAGTTGTTGGCGCATTGCTTTTGAATATTGCCGGAACCGGAAGCGCGCTTGCCCAGACCGAGCCCATCGTTTTCGTACACGGCTACTCGGGATCGACCTCCAACTTCAACACCATGGTAGACCGCTTCGTGGCGGACGGTTACGCGTCGTCAAAGCTGTATCGCTTCGGTTACCGGTCCACATCCGTTGACAACAAGACGAGCGCAAACGAACTGAAGAACTTCATTGCAACCGTGCGCAATAACAATGGCGGTGCCGTCGTCAGCATCGTCGCGCATTCCAACGGAGGATTGGTCTCGCGCTGGTACCGTGCAAAACTGAGCGGAACCGGCGAGATGCGGCGCTTCGTATCGCTCGGCTCGCCGCACCAGGGAACCCAATGGGCGTACTCCTGCATTTCCCCGGCCTGCTTCGATATGCGCCCTGGCTCATCCTTCCTGAAGGAGTTGGCGGGTAAAGGATGCGACAAGTCGCTGTGGTCCGCCAGCGACGGCATCATCATTCCTGCCGAGAACGCCAAATGCGGCAGCAGCACGCAGACGGCAAACGTCAGTCACATGGCATTGCTGACCGATGCCAGCGTCTATCAACAGGTAAGGACGGCACTGAAGTAAGGGCAGGCGCTGGCCGCCACCCAGCACGCGCTGGAAGCGGCCAGCCAAGATTCAGGCTTGATAACAATGCAGGTGACGAATGAAACCGATATATGCATGCATGCTGCGCTGGATTTGTCTGGCAGGTTTTGCAATGAGCGGCAGTCACGCAGCGGCGGAAGTTTCTACCGCCGAGACGTCGGCAACGGCTTCGCAACATGTGGTGGCCAAGGTCAACGGCCACCCCATCTCACGCAGGGTATTTGATGAATTGGTCAAAGCACGCGTCGGCGTGCCCAATCCCTACCATCTGGAAACACGAGAAGAAGTCGATGAGCGGAATAGGACCTTACAGGAGCTCGATCGCGCAAAGGTGATCGAGAACCTGGTCGTCATGGAAGTGCTCGTCCAGAAGGCGCGTGAACAAGGACTGCACACGCGGCCGGACATCGCGGCCGAGGCCGAGCTGCAATACAAGAGTCTGCTGCAGGAGCACCTTGTCCGGGACATCATCCGGGACATTGAGGTGACGCAGGAGGAAATCCTGGCGCGCTACGAAGCGCAAGCGCCTGAAAAGGAGTACAAGATCCGGCACATCCTGCTGGACAACGAAGCTGCCGCCCAGACGGTGATTGCCGGGTTGCACAAGGGAAACCCCTTCGCCGTCCTTGCCCGGAAACACTCCGTCGACAAACGCAGTCGAAAAGATGGCAGCCTCGGGTGGCTGATGCTGAATCAGTTGGTGGAGCCGTTTGCGGTTGCAACGGCGGCACTGAAGCCGGGCGAGTATACGCAGCAACCGGTGCAGACGCGCTACGGTTGGCATGTAATCCGCGTGGACGACATACGCGACTTGCCCAAGACGCCGTTTGACGACATGCGCATGATTCTGCGGACGCGGATTCTCCAGGAGAAGGTGGAGGAAAAGGTCGGTCTAATGGTCAGGGAAAGCAGGATTGAAATCATCCGTCCGGACGTTGCCAGAATGGATTGAGACAAGCTCATATCGCCGAAAACACATGGAGGATGATGAGAAGATGTCCAGGCCGATCGTCACCATTGCAGCCGCCACCGTAGTCGCAGCTGTGGCTTACCTGCTCTATCCGTCACCAAACGAGGAGGTGCTGCAAGATGCAGCACAAGGCCAGGAAGCCCAGATCACCCCCTTGCTTGATCCGCTCCTTGCGAGGCCGGCTGTGACGGAACATGCACCGCCCGAATCGCCGCAAACGCCACAAACGCCGATGTTCGATCTGAGCGAGGACGGCCGCCTCCTGCCCGGGCCGCACACCATGGTGGAACTGGATGTGCTCCTTGCGCAACTGCCGGAGCATCCGGACCGGGCGGTATTGCAGCGCCTGGAAAGCCGGATCGTGGAAGGCTTGCCCATAGAGGCAAAGGCAAGCGCGGTACACATCCTCCACGCCTATCTTCGCTACCGGAAAGCGGAAGCCGAATTCGAGTCACAAGGGGAAAGCGCCGAGAGCATTACCGCAGAAGAGCGTTTCCGAAATCTGGTCGCACTGCGACGCCAGCACCTCGGCCCCGAGGTCGCCAGCGCCCTCTTCTCGGCAAGCGAAGCACAGGCGTGGCATGGCATCCAGGTCTCGCGCATTGAAGCAGACCGCACGCTGGATACGCAGCAAAAGCATGCCCGCCTTGCGGCCTTGGAAAATGCCCTTCCGGATGCCGTGGTTGAAATGATGGGCGACGACGCCGGCACACGGGCAGTACGGGAGACCGAGCGACAGGTTGCTTCGTTGCGCGAGCGAGGCGCTTCAGAGGACGAGATCAGGCAGTTGCGCGAGCAGGCCCTGGACGAGGATGCGCTGCAGGCCATTTCGGCGATGGAAGCGCAGCAAGTGGAATGGGCAAGACGTTACGAGGCTTTCCGGCAGCAGGCGGCGACGATTCGCGCTGCCGGCATCAGTGAGCCGCTCAAGCAGCAGCATGTCGATGCGCTTCTTCGCCAGCACTACAAGGAGTATGAGATCCAGGCGGCTCGCGCTTACGATCGGGAAGCCGGGCAGAGATAAATGAGGAAGCAGGAACGTAGGGCTGCCACCCGAACAAAGCCGGGGGATCTCCCTTGTTGGTTTAGAGGAAAGCCAATTCTGTCCTCAGACAGAGATTCAATGGAACCGGCCTCCTTGGCGTTAAAAATTGTCATGGAAAGCGCTATACCAATGTCGAAGGTCGATCTTGCAAATTCATAGCATTTCGGTCCGTGGAACGGTCACTCAGCAGGTATCACAGCCAAGGCATCTTCTTACCGTAACTCTAAAGCTGACGGACAGCGGCGCGCGGCAGCGATCTAGGGAAATAGCCGATGGACAAGTGACCGATTTTGCAACGGTTCTGAGAAAGAGAGTTGGATCCCGGTTTCAAAGTTGGTGCGGACGTCCGCCGGCAACAGTTCGCGCGGTGAGGTCGAGGTCCTGCACAACTTGGGCACTTCCATGGAAACCGCTCTCCAGTTCCTCTATTTCCCGAACCCGGGATTGGACGCGTTCGAGCACTGGCTGTGGAGTACAGTAAAGAGCGCGCCCAAGCGATGGAATCGATTCCGGAAGATGTCCTGTCTAGGAGCATCCCGATCAATATCTCCAACTTTGATATAGCAATTCACAACACCTGTCGCAAGCGAGCCACAACAGTCACGCGGAGGGCAAAAAAGCTACGCCTTGGTTTCTATCTCGCAATATAGTTGGGTTATCCGGCAAAGCGCGTACAGCCACTGCGGCCTCACTTCCAAAATGAATCGACGATTGGCTTTACTCATCGCACTCACATGTCTTTCTGCAATCCGGTGCGGTGGAACGGCCTATGAGCCACCGAAACTCGCAAGCGCAGTAGAGGTGGGGATTGCGAACTGCATCGGGTCAAACCCGCAAACAAGTCCCTCGTTCCAGTTGACTGTTACCGGCTCGGGCGCACTGCGGACGAACAAAGCTGGTGACGTCAGGCACGTCCAAAGTGGAACGTTCTCGCTGGAGCGAACAAGCACTGTCCTGGCGTGCGCGACACATCCTGCGTTCAACGGATTCATTACCAGCGATACGGGCCATCGCTTGACTGGGTATGCCGTCAGCACTGACGGGGCCATTGCAACCGCCCCCTCCGACGTGAATGTGTACGGTGCGGGCGCTTTAGCGCCGGCAGCAACGCGCAGCATTAAATCCATGACAGTGCTGGATTCACGAACAGGAGTGACCGCCGCGAGTTTCGATCCGGCGAACTCGTCGACTTATCACTTCGTTACCACGATTAACGTCTATGACTCGCTCGGTTCTTCGCACTCGCTCAAAACCTTCTATGTGCACACCGATGCACAGAAATGGGGACTATATTTCGTGCTCAACGAAGCCGTTTTGAACGTGTCTGAACTGAGCTTCGATGCAAGCGGCTCCCTTGACGCAAATTCGACCACCAGCGTGATCAGTGTCTCCATCCCGGTTTTCACGGGGGCGACTACGCCACTCGCCATCACTTTCGATCCAAGGGGTACGACACAGTCGGCAACCGGTTTCCGGACTATCGATCTGTCACAAGACGGCTACAACGACGGGACCGTGGATGGCTTTTCGATTGCTACTGACGGTACATTGACGGCGCGCTATTCCAATGGTCGAACAGCCATTGTCGGGCGACTTGTGCTTGACAATTAGGACGATGGGCCGATATGCAGGGCACGCACTCCTGCATGGATCGTTGTCGAACCGATGCATGCCGCGAAAGACGCTTGGCTACCCGCTTACTTCCGTAGGTCTGCAGCCCTGCGCCGTGCTATCCACAAGAAAATCGTGCCGGCCATGACAGCGGCCAACAAGGTGAGCTGTCCCGGCGTCGCCCCCTTGTCGAGCAGATGGCGAAAGACGCCGCCCGCGCCATATCCGGCCGCGCAAATGCCCACCGACCAGATGACGGCGCCGATGAAATCCAGCAGCAGGAAGCGCCAGGTCGAGATCTTGCTCATCCCCAGCGCCACCAGGCCGGCGATACGCATCCCGTAAAGAAAGCGCAAGGTGAGCACAAACGTAACGTGATGCTTGTGCATGGTGCTTTCCAGCTTCCTCTTCCTGCATCGCAGCCAGCGATAGCGCAGCAGGACGCGCGGGCCAAAGCGGCGCCCGGCGAAGAAGTACGGGAGATCGCCCAGGAAACTTGCAAGCGCCGCGATGCCCATCACAAGCTGGATGTCGAGATGGCCGTGGCCAGCGGCAAGGCTGCCGGCAAGCAGGACCGCCTCCCCTTCCAGGAAGCTTCCCAAGGCCACGGCAAGGTAGCCGTAGGTCTGTATCAGGTGAGCAATGTCCATGGGTCCAATCTGATTGAGTCGCAGCGGAAACGAAAACCGGAAATGCGCCTTCGAAATAGAGCACCTTACGCTGGAAAAAGTTGCGATGCCCCTTCGATCTGGTGCAATATCGGTCGAAAAGTGTGCTTTTGTCAACGTCACGCCAGGGCACAGACAACCAGTCGGCAATGCTTGCAAGTTTTCCGGTTGCGCTCATCCAGATCGGATGTTCGAGTGGAACCGAAACACGTCTGCAGGCTGAATGATGATTATTCATCCGGATAGAGACTTCTGTCGGAACCATGCGGTGCATTGCCATTCCAATCCCTGATCGTCGCAGAGCGTCGATAACCATGGAGTCGCCCATGAACATCCGGAAAGGCAAATTCCGCACCATCATCGCCGGCATGTCGATCTCATTGGGTCTGCTTGCAGCAGCGGCTCCGGGGTACGCAACGCAGCAGGCACAGGAGCGTCGCGAGGGTCGCGATGTCAGGCAAGATACTCGACAACAATCACGAGAGACCAAGGCAGACTGCCGGGCAGCCGATCAAAAGAATAATGCCGCCTGCCGGCAGGACAAGCGAGACACCAAACAAGGCGGCCGCCAACAAGCGCGGGACATAAAGTATTGAGCCTCAAAGTATTGAACCTCAGTTAGTCCTGCAGGCAGCATCCTCGATGCCACAGCCCGCCCCCCTCAAGGCTATGGCGCGGCGGTTGCCCTGATTGCGGCGTTATCACATCCCGGCCGGATCGGCGCGCTGGCTTTGTACGAGCCGACATTGTTTGCGCTTGTCGACGCGGACTCGCCTCCTCCGAATGAAGCGGACGGCATTCGCGACACGGTGGCAGAAGCAACGCGCGCCCTCAATGCAGGCGACAAGGACAGTGCAGCCGCATGCTTCATCGATTACTGGATCAAGTCATCGAACGATTCCTCGGCCGGATATCGCATGGCCTGTCGATCGATGCCGGGTAGACGGGGACTTGTCGGACAATTCGGATACTTCGGGCGAAGGCACTTCAACGGCTAATGATCCCCATCCAGGACTTGCTCCACCGTATCCAATGGGATCCGGGATTCGGCAACGCAACTTTCATGCTCGGCTACTACGACCGGCTCGCCGCCCGCATCGTCCGCGTCCCATTCCGCCGTGTGCATCTTGCACGCGGAGAGCATTTTTCATTTGACGTCGAGGACGAGGACGGCAGCACGCATATGGTGCCATTCCACCGTGTGCGCGAAGTCTGGCGCAACGCCGAGCTGATCTGGCAGCGGAAGGTCGAGGATCGCTGAAAAGACAAAGCCTCTCCCTCGCCCGACCCCGCCTGCGCTCAGGCCTTCTGCTTCAGCGAAGCCATGTCGATCACAAACCGGTACTTCACATCGCTCCTGAGCATGCGTTCGTAGGCCGCGTTGATTTCCTGGATGCGGATCATCTCGATGTCGGAGACGATGTCGTGTTCACCACAGAAATCCAGCATTTCCTGCGTTTCTGCAATGCCGCCGATCAGCGAGCCGGCGAGGCGCCGCCGCTTCATGATGAGGTTGAACACCTGCGGTGACGGATGCGGCGAGGCCGGCGCGCCGACCAGCGTCATAGTGCCGTCGCGCTTGAGCAGTTCCATGAAGGGATCGAGCGGATGCGGCGCGGCCACGGTGTTCAGGATGAAGTCGAATGACTCGCGGTGCGGCGTCATCTCGCTCGCATTCTTCGACACGATCACCTCCTTCGCGCCGAGTCGCATCGCATCCTCGCGCTTGCCCGGCGAGGTGGTGAAGAGCACGACGTGCGCCCCCATCGCATTCGCCAGTTTGATTCCCATATGACCGAGGCCGCCCAGGCCGACGATCCCGACCTTGTGCCCCTTCCCGACCTTCCATTGCTGCAACGGCGAATAGGTCGTGATCCCCGCGCACAGCAAGGGCGCAGCCGCCGCCGGATCGAGGTTGGATGGAATGCGCAACACAAACTTGTCGCGCACCACGATATTGCTGGCGTAGCCGCCGTAGGTCATGCCGCCGCTGTGCATTTCCTCGCCGTTATAGGTGCCGACGAAGCCGTTTTCGCAATATTGCTCCAGACCCTCGGCACAAGCGCTGCAACGCTGGCAGGAATCGACCATGCAGCCGACCCCGACCAGGTCACCTTGCTTGAAGCGTGTAACTTCGTTGCCTACCCGCGTGACGCGTCCGATGATTTCATGTCCGGGCACAACAGGATAGACCGTGTTGCCCCACTCGTTGCGGGCGGTATGGAGGTCGGAATGGCAAACGCCGCAGTACAAGATGTCGATCTGCACATCCTCGGGCAGAGGATCTCTTCGCTCGAAATCCAGCTTGCTGAGCGGTTCGCGCGCATTGGTGGCGCCGTATCCGGTTGATGCAATCATGGTTGCGGCCTTTCAATCTTCACAAGTAGCAAAATGAGGTGGACTGCCGCACGCATCCCGAGTTCCGGGGGGATACCGCTGTAGCCAAATTCTCGCGTTCTCCCTCATGAAGGCCATTTCTTGCTTTCCAGGCTGGTCGCCCCCTGATGCCAAGGCTCGTGTTTCCAATATCGGACGAAGAAAGCGGTGTCCTCAATCAGGCATCTGGCCAGCCCGGTAGATTGCGCCTCAGGAGGGCGACGGACACAGAGCGAGGAATCCCGAGATGGTTCCCGCGAAACAATGGGCGACGCAGAACCCTAGTAGCCCGTCACGCTTTGATTTTCGGGTTTGTGCTTGCTTGCGGGGGCATG
>CBIHRW010000068.1:0-25032 GCA_966212545.1 uncultured Noviherbaspirillum sp.
CAGTCCGTGGACGCTGGCCTGCTACATGGTCGAAGGCGGCGGCTCGGACGACTTCCGCACCGTCAAGACCATGCTGTACCAGCGCCCGGACCTGATGCACCACATCTTGAAGACCAATGCGACGGCGGTCGCCGCCTACCTGAACGCGCAGATCGATGCCGGCGCCCAAGCCGTCATGATCTTCGATACCTGGGGCGGCGTGCTGGCCGACGGCGTGTACCAGCGCTTCTCGCTGGCCTACATGCGCGAAGTGATGAGCCAGTTGAAACGCGAGCATGCGGGCGTGAAGATCCCCGCGATCGTATTCACCAAGGGCGGCGGCCTGTGGCTGGAAGAGATCGCCGGCATCGGCGCCGATGCAGTGGGGCTGGACTGGACCGTGAACCTGGGGCAGGCGCGCCAGCGTGTGGGCCACCAGGTCGCCTTGCAGGGCAACCTGGACCCGAACGTGCTGTTTGCCGGGCCGGAACAGATCCGTGAGGAGGTGGCGAAGCTGCTGGACTCATACGGCAAGCCGACCGCGGGACACGGCCATGTGTTCAACCTCGGCCATGGCATTTCGCAATTCACGCCGCCGGAGTCGGTGTCGGTGCTGGTGGATGCCGTGCATGAAATGAGCCGGGCGCAACGAGCGGATAACTAAGCGGCAATTGGCCGGATTTATCGCACCAATTGGGGAAAGCGATCAGCGAAGGCACGCGCTACTTGCCATTGCTATCACAGAACGACACACTTTTGGACGGCAAGCTCCCGCTTATTCACATTCTCGCGATTGTGCAAAGCAGCATAAAAATTAATTTGAATTAATTTTGCCGGCCTACATCTGATTTTCAAGTGGTTGATTTTAAAGAGAAAATTTTTTGCTTTTCAATTTAGCATTTTGTTGGAACCCGCATAGAATCGAGCTTCCCGGGCTGTCAATAGGGCCTTGTCCACAAAGTTATCCACAGAGTTTGTGGATAGTCCAAAAAGCGCTTATGAAACGGATATTTAGATCGATTCTTCAGGAATCACATGAAGTTCGGCCGCTTCAACGCCACTTGGAAAGAGCTTGACTTAAGGCACGGAAATCGTGAACTTCGATTCTCGCTTTCCAATTTTGCAATAGAAAAAAGAAGCAGTTTGTCAAGCTTTACAGGCGCAATTCGAACAGAAAATAGGTGGAATCTCCCGACTTACTCACATCGGCATATTGCCGACGCGCTTGTGCGCGGCAGCAAGAATTTTATCCGATAAAGATTTTTTGTCGACAAGTTGACATTTTAAGTGACTGATTTTAAAGGATCTTTTTTCTGCTTTTCATTTGGGCAATTTGTTGGAACCCGCATGGAATCTGGCTTTTCCGTCTGTCAAGAGGGAGTTGCCCACAAAGTTATCCACAGGCTTTGTGAATTTCTCAAAAAGTCTTTACGGGACGCGGATTTAGCCATATTCCTCAAGCATTACATGAAGAACAGCTGACGGAGTGCCGGTCGGCATCCTGCCTCAGGCAACAAAACACGTGACCACGCTTTTCCTGAACATCGCGCTCGATACGCCGCTCGATACCTGCTTCGACTACCGCTGGACCGGCGGGGCGGACGACCCGCTCCCACGTGCCGGGCAGCTCGCTCTCGTGCCTTTCGGCCGCCGCCAGACCGTCGGGTTGATCGTCGGCGTGCGCGAGTCGACCGAGGTCCCGGCAGACAAGATCAAGGATGTGATCGCCGTACGCACACAGCTGGCAGCGTTGTCGGCCGACTGGATCGCGCTGTGCGAATTCGCTGCCGACTACTACCAGCGCCCGCTGGGCGAGGTCGCGGTCCCTGGCTTGCCCAAGAACCTGCGGGCAGAGACCACGGTCTCGCTGGAGCGCGCGCTGAAGAAGATCGCGAAGCTCGACCTCTCGCACGACCCGGTACCGGCAGGCGCGCCGCCGCTCAACGCCGCGCAGCAGCAGGCGGCCGATGCGATCGCACAGGCCGACGGCTTTGCGCCGACGCTGCTCTATGGCGTGACGGGCAGCGGCAAGACCGAGGTCTACCTGCAGGCCGCCGCGCAAGTCCTTGCGCGCGACCCCGACGCGCAGATCCTGATCCTGGTCCCGGAGATCAACCTCACGCCGCAGCTGGAAACCAACATCCGCGCGCGCTTCCCTGGCGTGCGCGTGGCTACCCTGCACAGCGGCTTGGCGGAAGGGGAGCGCCTGGTCAACTGGCTCGCCGCCCACCTCGGCCATGCGCGCATCATCCTCGGCACACGGCTTGCGATCCTCGCGTCGCTGCCGCGGCTGAAGCTGATCATCATCGACGAGGAGCACGATCCTTCGTACAAGCAGCAGGAAGGCCTGCGCTATTCCGCACGCGATCTCGCGGTGTGGCGCGCGCGCCAGCTGCGGATCCCGATCGTGCTCGGCTCTGCCACGCCCTCGCTTGAAAGCTGGCAGCACGTGCAGTCCCGTCGTTACAGCAAGCTCGAGCTGCGCGAACGCGCATCCAAGGATGCGGTACTGCCCAAGGTGCGCCTGGTCGACATGGAGCGCGACAAGCCCGGCGAAGGCCTGACCTCGTCGCTGGTCAGCGCGGTCAAGCGACGGCTGGACGCCGGCGAACAATCGCTGCTTTTCCTCAACCGCCGCGGCTACGCACCGGTGCTCGCCTGCGATGCCTGCGGCTGGATCAGCAACTGCACGCGCTGCACCGCCTTCATGGTGCTGCACCGGCCGGAGCAGCGCCTGCGCTGCCACCATTGCAGCCTGGAGCAGCGCATCCCGAAATCCTGTCCGACCTGCGGCAATGTCGACTTGCAGCCGTTGGGACGCGGCACGCAGCGCATCGAGGAAGGCTTGCAGCTTGTCTTTCCCCAAGCGCGCATCATGCGCATCGATGCCGATTCGACACGCCTGAAGGGCAGCGCGCAGGCGGCCTTCGACAGCGTGCACCGCGGCGAGGTCGACATCCTGATCGGCACGCAGATGGTGGCCAAGGGGCACGACTTCCGCAACCTGACACTGGTCGGCGTGCTCAATCCGGATACGGCATTGTTCTCGCATGACTACCGCGCCGGCGAGCGCCTGTTCGCGCAGCTGATGCAGGTGGCCGGCCGCGCGGGCAGGGCAGGGCAGCGGGAAGGCGGTAACGCAAGCGAGGTGCTGATCCAGACGCGCTATCCGCAGCATCCGCTGTATGGGGCCGTAATGGCGCACGATTACGACCGCTTTGCCGGCGGCTTGCTCGAAGAGCGGCAGCAGGCGGGGCTGCCGCCTTTCATGTACCAGGCGCTGTTGCGTGCCGAAGCGCGCGAGCTCGACACCGCAATAGCCTTCCTCAAGCACGCCGCCGCCTGCGTCGAGTATCCCGGCATCACGATCAATGAACCGATTCCGATGACCCTGACGCGTGTCGCCAACGTCGATCGCGCGCAGCTGCTCGTCGAATCTCCATCGCGGCCGGCGCTGCAAGCCTTTCTCAAGGCATGGATGGAAGCATTGCGCGCGACGAAGACGCGCGCGAAATGGTCGCTGGAGGTCGACCCGGTGGATATCTGAGCGCCGCCGACCGCAGACTTGTCCACGCACTGCGTGCCGGATACACTGCATCGGCTCGGAACCAACAACACCAAAGGCCGCATGACAGCAGAACGTATCCGCCAGCAGCAAGTCAGCCGCGCACGGCTCAGGATCGAACGGGAAGGTTTCCCCCGCGTGCAGATGTTCTTCCTCGTCGCGCTTACCGGCGGCGCGGGCTTCCTGGCGTCGTTCAGCCTGCTGCATGCGGGGATGGAGGCGATGTGGCTGCGTTATCCGGCCGCCGTGAGCATCGCCTACCTGGTCTTTCTCGTACTGCTGTGGTTGTGGCTGCGTACGCGCGCCGAAGACTACGCCGACATGCCGCTGCCAAGCCAATCCGGCACGCCGCAGGGCAGTGCAAAGGGAGAAGTTTTTGCCGGTAAAGGCGGCGAAGCGGACGGCGGCGGTGCGAGCGGATCGTTCGAACTGGCCGGCGAGGATTCCACCGTCATCGAGACAGCGCCCGATGCCGTCGGCGAAGCGCTCGGCGCCGCTGCACAAGCCGAAGAATTTTCGATTCCACTGATCGTCATCGTGCTCGTCGTCGCGGCCACACTTTCCTCCCTGCTGGTCGTTTATTCCGCGCCCCTCCTGTTTGCCGAACTGCTGGTCGACGGCGTGCTTGCCGCCAGCCTCTACCGCCGCCTGCGCGGCCTCGAGCAGCGGCACTGGCTGGAGACCGCGCTGCGACGGACCTTCCTGCCGTTCCTCATGACCGCCATCTTTGCGGCAGCCGCAGGCTGGTCAATGGCCTGGTACGCGCCCGGCGCAAATTCCATCGGCAAGGTGCTGATGCGCTAGGCGTACAATCGTATGTCACCGCGCATTGCGACCGATTGCACAGTTGCATCCTCTTCGCGATGACTTGCCGATGCCTTTCCACCTGCTCGCAGACCTCGTTCTGGTCCTGCATTTCGCCTTCGTCACATTCGCCCTGTTCGGCGGCTTGCTGGCGCTGCGCCGACCGTCCATCGTCTGGCTGCACCTGCCGGCGCTCATGTGGGGCGTTGCCGTGCAATGGGCCGACTGGATCTGCCCGCTCACGCCGTTGGAAAACCATTTCCGCCTGCTCGGCGGCGAGGCCGGATATGAAGGCGGCTTCATCGAACATTTCGTGACGAAGCTCCTTTATCCGGACGACCTGACGCTGGAGCTGCGCTACGTGCTCGGCGCGGTACTGCTGGCGGTCAATATCGCCGTATATGCGTACTTGATATTTCGCAGGCGTGCATGATTTCGTTACCTTGTGCCGTATATGACTACGTTCCGATACAAATCCGCAATTGAAACGATCCTGCGTACCGGGCTACGCTGTGTCACGACGAACAACAAGGAGATCGCGACATGTCCACCCCCGCCGACAACAGGCAGCGCCGCATCATCCTCGCCATGCTGATGCTGGCTGCCGCGAGACCAGCCGCAATCGCCCAGCCGCTCCGAGGCAGGCTTGCCGCACGCCGCGGCGATGACGAACTGGAAGGCGACGATGATGACGGCGTGCAGGAAAGCGCGCTGCACGGCGCCGGAGTACAGGTCGTGCGCGATGTCGCTTACGGGGCCGAGGATGACCAGCGTTTCGACGTCTACCTGCCGCGTTCGGGCGCACGAAATGCGCCGGTGATCTTCATGGTGCACGGCGGGGGATGGCAGCGCGGTGACAAGGCGATGCGCGCCGTGGTTGCCAACAAGGTCGCGCACTGGGTGCCGAAGGGTTCTGTCTTCATTTCGACCAACTACCGCATGCTGCCGCAGGCGGCGCCGGTGGAACAGGCGGAGGACATCGCGCAGGCGATCATCTTCGCCCAACGCAACGCGGCATCCTGGGGCGGCGATCCGTCGAAGTTCATCCTGATGGGGCATTCCGCGGGGGCGCACCTGGTCGCCTTCATCTCCGCCGCGCCTGCCCGGGCGCAGCGGCAGGGCGCCTTGCCCTGGCTCGGCTCCGTCGTGCTCGACAGCGCGTCGCTGGATGTCGTGGACACCATGGAGGGCCGGCACCTGTCATTGCATGACCGCGCTTTCGGCAGCGATCCGGCGTACTGGCGGAAGGCCTCGCCCTACCACCACCTGACGCCCGGCGCGGCGCCCATGCTGGCAGTCTGCTCGACGGAACGCAAGAGCGCATGCCCGCAGGCCCGGCGTTTCAGCGCGAAGGCAGTTGCCCTCGGCGTACGCGCGCAGGTGCTGGAGCAGCCGCTCTCGCATCGCGAGATCAACGAGCAGCTTGGCAAGCCGGGCGTATACACCAATGCGGTCGATGCCTTCATTGCCTCCCTGATGCCGCGCTGACGATTTTCCCCGGTCGTGGGAGAATAGGTCATTAAACCTAAAAATGACCCGCGCCCATGATCACAGTCCATCACCTCAATAACTCCCGCTCGCAACGGGTGCTGTGGCTGCTGGAAGAACTCGGCCTCGACTACGAGGTCAGGCGCTATGAGCGTGATCCGAAAACCATGCTCGCGCCGCCATCGTTGCGCGAGGTGCATCCACTGGGCAAATCGCCGGTGATCACCGACGACAACCTCACCATCGCCGAATCCGGCGCGATCATCGAGTACCTCGTCGAACGCTACGGCAGCGGCCGCCTCGCTCCGGCGCCGGGCACGCCCGAGCGCCTGCGCTACACCTACTGGATGCACTACGCGGAAGGCTCGGCCATGCCGCCGCTGCTGCTCAAGCTTGTGTTCGACCGCGTCGAGAAGGGGCCGATGCCTTTCCTGGTCAAGCCGATCGCAAAGGCCATCGCGCAGCGCGCGAAGCGTTCCTTCATCGAACCGCAGATCGCGCGCCATCTCGACTACCTCGAAGGCGAAATCGGCCGCCACAAATGGTTCGCCGGCAAAACGTTCAGCGCGGCCGATATCCAAATGAGCTTTCCGCTGGAAGCGGCAGCTGCGCGCGGCGGGCTGAATGCATCTCGGCCGCAGCTGATGGATTTCCTCGAGCGCATCCACAAGCGTCCTGCCTACAAGCGCGCGCTGCAGCGCGGCGGCGCCTACGAACTGCTGACCTGACATGTCCGTGCGCAATAACCTGATCCGCAATGGCGTCCAATTTGCGCTCAGGGTGTCCGCATGGTTCGCGCGGCGCGAGCGTTTCAACCGCATCACGCAGGCCTTGATGCACGGGATGGCCAGGAGCGCGGTGCGCGGCAGGAACATCGTTCCGGCGGGCACCGACACCGGCGACCTCGTTCCCGCGCATCTTGCATCTCCTGCACTCAAGGGCAACGGGTTGCACTGACACAAAGTCCGGCGCCGCCGGAGAAACTAACCGAAAGGCGGCGCGTCGAAAGGGAAACGCAGTATTTTCCCATCGACATCGTGAACCTGCCATTTCCGGAAGGACGCATAGAGAGACCGTCCACTTCACCTGGCCTGCTGCAACCGGGCCGCAACTGCTGGCGCATCGAGCGCGCCCGCCGGTTTTCCATGCTGGTGGATGCGGATGCGTATTTCCGCGCCGTGCGCAGCGCGATACGCAACGCTCGCCACAGCGTCTTCATTCTGAGCTGGGATATCGACAGCCGCACCCGGCTGGTCCCCGGGGGCGCCGGTGATGGTTATCCGGAGCCGCTCGGCGACTTCCTCCATGCAGTGGTGGCGGCGCGGCACGGCCTGCATGTCCACGTGCTCAACTGGGACTTTGCGATGCTCTATGCACTCGAGCGCGAATGGTTACCGGTGTACAAGCTGGACTGGCGCACGCACCGGCGGCTGGAATTCCGCATGGACGCAAAGCATCCGATCGGTGGTTCGCATCATCAGAAGATCGTGGTGGTTGACGACCGCATCGCCTTCGTCGGCGGACTCGACCTCACGCGCAGCCGCTGGGACACGCAGGAACACGCGAGCAACGAGCCGTTGCGGCGCGACAGCGACGGAAAGCCGCACGCCCCTTTTCACGACGTGCAGGCATTGGTCGACGGCGATGCGGCGCGCGCGCTCGGCGAGCTGGCGCGCATGCGCTGGAAGCGCGCGACCGGCCGCAGCCTGGGGCCCGCTGTACCGGGGCCACATGATCCCTGGCCGGAGAACGTCGCTTCCGATTTGACCGACATCGATGTCGCCATCTCGCGCACCGAGCCCGCATTCGAGGGCAGTCCCGGTGTGCACGAAGTGAAGCAGCTCCACCTCGACGCCATCGCCGCAGCCCGGCGCATGATGTTTTTCGAAAACCAGTACTTCACCTCGGGCATGATCGCCAACGCGCTTGCACAGCGCCTGGACGAGCCGGACGGACCGGAAGTGCTGGTCGTCTCGCCGAAGACGCAGAGCGGCTGGCTGGAGCAGGCCACCATGGGTGTGCTGCGCGCACGGGTGCACCGGCGGCTTCAGGCGGCGGACCGTCACGGCCGCTACCGCATGGCCTGCCCGTACATACCCGGCCTGCGGGACCAGTGCCTGAACGTGCACAGCAAGGTATTCGCGATCGACGACACACTGTTTTCCATCGGGTCGGCCAACCTGAGCAGCCGCTCCATGGCGCTCGATACCGAATGCAATATCACGATCGAAGCGCACGGACCCGACGCCCCGCGCATCCGTGACGCCATCGCCCGCCTGCGGGGACGCCTGCTGGCCGAACACCTCGACACCACCCCGCAAGCCGTGATCGAGGAAGTGCGCCGCCGGCAAAGCCTGCATCAGGCGGTGGACGCGCTGTCCCGATCGGAACGCAGGCTGTGCCTGATGGAACCGGAGATCGTACCCGAGCTGGATGCGCTGATCCCCGAGCAGGCCCTGTTCGACCCGGAACAGCCGATCGAACCCGACAAGCTGGTCGCCGAATTCGTGCCCAGGGAGGCGCACAAGCCGGTGCCGCGCCGGCTGATCGGCGTCGGCATGCTGGCCATCGTGCTCGCGCTGCTGGCGATCGCCTGGCGCTGGACGCCGTTGCGCGAATGGATCAACCTCGCGTCACTCGTCGCGCTCGCACGCCAGTTGGAAGAGCTGCCGTTCACGCCGTTTGCGGTGGTGGGCGCTTATGTCGTTGCCGGCCTGGCGATGGTGCCTGTCATGCTGCTGATCGCCGTGACCGGCATCGTGTTCGGACCGGGATTCGGCGCGCTGTACGCCGTCGGCGGCACCATGCTCAGCGCCGCGGTCGCTTACGGCATCGGGCACTGGCTGGGACGCGAAGCCGTGCAGAAACTGGTCGGTACGCGCATCAACAAACTAAGCAAACGGATCGCGCGGCGCGGCATCCTCGCGATGGTGATCATCCGCATGCTGCCGATTGCGCCGTTTACCGTAGTCAACATGGTTGCCGGCGCGTCGCACATCCGCTTTCGCGATTACCTGATCGGCACGTTCATCGGCATGTTGCCGGGGATCGCGATGACGGTCACCTTCGTGCACCATCTCGCCGAAACCATCCGCAATCCAAGCCCCGGAACCGTGGCCGTGCTCGCCGCGGTCGCAGCGACCATCATCCTGCTGGCGGTGGGGCTGCAAAAACTGCTCAAGCGTAGGGAGGGACGTACGGCATGATGGACGACGAACTGAGCACGATGGAGCCGCCGGTCCGGCAGGTGACACCCGATCTCAACCCCTGGCCGCTGACGATCGCTACCTACAACATCCACGGCGCGGTCGGCTGCGACCGCAAGTTCGCGCCCGAGCGCGTGGCCGAGGTGCTGCGCGAAATCAACGCCGACATCGTCGCCTTGCAGGAGGTACCTCTGGGTGGCACCAAGACGCCGAACGTGCTGAAGGTGTTGCAGGAGGCGACAGGCTTTCACGCAGCCGAGGGGCCAGCCTGCGACCGGCCGGAACGCCGCTACGGCAACGCCGTGCTCACGCGCTATCCCATCCTCTCGCTGCGCTCCATCGACCTCAGCTTCGGCAGCCGCGAGCCGCGCGGCGCGCTTGATGCGGACGTCAATTGCCACGGCCACATGCTGCGCATCGTCGCCACCCATCTCGGCCTGCGGCCGGCAGAACGGCACGACCAGATTCGCAGACTGCTGCAGGTGTTCGATACCGAGGAAATGCCGGTGATCCTGCTGGGTGACATCAACGAGTGGTTCGTCTGGGGAAGATCGCTGCGCTGGCTGGTGTCGCACTTCCAGGCAGTACCCGCACCCAAGACGTTCCCGTCACGGCGTCCTCTGTTCGCGCTGGACCGCATCTGGATCCGGCCGCGCCACCGGCTGGTGCATGTGGAGGTGCACGCGACACCGTTGGCAAGGATCGCGTCGGACCATTTGCCATTGGTGGCGCATATCGACGGTTAGCAGGCTGTTGAACAGCAACGGCGCGAGGCGGTCCAGGTCGGTCCTGGTACCTGCGATGCTCAGGGTACGCGTCGTACCCTTACGCTTTTCCGCACCGATCTCGCCACGCTCGCTACGTTTGTCAACAGCGTGCTACCTTGCGCTCATCGAGGATTTGCGCGCGGCTGGTTCGGTACGTACTGCACGAAATGCGGCGGCGCGGTCGGATCGAAATCGACCCAGTCGCCGTTCTCGATCGTGCCCTGCGTGCTTTCCAGCTCCGCTGCACCAAGTGACCGCAGCACGTCGGCGACCCGGTCCTCGTCGTCCTGGTTGTCCACCGCGACGGCCAGCAGAAGGCCGGAATGGCGCACAGGCATTGCGTTGTCGGCATCCTCGGCGTGTTTGCCGATCTCGCCCTGTTCCTTCATTTCGGAAAGACTGCCGACCAGCCCGCCGACGTGCGCGCCGAGCAAGCCGCCGGTTACTGCCCCGACCGGACCAAGGAAAGGTGCGGCGGCAAGGCCGACTGCTGCACCGGCCACCGCGCCTTTCGCGACGCCCTTGATCGAGTCGTGCGCGCCGGCGGAGATCGCATGGTCGCCGCCAATCGGGTAGCTGTCATGCTGCCCGGGAGGATTCACGTAAAAAGCGGAAACCCGGTCGCGTCCGATGCCCGCGCGGACCAGTTCTTCGATGGCATGTTGAACCTGTGTTTGTTGCTGGAATCGTCCCGCAATAATGGTGCTCACGATTGCCCCCTTTGTTGACGATGATGAACATATGTGAGATTGCAACGCACCCCAGAAGTTCTGGTTGCAAGATGCAATCGCCGCCGGTGTAATTATTTCCCGCATTGCCGGTAAAAAAGCGCGCGGAAACAGGTCGGCGCACAACCTTGGCATGCAATCACGTCGCCCGGCCTGCTAATTGCATACACCGGTATCCCTGTGATCCGAAGGGGAGACTGTACATGGCGCACATTTCCGACAGCGAATCAGCCGCCGCACCGGAGAAACTCGTTGGCGCGCGCGTGACGGATACGGGCGGCAACGTCGCGGAAATCGTCTCCACCCAAGCGGGTGGCGGCGACAGCAGTTCCGGCGTGCAGGCCTGGCTACAGCTCGGCGACGGCACCCGCGTGCTGGTGCCGGTCAGACTGCTGGCGCGGGGCGATGACGGATTCCGCCTGCCGTTCGCCTTCAGCATTTCCTCAGAAGGTCGGCATCCGATCCAGATGCGCTTTCCCGTGATGGAAGAGGCCGTCGAGGTCTCCAAGCGGGTAATCGATACCGGCCGCGGCGTGCGCATCCACAAACGGGTGACGGAACGCGAGCAGGTGCTCGACCAGCCGCTGCTGCACGATCGGCTCGAGGTTGAACATGTGTCCGTCGGGCGCGCGGTGGACGAAGCGGAACTGCCGCAGACGCGCTACGAGGGCGACACCCTGGTCGTGCCGGTGCTGGAGGAAGTGCTGGTGGTGCAGAAGCAGTTGCTGCTCAAGGAGGAGGTGCGCATCACGCGCCGGCGCGAGGAGGTACGCCAACCGCAGACCGTCCTGCTGCGCGTGGAGCAGGTGCAGGTGGAGCGCTTCGATGAAGGCGGCAAGCAGTGATGGTAGCCGTGCAGGCACGGCTTATGCGTTCATGATGGTTGAGCCGGCGTGGAGGAAATCATGGAGAACACGGTAGTGGGTCTATACGACAGCTACACACAGGCGCAGAACGTCGTGAACGAATTGCACGCCTGCGGTTTTTCGGAAGATGAGGTGCTGCTCGGCACCGAGCCGGGCCGGCTCGTCGATTCGCAAGCCGCTGCGCAGGACCATCAGTCCGGTTCGCGCATCGGGCATTTCTTCCGGTCGCTGTTCGGCATGGAGGATGAGGAAGACCGGCAGCACCACGACATCTATGCCGAAGCGATGCGGCGCGGCGGCTGCGTGGTCATCGCGCATGCTGCAAGCGAGCTGGAGCGCGAGCGCGCGATCGAAGTGATGAATCGCTTCGATGCGGTCGATATCGATGAGCGTGCATCGCAATGGCGCAGTGAAGGCTGGACCGGCTGCGACGAGGCGGGGCCGGCATTCACCGACAGCGAGATAGAAAAGGAAATGGACACGCCGTCCGCGATGCCGCAGGCAGAAGGCGAACCGGCGCGCAGTCCGGATATCGAGGAGGACGCGCGAGCCGGCAAGCGGGCCGCGCAGAAAGGCGGCGTGCGTGTGTACCGCCGTACGGCCGAGATCGATGCCGAACAGCTCGGCGCGGCCGAGCGATCGACGACCGGCGCGACGACCGCGGCCGACATGTCCATCGCGGGCGGCAGCTATGCTGATACCGCGATGACCTCGGACGATTCCGACTATCGCACGCACTGGCAGAACGCCTATGGTGCATCAGGCGGCAGCTACGAAGACTTTGACGCGGCTTACCGCTACGGTTCGACGGCGGCGGGCAGCGAACGCTACAGGAACTATCGCTGGGAAGAGGCCGAGCCGGCCCTGCGCAGCGACTGGGAACGCGACCATCCCGAAAGCGCCTGGGACATGGTCAAGGATGCCGTGCGCTACGGCGCGGAAAGGGTGACGGGGCAGCAGCAGCGCCCGTAACGACAGCAGTAGCGACGTCAACAGGCCGACGATCCCTCCCGCGAAGGGGAGGGACAAAGCGGGGAGCCAACGCAGTTGTGCGCGGCTCCCCGCGCCATTATCGTCGTCCCTCGCGACCCCTACGCCGATTCAAAAGCCGCTCTACTCGCCCAGGCGGCCCGTCTCCGCCATCTCGCGGATGATCCGTATCGTGTCGATATCCGACTCCTTGTATGCCGAACGCCGGAAGTCGTTGTAGAACGCTTCGGCCGCATCCTCCTGTTCGCCGCCGCCGTCGTCATACAGGAAACGCACGAACAGGATGTCCGGCTCCGGTTCCTCGATGGTCATCGTCAGGCGTGATTCGGGTATGTCTTTCTGCGACGGCACGTGGTAGGTGACCTGGTACAGCGGCTCGAAGGTCACGAGATCGCGCACGATCAGGTCGCCGTAGCGCAGTTCGCGGGAAAGGGTGAGGTCGTCGCGCTCGAGGATGCTGCAATTGTCCAGGTAGGGCACGAAATCCATCGGTGTTTCCGCGCGCAATACCAGGCCGCGCCAGAGTTGTTCGCGGGACAGGCGGTCGATCAACGGGTTGAGCGGATCGTTGATTTCAATCAGGTGTTCGAATTTCATGGCGGGTAACCCCGAACGTCAATCCGCCAGTTTAAACCCGAAGCGACGCCCCTTCAGAAAAACTGCGACCACTCCTCGATCCATCCGGGAATCGCGTCGCGTTCCATCGGCTTGGCGATGTAATAGCCTTGCGCGTAGGTACATCCGAGATCGCGCAGCAAGTCCCAGTCCTCGCGCGTTTCCACCCCGACCGCGACCGAATTGCGGCGCAGCTTGCGCGCCAGTTCCAGGCAGGAGCTGAGCGCGATGTGCATCTGCTTGTTCTGCGAGGCGCCGGCGACGAAGGAGCGATCGATCTTGAGGTCGAGAAAGGGGATGCGCAGCAACTGCTGCACATTGGAATGCGCGGTACCGTAATCGTCGATCGACAGACCGAAGCCCTTCATGCGCAGGCGCGCCAGGTTTTCCAGGCAGACCGGCACGTCGGTCATCGCCATCAGTTCGGTGATCTCGATGGTCAGGTGCTGCGGCTCGATGCCGTGCTGCGCGATGTGCTTGAGGATCTTCTCGGCCAGGCCCGGTTCGGCCAGCGAGGTCGCCGACAGGTTGATCGACACCGACAGCATCAGCCCCTTGTCATGCCAGGTCCGGCAAGCGGCGATGGAGCGGTCGACGACCACCCAGGTCAGGTCTTCCATGTGTCCGCTGGCTTCCAGCACCGGAATGAAGGCCGGCGGCGTCACCAGCCCGTGCTGCGGATGCCGCCAGCGCACGAAGGCTTCCACCGCCTTGACCTTGCCGGTGGCCAGCTCCACCTTGGGCTGGAAGAAGGGCTCGAACTGGCCGGCGGCGATGCCGTCGCGGATTTCCTGCAGCGTGAACACCGGCAGGCATTTCTTTGCCTGGCGCACGGTCGGCGGCTGGTAGCTGCCGATCAGCCGCTGCAGCACTTCCGGCGTGGCCGGCTTCTCGAAGGTGCCCAGCAGGTTGACGCCGTAGGCCTTGGACATGGTTTCGACCGACAGCAGCAGCGCCGAGCCGAGCGCGCTGGTCAGCACGATCGCGGTCTGGCTGTCGCTGTTGGCCAGGTGGCGCACCAGCTCGATGCCGTCCATCTTCGGCATGTTCAGGTCGATGAAGCTGATGTCGATGCGCCCATCCTTCGCCTGCAGGATGTCCAGTGCGGCCTTGCCGTCCGGGGCTTCCACCACGTGCTGCGCGCCGAGCTTGTTCAGCATCACCTTCAGCCAGTGGCGCTGGAACGCATCGTCTTCCGCGATCAGGAAATGCAAATCGGCAACCTGGACCGGCGTGTCTGGTTTCATGTCGTGTGTTTCTCTTCTGGCAAGCGCGAGCGCCCGGCATGTTGATATTGATCAACTCTCCTGTCAGTTTGGTTGCATTGCCGCAGTTTGTAAAGGGCATGAGAAGCGCGTGGTGCACGGCGTGCGACAGCCGGGCGTCGACAGAAGTGAGTTGACATACGGAAACGAACGCGCCGCAGTTCCCATATCCTCGGGATTGTTGCGGCATCCTGCATTCGATAAAGTGCACGCTTGCAAAAACAAGAACAAGAGGCAGCGCATGAAGACCTTATACGACTTGCTCGGCGTTGACCGGCATGCGAGTTTCACAGACATCGAACAAAGTTACCGGCACAGCCTGAACGAACATATCGCGGGCAATTCCAAGCGGCCATGGCGGAAGAAGGACCAATTGCGCCTGCAGCAGATGCGCCAGGCTTACCTGACGCTGTCTGCGCCGCGCAAACGGCTCGAGTATGACCTCCAGCTCAACGAGCGGGAACACGCCCGCCTGCGGAAGATAGAACGGATCAGCACCGGTGCCGGCCTGATCCTGCTTCTCGCCGGGCTGGCCATCATCGGGCACAGCTACTACCGGCAGGTGTACGGTGATATGCCGGCACTACAGACCGTCAACCATCCAACCAGCGCCGTGACACTACCCGCTGCGCACATGGCGCTTGTCTCCAGGGACGATTCGTCCGCATCGCCGGGCAAATCCGGCAAGGACTGAGCGGCCCGCTGTAATGGCGGTCAGCGCCGGGCGAAGGCAAGCACGCGCCCCGGCGCATCCAGCTGCCGGTGCACCAGTTCCCCGATCGTGCGCACCGCGCCTTCAATCTGTTCGCTCCACGCATTGCCGCAGTTGAGGCGAATGCAGTTGCCGAACTTGCCCGAGGCGGAAAACAGCTGTCCCGGCATGAAGGCGATGTTGCGATCGAGTGCGTGGCGGTGCAGGACGAGCGCGTCGACTTCCTCGGGCATCTGCACCCACAGCACGAAGCCGCCTTGCGGCGACGAGACGGAGCACTCGGCGGGAAAATACTCCGACACCGCATCCGACATGCGCGCGACGCGCTGCACCATCATGCGACGCGTCCTGCGCACCTGGCCGTCATAGCTGCTGCTGCCGACGAAATCGGCGAGCGCAGCCTGCGTGAAATGATTGGTGCCGCCGCTCGATACATTCTTCAGGTAGGCCACCTGTTCCGTATAGCGGCCGGCGACGATATAGCCGACCCGGGCCGACGGACTGACCACCTTTGAAAACGACGAGCACAGCAGCACGTGGCCGCTCGTGTCGTACGCCTTTACCGGCCAGGGCCGCTCGCTGGTGAAGCACATGTCGCGATACACGTCGTCTTCCACCAGCGGGATGTCGTAGCGCGACAGCAGCGCGGCCAGCCGTTTCTTGTTCGACTCCGGCATGATGCAGCCGAGCGGATTGTTCGCATTCGGCACCAGCAGGCAGGCCTGCACCAGACCCTCGCGCATCGCCAGCTCCAGGGCATCGATCGAAATCCCCGTCTTGGGATCGGTCGGGATCTCCAGCGCCTTCATTCCCAGGCTCTCGATCAGCTGCAGCAGCACGAAGTACGTCGGCGATTCGATCGCAATCGTGTCACCCGGCTTGGCCACCGCGCGCAGGCCGAGGCTGAGCGCTTCGGTGCAGGAATTGGTGGCAATGATCTCTTGCGGGCTGATGCGGCCCCAGTCGACCGCGCGCCGGATCACCTGGCGCACGAAGTTGGGTTCATTGGTATCGAAGCAGCCGTCCATGGTGAGCAATTCCGGACGGCGGCGCGCCAGCGAGCTCATCACCAGCTGCATGCGCTTGACCGGCAGCAGGTCGTCCGGCGGCCAGGACAGGCCGAGCTGCAGCGCCCCCGGCATCTTCATCGCGCGCAGCACTTCCATCAGCAGGTTGTTGATGCCGACGTAAGTGGGCTCCTTCATGTCTTGCACTTCCGGCGTCGCCACCAGGCTGCGCGCCCGGTGCCGCACGTAGTAGCCCGCCTGCGGCTTGGCGTCCACCAGGCCGCGATCCTCCAGCAGCCGCAGCGCCTGCATCACCGTGCTGATCGACAGCCGCTTCTGCTGCGCCAGGTGGCGGATCGACGGCAGCCGGTCGCCGGGTGCGAACACCCGGCTGGCGATCAGGGCGGCCAGTTCGTCGGCAAGGTGTTCGTAGAGGTTGATCTGAGCGGACATGGTTTGATTGTGTATGGCGCGGCGGCTGGCACATAGATACAGCTCGGGCGTTTTTTGACCATAACAGTTTAAGGGCGGCCGGGCTGTGATGGTAACAATTCCGATGTGCTGCACCTGTCGCGCTGCACTGCAACAACGTACGATGTTTCTCCAACCCACAGAAAGGAGAGCACCATGCAGCCGAAGATCGTCGCGGCATCGCGAAGCCAGGTCGAATGCGAACTGCACGAAAACCACCCCCTACGTCTGGTCGCCGCCGAGGGCCGCCGCATTCACTGCGTGTCGGGCGTGGTATGGATCACCGCCTACGGCGAACCGGTCGATGTGTTCCTGCGCCCCGGCGCCAGCTTCACCGTGCCCAATGACGGACTGGTGCTGGCCGAGGCGGTCGGCGACAGCCGCATCCGGGTCGACCTGCCGCGCGCGTTCGATTATTCCCGCTACGGGATCAGTGCGTTCGCCGTCATTTCCCGTTTCCTGCGGGGATTGCAGCTGCGGCCGAAGCGGACGATGTGAGGCAGGGGGCGGCGTGCCGCCTCCTGCAAACCCGCGCATGTTGGTCCAAAATAGGCGTTCCGAGAAAGGAGCGCACCATGCGAACCGTTCTGTCCCTGTTCTTCCTCCTGCCGGCATTGGTCCATGCGGGCGGTTCCAACTACACCGTCACACCCGGCGTGTCTCAACCGGCCGGCAAGGTTTCCGAGTGGCCGGTGCCCACCCCGAAATTCGCGCGCGATCCTGCGGCGGCGCCCGACGGCAAGATCTACATTGCCGTCATGCACGGCAACAAGCTCGCCCGCTTCGATCCCGCGACACAGAAGTTCGACGAATGGGATTTGCCCGAAGGCACACGCCCGCACGGCCTCGTCGTCGACGAGCAGGGCACGGTATGGATGACCGGGCACGGCAACGGCACGCTGCTCGAAATCCCCTTCGTCAACGGCCAGCCCGGCAAGATGGTCGCGCACAAGACGCCGTCCGGCGGCAGCCCGCACACCATCATCTTCGACGGCCGCAGCGCGCTGTGGTTTACCAACCAGTCCGCCGACAAGGTCACGCGCTTCGACCGGGCGAGCAGGAAGATGACCGAGTTCGACTCGCGCGACGGGCCCTATGGACTGGCGATGGACAAGCAGGGCAACGTCTGGTTCTGCCAGGCCAGCGGCCAGCGCGTGGGACGCATCGATGCGGCGACCGGCCAGGTCACCGAAATCGACCTGGGACGCGGCTCGCTGCCACGCCGTATTGCCGCGGCACCCGACAATACGTTGTGGGTAGTGCGCTACGGCGACGGCAAGCTGACCCATATCGATGCGAAGACTTCGAAAGTCATCAAGAGCTACGACACGCCTGCCGGCGAGCCGGGCAAACCCTACGCGGTGACGGTCGACGGCACGGGCAAGGTGTGGATGAATGAAATCGGCACCGATACGGTCGCGCTGTTCGATCCGTCGACCGAAAAATTCCGCGTGTTTCCGCTGCCGACCAAGAACGAGGGCATACGCAAGATGATCGTCGATGCAAAGGGCCGCCTGTGGTACATGGGCAGCCACAGCGGGAAACTGGGAGTGGTCGAATGAAACGTCTCGCCTTGCTCATTGCCGCCGCCTGTGCCTTCGGTGCCCATGCGGCAGAACCCCTGCCGCTGTTCGACGCGCACATGCATTACAACGTCGAAGCGCGCTCCTACCTGTCACCGGAGCAGGTGGTCGCACTGTGGCGCAAGACCGGCATTCGCGCGGTGCTTGCCACCAGCCGGCCCAACGACGGCACGCTGGACTTGATTGCGCAGAAGGCCAAGGACATCGTGATCGTGCCTTTCCTGCGACCTTATCGCGTGCAGCCGGACCGCTACGACTGGTTCAAAAGTGATGGCGTGGCTGAGTACGTGGAGAAGGAACTCGAGCGGGGTATCTATCGCGGGATAGGCGAGTTTCATATCTTCGGCGCCGATGCGGATGCGCCGTATATGGCGAAGATCGCGCGACTGGCGAAGGAGCGTGGGTTGTGGCTGCATGCGCATGCGGATGAGGATGCGGTGGAGCGCATCCTGCGGCATGCGCCGGGAGTGAAGCTGATCTGGGCGCATACGGGGATGAGTGCGCCGATGGAGAAGGTGGAGCAGATGTTTGCGGAGTATCCCAATATTGTGGGAGAGCTGTCGTTTCGGATGGATATCGAGCAGGGTGGAGGGCTTAATCCTCGGTGGAAGGCGTTGATGATGAAGTATCCGGATCGGTTTGTGGTGGGGACGGATACGTGGATTACGCCTCGGTGGGGGCAGGTGGAGGAGTTAGCGGGGTTTTATCGGAGGATGCTGGGGGAGCTGCCTCGTGACGTTGCTGAGAAGATCGCGTATCGGAATGGGATGGGGATGTTTTCTCTTGATCGTTGATTGTGTTGGTTCTTTCTTCGGTGCCCCGGTTCGGTAGTCACTCTGTGGGAGCTAGCCGGGGGCGGCCCGGCAGCCGGTCACTTTTCTTGTCTCGCCAAGAAAAGTAACCAAAAGAAGGCGACCCCGGTCCGCAGCCCCTGCGGGGTTCCCGAAAAAATACCGTCCCAAGCGGATCAAGAAGCGCAGTTGTCTGAGCCGAAGGCGAGTTCTGCGCTTCCCGCTTGGGACGGCATTTTTTCGGCTGCGTACAAGGGGGTTAACAGCGAACCCCATCCCCACCCTAACCCTCCCCTTGAAGGGGAGGGAATCAAAGCCATACATCTCTCCGAATAATCGAAGTCGTAAACATTGCGGCCGCAATTCCATCGACTACCATCGACCAGCCCCTAACAGTTCCCTCCCCTTCAAGGGGAGGGCCAGGGTGGGGATGGGTTCAAAAAGATCCCTTGTGACAAGCCAAAAGAGCAGGCGCAAAATCGGAAAAAGAAGCGCAGTTGTCTGAGCCGAAGGCGAGTTCTGCGCTTCCCGATTTTGCGCCTGCTCTTTTGGGTACCCCCGCAGGGGGCGAAGGCGCCAGGGTCGCCTTTTTTGCTTACTTTTTTGGCGAAGCAAAAAAGTGAGCGGCCCGCCGGGGCCGGTCCCGGCAAGCATCCACGGAGAGTCAACCGAACTGGGTCACCGAAGAGAACAACATCAATCCAAAGTCTGCCGATACCTCCTCAACGCCACCGCACCAGCAACAAGCATAAATACCCCCATCGGCCAAACACTAGGCAAAACCTCAAAAACCCCATTCCCCTTCAACATAATCCCCCGCACAACCCGCAGGAAGTGCGTAAGAGGCAACCCCTCCCCAATCACCTGCGCCCACCCCGGCATCCCCCGAAACGGAAACATGAACCCCGACAGCAGCAGCGACGGCAGAAAGAAGAAAAACGTCAGCTGCATCGCCTGCAACTGATTCTTCGCCACCGTAGAAAAGGTAAACCCCACAGCAAGATTGGCCGCCATGAACACCACCAGCGCCGCCGACAGCAATCCCAGGCTCCCCACCATCGGCACATCGAACAGGAAATGCGCCGCAATGAGAATTACCGTCACCTGCACATACCCGATCAGGATGTAAGGCGCGATCTTGCCGACCATGACCTCAAGGGGACGAACCGGTGTCGCCAGCAGATTCTCCATCGTCCCGCGCTCGCGTTCGCGCGTCATCGCCAGCGCGGTCATCATCACCATCGTCATCGTCAGCACCACGCCGATCAGTCCCGGCACGATGTTATAGCGCGAGATGCCTTCCGGGTTGTAGCGCCGCTGTGCGCGGATCTCGAACGGCACGTCGACGGGTTGCAACGCGCGCAGCGGCCCGGTGAGGTCACGTCCGACAGCCTGACGCGCAATAAAATTCACCGCCGCAAGCGCATTGCCCGACGCCGCAGGATCGGTCGCATCCGCAGCGAGCAGCAAGACTGGCCGTTCGCCGCGCACCAGCTGCCGCGAAAAATCCGGCGGCACCACCAGAAGGAATTGCACACGTCCCTCGTCCAGCAACCGATTACCCTCCGCCTCGCTGCGAGGACGTTGCCTGACGCGGAAGTAGCCGGAATTCTCCAGGCCGGCAAGCAGGCTGCGCGAGAACTCGCTCTCGTCAGCAGACACCACCGCCATCGGCAACTGCTTCGGATCGGTATTGATTGCATAACCGAACAGCACCAGCTGCATGATCGGTACGCCGACCATCATCGCGAAGGTCAGGCGGTCGCGCCGGATCTGGCGAAACTCCTTGATCAGGATGGCGAGGAAGCGCGACCAGTTCATGACGGGAAGTTGTCCTTCGATTGCTGCATCAAGGCGATGAAAACATCTTCCAGGCTGGTGTCGACCGGCGTGACAGTGAGGGCAGGGGTGCGATAGGGAGCCAGTGCCGCTTCCAGCTTCACGGCCGAGGCCGCGCTTACATGCAGGTCCGTGCCAAACGAGGCGACGTTGAGTGCAGGATCGGCGCGCAACGCTTGCGCGATACGTGCAAGCCCGGGGCCGGCGAGGGACCAGGTGACCAGTCCCGCGCTTGCGATCAACTGCTCCGAGGTGCCCTGGGCCAGCAGCTTGCCGTAGGCGATATAGGCCAGCTCGTGGCAGCGCTCGGCCTCGTCCATGTAGTGCGTCGACACCAGCACCGTCATTCCGCCGGCGGCCAGCTCATGCAACTGGTCCCAGAAATCGCGCCGCGCCTTCGGATCGACGCCCGCGGTCGGCTCGTCCAGCAGCAGCAACTGCGGATCATGCAGCAGGCAGGCGGCGAGGGCGAGGCGCTGCTTCCAGCCGCCCGACAGCGATCCGGCGAGCTGCTCGCGCCGCGCGGTCAGGCCGAGCTGGTCGAGCATGCGTTGCACGCGGGTCGGCGCATCCGGCATTTCGTACACGCGCGCGATGAAGTCGAGGTTCTCCTCGATGCTCAGGTCCTCATACAGGCCGAACTTCTGCGTCATGTAGCCGACCTCGCGCTTGATCCTGCGCGATTCCTTGCGGATGTCGAAACCGAGGCAGGTGCCACTGCCTTCATCCGGCGTGAGCAGGCCACAGAGCATGCGGATGGTAGTGGTCTTGCCGCTGCCATTAGGACCAAGGAAGCCGTAGATGCGGCCGCGCGCGACCTGCATGTCCACATGGTCGACGACGGTGCGGCCGCCGTAGCGCTTGGTCAGGCCGCGCACGTCGATGATGGCATCCATCACTTTGCCTGCGCGAGACGAACCTCGACCGGCTGGCCGGGATGCAGCGATGCGGCCTGGTCGGGGGCAGGGCGGGCTTCGATCATGAATACCAATGCAGCACGGTTCTCCTTGCTGTAGATGAGCGGCGAGGTGTATTCCGGCCCCGGCGAGAGATAGCTGATCCTGGCAGGGATCGCCGCCTTGCAGCCGTCGCACTGCACGACGACTTCCTGGCCAAGGCGTAGCGTACCGAACTGCGTCTCGGGGACGAAGAAGCGCAGCTTGATATTCTGTGGCGGCAGGACGCTCACCACGGGACTGCCGGCTTGCACGAATTCGCCTTCGCGATACAGCACGTCGGCCACGTTGCCGGCGACCGGTATGCGCTGCGTCTTTTGTGTGAGCCGCCAGTCGGCCTGCGCCAGTTGCGCCTGTGCCGCTTTCAATTCCTGCTCTGCCGCATCGATTTCGTCGGGCCGTGCGCCGAGATTGGCGATGCGCAGTTGCGCGCGCAACTCATTGACGCGTCCACGGTCGCGGTCGACCGCGCTGCGCGCTTCGTCCAGATTCGCTGGTGCGATGAACTTGTCCGCCACCAGCTGCTTCTGCCGCTCCAGGTTGCTTATCGAGAGCTTGAGCGCCGCTTCCGCCTGCGCCAGTTGCGCCTGCACCGCGGCCACTTCGTCGGGGCGGCGGCCTTTCTTCAGGTTTGCGAGTTGCGCCTGCGCGCGTTGCAGGCGGGATGCCGCTTCCTCGCGCGCCGCCCGCTCGCTGTCCTGCTCGAGCACGAAGGCCGGTGCATCGCGATCCACATTGTCGCCGCGCTGCACATGCAGCCGGGTGAGGGTGCCGGCAATCGGGGTGGCGAGCCGCACGTACTCGGCTTCGGCATAGCCAGGAAAGTAGTCCGCGGGCTTGTCGCCGCAGCCTGCAAGCAGGGCGAGTGATGCCATCCATGCCGCCGGGGTTTTCACGCGATGCCTTCTTTGTCCATTTGCAGACAGCGACAGCAGATGAGAAGCAGCAATTCCATACCGGCTTCGAAGGCTCCGATCAATATCCTGGAGAGGTCGGACCATGAATTATTATGCGATCGTCTGGGAAACGCCCAATCCACGCCTAAGTCTTTGATTCAACGCAAGAAAAATGCTGCAGCGTAATGCTGGCGGCTCAAGGTTCCAGCCGCCGCGTGATCGCAGCGGCCAAATGCGTGACTCACCGGGACAAGATGCGTCCGGCCGCTTGCACGCCATCGCCCGCCTCCCTAGCATGACTCGACCCACACCCGCCATGACCGATCCGGCCATGGCTTCCCGATTCAAGAACAAAGAGAGAGAGACAAACATGGACAAATTCTGGCTCAAGTCCTATCCCGCCGGCGTGCCCGCCGAAATCGATCCCGCCCAGTACGACTCGCTCGCCCACCTCTTCGAGGAATCCTTCCGCAAGTACGCCGCGCGCAATGCCTACGCGTGTATGGACAAGTTCCTGACCTATGCGGAAGTCGACAGGATGTCGCAGCAACTCGCCGCCTGGCTGCAGAGCAAGGGGCTGGTCAAGGGCGACCGCGTCGCGCTGATGATGCCCAACATCCTGCAGTACCCGGTGGCGCTGGCCGCCGTGCTGCGCGCCGGCTACACCGTGGTCAACGTCAATCCGCTCTACACGCCGCGCGAACTGGAGCACCAGCTCAACGACTCCGGCGCCAAGGCCATCGTCATCCTCGAGAACTTCGCCACCACGCTGGAGCAGGTGATCGCCAGGACCGGCGTCAAGCATGTGGTGCTGGCCACCATGGGCGACCTGCTTGGTCCGATCAAGGGCACCGTGGTCAACTTCGCCGTCCGCAAGATCAAGAAGATGGTTCCCGCCTACTCGTTGCCCACCGCCGTCTCCTTCCGCCAGGTACTGGCCGAAGGCGCGAAGCTGAAGCTGAAGAGGGTGAAGATCGGGCCGAATGACATCGCCTTCCTGCAATACACCGGCGGCACCACCGGCGTATCCAAGGGCGCCACCCTCCTGCACCGCAATGTCGTCGCCAACGTGCTGCAGAACGAGGCCTGGTCGCAGCCCACGCTGCAGAAGGAGCCCAAGGTCGAAGCGTTGACCATCGTCTGCGCGCTCCCGCTGTACCACATCTTCTCGCTGACCGCGTGCTGCCTGTTCGGCCTGCGCAGCGGCGGCATGAACCTGCTGATTCCGAATCCGCGCGACATCCCCGGCTTCGTCAAGGAACTGGCAAAGTACAAGATCAACCTCTTCCCGGCCGTGAACACGCTGTACAACGGTCTGCTGAACAACCCCGATTTCGCCAAGCTCGACTTCTCCCAGCTGAAGTCCTGCAACGGCGGCGGCATGGCAGTGCAGAAAGCGGTGGCCGACAACTGGCTCAAAGTCACCGGCTGCCCGATCAACGAAGGCTACGGCCTGTCCGAAACCTCGCCGGTCGCAACCTGCAACCCCGCAGTGGCCGAGTACAACGGCAGCATCGGCCTGCCGCTTCCCTCCACCGAGATCGCCATCCTCGACGACGACGGCAAGCCGCTGCCCCTCGGCCAGGCCGGTGAAATCGCGATCCGCGGCCCGCAGGTCATGGCCGGCTACTGGAACCGTCCGGAAGAGACTGCGAAAGTCATTACGCCCGACGGCTTCTTCAAGACCGGCGACGTCGGCGTGATGGATGAGACCGGCTATGTGAAGATCGTCGACCGCAAGAAGGACATGATCCTCGTGTCCGGCTTCAACGTGTATCCGAACGAAGTCGAAGGCGTTATCGCGGGTCATCCGGGTGTGCTGGAATGCGCCTGCGTCGGCGTTCCCGACAAGAACTCCGGCGAAGCCGTGAAGCTGTTCGTGGTGCGCAAGGACCCCAGCCTCACGCAGGACCAGCTGATGCAGTTCTGCAAGGACCAGCTGACCGCGTACAAGAAGCCGAAGTACATCGAGTTCCGCGACGCACTGCCGAAGACCAACGTCGGCAAGATCCTGCGACGTGAACTGCGGGATGAGAAGAAGGCCGCATAAAAACTGAGCTTCGCATCGTCACGAGCGGTGCCGGCTCATTCGACCCGGTTAATCGTTGCCGCGACAAACGATCCACAGCCTCACTTGAAGTCCCGTTGCGAAGCGAGTCGCAGCGGGACTTTTTCATTCGAGAAACGCATTCAGACCTGCGCCTCGACCCAAGCCAAGTCACCATGACTTTCGCGGCCAATGTGAAAGGTTCAGAATAACCATGCCACGGATGCCTGTATGGTTGGCGCAGCCATGCGCCGCAGGTGTGAAGGCGCGCATCACTCGCCAGCGTATGGTCGGAAGAAATCGCCCGACACAGTGGTGCGGACATAGCAGCCGGAGTAACGCCCGGTCATCCGTGGCCTTCCATTCAACGCCAGTGCAGAGCGCATGTGTGCTTCTCGGCGAGAACGACGGCTTTCAATCGTCCTCTTTACCTTCATCAATGGACGGACGGCATCTG
>CBIHRW010000069.1:0-24812 GCA_966212545.1 uncultured Noviherbaspirillum sp.
CCTTCTCGACCGAACCCGGAGGGCAGCCCCCGAATTTGCCAAATGCGCCGGCCGCCTGCCGTGTTGCAGCTCCTTGCCGTGGAACCACCACGTCGCGTCGCTGCGCCTGGCATTCGGCCGGTTCTCGGGGCTGCGCGCCCCCTTCCCAATTTCATAACACCCTCTATAGTTGTGCATACTTCTCCAGATTACATCCCGTTACATCCTCGCCGGCGCGGACACCCCAATCAATGCCAGGCCGTTTCGCAAAACCTGGCGCGTTGCGATCATTAACGCCAGACGGGCCATTTTCGTGGACACGTCGTCGACCAGGACGCGCTCGGCGTTGTAGTAGCTGTGCAGCTCGCCCGCCAGATCGCGCAGGTAGAACGCTACCTGATGCGGGCCAAGTTCGTCGAGGGCTTTTTGTAACATTTCCGGATACTCGGCGAGCTTCTGCAACAGCGCAGCCTCGCGCGGCGAAGTCAGCGGCGACAGGTCGGCGCCGTCGATTGTCGATTCGTCACCGCCCCATTGCGCGAGCACCGAGCAGATGCGCGCATGCGCGTACTGCACGTAGTACACCGGGTTCTCGTCGGACTGCGACAGCGCGAGGTCGACGTCAAAGGTGAATTCGGTATCCGCCTTGCGCGAAATGAGGAAGAAGCGCACCGCGTCGCGGCCGCGCGTCAAGTCGCGCTCACCCGCCTCGTTGGTCGCATCGCCCGCCGACCATTCGATCAGGTCGCGCACGGTCACGTAGGAACCGGCGCGCTTGGAAATCTTCACTTCCTCGCCGTTCTTCATCACGGTGACCATCTTGTGCAGCACGTAGTCGGGATAGCCTCGCGGGATGCCGAGGCCGACTGCCTGCAGGCCGGCGCGCACGCGGGCGATGGTGCCGTGGTGGTCGCTGCCCTGCACGTTGATGACCTTGCCGTAGCCGCGCTGCCATTTGGTGATGTGATAGGCCACGTCCGGCACGAAGTAGGTGTAGGTGCCGTCGGACTTCTTCATCACGCGGTCCTTGTCGTCACCGTATTCGGTGGTGCGCAACCACAGCGCGCCGTCCTGCTCGTAGGTCTTGCCGGCCTTGATCAGCGCCTGCACGGCAGCGTCCACCTTTCCGTCGGTGTACAGCGAGGACTCGAGGTAGTAGTTGTCGAACTTGACGCCGAAAGCCTGCAGGTCGAGATCCTGCTCGTGGCGCAGGTAGGTCACCGCGAATTTGCGGATCGATTCGATGTCGTCGACGTCGCCGCTCGCGGTCACCGGCGCACCGTCACGGGCGGACACGGTCTTCTTTGCGAGGAAGTCGGCGGCGATGTCGGCGATGTAGTCGCCGTTGTAGGCGGCTTCCGGCCACTCGGCGTCGCCGGGCTTGAAGCCTTTCGCGCGCGCCTGCACGGACAGCGCAAGGTTGCCGATCTGGACGCCGGCATCGTTGTAGTAGAACTCGCGGGTAACGTCATACCCCTGCGCTTCCAGCAGCGAGGACAGCGCATCGCCCAGCGCGCCCTGGCGGCCGTGGCCGACGTGCAGCGGGCCCGTGGGGTTGGCGGAGACGAACTCGACCATCACCTTCTTGCCGGTGCCGGACCTGCCTTTGCCGAACTCGGCGCCTTCCTTGAGGATGGCCCGCACCACCGCCTGCTTGGCGGTCGCGGCCACGCGCAGGTTGATGAAGCCGGGCCCGGCGATTTCGGCGGTCTCGATCAGCTCGCCCTTGTTGGCGAGCACGTAGGTGACGATGGCCTGTGCTACCTCGCGCGGATTCTTCTTGAGCGGCTTGGCGAGCTGCATGGCAATGTTGCAGGCGATGTCGCCGTGCGAGGGGTCGCGCGGGCGCTCCAGTGCGACGTTCGGTTGCAGTTCGGTTCCCGCGATGATGGGGGCGAGGGCGGCCTGGAACAGGTCGGCGATCTGTTGTTTTTGTGATGCAAGCATGGAATGAAAGGCAACGGCGGGGGCCGTTTTCAATGAATTTGAGGATGGGGAGAATTATACCGGCTCCCGGCACCCGCCTTGCTCACCGGTGACTTATTCGCCCAGTTTCTCGCGGCAGTAAGAGCCGATGAAGCGCTCCATCTGGAAAGCCTCGGGCAACCATGGAGAATCCGACAACTTCTGGTGCGGCAGGTAGAGGTAGGTGGCCGCGTCCACGATCTCCCCGGAAAAAAGTGCCACGCGCACCCTGTCGCGACGGTACTCCTCGCCTTCGAATGCATCGAGCGCCGCGACATCGGCAGGCGATACGTCGAAGTACAGCACCCCATCCACACTTGCCCCCGGCCGCACGACCATACCCGGATAGGTTTCTCCGGCAATCTCGAAGCGCGCGTGACCGTCCAGGCGGGCGACGGCAGAACGGTAATCGCCGCGCACAACGCGTTGCCAGACCTGGGGAAACATCAGGGAACCGTAGGTGAAGACGTGCACGGACATGAACCGGAGAAAGTCGGACCGCTAGCATAGCGTTTTCCCGTAGCACTTGCAGCACACACAGGATGTTGACATGTATTCCAGTCCGATCGCCGGGCTCACGGTAAACTACCGGTTTTCATCCATCGCGCGCCCAACCCGCCATGACCACTTTCAACATCGAGAACGTCAACGTCACCTCCTTCGAAACCATGCCCACGCCTGAGGCATTGCATGCGCAACTGCCGTTGAGCGACACGGCGGGCAATACCGTCATGCAGGGCCGCGAGGCGCTGCGCAACATTCTCGACCGCAAGGACCCGCGCATGTTCGTGGTGGTCGGCCCCTGCTCCATCCACGACCCGGTCGCCGGGCTCGACTATGCGCGCCGCCTGAAGAAGCTGCAGGAAGAGGTGAAGGACACGCTGCTGCTGGTGATGCGCGTCTACTTCGAGAAGCCGCGCACCACGACCGGCTGGAAGGGTTACATCAACGATCCGGACATGGACGACTCCTTCCACATCGAGCGCGGCATGGCCAACGCGCGCAGGTTCCTGCTCGACGTATGCGAACTCGGACTGCCGACCGCGACCGAGGCACTCGACCCGATCTCGCCGCAATATCTCGGCGACCTCATCGCCTGGACCGCGATCGGCGCGCGCACCACCGAATCGCAGACGCACCGCGAAATGTCGTCCGGCCTGTCGACGCCGGTCGGTTTCAAGAACGGTACCGACGGCGACATCAGCATCGCGATCAATGCAATCCTGTCGGCCTCGCATCCGCATTCCTTCCTCGGCATCAGCGGACAGGGCAGGGTATCGATCGTGCGCACCGCCGGCAACCGTTACGGCCATGTAGTGCTGCGCGGCGGCGACGGCCGTCCCAATTACGATACCGTGTCGGTCGCGATGGCCGAGCAGGCGCTGGTGAAGGCCAAGTTGCCTGCGAACATCGTGGTCGACTGCTCGCACGCGAACAGCTTCAAGAATCCCGACTTGCAGCCGCTGGTGATGGCCGACGTGGTCAACCAGGTTCGCTTCGGCAACAAGTCGCTGGTCGGCGTGATGATCGAATCGAATATCGTCGGCGGCAAGCAGTCGATTCCGGCAGACCTGTCCAAGCTGGTTTACGGCTGCTCGGTCACTGACGGCTGCGTCGGCTGGGAAGCGACGGAGAAGATGCTGCGCGAAGCCGATACGCTGCTGCGCGACGTGTTGCCGACGCGGCTGAAGTAAAACAATCTTCGGAACTGCGATACTGCATTGCCGTTCCAACAAGGTGCGCCAACAAGAACACAGTACATGTCCAAGGCACCACACTCCTTTTCCGGCCTTGCCGCGGCCGCACTCCTGTTCGCAGCAGTGCTGGCACCGGGCATTGCCGAAGCAGGCAGCGACATCGCCAAGCGCGTCGCACCCTGCATGAGCTGCCACGGCAAGGAAGGCCGTGCGACCAACGACGGCTACTATCCGCGCATCGCCGGCAAGCCGGCCGGCTACCTGTTCAACCAGCTGCGCAATTTCCGCGACGGCCGGCGCGAACAGTACGCGCTGATGACCTACCTGGTGCAGCACCTGTCCGATGACTACCTGAAGGAAATGGCAGAGTACTTCGCCGCACAGGACCTGCCCTATCCGCCGCCGCAGCCGCCGGCAGCGCCGCCCGCCGTGCTGGAACGCGGCAAGGCACTGGCACTGAATGGCGATGCCGCAAGGAATATCCCCGCCTGCACTGCCTGCCATGGCAAGGCATTGACCGGCGTCGCGCCCGCGCTGCCGGGCCTGCTCGGCCTGCCGCGCGACTACCTGCTGGGCCAGTTCGGCGCCTGGCGCGAGGGTGCGCGCCGTGCCGTAGCGCCCGACTGCATGGGGGAGATCACCAAGCGGCTGACGCTCGAGGACATCAATGCCGTGTCATCCTGGCTGGCGGCACAACCGTTGCCGGCGGATAGCAAGCCCGCCGCCGCGCTCCCCGGCAAACTGCCGATCGCCTGCGGCAGCGTACCCCAATGAGGCAAGGATGAAACGGATCGCACTCGTCCTCCTCATACTGCTTGCCGTACTGGTCGCACTGACTGCCTATTTCGGCTTGCGCGAAGACGCCGGACCGCCCGCGACGCTTTCCGCCGGTGCCGACACCATCGCTCGCGGCGCCTATCTCGCGCGCGCCGGAGATTGCCAGGCCTGCCATACCGCTCGCGGCGGTATACCGTTCGCCGGCGGGCGTGCAATCCGCACGCCGTTCGGCACGATCCACGCGCCCAACATCACGCCCGACAAGGAAACCGGCATCGGCAGCTGGAGCGCGGATGATTTCTGGCGCGCGCTGCACAACGGCAAGGGCAAGGACGGCAAGCTGCTCTATCCGGCTTTCCCGTATCCGAACTACACCAAAGTCACGCGCGCGGATTCGGATGCTCTGCATGCGTACTTCATGTCGCTGCCGCCGGTGCGGCAGGCAAACAAGGAGCCGGACCTGCGCTTTCCGTTCAACCAGCGGCTGCTGCTGGTCGCCTGGCGTGCGCTCTACTTCCGCCCGGGCATCTATGTCGAGCAGGCGCAGCAGAATGCCGAATGGAACCGGGGTGCCTATCTCGTGCAGGGACTCGGCCATTGCAGCGCCTGCCACACGCCACGCAACATCCTGGGCGCGACAGCCGACAAGCGCGACCTCAGCGGCGGGATGATCCCGATGCTGGACTGGTATGCGGCCTCGCTGACCGGCGAGAGCGAGGCTGGCCTGGGCAACTGGGAAGTGCAGCACCTGGTCGATCTGATGAAGACCGGCATTTCCGCGCGCGGCGTGGTGTCCGGCCCGATGTCCGAAGTCGTGCGCGAAAGCCTGCAGCACCTGTCGGACCAGGACCTGCGTGCGATGGCCGTGTACCTCAAATCGCTGCCGCAGGGCACACCCGACGCCGGCGCTGCCGTCGTGATCACGCCGGATGACGAGCGACGGCTCAAGCTCGGCGCCTCGATCTACGAAAAGCATTGCGTCGAATGCCACAAGGACACCGGCAGCGGCGAGCCGCCGCACTTCCCGCCGCTGGCCGGCAACCGTGCCGTCCTGCTCGATTCCCCGGTCAACCCGATCCGCGCCGTCATGCACGGCGGCTATCCGCCCAGCACCCAGGGCAACCCGCGCCCCTTCGGCATGCCGCCATTCGGCAATGTGCTCAGCGACGAGGAAGCCGCCGCGGTGGTTTCCTTCATCCGCAACAACTGGGGCAACCGCGCATCGATGGTGACGGAACAACAGGTGAACCGTCATCGCACGGTGCAGCTGGACTGACCCGCAAACCGCTCTAAAACTCACGACATGCACATCCTGAACGCCGACCAGACCGCACGCGTCCTTCCCTACGACCGGCTCGTCCCTGCCATCGCGCTCGCCGCGCAACAGCTTGAGCAGGGCGAGATCCGCGCACCGGAAAGGATGGTGGTGGGCATGGAAGGCGGCGGTGTCCTGCTGTGCATGCCGGCAATCGCCACCGACGTGAGCGTGACCAAGCTGATCACCGTGCATGGCGACAATGCGCGCCGTGGACTGCCTGCGATCCAGGGCGAGGTCATTGTGTTCGACACGGAAAGCGGCAGGCGGCTTGCGCTGCTCGACGGCCCGACGGTGACCGCGCGGCGCACGGCGGCCGTTACCCTGCACGGCATCCAACTGCTCGCGCCGGCAACACCATCTTCCGCCCTGCTGATCGGCACCGGCGTGCAAGCAGCCGCGCACGCAGACGCGCTGGCGTCTTTCTTCGGCATCAAGCAGTTTCGCATTGCCAGCCGCAATGCAGAACCGGCGAAGGCATTCTGCTCGGCGTTGGCCGAGCGCCACCCCGGTGTTTCGGCTGACGCTGTCGCGATTGCCGACCTTGCTTCGGCGAGCCAGGACGTCGACCTCGTCATCGCGTTGACCACGTCGACGGCGCCAGTGATTCCGGCGCAGCTTCCGGTGCGCGCGATGGCAATCGGCGTCGGTGCATTCAAACCGGAGATGGCAGAACTGCCGGCGGAATTGCTGCATGCACGCCGCATCGTGGTCGATCACCTTGCAGGTGCGAAGCATGAAGCCGGCGATTTGCTGCGTGCGCAGATTGATTGGAGCAGGGTGCAGGACCTGACCGCTGCGGCGACGGGCGATGCAAGCGCCGACGCGTCTGCGCCCGTGCTGAAGACCGTTGGGCATGCCGCCTGGGATCTCGCTGCCGCGCGCGTGGCAATCTCCCTGCTTCCCGATTGATGGCGGAAGGCATCGACGCAAGTCCCATCGAACGACAGCAAGCAGATCCGACCCATGTCCGGCAGCCGCGTGAGGCGAAAGACCTGTTCCGCCTCGACAAACGCTAATTCATTCCTCGACGCGGCGCGCCAGCCATTCCGCCACCGCGCCTTTCGCGAGGCATTGCGCGCCGTCGACGACGTGCAATGCAGTACCGGTGTCTTCCATGACATCGCTCAGGTCGAGGCAGGCAACCAGCAGCGTATCGATGCACGCCCGCTCGGCGCGGGCCGTCAGGCTGGACCATCGCTGCGTGCACTCCTGCGCATCGTCCGGCATCCGGGTTGCCGCGATCAGTGCATCGACCTCTTCCTGCCACTCCAGGTCGATCAACATGTAGCCGCCGCGCCGCAACGCACGCTGGAAGATCTGCGACTCTACCGTGGCCCGCGGGGCAACCAGCGCCAGCCTTCGCGCCGACAAGGGGATTGCTTCCAGCATCAGGTCGACGATATCCAGCAAGCGGACGCCGATCGACTCCGCCAGCCGCGGATGGGAAGCATGCGCCGCATCGCCGGCAATCGCAACGAAATCCGCGCCCGCGCGCTCCAGCTCCTGCAGGCCGCCCAGCATGGCATCCTCCAGTGCTGCACGGTCAGCCTGTCCTATGCCGGGTAGTGGCGCAGGCTGGGAGCAAATCAGCATCTTCGGGAAATCGCTGTCGTAGCGGGCACCATACTGAGACCGGCATTCGCCGACGACAAGGTCGATGAAGGCGGCAGTGGAACCTGGCGCCGTTCCGGCAAGAATACCTATGGTCGGTGATCTCATGCGCTCCTCCCCATATTGCATGCTGCGCGCGCGTCACTCAGGCGCGCGCAGCCGGAGTCCGCGCTCCGGCGGACGGATAGGGAGTTTTTTTGCAATCGGCGTGCCAACACGCCTATGGGGGCTTGCGCGCGCGGGACTGCCAATTTCCGGCCACAAATGACAAAAATTGTCGAGCCGGGTCGCAATGCCGACGGATCGTGTCGGGCTCAGACGTCGAACTGGAGCGGCACGCAGGCAAGCCGGTCCGGCCGTGCCGCGCCGTCCGCCTGTTCTTTCGTATCGTGCTGGGTGATGACGTATTTTTCCACACTGCGCGCATCCCGGTTCGGATAGATGTTCAGGAAAAGCAGGCGGCGCTGCGGGGCGTTTTCGAGGTAGCGGGGGCCGTTTTCGGACAAGCGTCCGTCCAGCGTAAACACCGTCACCACATCGTCATTGCCGATGTAAGCATGCACTTTGTAGATGGGATGCCGGGCACGTGTGGTAATGATTTCCACCGGCTGCTTGGTGGTGACCAGCCGCACCGGCTTGGCCAGGTCAAGCGGCGGCAAGTCCTTCTGCTCTGCAGGGGGAGCTTGCACGCCCGGTGCCGTGTGCGTCGACTGCGTGGGACGGCGCGCGGTCGCGGCACTGTGCAAGGTGTCGAAATCGGTGTCGACGAACGGCTCGCGCGGGCGCTCCTGCGTCTTCCGCGTGACGGTCTCGGTGTGCGGTTCCCTTCTCAATGGCGGTTCCTTCCTGGGCTGCCGGTTCTCCGGGGGACGCACGGAGCGCGGCGGTTCATTGAATGTCCGGTTCGGGACGTTGAACGTTACCTCGTAGTTGTACAACTGCTCGTCGGTCATGTCCGGGAACGGCGCCGGATGGCCGCCGTCAACAGTACGGTAAGCCACCACAGGCTCGCGCCTGCCCAGCAAGGTGCCGAGTATGCCCACGTCGATCTCCTTCAAACGAATTCCTCCACTCACCTGCGATGCCGTGGACGGGAGACAATGCGCTTGCCTCGCTCGCCCCATTCGACACACGTCGCGGCGGCGGGTTCGATACCGCACGGACATCTTTTGCGCGATTTTGTTTCCGGATGTAGCGGGGGCCGCGGGTGCGCGTGGCGCAGCTTCATTCGGTAAAGATCGGGCCGGCGTGGTTACAAATGGCAATGTCGGGCGATGTTGCGTTCAGGCACGGACGAGGCGCACGCGCGTGATTTCCGATGGCGCGCCGAAGCGTTTCGGCGGCCCCCAGTAGCCGGTGCCGCGGCTGATGTAGATCCACATGTCGCGCAGGCGCTTGAGCCCTGCCACATAGGGCTGCTGCATCGTCACGAAGAAGTTCCAGGGCAGGAACTGACCGCCATGGGTGTGGCCGGAAAGCTGCAGGTCGAAGCCCGCATCGACGGCAGCATGCGCGGAACGCGGCTGGTGGGCGAGCAGGATCTTCGCGCCGACGTCGCCGGGCGCGCCGGAGATTGCAGCGTGCGGATCGCTGCGATGCGATTCGACGAAATGATGCGCGCTGTAGTCGGTCACGCCAGCCAGCAACAGTGATGCGCCGCGGTGTTCCAGCACCACGTGCTCATTGAGCAAGACCGTCAGTCCGAGGCGGCGCACTTCGGGGATCCATTCATGCGCGTTCGAATAGTAGTCGTGGTTGCCGGTGACGAAATAGACGCCGTGGCGTGCCTGCAGGCGGGCCAGCGGGGCGGTGTGCTGTGCCAGCCGGCGGACGCTGCCGTCAACCAGGTCGCCAGTCACGGCGACGACGTCCGCATCCAGCGCGTTGACCGCATCGACGATCGGGTCGAGGTAGCCGCGCTTGATGGTCGGTCCGACGTGAATGTCACTGATCTGCGCGATGGTGAATCCATGCAGCGGCTCCGGCAGCCCGGCGATGGGCACATCGACGTCGACCACCGCCGCCACCCGCCGCGCATTGAGGAAGCCGACCAGCGTAGCCAGCGCCGCCAGCGCGGGGACCGCGGCTGCGCTCCAGTTGACCAGCGCCGCATTGCCGGCACCGGCCAGTGCTGCCGCGCCCAGCATCAGGTCGCGCAGGAAGGTCAGCACCAGAAGGGAAGAAAACATCCCCAGCGCAAGCATTCCCGCCCAGTGCACACGGTCGGCAAGGGGCTGGCGCCGGATCGCGTGCGACAGCAGGCCGGCCGGTACCAGGAAGAACGAGGCCGCCAGCCAAGCGGCGCCGAAGGCTTTGAAGGCGGGTGCGACCTGCAGGTCGGGAAGGATGCGCCAGCCGATATAGGCGTGCAGCAACGCGAGCACGCCGAGGATAACCAGCGTCGAAATGCGTATTCTCATCGAGGAATCCGATCAAAAATGCCGGGCGCAGGCCAAAATCCCGGGGCGCCGGTTCACCCTCTATCTTGGGATCAAAAGGCAGTGATTCAATAGCCCCGCGACGGGAACTGCGCGCGCGGACGGCCGATCATATTTGTATTCCGGAGTAACTGAAGTCACACAACTAATGGTTGTTCCGCCCCGCCAGCAGTATGCCAGGAGGAATGCGAAACAACCGGCAAGCCAACTATCAGAACGGGTTTAACCTGACGGCACAGGAGCCAAGATCGGGCCTGTAGAGTCAGGATGAAACCGTTCGAACCCGCCCGCGAGTATCCCAGGAGCATGAACCATGCACGAAGCGCCGGACTTCGCCGCCGTATTCAATGTCTCGCCGTATCCATACCTGCTCCTGGCGCCGGACCTGGGCATCGTGGGAGCGAACGCGACGTATGTGCGCATTTCCGGCAGGACGCGCAAGGAACTGGTGGGGCGCAATGTATTCGACGCGTTTCCGCCCGACCCTAACGACCCGGCAGGCGCCGATCGTTTTCGCGAATCGTTCGCAAAGGTGCTCTCGACCGGCAAGCCCGATACGATCTCGCTCATCAAGTACCCGATCCCGAACCCGGCACCAGGCGCCACCGGCATGGTGGACCGTTACTGGAGCGTGACCCATACGCCTGTGCTGGACGAGGACGGCGCCGTCTCCTGCCTGGTCCAGTGCCCGATCGATGTTACCGAGCTGATCCAGTTGAAGAAGGCCTTGCGCGCCGCGGAGCAAGTGCGCGACATGCGCTTCCGCACCGAAGGACACATCGTCACGCGTTCGCTGGAGCTGGAAGAAACGAACCGCATGCTCGGCGCCCAGCTCGAGGACCTGCGCCGGTTGTTTGAACAGGCGCCGGGTTTTGTCGCCGTGGTGCGCGGGCCCGAATTCATTTTCGAAATCGCAAACGAAGCCTACTGCCAGCTGGTCGGCCACCATGACCTCATTGGCAAGCCGTTCCGCCAGATCCTGCCCGAGCTGGATGGCCAGGGTTTCATCGAGATCATGGATGAGGTGCTGCGGACCGGCACGGCCTTCGTCGGACGCGGCCTGAAGGCAGTGGTGCAGCGCGGACCGGGCAATCCCAAGGCGGATATCCACATCGACCTGGTGGTGCAGCCGATCACGGCGGCGGACGGGAGCGTGTCGGGTCTGTTTGTCCAGGGGCATGACATCACGCCGCAGAAGCGCGCCGAGGATGACCTGCGCATCAGCAACGAGCGTTGGAAGCTCGCGATCGAAGGCACAGGCGACGGCGTCTGGGATTGGGACATGCAGCGCGATGAAGTGGCCTATTCGGCGCGCTGGAAGGCCATGCTCGGCTATGCGGAATCCGAAATCGGCACGTCGCTCGACGAATGGCGAAGCCGGCTGCACCCGGACGACGCGCCGTCAGTGCTTGCATTGCTGCAGGAATGCATAGACGGCAAGCAGGCTTCATTCAAGAGCGAACACCGCCTGCTTTGCAAGGACGGCAGCTGGAAATGGGTGATGGCGCGGGCGGTGGTTGTCGCGCGCGACGAGCGGCGGCGGCCGTTGCGGCTGACGGGGACGACGACCGATATCTCGGCCAAGAAGGAATCGGACGAGCGCATCTGGCGGCATGCCAATTTCGACCCGCTCACCGGCCTGCCCAACCGGCGCCTGTTCCGCGACCGCCTCGACCAGGAAGTGCGCAAGGCGCACCGCACCGGCGTGCAGGCGGCGTTGCTGTTCATCGACCTCGATCGCTTCAAGGAAGTCAACGACCTGCTTGGGCATGATGCCGGCGACCTGCTCCTGACCCAGTCCGCGCGCAGATTGTGTGACTGCGTGCGCGAATCGGATACGGTCGCGCGCCTCGGCGGCGATGAATTCACCATCATCCTGACCGAACTCGACGGCAAGGGCCATGTCGAGTACATCGCCAAGAAGATCCTCGACGCGCTGGGCGATCCCTTCCATCTCGGGAATGAAGTGGCCTACGTGTCAGGCAGCATCGGCATCACGATATATCCGTCCGATGCGTCGACTCCGGAGGAACTGATCCGCAATGCCGACCAGGCGATGTACGCGGCCAAGGCCGCCGGCCGAGCGCAGTTCAGTTTCTTCACCCGCTCCATGCAGGAGCATGCGCACGCGCGTCTGCGCCTGGGCGGCGAACTGCGCACCGCACTGGGCCAGGGCCAGTTGTGCGTGTACTTCCAGCCGGTGGTCGACCTGCGCAGCGGGCGCATCGTCAAGGCAGAGGCCCTGGTGCGCTGGCTGCATCCGAACCTGGGTATCGTCGAGCCGACCGAGTTCATTCCGCTTGCGGAAGAGTCCGGTCTAATCAACGAGATCGGCGACTGGGTATTCCAGCGGGCGGCGGCGTGTTCACTGCGCTGGAGCGAGAAGACCGGCGCAACCTTCCCGATCGGCGTCAACAAGTCGGCAGTACAGTTCCTCTCCCAGGCCAGGGACGACGGCTGGCTTAATCACCTGAAATTGCTGGGCCTGCCTGGCGGCAGCATCACTGTCGAAATCACCGAGGGCTTGCTGCTCAATGCATCCACCACTGTATCCGACAAACTGATGGAATACCGCGACGCGGGCATCGAACTGGCGCTTGACGATTTCGGTACCGGCTATTCGTCACTCGCCTACCTGAAGAAGTTCGACATCGACTACCTGAAGATCGACCAGTCCTTCGTGCACGACATCGCCATCGATGAAAGCGACCGTGCGATCGCCGAATCGATGATCGTGATGGCACACCGGCTCGGCCTGAAAGTCGTCGCCGAGGGCATCGAAACGCAGGCGCAGTTCGAACTGCTGCGCAACGCCGGATGCGACTTCGGGCAGGGCTTCCTCTATGCCGCGCCGGCGCCCGAAGCGGAGTTCGAACGCTTGCTGACGCAAGGCCGCCGGTTCTTTCAGTAAGGTGCAAAAAAATTCCCCGCACTAGGCGGGGAAAAAAAGAGTTGCGGATAGCAACCCCAGGAGACACCGGTCCGATATCGGCAAAATCAGGCGGCGTTTCCCGCGCACTTGCGTGCCGGGGTTACACCTCCGCTTCTCCAGGTGATGTTCAGAGCCACCCTCCGGCGGGCCGTGCTGCCGGCCGCGTCTTTGGTGCGACGAGTATGCGCCACCAAGCTTTCGATCCCCTTTCAGCTGCCGCCATGGCCAGACACGAAGAAATTCATTGCTCCAGCGCACATTTCCTGATGCAGGCGCGTGGCCGAGATTTCCGGCGTCATTCCTCCGCCACGCCGCCGTCCCCGAAGCGGACGCGACGCGGTACACTGTTCCTTCCTGCCGCGGCCGCCGCCGGTGCGCGAGACCTCATCCCGATCATTCCCGTACCCGATCGCCATGCTGAAGAAGTTCCTGAACCGCGTCCTCGGGCGCAAGGAAAAAGTGGAAGAACCCGAAGAGCTGGCGCTCAGCCCGCTTACGGTCATGGCCGTCGATCCGCAACCCCGTCCGGTCGACATGATCGACGTCGACAACCTGTTCTTCCCCTGGCTGCTGGGGAACGCCGCCCCCGTCGCGGCAGACCTGAACGACGCAGAAAACCGCATCCTTCGCGCGTTGAAGCGGGAAGCCGACGCCGACAACCCGTCGACCGCCGACCTCGTTCCCCGCATCCCCGCTGTCATTCCCCTGCTGCTGCGCAGCCTGCGCGACCGCAATGTCTCCAACACCCACTTGGCTGAACAGGTCGCGCAAGACCCGGTCCTGGTCGCCGCCGTGCTGAAACAGGTCAACAGCTCCTACTACCGTCGCGCCAGCGAAGTGAAGACGATCGAGGAAGCGATCGCGGTGATCGGACAGAACGGCCTGCGCATGCTGGTCGCCAGCGTGGCATTCAAGCCGCTGTTCAATGCAGGCCTCGGGCATTTCACGACGCTCGGCGCGCCGCGCGTATGGGAACTGGCGGAGCCGCAAGGCATGGCGTGCCGCTTCTTTGCGCAGCGCCGGCATGTCGACGCGTTCGAAGTATTCCTTGCCAGCCTGCTGCAGAACGTCGGCATCATCGTTGCGCTGCGCCTGATCGACCAGGCCGGCGGCGCTTCGCCCGGGGAGCTTCGCTCGATGTCCTTCCATGCGTCCCTCATCCATTACTCGCGGCGCCTTGCCCGCCTGGCCGGCAGGCACTGGGAGTTTCCTGAACAGGCCGTGGCCGCGATGGAGCGGGATGCGGCGGCAAGCAATGCCCTGGCCGAGACGTTGCGCATGGCGGACCGGACCGCGAAGATCCACACGCTGGTCAAGCATGGCGCGCTGCAGGAAGCGCATGCGGAGGCCTGCCTCGACGATGACGACGCGGCCGGCTGCTACCGGGAACTGGCTGCGGCGGAGGCAGCCCGCGAGAGGTCGGCCGCATAAAGCAGCCCCGTTGCGAAAGTTTGTTACCCGTGCCAACCGCGGGGCCTGTGACCGGTCCCACCCCGGTTTACGCATCATCCCGTCCGCTTGCCTCTTGACGACAATCCTATTCCAGTCAAGGCCAGGGCAATGGCGACGACGTCTTTCCCGCCAAACGGATCGCCCAGGACAATCGCAGCGGCAGCGATGCCGACAAAAGGCGTCAGCAAGGTCGACATGGCCGCGGCTTCAGGCGGAAGCCGCCGGATGGCCGCGAACCAGGTGATGTAGCACAGCCCCATCGGCACGGCAGTCATGTAGGCCATGAGCACCCATCCCCGGGCGGACAGGGCGTGGACGTCCGGTTGCTCGACCAGCCATCCGAACAGGACCATCGGCAGGCAACCGATGAAGAGCTGCCACGCAACGGATGCCAACGGAGGAAGTGCGGGCGGCTTGAGGGCAATCGTCCCCAGCGCGAACAGGACCGCCGCAGCAAGCGCAAACAGGACGCCGGGCAGCTGGGCTTCGCCGATCGACATATCCGTCCCGCTGAACAGCAAGCCGAGGCCCGTAAAGCAGAGGGCCAGCCCGAGAACGCCGTTGCGCGTCGGCCGCTTGCCGAGGACCGGCCATGCGAGCAGGATGACCCACACCGGCATCGTGTACACCAGCAGCGCGCCCTGCCCAGCCTTCAGCCAGCGCATGGCGAGGGTGGATAAACCCATCCAGACGAACACGTTGATGAATGCCCCCAAGACGAGGCGCCCGGCCTGGCCGGCAGGAATACGCAGGCTTTGCCCCGCAGCCGTTGCGGCCAGTCCGATGATGATGGCCGAGGTCAGCCCCGACGTGCCGCGCGCAAACAGCGGAGGCCATTCGTTCAAGAGCGTCTTCATCGCAGGCCAGTTGAGTCCCCACCCGACGGATGTCACGACCAGGCACAGCATTCCCAGCGTGCGTGGTCCGAACCTGCCGGCTGGCTCCGCCTCTTTGGGCCCCGTGCGCGCCATCGCCCTGCGGTTTATGCCGCAACCTTTGCAGCGCGCTTTTCGACGAACTCGCGAAGCCGGCCATGCACCTCCGGGCTCGACTGGACAAGGGCGGCCAGCAGGGACTCGGTGAATAGCCCATCCGTCGCCGACATGTCCCAGACCTTGTTGATGCCGGATACGATGGAGTAATTCGACAGCGGGGCGTTCCCGGCGATCTTGCGGGCCAGCGACATTGCCTGTTCGAACGCATCGCCCGGCTCCGCCAGGTAGTTCAGCAGCCCGATCTGCAACCCTTCATCGCATTGCATGACGCGCCCGGTCAGCATCAGTTCGATCATCCGGTTGGGCGTGATGATCCGCGCTACCCTGACTGTGGCGCCGCCGCCGGTAAAGATTCCCCATTGACCCTCCGGCAGCGCAAAGTACGTCGTCCTGTCGCCCACCCGCACATGCGCGGCGCTCGCCAGCTCCAGGCCGCCGCCGACCACCGCGCCCTGCAGGGCAGCCACGACCGGGATGCCGCCATGCTGGATGCGGTCGAATGCCCGATGCCATCCCTGGCACACCCGCATGAACTCGGCTGGCGAGCGGTCCCTGGTGTAGTGCTCCTTCAGGTCGAGCCCGGCGCAGAAATGCGGCCCCTTTGCGCTGAGGACAATCGCGCGCGCATCCGCCGGAGGATGTGCGAAGTACGTCTCGATCTCGGCGACGGCGCGCTCGTCCAGCGCATTCCGGCGTTCGGGTTGGTTCAAGGTCACGACGGCAACCGCACCTTCCATTCGCGTTTCAATCGTCTCAAAAGCCATATCAGGTTCCTCGGAATTGATTGATGATTGTGCAAAGAACGCCAACACTTGGCTCCGGCCGGAAGACAAGGCAACGATTCGATGAAAGAGAGTTTAGGCGGCGTGCGGGCGGCGAATTCGCGCATCACGCCAAACAGTTTGCAAACTGCGCCATAATTTGCAGCACGATGAAAACGTCCTCCCAGGCATCGGCAACCGTCTCCGCGAATTTCATGAAGGAAATGCTGGCCTTCATTCACAGTGAGCGTGGCACGGGTGCTGTGCATGCAGTGATGGCGGATGCCGGCATCCCTTCATCCCTGCTGGCCCAGCCCGACGCGCGCATCACCCGTCCCCAGTTTGTTGCCCTCTACAAGAGCGTGTCCGCGGCACTGGACGATGAAATGCTGGGCCTCTGGTCGAGGCCGATCCGGGGTGGAACGCTGAAGTACCTGATGCTCAGCCTGCTGGACGCACCGACGGTGCTGATCGCAATGAACCGTTTCGTCCGCTTCTGGAACCTGCTGCTCGACGACTACCGGCTGCATATGTCGCGCAGGAATGAATGGGTCAGGTTCGCCCTGGTGAAAAGGAAGCCGGACGCGGCCGTCAAGCAACTCGGGCATGAACTCATGATGAAGCTGGTCCATGGCGTTGCTTCCTGGCTGCTCGGGAGGGAAGTGGCCATCCTGCGCGTCGAGCTTGCATTTGCAAAACCCAGGCATGCGGACGACTACGTCTTCCTGTATCCGGGCGAGGTATGTTTTGACGCGCACGAAAGCAGCATCTTTCTTGCAGACGCGGATTGTGCGTCTGCCTTCAAGCGCGAGCGGCACCAGCTCTGGTCCTTCCTGAAGCGAGCGCCGGAAGACTGGACCTTCAGCTCCTTCAATCGCGGCTCCATGAGTGCAAGGACGCGCGAATATCTCGAACGGAGGCTGGACCAGCCGTTGACGATAAGCCATCTCGCGGCGGCATTGCACCTCTCGGTCAGGACGCTGAACAGGAAGTTTGCGGAAGAAGGCACCAGCTTTCAGCTGGTCAAGGATGCGCTGCGCCGCGACGTCGCGGTGCATCGACTGACGCATTCGGAAGCGCCGGTCGCCAGTCTCGCCTTCGATCTCGGATTCGCCAGTCCAGCCGCCTTTTGCCGCGCCTTCAAGGATTGGACGGGCAGCACGCCGACGGCGTATCGCAAGGGTGCTCGTCCTGTTTAGCCGGTCACGGCCTCTGAAGCAGCCAGACGCTCTCCTTAGCCGGGCACGTTCCCCGCAAGCCGCCGGGAACCTCGATGGACATAAGATGCTTCAACTCGAACAGATGCGCGTAATGCCGGTGCACTTCGTCACGCGTGACGGAAAAGGGCGGCCCGGGTTGTAATGCCTGGTCGTACTCGTAGCAAATGAGCAGTTGCGGTGCATTGTCCGTCATCGCGACAAGGTGAGCGGCGTACTTCGCGCGCATGTCTGCCGGCAATGCCACCAGTGCGGCGCGGTCATACACTGCATCGACCGGTCCCAGCACGTTCCCGGTCAAGTCGAAGAAATCTCCAGCGTAAAGGTCGACGCCATCCGCACCGTAATGTACGAGAGGGCCGAGACGGGAAATGGCCGGTTGGACTCCCATCTCCTCAAACAACTGCCGGACCGCGATTTCACTCAATTCCGCACCGGCAACGCGAAAGCCCTTCGACAGCAGCCAGGGAATATCGCGTGTCTTTCCGCACAAGGGCAGGAAAACGCGGCTGCCTGCTTCCAGGGACAAGGCGTCGAAGTGACTCACCAATAGCCGGTTGGCTTCCCGTTCGTGGAAAGCGATCTCGTTCTTCTCCCATTTTGCATGCCAAAAACCGTGATCCATTACCTTTACCTCCGCAAGAAATGATGTGACTACCCATGCGAGACTGTCGACGGTCAGGCAGTCAAATGGCCGACAATTCGCCGCACCCACGGAGCCACCATTGCGACAGTCGGGAAAGCAACCGGCCACGTCGTTTTTATACGCATTTCATTCTCCTATGTATAGTTTCCAAACGGATGCTTGTCGTTACCTGGCCCCGCCTTCAAGGCAGGTAAAGGAAATGTGTGACCCGCGCCGCCCGGCAGCGATCATTGGTCACATGCGACAAGCCCGAGGCTTTGTTGAGACGCCGGTGCGGCATTTCGTTCGGCACGTTCTGCAGAGGCACTTTTTATAGACATTCCACGGTGTTTACCGGCTTGATGCCGAAGGCTGGCACAGAAGCGTTTCCATGTGTATGATCGCCCGCGGAATGGCGGAGCCAAGCGTGCCTAAATCGCACTCGCATCCGGCAAACGCCGACTTCGAATCGGGGAAAAATTGATGAGATTCATTCATGCGGCGGACATTCACCTGGACAGTCCGCTGACCGGCCTGAGCGCCTATCCGGATGCACCTGCACAGGCGCTGCGCAGTGCCACCCGCGACGCATTTACCAACCTGGTCAATGAAGCGATCGATCTGCAGGTGGATTTCATGGTCATCGCCGGCGACCTGTATGACGGCGGCTGGAAGGACCATAACACCGGCATCTTCTTTTGCCGTGAAATGGGCCGCCTGAAAAAGGCCGGCATCCATGCCTATGTCAAATTCGGCAACCACGACGCCGAAAGCGAAATGACCAGGAAGCTGGTCCTGCCCGACAATGTGCACGTCTTCGAATCCCGCAGAGCGCATACCTTCGTCATCGAGGATCTGAAGGTGGCGCTGCACGGGCGCAGCTTCAAGGATGCGGCCACCACCGAAAACCTGGCGCAGAGTTATCCCGTCCCGGTGCCGGGCATGTTCAACATCGGCGTGCTGCACACTGCCCTTGGCGTCCACTCGACCCACGCCAACTACGCCCCATGCACCATCGACGAACTGCACGCCAAGGGTTATCAGTACTGGGCACTGGGCCATGTGCACGAATACCAGATCTGGCAGGGACCATCGACCATTGTTTTTCCGGGCAATCTCCAGGGGCGTCACGTCCGCGAAACCGGCCCGCGCGGCGCCGTGCTCGTCACCGCGGACGAGACCGGCGTCCAGAAGGTCGAACGGCTTTTCGTCGACGTGCTGCGCTGGCATAGCGTGAATGTGGATGCCGCCGGATGTGCCGCCATGGCGGACGTGGTGCACGCCATCAACAAGGAGCTGGAAAACCTTGTTGAAAGCAGCCCGCCCAACATGCCGTCCGCGGTCAGGATCACCATCACAGGCAAAACGCCGGTGCATGGCGAACTGTTCGGGATGGAAGCGCAGTTGCGGGCCGAAGTGCTGGCATCCGCCGCCGCCATCGGCGCCGAGCGCCTCTGGATCGAAAAAGTCAAAACCGACACGACGCCCTTGGACGAGCCCGATGCCATCCGGGCGCGCGGCGACGCGCTGGCAGACCTGCAAGCGTTTTTCGAAGAAGCGCAAAGCGACCCGGAGTTCCTCGCCAGCCTGAAGGGCGACCTGATGGCGCTGGTATCGAAGGCGCCACTGGAACTGCAGAGCGCCGTCCCGTACTTCAAGGATATCCGCAACGGCGACCTCGCCGGCCTGGTGAACGAAATACGGCCCGGCCTCGTGTCGCAACTCGCGAGGATGGAGTAACACCGATGCGATTGCACCGACTTGACCTGATCAAATACGGCAAATTCACCGACCGCTCCATCGAATTCCCGCATTCGAAGCGCGACTTCCACCTGATTGTCGGCCCCAACGAAGCCGGCAAATCGACGCTGCGCTCCGCCGTGCTCGATTTGCTGTTCGGCATACTGCCGCGCTCTCCGCTCGCATTCCAGCATCCCTTGAACGAACTGCGCCTCGGCGCATCGATCGGCAACCAGACGCATTCGCTGGAATTCCAAAGAGCGAAAGCACAAAAGCAGACGCTCCGTTCGCCAGCGGATGCAGTCCTTGCGGACAACACGCTAACGCCCTTCCTCGGTACCGCCGACCGCAATTTCTTCGACCAGATGTTCGGCCTCGACCATACCCGCCTCGTCGCGGGCGGCAACAGCATCCTGAACGCGGAGAACGATGTCGGCCAGGTGCTGTTCCAGTCGGCCGCCGGCATTGCCAGCCTGGGCAAAATCAGGGATGCGCTCCTGGCTGAAGCAGACAAGTTATGGGCGCCCCGGAAAGCTGCGGACCGCGCGTATTACAGCGCCGCCGATTTGCTTGAAAAGGCGAACGCGGCGTTGAAAGAAACGACGGTGCGCACCAAGGTTTGGATGGAGGCCAATACACGCCTGCAATCCGTGACGGAAGAACTCGCCGGCGTGGGCAATTTGTTGCGGCAACTCGAGATCAAGCGCAGCCGGCTGGAACGCATTCGCCGTGTCGCACCATTCCTGCACGCCGTACGCGACATCGAACGGCAGCTCGCCGAGCTCGGCCCGGCACCGGATCTGCCTGACGAGGCTGCGGCCATCTTGTCAACAGCGGAGCGTGAACTGGCCACCGCCAGCCAGTTGCTGGAACTGCGCAGTGCGGAAGTCGAAAAGGCACAGGACGAACTCGCGCGCATCCAGCTCGACGATGCCGTCCTGGAAGTCGCGTCCGACATCATGGCGCTCGAAGAATGCCGCGTGCGCTATGGCTCTTACGAGCGCGATATCGGCAAACGGCAAGAGGAGATCAATGCATTGCTGGCCGACATCCGCAAGGCTTGCGTGCAACTCGGTTGGGAGTACGCATCGGAGGACGAGCTCGGGGCACGCCTGCCATCCCTGCTGGTACGCCGGGAACTGTCGCGCCTGTCTCAGGCGCACAGTGGATTCACCCAGGCATTGCGGGCGGCGGAACAGGCCGAGCAGGCAAAAGCATCGGAAATCCGGCACCTGTCGCAGGAGCTGGCAGGGATGGCAACCGGCGAGGTCCAGCCGGCGTTGCGCGCAGCACTTGCGGGCGCCCGCGCTCTCGGCGATACGGAATCCGCCATGCAGAAGCAGCAAAGCCTTCTTTCAAAGGCCAGGACTGTGTTCGCCAATGCGCAGCTGGCTCTGGGGCGTTGGAACAAGTCGCTTCCCGAGCTGGCCGCAATGCAATTGCCCGGGCACGAGGAGCTGGCGATCGTCACCCAGGACCGACTCACGCTTACCAACGACAAGAAAGCGCTGGAACAACGCATACAGGAACAGGCCGGCGTCATCTCGACCCTGAAACTGAAAATCTCCCAGCTCACGGAACTGCATCAGCCGACCCAGCGGGAAGACGTGCTGCAAGCACGCCAGGAGCGCGATGCGTCCTGGCACGCGATCAAGGCAGGGACCGTCACCGTCGAGCAAGCTGCGGAGCCGTTCGAAGCACAACTCCATCGTGCGGACGAGCTGGCGGACAAGCGGCTAGACAACGTCGAAGCGGCAGCGCAGCTGCAGAATCACCAGCATCAGCTCGAGCAGGCACTGCACCAACAAACGATACTCGACGGCCAGCGAGCGCAGCTGATCGAACAGCTCGGAGAATTCGACAAGCTCTGGGCAGAGATGGCGATGTCGTTCGGCCTGCCCGGCATGAAGCTGGACAATATCGGTGAATGGATCGCCAAGCGGGATAAAGCACTGACCGCGGGAGCGGAATGCCAGGAGGCGCAGGACAGCGCCGACGCGTTGTCGCGCCAGGTGGAAGAACACCGGCTGCGGCTGATGGCAGCCTTGCGCGACGCGGGACTGCACATCGAAGAATCGGACAAGCTGACGGCACTGTGCGTGCAGGCCGAACTCCATATCCAGAGCGTGGACAGCACCAGGGTGCGTCGTGAAGCGCTGGAGGCGCAGCTGAAGACGGCAACGGCGCAGGCGCAATCGCTGCAGCAAACGGCCGTCGATGCAAGAACCGTCGTGAGCAACTGGAAGGAAGAATGGTCTCGCGCACTGGCGCAGGCAGGGCTGGCGCAGGAGAGCGCGATCGGCACCGTCAACGGAGCGCTGGAGCTTTTCGCATCGCTGGATGATCTGCTGGGCAAGGTGCGGCAGATCCGGGTGGAGCGCATCGACGCGATGAAGTCCGACCTCGAGAAATTCGTCGAGCAAGCGCACCAACTGGCCGGTCATTTCGGGACCGAATTCGATGGCGTGCCGCCGGCCCGGATTGCCCAGGAACTGGCAAAACGTCTGGCGCGCGCGAACGAAACGCGCACCGAGGCCAACCGGTTGAAAGACGCGATCCGCATTGCGAAGGACCAAGCGAAAACCGCGCAGGAATCCATCGAAACAGCCAACGCCAGCCTGAAACCGCTCATGCAACGGGCCGGCGTCGATTCCCGCCCGCAGCTCGCGGAAGCGATTTCGCGCGCAGATGCACGACGCCGCTGCATGCTCGAGCTGGCCAAGGCAAAGGCGCAGCTCGTCGACGGCGGCGACGGCCTCAGCCGCGAACAGCTTGAACAGGAGATCGACGGCGCCGACCTGTCGCAGGTGACGGCCGAACTGGAGCACACCACCGCCGAACACCGCGAAGCAGTGCAACGCCAGGCCATGCTTTTCGCCGAAAAGGAAAAGGCCAACAGTGCGCTGGAAACGATCGGCGGCTCCGGCGCTGCCGCCATGGCCGAAGCACAGCGGCAGGAAGCGATCGCGCAGATGTCGGACGCGGCGGAACGCTATGTCAAAGTCTTCACGGCGGCAAAACTCCTCCGCTGGTCCATCGACCGTTACCGGCAGGAGAAGCAAGGACCGATGCTCGGCCGCGCGAGTGCGATCTTTGCGCAGCTCACGCAAGGGAACTTCCAGCGGCTGGTCGTGGATTTCGACGCACAGCCGATGGCACTGCATGGCCAGCGCGCGGACGGCAAACTGGTCGGCATATCCGGCATGAGCGACGGAACGAGGGACCAGCTGTACCTGGCACTGCGCCTGGCAGCGCTGGAGATGCATCTGGAAAAAGCATCGCCCTTGCCGTTCATTGCAGACGACCTGTTCATCAATTACGACGATGGCCGCTCGACGGCCGGCTTCGAAGCGCTGGCCGCCTTGTCCGAAAAAACGCAGGTGATCTACCTGACCCACCATGAGCACCTGGTGGAGCCGGTACGGGCCGTCTTCGGCCAGAACGTATCTGTTGTGCATCTGTAGATACGTGAAGTCCTCGCTGTCATGAAGAAGCGAGGACTTCTTCCGCAAAGCCTAAGATCGTTATTTGAATGAGCGCTTCAGGGATGACGTGAATGGCGTCTTTGAGGTGGACTGCAGCTTTCTCGATAGCAGGCGTCGGCATTGATAGGGCAGCAGCGAAGGCGTTATCAGATACTGAGCAATTCTTCCGGCAACCTGCCCCTTCGAGAAGTCGTTTGCCATGGAATGTCAGCGGAACGGAACGTATCGACCTGTACCACAGCCCTTACTCGAACACCAACACCCTGTGATTATCGGTATCGGCAATGTACACGTCGCCGTCTGCGTCGACGCTAACGCCGTTCGGCCTATGCAGCGATGTGGGCCCGAGGGTTGGGTTATTGGTCTGAAGGCTCATGAGATCTGGCTGCCCGAATGCCCGCAGCGCTGCCTGGCCAGTGGTGATAGGAGCCTGAAATTGCAGGATTCGCGCCCCGCCAGTATCCGCCACATACACATTTCCCATCGGATCAGTGGCAACTGCGTTCACCCCTATGTGAAAGCTGCTTGCGGGCGCATTTGTCACAAAACGGCGGAAGAAATCAGGACCGCCAAGCACCTGTGCAGCGGCCATATTGTTGGAAAATGGCGGCACGTACTGCAGCACACGAAAATTCAAACCATCGACCACATATAAATTGCCGCTCGAGTCGAATGCCAGACCACGTGGATTGGAGAGCGATGTGGCAGTAGCCGTCCCATTCTGATTCTGACGACTGTTGATCATGTCTGATTGCCCGAGGACCAGATCGGCCGGCATGCCATTATTGAACGGAGGAGTGTAACGTACCACCCTGTTATGGGCGGTGTCTGAAACATAAAGGTTGCCCATGCCGTCAATGGCCACTCCTTGCGGTAAACGCAACGACTCCGCTGTCGCTGTCTGCCCTACCGTGCTCTCGGTGAAAGAAGGCTTTCCGAAGACAGCACTGGCAGCCATGCCATTCGTAAACGGTGGACTAAATTGCAGCACGCGATTGTTGCGATAGTCCGCGACGTAAAGACGACCTTGCGCATCCACTGCTAATCCAGCGGGCCGTGCCAATGTCGTTGCGCTAGGCGCCGTTACACTTGTTGCCGCGCCGGTCGTGAAATCGGGTTGACCGAGAACGAGATCGGCGGGTTGGCCGTTCGCAAAGGCATTCGCACTCCCCCAGCTCAGCACACGGTTGTTTGCAGAATCCGAGACCCACAGCCGACCTGACACGCGGTCCGCCAGCACGCTCGACGGGCTTTCCAACATGCTTGCTGTCACGCCGGCTGCAGACGATACAAAGCTCGACTGCCCGAGAACCCGGTCCGCAACGATATCAACAGGAGGTTCCGGGGGAGGGGTGATTGGCGGTGCTGGCGTCACTTGCGCGACCACGTCGGAGGACACGAAGAGCAGTAACAGAGAAATCAGGAGCGCATCGGCAGCCATGATCTTGCGAAGGATGCCCAGGGAAAAAGAGAAGTGAGCCATGAAAGGCCTCCTTGAAGCATGTGTGACTGTCCCGGTTACTGTGCGAATTCAAGGTACAGCAATGCGTGCATTGTTGCGTGGAGGGATTGGAGGGATGGCTGGCACCCCAGAAATGTCGCCACAAGCATTCGTACCGCGCTTTTCGTAGTGGGATAGGCTGAAGCTGCGCGCAACTTTGATCGAGGTGACAGAGTAACGAACTTTCAGTTCACTTTAATGCCTCGCTTGGTATTCCAATTGAGGCATCTCAAGACTGACGGATTTGAACCGTAGGTTATGGAGCGGCGCCATGTATCAGGACGCAGCTTATTTCTGTTCCGAGTGTATTGTTCCAATA
>CBIHRW010000070.1:0-24169 GCA_966212545.1 uncultured Noviherbaspirillum sp.
GAAGGCGGGGCCCCATGGGGAGTCTGCTCGATGATCGGGCTTATGGGTCCCCGCCTTCGCGAGGACGCCAGGGAAAAAACATCGCCAAATCGTCTATCGGTACCCGCATTCGAGCAACCGGAGGTGTTGCAACGATATAGGCACCGAGTAGCGCGACGGCGGGGATCCATAGGCAGGTAGCACGAGTAGTCTCCCTATGGATTCACGCCTTCGCGGGAATGACATCACGTTGTGAATTTCAATCTAACTGACCGGCATTACTGTCTTTCGTGCTGCTCTCTTCATAACGCAATTCCTGTTCAGGACCGGCATATTCCCCCTGATGCAACCGGGAGAACATGCCTTCCATGCACCTCGTGCCCGCGATCAGGCGGCCTTCCCAAGATAACTGCGCTTCCAGTAGCCGTTCTTCTCCATCCAGTCCCTCATACCGTCCAGGTCACTGTTGTCGAAGGATCCCGATTCGTCCATCTCGTTGTCCTCGATGTCGTGGCATTTCTCAACCAGCTTCTTGATCTGCGATGGCGACAAGGAGCGCATGTAGTCCAGGCGCGCCGGCTCTGCCACCTTGTTCCGGTCGAACACGGCATGGAGCAGATGCGTCGGGGCGACGCCGCCCTTCCAGAATTTCGGGACAGGACCGCCGCTCTGGTTCATCCATTCCTTGGCCTGAGCGTCAGTCAGTCCGGTCATGTCCAGCACCATCTTGCGGTAACGGGGATTGTCCTCGTATTCCATCTTGTTCTTGTCGTAGGTGATGCCAGTGGCGTAGCGTACGACTTGGCCGGTCACGACCAGTGCAGCTCCGACCCAGCCGGTCCAGTAAAGCCATGGAGTAGAAGCACGCGAGGCAATCGCCTCCAATGCCGCAGCGCCTGCTGCGGACTCCCCCCGTCTCATGATCAGGGGCACCATCCCGGCGCCGATTTCCACGACGTCGCCCGCGACAAGAAGCGTCGTGCCGATCCGGTTCAGATCCTTGCCTTCGGCCTTATAGTCTTCGTACATCCAGGCTGCATCCGCGACGGACAGGAAGATGCCTGGCCCGCCATTGGCCAACTTGCGCGTCCAGTCCCATCCCAGCCCTGAAAACTTGGCCGGCAAGCTTCCCTTCGCCTTAACCTCCTGCGGCCCGAGGTCCTTTCCGGTCGCGAGCTTGTAGCTCTCGGTCACAAGGCCAGTCGTAAATGCCCATGCATATAGCTGGTCGCTCGAGAGCTGATACCCGGCCTTCTTGTCCTGCTCCTTGTTGGCTGATTCTTGCAGGACGGGAGCGCCGACACCGAATGCGGCAATGCGCAATATATTGCCCGCGCGTCGTGACCAGTGGCCAGACTTTCCGACGTCCGCATTCTCGTAACCTTTATTGACTCTGTTGGAATTCGGATGAGTCTCCCAGAATTCTTTCTTCAGTTCGGCCTCTCGCGCCTTCGACAACGGTTTGCCGCCGTTTGCCTTTATTTCATCAGCAATCTTTTGATTGTATTCATTGACTACCGTGACTGAATGCTTGATCAACGCACTGTCTGCATACAAGAGGTGTGCAAGGCCTTGCCAAGCCTTTGCGCCTTTCGACGTCGCGTCTACCTCCCGGCCGGCAAGCATGAGTCCCGTTTTTCGCTTGGAGTAAGCAAACACCATTGCATCACCCATGCCTTGCACACAGTTGTAACCCAGACGTGCCACTACCCCGGCCTTTTGCCACGCCTGGACGTCCGAGAGAATCCTGCTTTTCACCTCATCAGGTGAATTGTCGGGCTGGACCGGCTGTCCCTTGAGGTGCTCGGACAATTTCTTTTCGAATTCGTCGGTCGCAGTGCGGATCTTCTCGGCAGCGTCCTTCTGCGGATCCACCATGATGTCCTCGACCTTGGTCACCCACATGTCGGTCTCATCACGGATCTTCTCCGCAACCGGGCGCGGCAGCCGGTCTTCGTTCTTGTCCAGCCATTTCGTCAGTTTCTCCTGCTCTGCGTAGACGCCTTGCAACGGGCTGTTGCGCTGCTCCTTTGCGACGCCAAAGGTGACCTGCGCATTGAAGTACTTCTGCAACTCCGGATTGAGCGAAACCGAATCCGACGCCGCCAGGCCGGGCTGCATGCTGAACTGGACGTTGCCGTTCTCCGGATCGGTGAACTTCTCAATGGACTTCCTGAGGTCCTTCACTTCCTTGGACGCATTCTTGTCGTCCAGGTCCAGATCCAGGCCCTGCAGCTGCTGGGTAAGAGAATAGGCCTTCACCCCCTGCTTGAAGACATCCTCCATCTTTTTGTCGATCCTGGCGGCCCCGTTCGGTTCGTCGCCCGGATTCGCCAGACGGTCCCTGGCGACGACCTGGGCTGCCTTCTTGGTGTCGGCCCTTCCATAGGAATGCATCAGCGACAACGCGTTGCTATCTTCGGTCTGCCAGTTTTCAATCACGCTTTTGGTGTTGCTTCCGAACTTGTCGAGTCCTTTGTCAAGATTGCTGATCATGTGGTCTCGGAACATTTTCGCCGTCCAATCGGCGCCGGCCTGGTTGTTGCGGGTCGACGTCTCCTTGGCGTTCATGACCTTGCTGTCCTTCGAGTAGGCATTGATCAGCGCAATGGTCAGGCTGGCATTGCCGTCTCCGACGGCATCTTCCACTCCATACGACAAGCCTGGATCGACCCGGATCGAGTCATGCCTGCCGATGTGATCCTTGATGACCTCTCCTGGCAGCACCTTGTCCTTGAGGATGGCTGCCATGTCCTTGGATCGATTCGCACCGTGCTGGTCGGCCCGCTCCACGAGCGCGCTGACGCCCTCGAAGAACTCCCTTCCCCGCGCGTAGTTCGGAGTCGAGCCGGCAAGCGGCGTCTGATGAAGCTGGCTTTTCGGCTTCTTCAGCTCCTCGATAAAGACATCGGTCGCAATGCCGGCAACTTCCGCAGGCGCATTTTCTCCATACGCTTTCGCCAGTTCCGTCGCCTTCTTGACGCCATCGCCGCGATCTTTCAGCGCATCGTCCAGCTTGCCGCGGATGAACTCCTTCGTGAAATACGGCTTGCCCGCCGCATCGAACATCGCGTTCCGCCGCTCCGGACTGACAGTCGCTTCCATCTGCGAATTCAGTGTCTTGAGCGCGCCATTGACATCGCCGCTCTCGAACTGCCTTTTCACCTCCTTCGTCGTGTACTCCTGGCGATAGTCGTCGATGGTCCCGTTCAGCTTTTCCAGGTAGCCCTTGTCCTTGGCATGCTTCGCCGCGAGCTGCTTGTAGGCGAATTCGACCGGGTCTGTGTTGGCATCGCGCCGCAAGGGATCGTTGACCGTCTTGTCATTCCTGGCGAAATCGTCCGCCTCCTTGACGGCCGATGTCAGGTCGTCCCGTACCTTCTCTTTTGTCGCCGGGGCATCCGATGCCTTTTCCTTGTCCGATGCCTTGCCGGCCGTCTGCGTTTTTCCGGCGCCGTCACTTTCCTTAGCCGGCTTGGCGTCCTTTGCCGGATCGGCGCTCTTCGAAGGCTCGCTACCGCTTGCCGACGGCTGCGGCGTTTTTCCTGCTCCTGTCGTGTTGCCCCCTATGAGCCGGTCGAAGTCCGGAATCAGGGGTGTGTAGGTACTGTCCGTCTTCGGCGCCAATTCAACCGCCATCTCAATGGCCTTCTTGTAACCGCCCTCCTGCAAGCCAAGGTGGCTGGCGCCAGTCTGATAACCGACGCGATGGCCGCCCAGCTTGGCGAGGAAGGCGATCATGTTGGTCCGCTGATTTTCATCGAACTTTCCGAATTCCGGAGACGTCGTCGCCTTGAAGACGTTCTCCATGAGCGTCTTCCTGCCGTCGTCGCCTCCTACCTCGCGGTCATGGTCGTACAGCTTGCCCGCCTTGACCGATCGGAGGGCAAGCAGCGCATTTTCCCTATGCTTGGCGCCGAGACCTTTTTGGTCTGCCAGCTTTTCAACGACACCGGCAAAGATCTTGTCGTTCTGATACCCCTCGAGAATCTGCATTTGGTGACGCGGGTTTCCGAGGTCGGCCAGTCCGGACTTGTCGACGATCTTCATGAGCCCGTCGATCCGTGACGGCGACGTATCCACGAACTCCCCGAACATGCTCTCGACCCGTCGCTTCGTCTGGTCGTCCATCTTGTGATGCTGCTTGGAGGTGAGCAGTTTCTCGAGCTTCTCCCGCTGGTCGACGGCAAGCGGTTTGCCGCTCCTGTCGGATTGGGTGCTCACCCGGTCGTAGCCCTGGATCGCACCGATCTGCTCATCGACGCTCAGCTTACCGAACCGATCGGTACCGGCGAAACGGTCGAGGTGCTTGGAGAACGGCGTATCGCCCTGGTGATCGGTCTTGGACCTGTCCATCGCCGCCTTGACCGAGGGATCGAGGTCGAGCCCTGGATCGCCGTCCGGATTCTTGTAGTCCAGCTCTTCGCCGTCCTGAACATGATTGAGGTCACGCCCCTTGTGCTGTGCCATCACGTTCAGCTTGGCCTGGTCGGTCTTGATTTCCTTGATCTCGTCTTCGGACCGTCCCTTGTTCTTCTCTGCGATGGATGCACGCTGCTCGCCGGTCAGGAACAGGTCCGGGTTCTGCGACACTTCGTGCCACAGATGGCCGTCATTCTTGACACCCTTGTCGTCCTTCCAGTCCTCGATATGAATGACCAGGTTATTGTCGATGGTGGGATCCAGTGTCCGGGCCGCCTCGGTGCGCTGTTCCATGCTCCGGCCCAACTCGCTACCCTTCGGTCCTTTCTGCCGGCTGTCGAGCAGGGTGAGCGCTGCGGCGTTCTGCAACAGAGGCAATTCGTCGGCAGATGCGGCCGTTACGCCGTCGCCGAACAGGCCCAGCAGGTTCTTCTGCGTATTGGCATCCTTGCCCGCCGGCATTTGTTCCAGGATGGTGCCGGCCACGTGAAATGCCGCATCCTTGTCGCCGGCCATCTGCAAGCTTGCTGCCATGTCTTGCAGCGAGTATTGATATTCCTTCTTCGTATCGATCGGATTCGCGTTTTTTTTATCCGAGCTGTATTCGCCCTTCTTGGCGCCATCCTTGCCCCAGTCCTTTTCCTCCCGGCGCGAATTCATGCCGATATCCTTGGCGATCTGGTCGATGGTTGCCTTCGCCTTCTTCATGATCGCGGCGCGGTCCTCTACCTTCGCCTTTGCCATCTCCGTCCGCAGGGTCTCCGCCGCCTTCGCATTGCCGTGCTTCTCGTAGGCTTCCGCGATGCGCTTGGCAGCGGCCTTCCTTTCCGCTTCCGCCGCCTTTTTTTTCGCCGCTTCGAGCGCCTTTCGCGCTTTTTCCGCAGCCTCGCGCCGGGCTTTCGCCTCGGCTTCGCGCCGAGCCTTTTCGGCGGCGGCTTCCGCGTCCTTGTTCCGATCGGCTTTCGTCGCGCTCTGAATCGATCCACCCATGGATATCTCCTCCGCAAGCTATTGAAATAAAAAACAAGCGCCGTTGTATTGTTGTTGGCACCGTACATTCATCGGCAAGTGCCGTCACGATGAAACAGGTATGACACGGCCGAGTGATATCAATAAACTAACAGTGCATGACCTGCGTCGCCACTGACGAGATTCGTAGCGGATCCGCGCCGCTGCCGCCCGCAGTAGCATGTCGCCTGGAGCGATGGCATGACTACTGACTACGAATCGGGCGGGATCACAGAGGGGATCAGGAAGGAAACGCTGCAATTCGAAATTGCACCGCACGGGATAGCGTTGGGCAAAACCTCCGTTTTGCTCAGCGGTCCTGCCCAATTGGAAAGCTTCAGGTTGACGCAGATCAGGCGGCCTTTTTGGATAAGACGAGGATGAACGGAAAGAATGCAAAAGGCTGATGGGTGCAATTGGTATTTCGGGCTCTTGGAAATATTTGAATCGGTGATAAGTGAAATGGCGCCACACAGGCGCCGTGGACAATACCTTCCAACCCTTTCAGGTCGCCGGCATATGATGTCATTGCAATGCGCGCGCTTTGATGCCGCTCCTGCAACTCCTGCAGTTCCTTTCCGGTCTTGTCCAGCTTCGCGGCCTTATCCGGATTGGCGGCGATCAGCTTCTGCATGACGGCCTTCGGGTCCACCGCTGCAAGCAGCTGCCGCTGTTCTTCCAGATACCCCTGTCGCGTATCGTCGAGGATAGTCACGACCTGGCCCGGTTGCAGGCTGTTCACCGCACCCGGACCGTTGGCCGGGCGATTGCCAAAGGCCTTGCGGTCGAGGAAGTTTGCGATACGATGACGGGTCAGCCTTCTTCGACCGGCTTCTGCCGCGGGATGCGGCAACGATAGCGGGCGCCGGGTGCTTTGGGCGGCGGTGCTGCGCCTTCTTCCGGTCCTGCCATGGGACGTCCGTCCTGCAAGGGTGGCAGGTCCGGCATTTCGGCACGTGGCAGCAAGGACGCAGACTGACGCTGCGCGTCCATCCGTGCAGTGCGCATGTGGTTGTATCGCTCGCCGGACAGCATGACGCTGTCATCATTGCTTCGCACGACTGTGGGCCGCAGGAAAACCAGCAGATTGGTCTTCGCGTGCCGGCGCGACTGGTACTTGAACAGGTTCCCGAGAACCGGAATATCGCCCAGCCCCGGCACCTTCTCCTTGCCGTCCTGCATCGAGTCTTCGATAAGCCCGCCGAGGACGACGATCTGGCCGTCGTTGACCAGCACATTGGTGTCGATGGCGCGCTTGCTTGTCGTGATCCCGGACACCCCCTCCGACAGCACATCCGAAGTCTCCTGATAGATGGCCATCTTCACCGAGCCGCCTTGCGAGATTTGCGGACGAATGCGCAGAGACAGTCCGATGTCCTTGCGTTCGATCGTCTGGAAAGGATTCACGCCGTTTGCGCCACCGGACGCGTTGGTTGCATATTGACCGGTGATCAGCGGCACGTTCTTGCCGACGATCATGCGCGCTTCCTCGTTGTCCAGCGTGATCAGGTTTGGCATGGAGAGGATGTTGGCGCCTGATTGCGTCTCGAGTGCGCGCGCGAGTGCCCCCAGGGTAATCCGGCCGTTGGACTGGCGCACCACGCCTAGCGACAGGCCGTTCCCCGGAAGCAGGTCGAACCCTTCGCCGCTGGCAGCGCCGGCGGCCAGGTTGACCAGGTTGTTGCCCCCGCCGCTGAATGATGTCAGCGCGCCGACCCGGTAGCGGCTCGTCGAGTCGCCCGACACACCCACCCATTGCACTCCCAGATCGGCAGCCGTCTCCGCACTGACCTCCACGATCAGCGACTCTACGTAGACTTGCGAGCGGCGTGCGTCGAGGCGGTCGATGACGGCGCGCAGGTTGCGGTACACCGGATCACTGGCGATGATGATCAGCGTGTTGGTGGCAGGATCAGCCTGGATGAAAGCGGTCGGGCCGCCTGTTGCTGCCGCCGCCGGCTGCAGTGCCGCGGCCGCCGCCGGCGGGGTTTGAGCGCCGGGGGCCAGGTTTCCCTGCCTGGGCTGGGCCTGTGGCATCCCTGTTGCATGTGCGGCTGACGCGTCCCCGGAAATAAGCGTGCGCAACGTCTGCGCCAGTTTTACCGCATCGGCGTTCTGCAGTTCGACAATATGGAAATTGCCATCCTGCGCGGTCGGCTGGTCGAGCTTCGCGATCAGGGATTTCGCCAGGCTGGCTCGTGATGCGGACGGCGCACGGATGATGACTGAATTGGTACGCGCATCCGGAAACAGCACCACCCGCGGGCCGTCACCGCTCTGCTCGGTCTCGAGCATCCGGTTCACCATCGCCGCGATATCGCCGGCTACGGCGTGCCGGATCTGCACCATGTCGGTCTCGGCGTTCGGCGGCGTATCCAGTATTGCGATGATCTTGCGAAGGCGCCGCAGGTTGTCCGCATAATCGGTAATGACCAGCGTGTTGTTGCCGGGGTTGGCGCTGATGGAATTGTTTGCGGAGATCAAGGGCTTCAGGACAGCCACCATGCTGGCCGACGATTCGTAGTTGAGCCGGAATATCTGCGTCGCGAGCTGGTCGCCGCGCACGGTTTCTCCCGCCGCCAAGCCGGCCTGCAACTTGGCATCGGCCTCCGGTACCACCTTGGTGAGACCGTTCTCGCCGACCACGACCGCGTATCCGTGCATCCGCAGCGCGGTGGTGAGCAGTTGAAAGGACTGTGATTTGCTGACCGGTTTCTCCGACACGAGGTTCATCGTCCCCCTGACCCGCGGGTCGATGATGAATTCGATCCCGGTATAGTGGCCGACGGCCTTGATGACCGTATCGATGTCGACTCCGACAAAATTGAGCGAAGCCTCGCTGGCGGGGCCGCCTTGCGCGCTACCCGGCGCGCCACAGGCGATCAGCAATGCCGCGATTGCGACCCAGCGCCGCATATGGGACATCGCGTTCTTCATGCTTTCCGGTTGAATTCCAGTCATGTGCACTCCCTCGCAACGTACCCGGCTTTCCACCAGGCTTCGTGCAATGCGCGGCAATCAGGCGAACAAGGTGTCCGATTGCCGCTCACGCGGTCTCATCGAAAGAATGAAGCCGCCCTCGGCAACACCGATCCGCCCCAGATCGAAAAGCCGCAACTGCTGAGCAATGCTTTGGTTAATGGTCATCGTAGCCTGCATCAGCAAGAGATCGGCCGCCATGTTGTCGCTGTTCTGATCGTGCGACGCGGTCTTCCCTTCATACATAGCGCTGGCCAGGCAGTCGTAGACATCGCCCAGCGTCATGGAATCGATTGCGCGGGCGGTCCTCCACCGATCCGGCATTTGAGGCTGGCGGCAGACCAGCCCCGCTTTCTCGAGCCGGCGCAGTTGCGCGCGAACCTGTGCCGCAGTCAGGCTCAGTGAAATGCCAAGCTGTGAGGCGGTGAGCTCCCCTCGCCTGTTCTTTCCCAGCTTTTCAAGAATGCGCAATACAGTCAGCAAATGCGCATGCAGCGATGCATTGCCAAGGAAAAATCCGGAGATGGCCGACTGCGCTGGAACTTCAGACGTCTCTGACATGATTGGCCTCCGGACGTGAGCGTGGTTCGTACCGGTGCGTCGACGGCGACTCTTGCGTGGCGCCTGGATTCGACGCACAACCCATTTGTGCGTGATTTGAATTCTACAAGCGCGTCTAATATGAATCTCTCAAGAAACATTACAACTCCCGATGACCGGCGGCCGGCTGACCGCCGCACCGAACGGGCGTTTCCGTAGTTGCTTCATTTGCGGTTTCTTTGGAACTACGAGCCTTACCGATAGAAGCCGCCTCCCCGCACATTTATCTTGATCCTGACGCTTGGTGTTGGCCGCAGGGACGTCCTTGCAGCCCGCCGTCTATGTTCCCCTGGCACCGTGTTCGCCCCGTGAGGCAACCGGCCGCCATTCTTTAAAGGAGCGCCCATGTTGCGTACATTCCTTCGGAAGTCCCTTGCCGTGTTCCTGTTTGCGCTTGCCGGTGCGGCGAGCGCCGTGAACGTCTGCAGCGCGAGTTACAGCACCAGGAATGACTGGCCGACAGGATTCGTCGTGGATGTCGTCATCACCAACAACGGCAACACACCGTTGAAAGACTGGAGGGTGGGCTGGACATACGACAGCTCGGTCAGATTCACCACCTCGCCGTGGGGCGCCAGTGTCAGGATCAATGGCGCCAGCGTTAATGCAATGGACAATGGTTCGAATCCGGTCATTGCTCCAGGCGGAAAGGTGTACTTCGGCATGGCGCTGTTCTTCTCCGGACGTACGAAGCCCGTCCCTGCCGGCCTCATGGTGACCGGTGACGGCTGCATCGTGGCGGACCCGCCGACGGCCTTTTATGCCGATCCCGACTCGAATGCTGCTGTGTGGGTGAAGAACAATCCGTGGGACTGGCGCGCCGCAGCGATCCGGGAGCGCATCGCCTCTCAACCGGCAGGAAAGTGGTTCGGCGCATGGAGCGGCGACATCGGCGTCGCAGTGGAGAAGTATGTTTCGGCTGCGGCGGCACTCAAGCAGGTTCCCATCCTCGTCGCCTACAACATTCCCGGAAGGGATTGCGGACAGTACAGCGCAGGCGGCGCAGGCACGAACGAAGCCTATCAATACTGGATACGTACATTTGCCGGCGCGATCGGGATGCAAAAGGCAGTCGTCATCCTGGAGCCGGATGCCTTGCCCCAGCTCGACTGTCTGAACGATGAAGGACGGAGCACCCGGCTCCAGCTATTCCGGTATGCAGTCGAACAGCTTCAGATGAAGGCGCCGAATGCCATGCTGTACCTCGATGCGGGCAACAGTACCTGGATAACGCCATCGGTGATTGCGAGCCGCCTCATCGCTGCCGGCGTCGCATCCGCCCGTGGCTTCTCGCTGAATGTGTCCAACTACCAGGCGACGGGTGACAATACGGCATACGGTCATGCCGTCAACGCAGAGCTGATGCGGCAACGAGGTATCTCCAAACCCTTTGTAATCGATACCAGCCGCAACGGGAACGGCCCGTACGGATCGCAGTGGTGCGACCCGCCCGGCCGAAAGCTCGGCACGCCGTCGAGACAGAGCACGGACGGCAGTCAACCCGAGATGACATTGTGGATCAAGGTACCGGGAGAAGCCGACGGATGTCTTGCTCCGGCAGGCAGCTTCGTGCCGGATGCTGCCTACAAGCTGATCTTTGGCTACTATTGAATATGGCAGTACGAGTCCGCTTGATGCAAGCGCCCGCCAACACGCTCCTTGCGTCAGGCTGTCAACGCGTCGTACAGTTCGTTGGCACCTGCGTCTAGAGGGAACGCCGTGCCCGGGTGCCAGCAGCATGCCTGGGAAACCGCTCTGTCCATAGAACCGGGTTTCCTCGTGCTGCATCGCAAAATCCTTCAGCAATTGCGGCACATGGGCTCGTGCGGCGTCTTCGGAAGCGCCGAGACGAATGATGCCCTCGTCACGCGCACGCGCCGGTTACCCCTTCACATCCTAATTCAGGTCCAGAATCCCGCGGGCATTACCGGTGAGAATTTCCCCGGCAGGCGTCAACTCCATGGAGCGCGTTGTGCACAGCAACAACGGCTTGCCGATTTCCCCCTTCAGCTTGCGGAGATGCCCGCATACCGCCAGCTGGCTCACATCCGGACGGTTGGCTGCCCGCTTGAACAGCCCTCCTCGGTGACCAAAAGGTAGTAGTGGAGAAACAGGGGAATCAAACATTGATATCCATTTCAATGTGCGAGGTGGCGACGCAGACTGCGCAGCTCCTGACATAATGCTGTCAGGAGCGACTCTTTACACTAGACAAAATGAATCAGAATCGCGACGGTGCCGCCTCGCGAGGCGCAGGACAACGCCGATTAAGTTTAAGTAAATAACAAGCGCCGAAAAACTGACAGCTCGATGTGCACAGCCGTGCATCGAATTGTCAAGAAACCTGATTTATTGTTAGTATCCAAACCGATGGACGGGGCGAAGAGCGGCGCATTTCGTCTTATCCGCAACCTCGCCATGGCAGGAACCGGTGATGCCTCGGCTCGTAACATAGAGAGTGGTCAAATGACCCAGTTACCCAGTGCTCGCGATGCGTCCGCCGTACCTCACACTCCAGGCGCGTCCAATCATATCCTTGCTACCAAGTTTGTCATCCCGAGCAGCTCCGGGAAAATGGTGCCGCGCCCGCGCCTGCTTCAGGCGGAGGAATCCGCCCGCATCAGGCTCGTCTGCGCACCGGCAGGATACGGGAAAACCACTTTGATCGCCTCCTGGGCCGCGGCGTATGAATCGCCGGTTGCCTGGCTGTCGCTCGACGCCGGCGACAACGACCCGGTCCGCTTCCTCATGCATTTCATTCATGCGATCCAGATGCGCTTTGCCGATTTCGGCAATGTGGTCATGGACATGATGACGGCCAGCCCGCCGCCGCCGATCGCCGGCCTGATGCGCACGCTGGTCAATCAGTTGTGCGATCTGCCGGAGCAGTTGTGCATCATCCTGGACGATCTGCATTCGGTCACCGAAACGGCCGTGCATGAAGCGATCGCCTTCCTTGTGGGGCATCAGCCCCCCCAGGTCCAACTCATTTTCGCAAGCCGTAACGATCCACCCTTCTCCCTTGCCCGCATGCGAGGACAGCGGCAATTGCTGGAGTACCGGACGGGGGATCTGCGTTTTACCCTCGACGAAGCAAAGGCTTTCTGCAACGATGTCATGCAGTTCGGCCTGCCGCATCACCAGGTTGAAACGCTGGCGGTACGTACGGAAGGCTGGATCGTCGGCCTGCAACTGGCTGCGCTGTCGCTGCGCAACAATCCGGACAAGACGGCATTTATCCAGAACTTCGCCGGCGACAATCGACATATCACCGACTTCCTGCTGGACGAGGTGCTGCGCAGCCGTTCCATCCAGATCCAGAATTTCCTGCTGCAGACTTCGATCCTCGATCGCTTCAGCGCGCCATTGTGCGATGCAGTAATGGAGACCAACGACAGCCGCGAGCGGATTGACGAGATGGAGCGGGCAAACATGTTCATCGTCGGTCTCGATGACCAGCGCGTCTGGTACCGTTACCACCACCTCTTCGCGTCACTGCTGCAGAACCGCCTGCGCAATGCCTGTCCGGGCCAGATCCAGGCCCTGCACCGGCGTGCAAGCCGCTGGTTTAGCGAAAACAACTTCATTACAGAGGCGATCAACCAGGCGATCAAGGCCACAGACTACGAATTTGCCCTGAACCTGATGGAAAAGCATCGCAGCCTGTTTTCACACGGCCAGGTCAACACCGCCCTCGCTTGGGCCAAGCAGATGCCGCCTGAGTTGCTGGTCAAGCGCCCCGGGCTGTCGCTGACTTGCGCATGGGCGAACTTCTATCTGGACAACTCGGTGGAGATGGATCGCCATATACGCGCCATCGAGAAATTCCTCGCAGCTTCACCAAACACCTCCGGCGACGGCGTGACACATGCGATACGCGGCCAGGTGGCGCTGCTGCGTGGATGCTACTACGGCTACAACGGTCGCCTGGAAGACACCATGTCCGACCTTCGAGTTGCACACGCGTCTTTCCCGCCAGGCAAGCTCATGTATCGCGTTGCGGGCACCTGCCTCGGTGTCGCGCATTACCGGCTGGGTCAACTGGACAAGGCGCAAGCACTGTTCGAAGAAAATTCCGCTATTTCCGAAGTCAGGTATGACGTGCTCGCCCCGGTTGCCGCCACCTTGGGCTTGGGCCTCGTGTATCTGGCGCGCGGCCGTCTGCAGAACGCGAAGAGCGTGTTCGAACGCGCGCTGCAGGAATGCAAGGAAGCGGGGTGGCAGGAATTCCCCGCCTGCGGCCTGCTGCACATCGGCCTGGGCCACGTTGCCTATGAAATGAACGACCTCACCCTTGCGGTGCAACATCTGGCACTGGCGGTGGACATGACGGCGACGGGCATGCCCTTCTATAACGCTTGGGGACGCGTGATGCTGGCGCGCACCAAGCTGGCCCTGGGCGCGATCGATGCCGGACTGGAGCCCGCCCGCGAGGCCGCCTTGATGAAATATCTCGAGCGCTCCATCTTCGACTTTCCGTCCTTGCCTGCGGAGCTCGGCAAGCTATGGCTGAGCCAGGGCCGGATGGATACCGTCCGGCTGTGGAGCGAGACCGTGCACCTGCCGCTCGGCGACAAGCTGGCGATCGGTTGCGAGCCGGATTACATTGTCCTGGCCCGTTTTTTTATCGCATCCGACCAGCGGGATACAGCACTGGATCTTCTGGCTCGCCTGTGGACAGACGCCGAACAAGGCAAGCGCCTGACGGCGATGGTGGAGATATTGATTCTCAAGGCGCTCGCGCTGCAAGGGAATGGCGCCACCGACGATGCCCTGGTTGCACTGCAACAGGCAGTCCATCTCGCAGAAAATACGCATCTGCTGAGATTGTTCATCAATGAAGGCAGCGCGATCAGTGCCATGCTCAAGAAGCTTGCGCGCGGTGCCGACTACAAATCGCCCGTGCATGCATTGCTCAGCCATTTCGGCCCCGATGCGCACCAGGATGCGACGCAGACTACGCCCTCGCTGTCCCAGCTGTTCAGCAAGAAGGAACTGCTCGTCGCCAGCCATATCGTCAAGGGCGCGTCGAACCGCGACATTGCGGAAGCCCTCTTCATTTCTCCCAATACGCTCAATTCGCACATGAAAAACATCTACGCGAAACTGGGCGTGAACTCCCGCCTGCAGGCCATCGAGCGCCTGCGTCATCTTGGTTTGACCGATTGATCGGCGCAATCCGCGCAGTCCGTATTCGTCCACAATCCCGGCAGTCTGCCACGTTTCATTTTTTGCACGCCGTGCCCTGAGCGCTCCTGTTCTCGTGGTCCGTGCTTCTCCAATCACCATGGCTCACTACGAAAACACCTCAATTTTCACCATGAATTCACCAAGTTTGGTGATGCGAAGCAATTCGTTCAAGCGCATATTTAGTTCACCCGGAAAGATATTCAAACGAAGGAATGAACCGGGAAATGCAGGTGAATAGCGGAATGGCGTCCCGAGGAGGACGCAGATGCATTCCGGTTCACGATTGCTGGAACGGGAAATATATCGTTTATTTTCGCCGCACGAATGTGCAGAGATAAATCAACACTACGATAACGGAATACGAACATGCCTTCGATGCTCCATGTTGAAGCCTCTCCCCGCAAACACCGCTCCGCTTCCCGCGAAATTGCGCAGGCGTTCATCAATGCCTATATCGATACGCATCCCGGCACCCAGGTCATGACCCTTGACCTGTGGTCGCGGCCGCTGCCCGAATTCGACCAGCAGGTCATGGACGCAAAGTATGCCGGCCTGAGCGGCATGCCACTCACCGAAGCACAAGAGGAAGCCTGGGACCAGCTGCGCGAGCTGGCCGGCTTCCTGCACGCGGCAGACGTCCTGGTGTTCTCCGTTCCGATGTGGAATTTCAGCATCCCCTACAAGCTCAAGCATTTCATCGACCTGGTGTCGCAGAAGGAAATCCTGTTTTCATATGATCCGTTGCGAGGATTCAACGGTCTCTTGCGCGGCAAGAAGGCGTTCGTCTCCTATGCGCGCGGACTCGATTACTCGCCGCGTTCCATCACCCCGGCGCGCGGGCTGGATTTCCAGCGCACCTTCTTCGAGTCCTGGTTGAGGTTCGTCGGCATACACGATGTGCACTCCCTGGTCGTCGAGAAGACCTTGCTTGGCGAACGCATTGACCGCGCTTTCCACGACCAGCTGCTGAATGATGCGGCACGTCTTGCCAAGGCGATCTGAAGAACGGATACGAGTTGAAATCAGCACGAATGCATTCGCTCCATGCACTCGTGCGCAACAAAGATGGACAGAGCGTCAACGTGACTATCGAGACACGGTCACAAAGTTGTGCCTTATTTACAGCAACTACGAGGCTTCACATAATCAGTTCCATGAAGCATTGCCGGTAGGCAGGAAAAATCAGTACAGGTACTGGCAGTGCAGCGGCAATCCGGCCGTCACGAGATAAGCAAGGCGACCAGGCAGCGGTCTGTGTTGTGAGGCAGAGCAGAAGCAGGAGGAATGACATGCCCTTCTTTCGCACGCCCTCAACGGCCGTCGCGTCCCTTGCCGAGTGAGATGAATATGTCCAGACACATAGGTCAGACCTACACGCTGCAGCCGATCGTCAACGTGACATCCGGTGATCCGCTGTACGCCGAAATGCTGGTCCGGTTTTCCGACGGCCGCAACGTCCAGAACGCCGTTCTCCAGCGCGAAAGCAACGGCACCATCCATGAACTCGACCTCTGGATGCTGCGTGAAGCCGAGTCGACGCTTTCCCGCTTGATGAACGGCGTGCGACTCGCAGTCAACATCTCGCCGTTCACGATTGAAAGACACTACAGGGAAGTGCTGGCGATTATCGAGCACCTCAGCGCGAGATCCACAAACCTGGTCTTCGAAATCACCGAAACCGCACCCATCCTTGAACCGCAATACATCGCCGGCTTCGTAATGACAGTCCAGGCCGCCGGAATGGAGATCGCGCTAGACGACTACGGCAGCGGTTTTTGCGACGCATCCCGGTTCCTGCTGATACAGCCCAACTTCGTGAAGGTGGCCAAGACCGGACGCGGCGGATGGCGCAGCATGCCTTCGCGCGAGCGGCGGGCATTGAGCGAATTGGCGCACACTCGCGGCGTCCCGCTGATCGGGGAAGGCGTCGAAACCGCGAACGACTTGCAGCAAGTCAAGGCGCTCGGTTTCGACTTCGCCCAAGGCTTCTACTTCAGCATCGACAACCGCATTGAACACCACAACATGGCCGTGGGACCGCCCAAAAGAGCCATGGTCGACAACAACAGGGAGACCACTTTCCAACCGGCGTACGCCAAGAAACAGCATTAAGAGAAGCGCAAGCAGCTAAAGGCCATCCGTCAGGCCGCCTGAATCCGTCACGAACCGCAGGAAGCGGCAACGTCGAAGGAAGGGGATCTGCTGCGCCCGCAGAAAGTGAAGGGATCATCGGGCAGCACTGCTGAACGACGTCTTATATAGAGCGACAAATGAATATAGCATGCCACATCCGCAACGATGCCCTGTTCGAGCAGGTCCAGGGCGCTCTCTCGCGCACTGCTCTGAAATGTGAACGCTTTGCATCGGATACCGCGTTGCTGCGCTCCATCCGGTATCACAGTTTCGGCGCGATTGTCGTCGACATCAGCGCCGGACTGCAGGACCAGGAAAGCATCTTCACCTGGCTCAACTGCCGCACGGACGACAACACGCCTGTCATCGTCTTTTCTCCGGTTTATAACGCCGACCTGTTGGCGATGTCGCTGGCGGCCGGCGCCGACGAATTCCTGACGCGCTCGGTCGAACCGGTGGAACTGATTGCCCGCGTCAATGCCCTCATGCGCCGATGCACGCGGCGGGCGGCGCGACGCGTCATTGAGCTGGGCAACTATGTGCTGGACCAGGAAGCGGGCAGCATCACCTATTGCGGTAAGCCGATCGATGTGACGTTCTGCGAATTCACCATTGCCTGGCTGTTCTTTTCCACGCCTGGCGTGTTCATCTCGCGCCAGACCATCGGCAATGCGATCTGGGGCGTGCAGGGTGAAGTCGTCGGACGCACGATCGAGCAGCATGTCTACAAGCTGCGCAAGAAACTGCAGACAGGGCCGGAGCGAGGTATCACCATCCGCACCGCGTATACGAAAGGTTACCGGCTGGAGCTGTGCGAGAACGTGGACAACAGCGAAGCAGAGAGTGAGGCTCTCGCGCTCGAGACCCAGGCATAACACTGCCGCGCGGCGGCAAGCAAATACCAAGAACGCGTTAAAGCGCGCAAAACCAGAGGAGGCAAAATGCGTCACTTCACCGTGCATCGACTGTGCACATCATTCACACCCGGCTTGGTCTTGGCGTGGCTGCTCTGCGCGCCCCCGATGCTTCATGCCGCCGAGCCTGCCGGCAACGGACGCGACAGCCGTGCCGCGCACCGCAATGATCTCCGCTTGCAATACTCCTTTTCACTGGCTCGCCCGATTGAACAGCGTACAGGTGCCCCATCCAACGACGGCACAACGCTGGCCGAGGAGTGCGAAGAATACGAAGACATGACTCCGGTGGTGTCCATTCCCCACACGCCGCCCGTGAAGACCGCTGCCCCTGCGATCCAGCCGGCGCCGGTGAATGAACCACTGCTCGCGAAAATGCAGCCAGCCAGCCAATCGACCGAGAGTCGATTGCCGGCGCCGGCGCCGCAGCAACCGGCTCCCGCCATTGCCGCAGCCCAGCCCCCGAAAGAAAGCCAAAGCATTCCCGTACCACCGGCCGAGCCTGCTCCACCGGCGACGCCCGCGACACCGGCCCCGGTGTGGGAAATCAACCTCGCCGACAAAACGCTCAGCGTCACCCTGGGACGGTGGGCGGAAAAGGCAGGTTGGCAACTGCTGTGGGAGCTGCCGGTCGATTACGCGGTCGAGGCGCAGACGGCTGTTCCCGGAACATTCGAAGAAGCAGTCGACGCCGTCACGAAAAGCATGGAAGCGGTCGACGCCGCCATGCATGCGGTCTTCTACAAAGGCAACAAAGTCCTGCGCATCGTTGCCAGAAGGAGTGAGTAATGCGAATCAGATCCTCATCAATTGCGTCGTACACATCGGTGTGCGCCCTCGTGCTTCTATCGGGATGCACCGGCCTGCCGGAGAGAATCGTTACGATCTTCGACAAGACAGACAAGGATGCCTCGAGCATGGCGAAAGAGGTCGGCCGTTCCATGCCCGCGCCGGTCATGAAATCCGCCGCGACCAGCGTGCACGAGAACGGCATATGGATCGGAAAGAATGCTGTGAAAATCGGGCAACCATCTCTGCCCCCGATCTTTCAGGAGTCGGCGACGTTCGATCGCACTGTTGCGTCCCTGGCCGAGTTTGCCGAAAGGATCACGATCCGTTCCGGCATCCCCACAAACGTCAGCCCGGATGCACTGGCAGTCTCCGGCGGCGCCGCGCCAGCAACCGGGGCAGCGGTCGCAGGTGGTGCTGCCCCGGTGCCGGCGCCAGCCGCCCCGGGTGCCGCGGCAACAGGTAGGCCGCCGGTGCGCATCGCCTTCTTCGGCGGCAATCTCAAGGGATTGCTGGATACGGTCGCCACACGTTTCGGCGTCTACTGGAAATATGTGGACGGCGCGATCCAGTTCTACTACACCGACTCGCGCACCTTCCAGGTGAATGCGATTCCCGGCGACTCCTCCTTCACCGCCACTGTGACAAGCGGCGCGACCTCCACGCCGGCCGCCGCAGGGGCTGGCGGTGCCGGTGGTGGCCAGGCAGGCGGGGGCGGCGCAAACGGGGTGAGCGCCAATAACACGCAGAACACCGCCGTCTCGTCCCAACTCGCGGTGTATGCAAGCATCGAAAAATCCATTACGGCAATGCTGTCCGCATACGGCAAGGTCGTAGCCTCGCCCGCCACCGGGACGATTACCGTCGTCGATACGCCCGATAGGCTGGACCGCATCGCGGCCTTCGTCGAGGCAGAGAACAAGGCCCTGTCGCGCCAGGTCGTCATCAACGTAACCGTCCTGTCCGTCACGCTGTCGGACGCGGACGAGTACGGCATCAACTGGAACCTCGTCTATCGCGATCTGCGCAACAGGTACGGCATCCAGAACACCGTTGCCTCCAGTCCCAACGCAGTCGGTTTTTCGGCGGGCATCCTCAGCACGGCGGCCAGCAAGTTCGCCGGCACGACGCTCGTGATCAAGGCGCTATCCGAGCAGGGCAAGGTGCGCCGCCATACGAGCGCGTCGGTGGTCACACTCAACAATCAGCCCGTCCCGGTGCAGGTGGCCAGGCAGACCAGCTACCTGAAGTCCTCCCACACGACCACGACGGCGCTGGTCGGAACGACGACAACCCTGACGCCGGGCACTGTTACCTCGGGATTCAACATGAGCATCCTGCCGCATGTGCTCGCCAACGGTACAGTCATGCTGCAGTTCTCCACCGACATCTCATCCTTGCGAGCCATCCGCACCGTAAGCAGCGCCGGCGGCTCGATCGAGACCCCGGAAATGGATACCCGCAATTTCCTGCAGCGGGTGGCGATGAAATCGAATGAAACCCTGATCGTCAGCGGCTTTGAACAGGCGGACGACAATCTCGACAACCAAGGTGTCGGGCAGCCGAAGAACGCCTGGTTCGGCGGAGGCTACAAGGCAAAATCCAGCCGCGAAGTCATTGTCATCCTGATTACGCCGACCATGATGTCGGTCTCCTGAACAGGCAAGGCACGCCATGGCAATCCATATCACCCAGATCGGAAAACAGAAGTTCGTCTGCGGTCTGTTCTGGCAGTCGCTGTCCCGTCCGCGGGAACTGAAAAAGGAGGCAAAGGACCTCGCCAAGAGGATCAACTCCGATCTGATGGTCCTGCTCAGGAATCATGCGACGGCACAGGCCGGCTTCGCACATACCAAGGAAGGCGCGCGCCGGATGACCTATTCGCTCGCGGCAGCGGTCTCAAGCAGGCTGCGGGAAGAAGGCGGCTACTACGACGGACGCATACAACCTGTTCATGACTGGCTGGGTGCATTCAAGCTGCCTGACGGTCTGTGGGCCTACTTCGCTGTTCGGGATGCCAATTTCCTGCCCAACGGCGATTTTGCCGGCACCAAGGAAGAAGTGCTCGATCGCCTGCATGGCGACTATGGCCTGGGCGGCTGGAACATGGTCATCGGCGATGCCGAATTGGAAGAACACGGCTTCCATAACTTCAGCCCGCGCCGTATCGAAGAACTCGTTCCGCGCAATAAAAACGGACAGGTCAAGGTGCAACGCTGGTGGGCACTGCGCTCGGTCGATACCGCGATCTCCGGCCGAACGATCGCTGTTTCCGCGGTGTGTGCGGCATTGCTTGTGATTGCCGGCGCAGTGGCCTGGCAGATGTACCAGAAAAAGCGGGAAGCCGAAGATCGCGAACGGTCCATCGAGGCCGCGCGCAAAAAAATGTTTGGCGGTGCGGCGGCTGCGCCTGCCCGTCCCTGGCCGGGCAAGCCTGCCCCGTTAGCGATGACTCGTGCCTGCGTCGACAATTTCGCTCACATTCGCGCGGGCGGGTGGCAATTGGATACCTATGAATGCGCGGATGGACAGGCGCGCTTTGCCTGGTTGCGGGGGGAGTCGACTGTCGACTTCCTGCTTGCGCAAGTGCCGCAGGCCACTGTCGACCTGACCGGCGAAAAGGCAAGTCACCAGGTTCCCTTGAACCTCGGCCCCGGGAAAGACGAGGCGCTGCTCACGGAGAAAGAGTTGATCGAACCGCTCCTCTCGCGACTGCAACTGCTGAAACTGGCGCCGAAAGTTGCGAAGGCCGGGACGCCCGCGCCTCCTGCCACCTCCATACCGGGCCTCGCCAATGCGAATGCCGCGCCGCCGGAATGGCAAACGTATTCCATTACCCTGACCACCGGCGGGCTGTCCCCCCTAGATGTGGCGTCCCTCCTTGATCGCCCAGGGGTTCGCCTGGAGAAGATTGCTTACAAGGGTGGCAAATGGTCAATCGAAGGAGTCATGTATGCGAAATGAACTCAGATATCTTTTCCTCACCGGCATTTTTCTCAGCCTTGTGAGTGTCCGTCAAGCCAGGGCGGACTCGGCTTCCGACGACCTGACAAAGATCGAAACCGAAACACTCGTCCTGAAAGCGCGTGAAAAGCAGCTTGAAGTACAAGCGGGCATTCTCGCGAAACAGGCGGATATCCTGGCCAAGCAGGTAGAAGCCGGTCGCCTGATATCCGGCGGCGCAATGGGCGATCCTACGATCCGGTCGATCGAGGGGCTCGGCAGCGCACTGTACGCGACCCTGCAGCTGGACAACGGGAACATCGTGGAGGTAACGACCGGAGACACCCTCTCCAACGGCATGAAAATCGTCTCCATCCGCCCCAACGAGGTCATCGTCCAAACCGCGAAGAAGCAACGGATCCGCCTGGCCGCAGCGGTCCAGGCACCCGCCATCCAGCCTGCGGTTGTCTACAGGGGAGCCGTGCCGGGATACCTGCCGCCACTACCTCCCCCCATTCCAAAGGGAGCAGCAAAATGAACGGACGCAATCCCCTGCAACAGGGAAACATCATGGCCGGGATGTCGAACCTGGATGTGGATTCCCTTGACGTTTCCAACATCACGGTATTGAGCCGCAACGGCTCATTCGCGGCGAGCGACGAAGAAAAGAAGTTGCTTTGCCTTCTCTCGAACGGCCAGCTGCTGATCGCACATGGCCAGGACTTCAACTCGCACGTACTGTCCTATCGTGCCCGTCTCGACAAACTGCACCACCCTGTCCGCGTCGTCCATACGGATATCGGAACCATCAGCCAGTGGTACCAACGGGCCGGCAGCCCTGAAAAGGCGGACCGGCGCCTGGAACACTCGATGATGCAGGTGGCGTCAAAGGATCTGTTGAACAAGGCATGCCAGGCACGGGCATCGGACATCCATATCCGCGTCAAGAAGCACAGCACCGAAATTTATTTCCGGGTCCACAACGACCTGGTCAGGGCGCGCGGCCAGACGCGTGAGTATGGCGAGCGGCTGCTGGCGACGATGTACGGCGCCATGGCATCGGTGTCGGACAGTTCGTACAAGCCCACGGAAAGACAGGACGCCAGTATTTCCGACCGTGACAAGTTGCCGCCCATGCTGTACGGCGTACGCATTGCCACCGCCCCCACGAGCGAAGGCAACATCATGGTGCTGCGTTTGCTGTACAACGATGCCGGCGACAACAACGACCTGCGCCCGCTCGGTTTCACCGATGCACACGCGACGCTGCTGCAGAAGCTCAAGGAGCAGCCGATCGGCATGAACATCATCAGCGGGCCGACCGGATCGGGCAAGTCCACTACCCTTCAACGTATCCTCAACGGCGAAATTCTCGAGGCGGACGGAAAACTGCACGTCCTGACCGTCGAGGATCCCGTCGAGTATCCGATCGAAGGCGCCGTGCAGACCGCCATCACGAACGCCGGGTCCGAAGAGGAACGCTCGCGCCTGTTCTCGGCCGCGATCGCCAACGCGATGCGCCTGGACCCGGATACGATCATGATCGGCGAAGTCCGCGACAAGGCCTCCGCACAGAACGCCTTGCGTGCGTCGATGACCGGCCACCAGGTCTGGACAACTGTCCACGCCAACAGTGCGCTGGCCATCATCGACCGTCTGACCGATCTGGGCCTGCCGCTCAGCCTGGTTGCCGACCACACCGTCGTGACCGGCCTGATCAGCCAGCGCCTGGTCAAGGTACTCTGCCCGCACTGCAAGAAGCCGCTCATCAATCACCAGCAGGAACTGCCGGAACCGGTCCTGATGCGCGTCAAGCATGCCTCCGGCAAGGAGTTCGGCAACGTCTGCATCGCCGGTCCGGGATGCGAGCATTGCAAGCATCAGGGAACGGTAGGCCGGACAGTGGTTGCCGAAGTCATCGTTCCCGATGCGCAGCTCTTCGACCATGTCCGCGCCGGCGAAAAACACAAGGCGATCCGCTACTGGAGAAACGAGCTCGGCGGCAAGACCATTCTTGAACATGCCCTCTCCAAGGTGACATCAGGCGTTGTCGATCCGCGCATGGCGGAGAAAATCGTCGGCCATCTTGCCGCGCCACCGGCACCGATCCCGCGCCGTTCCAATGTCATGGAGGCCGTCCGTGTTAGCTGACGTGAATCGCTGGTGGGCCAAGCTGCAGTTCACCGATACGGCACGTCTTCGCCTGTACCGGAAGATTGCGAAGATGCTGTCGAATGGCCTGCCGATGCTCAAGATCCTTGAAGAACTGCAGGACCGGGCATCCGATCGCGGCCGCAATCCGAACGACCCGCTCGCGATTGTTCTCGATGACTGCCGCCGTGCCGTGCAGAACGGCCGGCTGCTCGCGGAAGGGCTGGAATGGTGGACTCCAAAGGCCGAGCAGATGATTCTGATGGCCGGCGAGCAGTCTGGTCGGCTGGAAGTCACACTGGAGGCGGTAGTCGGCGTCGTGCAGGCGGAAAAGAAGATCAAGGGCGTCGTTGTGGGCGGCCTCATCTATCCGGTCTCCGTGTTCACGCTGATCCTGGTCTACATCTACATGTTCGGCACGCGCGTGATCCCGGAATTCGCCCGCATGGTCGACCCGACCCACTGGCGTGGCGCGGCGAGGTCCCTCTATCTCATGTCGCTGGTGGTGCAGGACTGGACCTTGATCGTCGTCGCCGGACTCATCACGACCGTCGCCGGGGTGCTGGTTTCGATGCCGCTTTGGCGAGGCAACCTGCGCGTGCGCTTCGACCGCTTCGCCCCTTACTCCATCTATCGGCTCCTGGTGGGTAGCGGATTCCTGATGGCGTTTTCGGCGCTGCAGTTTGCCGGCATCACGGTAGAGAAGTCGTTGATCCGGCTTTCGGACATGGCGCAACCATGGCTGCGCGAACGGCTCGATGGCGCCCTCCTCGGCGTCAAGTCCGGCCTCAACTGTGGCGAAGCCCTGCGCAACGCCGGGTACGACTTTCCCTCCCGGGAGGTCGTCGACGACCTGTGCGTGTATGCCGAATACAAGGGATTTGCCGAGGCGCTGAGACTTCTCGCCGACGAGTGGATGGAGGAAGGCGTCGCGCATGTCTCGGCGCAGATGAAAGTACTCAACGGTTTTGCGATTGTCTTCCTGGCAATCGTTATAGGATGGCTGGTAACCGGATTTTTCGGCATCCAGCATGAGATCGCTGCGATGACGCGCAATGTCC
>CBIHRW010000071.1:0-23545 GCA_966212545.1 uncultured Noviherbaspirillum sp.
AGGTGACCTTCGACATCGACGCCAACGGCATCTTGCACGTGAGTGCGAAGGACAAGGCATCCGGCAAGGAAAACAAGATCACCATCAAGGCCAACTCCGGCTTGTCCGAGGATGAAATCCAGAAGATGGTGAAGGACGCCGAACTGTATGCTGACGAAGATCGCAAGCTGAAGGAACTGGCTGACGCGCGCAACCAGGGCGATGCGCTGGTACACTCGACCCGCAAGGCGCTGAGCGAGTACGGCGACAAGCTGGATGGTGGCGAGAAGGAAAAGATCGAAGCTGCGATCAAGGACCTGGAAGAAGCCCTGAAGGGCAACGACAAGTCCACGATCGACGCCAAGGTCTCGGCCCTGTCGACCGCCGCGCAGAAGCTCGGTGAGAAGATGTACGCCGACGCACAGGCGCAGCAGGCAGGCGCAGCCGGTGCTGCGGGTGCCGCTGGTGCTGGTGCAGGCGCATCGGAAGCCAAGGCGAAGGAAGAAGACGTCGTCGACGCCGACTTCAAGGAAGTCAAAGACAAGTAATATCCATCATCGCGGCCAGGGGCGCCTGGCACCGCGATGGCCGCCGAGCCGATGCGATCGTCCAGATCCTCGACTCGGCGTTTTGCGTTTAAGGATGCGGCTGGACGGATTGTTAATGCCGCATGCAACTCTTCCCGGCCTTTTCCCCTTGGAAGAGTGAGAGAACAGCGCACGATGTCCAGACTGGCATCGTGCCGTAGTGTTGACTGACAGGACGCCTACAAGATGGCAAAGCGAGACTATTACGAGATTCTGGGTGTAGCGAAGAACGCCTCCGAGGAAGAGATCAAGAAGGCCTATCGCAAGCTCGCGATGAAGTACCATCCGGACCGCAATCCGGACAGCAAGGGTGCGGAAGAGAAGTTCAAGGAGGCCAAGGAAGCCTACGAGATGCTTTCCGACGCGGGCAAGCGCGAGGCATATGACCGTTACGGCCATGCCGGCGTTGATCCCAACATGGGTGGCGGCGGCTTCGGCGCGGGTGCCGGCGGATTTGGCGGTTTCTCCGACGCCTTCGGCGATATCTTCGGCGATATCTTCGGCCAGAGTGCACGTGGTGGCCGTGGCGGTCCGCAGGTGTACCGTGGCGCCGACCTCCGCTACAACCTCGAGATTACGCTGGAACAGGCGGCGCACGGTTACGACACCACGATCCGCGTACCGTCCTGGGATGAATGCGATACCTGCCACGGCTCCGGCGCCAAGCCGGGCACCTCGCCGACAACGTGTACGACCTGCGGCGGCCAGGGTCAGGTGCGCATGCAGCAGGGCTTCTTCAGCATCCAGCAGACTTGCCCGAAGTGCCACGGCACCGGCAAGATGATTCCCAATCCCTGCCCGACTTGCAGCGGCGCGGGTCGCATCAAGCGCAACAAGACGCTGGAAGTGAAGATCCCGGCCGGCATCGACGACGGCATGCGTATCCGTTCCTCCGGAAATGGCGAACCGGGCATGAATGGCGGTCCGCCGGGCGATTTGTATGTGGAGATCCGCATCAAGCCGCATCCGGTGTTCCAGCGCGACGGCGACGACCTGCATTGCGAAATCCCGGTGTCTTTTGCAAAGGCGGCGCTCGGCGGCGAAGTCGAGGTGCCGACACTGAACGGCAAGGCTTCCTTCACCCTCCCCGAAGGCACGCAGTCGGGCAAGACCTTCCGACTTCGCAGCAAGGGCATCAAGGGGGTGCGTTCCGGCTATGCCGGGGACCTGTTCTGCCATGTGGTGGTCGAGACGCCGGTGAAGCTGACCGATCGCCAGAAGGAGCTGCTGCAGGAATTCGAAAAGCTGACGAACGCCGGCGGCTCCAAGCACAGCCCGCAGAGCAAGTCGTGGAAGGACAAGGTCAAGGAATTCTTCGAGTAAAACCGGCGAATCCTTGCAGAACATGGCAAAAGCCGCTGATCGATTTCGGTCAGCGGCTTTTTTTCTTGTCGATGAATCACGTCGGGAATTAGAGTGGTTACTCTAGGTTTTCGAAGGATAATGAAACGCTCGTTCTATTGCCGTACATAACTATATTCCTGGAGACAATATGAAGCTTGGCATCCGCGTAACCCGTGCGCTCGGCCTCATAAGTGCCGCAGCAGCATTGTCGCTATCCGCCTACGTCGGTGCAGCCGAAGTCGGCGGCGTCAAACTCGACGACACCATCCGCCTGGCAAACCAGGAACTCAAGCTGAATGGCGCCGGCATCCGCTACAAGGCGATCTTCAAAGTCTATGTGGCTGGCCTGTATCTCCCCGAAAAAAAGTCCACCGTGCAGGAAGTACTGGCTTCCCCTGGAGCCAAGCGCGTCACCATCGTAATGCTTCGCGATGTGAGCAATGAAGAGCTCGGGCGGGGCTTCATGAGCGGCATCCAGCAGAACAGCGAAAAAGCCGAAAAGGCCAAGCTGATCATGCAGCTGCAGAAGTTCGGCGAGATCTTCGCGTCGATTCCCGAGCTGAAAAAGGGCGATGTGCTGACGACGGACTGGATTCCCGGTTCGGGTACGGTTGTGCATTTGAACGGCAAGAAGGTTTCGGACGTCCTTCCCGACGTCGCGTTCTACAACGCGCTGCTGAAAATCTGGCTCGGCGACAAGCCTGTCGATGCGCAACTCAAGCCATTGATGCTGGGCGAAAAACCGGAAACCGGCGCACGCGGCAACAACTCCTGATCACGCGCCGCCGTTCATCGTTGTCTGCGGGCGGCGATTTTCTTCCTTTCCTCGTTTTGCTGAGGACGCACTTGACGTCTGTATAATGCGCGGTGCATTCAGCATCGGCTGGATGTCATGCTGCCCGTGCGCTGCGCACGTACAACATCTTTGTGCGCAAACTTCGCCTAACTTCGCGCATCATCACGCTTTCGCGCCCGGTCGGCTTGCCCATTTCCGTTTTCGATTGAAGCAAGATGAGTGAGACTGACAAAAATTCCGTAATGCTGGAGCACCTGTTCCAGAACAACCGTGACTGGGCTTCGGCCATGGTGGAAAGCGACGCTTCCTTCTTCAAGAAGCTCGCCGGCCAGCAATCCCCCGAATATCTGTGGATCGGCTGTGCCGACAGCCGTGTGCCGGCCAACGAAATCGTCAACCTGCTGCCAGGCGAACTGTTTGTCCATCGCAATATCGCAAACGTGGTCGTGCACACCGACCTGAACTGCCTGTCTGTCCTGCAGTTTGCAATCGACGTGCTGGGTGTGAAGCATGTGATTGTGTGCGGCCATTACGGCTGCTCGGGCGTACATGCGGCTCTTGCGCGTCGCCGCGTTGGCCTGGCTGACAACTGGCTGCGTCACGTCCAGGATGTGCATTCGAAGCATGAACGCTATCTTGGCGAGGCGCTGCCGCTCGGCGTCAAGCAGGATCGCCTATGCGAACTGAACGTGCTGGAACAGGTGGTGAACGTATGCCAGACCACGATCGTGCAGGATGCATGGGAGCGTGGTCAGCCGCTGACGATCCACAGCTGGATCTATGGACTGAAAGATGGATTGCTGCGCGACCTCGGCCTGACGGTCAGTAACGCGGAAGATTTAGCGGCGAAGATGCCGCAGAGCCTGGCGCGCTACGAAGACGGCGCTCAGTAAGGTGCAAAGGAAAGGGGCGCAACCGCGCCCCTTTTTTCTGGTTTCGCCTGTTTAGAAGCAGTGTTCCGGTGCGGGAAAGGACTTGTCCTTGACCGCCGCAATATAGCCGCGGATTGCACCTTCGATGCTGGTCTGGCCGTCCATGAAGTTCTTCACGAAGCGTGCCTTCCTGCCGGGGAAGACGCCCAGCATGTCGTGCATGACCAGCACTTGTCCGGAGCAATCGGGGCCGGCACCGATACCGATGGTCGGCATCGCCAGCAGTTCAGTCACTTCCTTGCCCAGCGCCGTAGGAATGGCTTCCAGCACCAGGATCGACGCACCGGCTTCCTGTAGCGCAAGGGCGTCGGCTTTCAACTTCTCGGCGCCTTCTGCCGTCTTGCCTTGAACCTTGAAGCCGCCGAGCTGGTGTACCGACTGCGGCGTCAGGCCAAGGTGTGCGCATACCGGCACCGCACGTTCGGTCAGGAATTTCACCGTATCGACCAGCCAGGCGCCGCCTTCCAGCTTCACCATTTGGGCACCGGCCTGCATCAGCTTCACCGCATTGTCGAACGCGGACTCCGGCGTCGCATAGGTGCCGAAGGGCATGTCGGCGATCAGCAGCGCGGTCTGGTTGCCGCGCGCGACCGACGCGGTATGGTAGGCGATATCAGTCAGTGTGACGGGCAGGGTGGAGCTGTGTCCCTGGCAAACATTGCCGAGGGAATCGCCGACCAGCAATACATCCACGCCGCAGCGGTCCATCAGGGCGGCAAAGCTGGCGTCGTAGCAGGTCAGCATTGCAATCTTTTCACCTGCGTTCTTCATTGCCATCAGCGAAGGCACGGTGACTGACTTGCTGCGGATCGCCGGTTCGCTTTCTTGCAGATATCCCGACATCATCATTCCCCAAGGTTGAAAAATTCCCGCTTGCCGCGCATTTCTCCGATGTGCCTGACCAGCAGGTTAAAGTCCTCCTCACGCTCGATCGGATTCAGGTTCTCCGTATTCACGATCAGCAGCGGAGCGGCGTCGTAATGATAAAAGAAACGGCTGTAACTTTCACAAAGCCGGTAGAGGTACATCTCGGAAATGCCGGATTCGATGGAGATCCCGCGTTTTTTCACGCGATCAACCAGGGTTTCCGGCTGCGCCTGCAGGTAGATCACGAGATCCGGCACGGCGGTCTGCGGGCGCAGGTGGGAATACAACTGCTCGTACAGGTTCAGCTCATCGTCGCTCAGCGTCAACCGCGCGAAGATCGGGTCCTTGTCGAGCAGGAAGTCGGACACGATCCGTGAGGTGAACAGGTCGGTCTGCACCATGTCGCGCAACTGGTTCATGCGCTGGAACAGGAAGAACATCTGAGTCGGCAGTGCGTAGCGCGAAGGATCGCGGTAGAACTTTTCGAGGAAAGGGTTTTCCTGCGGCTGTTCGAGCAGTGTCTGCGCACCGTAGGTGTCGGAGAGCTTGCGCGTCAGGGATGTCTTGCCGACGCCGATCGGTCCTTCGACCACGATGTATTTGTATCGGTCCAGGCTCATGTACGGAAAATAAAGTAGACGGCGCCGACGAGGCACAAGCCGGCCCAGACATAGTCGAGCTTGAACGGCTGGTTCATGTAGATCATCGCGAACGGCACGAATACGGTGAGTGTAATGGCCTCCTGCATGATCTTCAGCTGCGCGAGGCTGAGTTCGGTATAACCGATGCGGTTGGCGGGCACCTGCAGCAGGTATTCGAACAGCGCGATGGTCCAGCTGACAATGGCGGCGATCCACCACGGTTTGCTCGACAGGTTCTTGAGGTGACCATACCAGGCGATGGTCATGAAGACGTTGGACAGGGTGAGCAAACCGACGGTTTGCACGACGACGGGTATCTGCATTGTTCAGATCTTTTGAATGTGCTGACCGGCGACGCCAGGGACGAACGCATGTGCCGGGCCTTGTCTCGGAATGGTAATGAACGGATCGATTTGCAGCAATGGGATCAGCACGAATGCGCGCTGCGTCATGCGCGGATGCGGGACGGTGAGCGATTCCGATGCAATGACGTGCTGGCCATAGAGCAGGATATCGAGGTCCAGCGTGCGCGGCGCATTGCGGTAGGGACGCTCGCGGCCGAAGTCCCGCTCGATCGCCTGCAAGGCGTGGAGGAGTTCGAGTGGCTGCAGCTGCGTGTCGATGCGCGCGACGGCGTTGACGTAATCGTCGCCGCTCGAATCAATCGGCGCTGTGCTGAACAGGTTGGACTGGGCGACGAGGCGCGTTTCCGGTATTTCGCCCAACATTTCGATTGCGCGCCGAACTGCTTCCTGTGCGTCGCCAAGGTTCGCGCCGATGCCGATATGGCACGGCGTCCATGCGCCGCTCATGTGGCACTGCCCTCCGCCGGGGTGATCTTGTTCTTATTGCGGCCGCCACGGCGGCGGCGTTTCTTCGGTGCCTGGCCTTCGCCTTCCGCCTTCGGTTTCCTTGCCAGCAGTTCTTCGCGGCCCGGACCATCGGCGGCGATGAAGGCGGTCCACCATTCGCCGATTTCCGGGTCGAGTTCGCCGGATTCGCAGCGCAGCAGCAGGAAGTCATAGCCGGCGCGCATGCGCACGTGTTCCAGCACCTTGTATGGCGACTTGCCGGCGCGGCGCTCGAAGCGCGGTTGCATCGCCCAGATGTCACGCATGTCGGTCGTGATGCGGCGCTGCAGGGCCAGCTTTTCGGTCTGGGTGTTGAGTACGTCGTCGGCGGCGAGATGCAGCGCAGGGATCGGGTATTCGCCGGCGGCCTTGTAGGCATTCCACTTTTCCAGGACCTGGTGCCACAGCAGCGAGGCGAACAGGAAGCCGGGCGACACGCCCTTGCCCTGGCGGACGCGCTCGTCGGTGTTTTCCAGTGCCAGCGTGACGAACTTCTCGCCGAGTGGCTGTTCCAGCACAACGTCGAGCAGCGGCAGAAGGCCGTGGTGCAGGCCTTCCTTGCGCAACTGCTGCAGACAGGCGAGCGCGTGGCCGCTCATCAGCAGCTTGAGCATTTCATCGAACACGCGGGCCGCGGGTACGTTGTTGATCAGCGGCGCCATTACCTGGATGGGTTCGCGCGTAGCGGGATCGATCGTGAAACCAAGCTTGGCGGCGAAGCGCACCACGCGCAGCAGGCGTACCGGATCTTCGCGGTAGCGCGCTTCGGGCACGCCGATGATGCGCAGCGTCTTGTTGCGAATGTCGGCGATGCCGTTATGGTAGTCGAGCACCGTCTGCGCCGCCGGATCGTAGTACATCGCGTTGATCGTGAAGTCCCGTCGGACGGCGTCCTCGTGCTGCTCGCCGAAGGTGTTGTCGCGCAGGACGCGGCCATGTTCATCCTTGGGCGCGCTGTCGGCGGAGGCGCCGCGGAAGGTCGTGACCTCGATGATTTCCTGGCCGAACATCACGTGCACGATCTGGAAGCGCTTGCCAATGATGAAGGCGCGGCGAAACAGCTTCCGAACTTGTTCGGGCGTGGCGTTCGTGGCCACGTCGAAGTCTTTCGGCTTCACACCCAGCAGCAGGTCACGCACCGCGCCGCCGACCACGAAAGCCTTGAAGCCGTTCTCCTGCAACGTTTGCGTCACGCGCACCGCATTAGGTGAGAGCAGCTGCGGGTTGATGCCATGTTCCTGCGGCCCTAGCACCACCGACTGGTGGTTGTTCACTTCCTTCTTTTTGCCGCCGAGGAAACGCTTGATAAGCTTCTTAATCATTGAACAGTGTCAGGATAGGCCAGCCATGCGCCTGCGCGTGGGCTTTGAGCAAGGCATTCGGGTTGGTTGCGACGGGGTGGGTGACGGCCGACAGCAGGGGGATGTCGTTCTGGGAGTCGCTGTAGAAATAGCTGCGCTCGAAGCTGCCGAGCGATTTTCCCTGCGATTCCAGCCAACGGTTGGTATGGACTACCTTGCCGGACCCCGAAGTCGGTATGCCACGCAGCTTGCCGGTGATCTCGCCGTTGGCGTTTGTTTCCGGTTCGGCCGCGATCAAGGTGTCGACGCCGAAGACCTTGGCAATCGGCTGGGTGACGAAACGATTGGTTGCAGTGATGATGGCGACCCGGTCGCCGGCATCCTGGTGGCGTTTGACGAGGTCTTTGGCGACCTGCCGGATGCCGGGGTGGATCACCTCATCCATGAATTGCAGGTGCCATTCATCGAGCTGCTTGCGCGGGAACTGGGCCAGCGTGCCGAGCGCGAATTCCAGGTACTCGACCGGGTCAAGCGTGCCTGCCTCGTACTGGGCGTAGAAATCGGCGTTGCGTTTTGCAAATTCATCAGCATCGACGGCGCCGATGCGGACAAGGAACTGGCCCCATTCGTAATCCGAATCGAGCGGTATCAAGGTGTGGTCTAGATCGAATAAAGCGAGATTCATTATGACTTCGGTTCACCTTCGAGTTGCAGCAGGCTGCGCAGCAGCGGCAACGTGATCGGCCGCTGGGTCTCCAGCGAATACTGATCGAGCGCGTCGAGCATGGCAGACAGGGACCGCATATCCCGGCGGAAATGTGTGATCAGATAGGGTAACACGCCCGGCGACAATGTTATGCCGCGCGCCAGCGCTGCCTGGGTTAGCGCCGCGATTTTTTCCTCGTCGGTCAGGCCGTGTACCTGGTAGATCAGGCCCCAGCCAAGACGGGTGCGCAAATCCTCGCGCAGTTCAAGCCCGGCGGGCGGCTTGTCGCCGGCGCTCACCAGCAGGCCGCCGTTCTCGCGCACCTGGTTAAACAGGGCGAACGCGGAAATCTGCGCCTCCGGCGACAGCTGCTGACAGTCGTCCATCAGGTAGAGCGTGGTGTTTTCATCGAACAGGTAGGCGTCCTCGCCTGCACCGGCCGGGATGTAGCGGGCGCGTGGTGCGGTAGCCAGCGCGTTCAGCAGATGGCTCTTGCCGGCGCCGGCTTCCCCCCAGAGATAGACAAAGCGCTCTTTCGGCATGCCGGCACTGTATGCGGCGAACTGCCGCAGCAGCTGGGCCAGCTCCGCATTTTGTCCGACTACGAAAGTATCCAGGGTTTGCGGTTTTTCCGCGCCCAGGTCGAGCAGCATTTGCCTCATGACTGACGATAGAAACTGCTATTGATATATTGGGTGCGCAGATGCGACAGCCCGACGGCGAGAATGGCCGAGGCGGGCAGGGCCAGCAGCACGCCGACGAAGCCGAACAGATGGCCGAATGCCATCAGCGCGAAGATCACGGTCAGAGGATGCAGGCCAATGCGCTCGCCCACCAGGCGCGGCGTGAGGAAGAAGCTCTCGATGACCTGACCAGCGCCGTAAATGCCGGCAACGATCAGGACGCCGTGCAGCCCCTCGAACTGTAGCACCGCAGCGATCAGCGCAAGCACCAGCCCAAGGCCGAAGCCGAGGTAGGGGATGAAGACCAGAACGCCGGTAATCACGCCGACTGGCACTGCCACATCGAAATCGGCAATCGCCAGCGCTGCGGAATAATAAAAGGAGAGCGCAAGCATCACCGTCAGCTGGCCGCGCAGATATTGCGCCAGCAGGCCGTCGACCTCCTGGCAGAAAGTGACGACCTGGCCGGCCCAGCGGCGAGGAATGACGTTCTGCGCTCGCGCCAGCACGGCATGCCAGTCCAGCAGGAGGTAGAACAGGGCGATCGGGATCAGCGTCAGGGTGGCAATCCAGCCGAGCACGGCTGCGCTGCCGACCTTGGCCGAAGCCAGCACGGAACTCCAGATTTCATCGCTGCTGGTCGCGAAATACTGCGACAGCATGCGCTTGACGCCGATCTCGTCGAGGCGTACGCGAATGCCGAGGTCCTGCAGTTTCGGCGACAGGAAGGCGTTCAGGCGGGTCAGGGCGCCGGGGATCTTTTCCTGCAGCAGGGGGATCTGCTTTTGCATGATCGGCAAGACAACCAGGATCAGCGCAAGGATCGCCGCCATCAACAGCAGCAGCACGATGATTACTGCCAGGCTGCGCGGCACGAAGAGCTTGCCAATCCGCTTTGATGACAACCAGTCAACAGCCGGGTTGAGCGCATAGGCGAGGATCGCAGCGGCGATGAAAGGGGCAAGCACCGGACCGAGGTAGGCCAGCAGAGTCACCAGCAACAGCCCGACCGCGAGCCACAGGATGGTCTGTTTCTGCTCCGAATTGAAAGAAAATGGCATGTTTCGGCAGGTTGGGGCAGGTTGGACGGATCGGGTTTGTTAAAATAGCGTTTTGGTCAGGGCCGAATGTCACTCAGTGACACCCTCCAAGCCCAAACTGTCTATTTTACCGCCTCTCAGCACTTATTCCAGACATGAGCTCCACATCCAACGTATCCCTTTCCTACCGCGACGCCGGTGTCGACATTGACGCGGGCGATGCCCTGGTCGAAGCGATCAAGCCTTTTGCCAAACGCACCATGCGCGAAGGCGTGCTGGGCGGGATCGGCGGATTCGGCGCCCTGTTCGAAATCAGCAAGAAGTACAAGGAACCGGTCCTGGTGTCGGGCACGGACGGCGTGGGCACCAAGCTGAAGCTGGCCTTCCACCTCAACAAGCACGACACGGTCGGCATCGACCTGGTCGCGATGAGCGTCAACGACATCCTGGTGCAGGGCGCGGAACCGCTGTTCTTCCTCGACTACTTCGCCTGCGGCAAGCTGGACGTGCCGTCCGCAACCGATGTCATCAAGGGCATCGCCAAGGGCTGCGAACAGGCCGGCTGCGCGCTGATCGGCGGCGAAACCGCCGAAATGCCGAGCATGTACCCGGACGGTGAATACGACCTGGCCGGCTTCGCGGTCGGCGCGGTCGAGAAGTCCAAGATCATCGACGGCAGCAAGATCGTGCCGGGCGACGTGGTGCTGGGACTGGCCTCGTCCGGCGCACACTCCAACGGCTATTCGCTGGTGCGCAAGATCATCGAGGTTGCGAAGCCGGACCTGAACGCCGACTTCCACGGCCGCCGTCTGGCGGACGTGCTCATGGAACCTACCCACATTTACGTGAAGCCGCTGCTCTCCCTGATGGAAAAGCTCGAGGTCAAGGGCATGGCGCACATCACCGGCGGCGGGCTGGTGGAAAACGTGCCGCGCGTGCTGCGCGAGAACCTGACCGCGGTCCTGCATCGCGACGCGTGGACCATGCCGCCGCTGTTTACCTGGCTGCAGCAGCATGGCGGCGTGGCGGATGCCGAGATGCACCGCGTGTTCAACTGCGGCATCGGCATGGTGGTGATCGTCGCCAAGGAGAACGCGGATGCGGCGATCGCTCACCTCAAGGCGGCCGGCGAGACGGTCACGCGCATTGGTGAGATCCGTGAACGCCAGGGCGAAGAAGCACAGACGATCTTTCTTAACGATGTCTAAACACAAAAACACGGCCGCAGAGCCTGCGGCCGTTTTTGTTTATGGGGTGCTTAGTGCTGCTTGTTGCCGTGGTCCTGTTGCGCCAGCGTCTGCAGCGGCGCCGGCTGCTGGTTCGCATTCATCAGACTGTGCGGCGGTAGAATCCGGACCGGCTGGCTGTGAGTGTTGGCGGACGAGAGCACGTTGGCGCCTTCCTCGGGCGACGCATTCCAGACCGGATCCGAGATGCCTTCAAAGACACTCTTCAACTGCTGTCCCCAGGTGCTGCGGATCATCTGGAAGTACTGGTTCTTTTCATCGATGGTGACAAAGCGCGTTACCGCAAGCGTGTCCTGTTCGTAAATCAGCAGATCCAGCGGCAGGCCGACGGAAATGTTGGAGCGCAGCGTGGAATCCATGGAGATCAGTGCGCACTTGGCTGCCTCATTGAGCGGCGTGGCCGGCGTGATCACGCGGTCGAGGATGGGCTTGCCATACTTGGCCTCGCCGATCTGGAAATAGGTATTCTCGTTGTGCGCTTCGATGAAATTCCCGGCTGCATACACCTGGAACAGGCGGCTGCGCTCGCCCTGGATCTGGCCGCCGAAAATGATGCTGACGTTGAAGTCGATACCGAACTCGCGCAGGGAGCGCGCGTCGCGGTCGTACACCGTGCGGACGGCTTCGCCGACGATTTGCGCGGCTTCATACATGGAGGTCGCCGTCCATACGGTTTTCCCTCCAGTCGTGGTGCGCTCGGCGATGATCTGGCGGATCGACTGCGAAATCGACAGATTCCCGGCTGTCATCAATACCATCATGCGGTCGCCCGGGTTTTCGAACACGGTCATTTTGCGGAAAGTGCCCACCTGGTCCACACCCGCATTGGTGCGCGAGTCGGACAGGAAAACCAGCCCCGAATCGAGGCGCATGGCGACGCAGTAAGTCATGATGGCAATACAGGGTGCAAAAAGGGCATTCTACAGGACCAAACTGACCGAACGGCCGAAATTGGCCGCTACGGTATAAGGGCTGGCGGGTGGTCGGTCAGGAAAGAATTGGCGAAACGTTAACGCGGACATGCAGCGACTCGACGCCGCCGCCATGGCGCACCCCGCGCACCGGGGCCGCCCAGTCATAGTCGCGCCCAATCGCCAGCCGGCAATATGCATCGCTTGCGAAGCAGGCATGTGTGACGTCGATGCTGACCCAGCCGGAAAAATCCCCTTCCTCCACCCAGGCATCCACCCAGGCGTGGCTGGCGGCATGCCGGGTGTCGCCCGGATCGATATAGCCGGACACATACCGTGCCGGGATACCGTGCACATGGCAACAGGACAGGAACAGATGCGCGTGGTCCTGGCATACGCCCCGGCCCAGTTTCAATGAGGCGGATGCAGGTGTGGTGACTTCCGTCGCGCCGCTCTCGTATTCGACCGATGCGCGGATCGCTTCCGCCAGGCCGAGCAGTGCGTTGCTCCGCGCACCCGGCCGCAGATGCTGCATGGCGAAGTCCATGATGTCGGCATCCGGCTCGGTGAGGCGCGTGGGAACGGTGAATACCAGCGGTGACATCGCTCCGCCACCTGCCAAACGACCGCGGTCGAGCGGATCGACCGACAAGGTGCCGGCGGCCAGGATACGGACTTCATCATGCTGCCCGGTGATGGTCAGCATGTCTCCGAAGTTGCCGAAGGCATCGACGAAGGCATTGCGCCTCCCCGCCGTCCGCACTTCCCAGGATTGGACGCGCTGGTGCGGATCAGGCCGCGGCGTGAGCCTGAGCTGCTGAATCGTGTAGGTCAGCGCAGTGGTGTAGTGATAGACCGTCTCGTGGCGGATCGATAGAAGCATGATTACACGGTCAGCGGCATCAGGAAGTCGCGGCTGATGCGGTTGCCCAGCTCGTAGATGCGTTCGAGGAACTGCGTCAGGTATTCGTGCAGGCCGGCGGACAGGATTTCGTCGATCGTGCTGTACTTGAGCTCCGCATGCAGCTTGCCGACGAAGCGCTCGGTGTCCGCTGATGCATCGTTCCGCACCTGCGCGAGGTTGGACGACACCTCGTCCATGCAGGCCAGCAGCGAACGCGGCATGTCTGCCCGCAGCATCAGCAGTTCGGCCACGCGTTCCGGCGTGATGACATCGCGATATACCTTGCGGTAGATCTCGAAGCCCGACACCGAGCGCAGGATCGCGGCCCAGTAGTAGAAGTCGTAGTGCCCCTCGTCGTCAGCCAGAACGTCGGCGAACACGCTCTTTTCCGTGCCGTGGAACTTGACGTCCAGGATGCGCGCGGTGTTATCCGCGCGTTCGAGGAAGGTGCCCAGGCGGATGAAGTGAAACGCTTCGTCCTTGAGCATGGTGCCAATGGTCACGCCCCGCGACAGGTGGGAGCGGTACTTGACCCATTCGAAGAACTGGCTCGGGTCTTCTCCCAGCAACCGGCCCCGCAGCTTGTTCTGCAACTCCAGCCAGGTGGCGTTGTGCGTTTCCCATACCTCGGTCGTGAGGGCGCCGCGTACTGCACGGGCGTTCTCGCGCGCCTGCTGGATGCAGGACGCGATCGAGGACGGATTGTCGGGATCGCGCACCATGAAGTCGAGTACGTCGCGTGCCGTCATCAGCCCGTACTTGTCGTCGAACGCGCCGAGCAGTTCGGAAATGCCGAGCATGGCGCGCCAGCCCTGTTCCGCGGCTTGCGCGGATTGAGGAAGCAGGGCGGTCTGCACGTTGACGTCGAGCATGCGCGCGGTGTTCTCGGCGCGCTCAATGTAACGCGCCATCCAGAAGAGGTGGTCTGCAGTGCGGCTGAGCATGCTTATTTCTCCAATACCCAGGTATCTTTCGTACCGCCGCCCTGCGACGAGTTGACGACCAGCGAACCTTCCTTCAGCGCGACGCGCGTCAGTCCGCCCTTGACCATGGAAACGGTCTTGCCGGAGAGGACAAACGGCCGTAGGTCGATATGCCTTGGGGCGATGCCCGATTCGACAAAGGTCGGGCACGCTGACAGCGCCAGCGTGGGCTGCGCGATATAGCCTTCAGGCTTGGCCAGCAGGCGTTGCCGGAACGCCTCGATTTCGTCCTGCGTGGAGGCTGGTCCGACCAGCATGCCGTACCCGCCCGCACCGTGCACCTCCTTGACCACCAGGTCGGGGAGATGAGCCAGCGTGTATTCCAGGTCTTTCTTCTTGCGGCACTGGTAGGTCGGCACGTTGTTGAGGATCGGTTCTTCGGACAGGTAGAAGCGGATCATGTCCGGGACGAAGGGATAGATCGACTTGTCGTCGGCGACCCCGGTGCCGATTGCATTGGCCAAGGTGACGCGGCCAGCGCGATAGACCGACAACAGTCCCGGCACGCCAAGCGCGGAATCCGCGCGGAAGGCGAGAGGATCGAGGAAATCATCGTCGATCCGGCGGTAGATCACATCGACGCGCTTCGGGCCGCGGGTGGTGCGCATGTAGACCGCGTTGTCGTTGACGAACAGGTCCTGGCCTTCGACGAGTTCGACCCCCATCTGCTGTGCGAGGAACGCATGTTCGAAATACGCCGAGTTGTACATGCCGGGTGTCATGACGACGACGGTGGGATCGTTGACTCCGACCGGCGCGACCGAGCGCAGGTTGTCGAGCAGCATGTCCGGATAGTGGGCAACCGGCGCGACCTTGTACTGTGCGAACAGGTCGGGGAAAAGACGCATCATCATCTTCCGGTCTTCCAGCATATACGACACGCCGGAGGGCACGCGCAGGTTGTCTTCCAGTACGTAGAACTCGCCCTCGCCGGCTCGTACGATGTCAACGCCGGCGATGTGCGCATAGATGTCAGAGGCCACCGAAATGTCTTGCATTTCCGGGCGGTACTGCGCATTCCTGAAAATCTGCTCGGGAGGAATGACGCCTGCCTTCACGATATTCTGGTCGTGATAGATATCGTGGATGAACATGTTCAGCGTCTTCACGCGCTGCACGAGGCCGGCTTCGAGCTGCGCCCATTCTGCAGCGGGAATGATGCGTGGAATGATGTCGAAGGGAATCAGGCGTTCGGTGCCGGCATCGCTCCCGTAGACCGCGAAGGTGATGCCTACCCTGCGGAAAATCAGGTCCGCCTCGGTGCGTTTCCTGGCAATGACGTCCGGCGGTTGTTCCGCCAGCCAGGAGTCGAATCGCCGGTAATGATCACGCGCGGCCGTCGAGCCGTCGGCGTACATCTCATTGAAAAAATTGGGCATGGCGTTCTGTCATGGCGATCACTATTACTTTAATGCGGTCCGCACCACCTCGTGATGACAAACCGCATGGAAAGATTAACAAGAAACGTGCCAGCAGGTGTGCTGCGCATCAGGGTAGGCGGATGTGATCGACCAGCGCATTGGAGCGTGGCCCCGGTTTGCTCGTCAGCAGACTGACGACGATGATTGCAAGGAATCCAGCGGGAACGCCGAACACGCCGGCAGAGATCGGTGCGATGCCGAACCACTGGTTGGCCGCGGAGCCGCCGAGCGCGGGATAGGTGCGCAGCATGTAGTACACGCAGACGCCGAGGCCGATCAGCATGCCTGCGATTGCACCTTGTTGGTTCGCCCGTTTCCAGAAAACGCCCAAAACAAGGGCGGCGAACAAGGCGGATGCGGCCAGCGAAAATGCCGCACCGACCATCGAGAGGATATCGCCCGGCTTGAGCGACGCGGCATACGCCGCGACCAGCGCCACCACAAGCAACAGCAGCTTGGAAATGGTCACGCGTTTCTGGGTGGACGCTTTGGGGTCGACCGTCTTGTAGTAGACGTCATGCGACAGAGCGTTGGAAATCGTCAGCAGCAATCCGTCCGCTGTCGACAGCGCCGCAGCGAGGCCGCCCGCTGCAATCAGGCCGGATATCACATACGGCAGGCCGGCGATTTCGGGCGTCGCCAGCACGACGATGTCGCCGTCCATGACGATCTCGGCAAGCTGGACGATACCGTCCTTGTTCATGTCGGTAATCGACACCAGCGGGTTGACCTTGTCCACGCTTGCCCAGTACGACACCCAGGATGGCATCTTCGAAAAATCCGTGCCCAGCAGCGAGGTATAGATGTCGTACTTGACCAGCACCGCAAGCGCGGGAACCGTCGTGTACAGCAGCATGATGAAGAACAGCGTCCAGAACACCGATCGTCGGGTCTCCGCCACGGAAGGCGTTGTATAGAAGCGCACCAGGATATGGGGAAGGGCTGCGGTGCCCATCATCAGGCAAAGCACCAGCGCCATGAAGTTGTTGCGTTTCGTATCGGACGCTTCCTTGGTCTTGCCGGGGAAGGGCTGTGTGTGCGGCACCACTTCCTCGGATCGGGCGAGGTTGAAGGCGCGCGCATCGCTCCATTTGCGCTGGGCGTCGTCGACATCCTTCGGGTAGGCAGAGAGCGCACGGCTGGCTGCCTTGATTTCGATCAGCGAGGCATTGCTTCTTTTCAGGTCTTCCACATGGCGCTGCATCTCGACCAGGCCGTTTTCCCACGACGTGGGCAAGCTGGCGATCTTGAATGCATATTCGTTCGCTCGTTCCCGAAAGATTGCACGCACCTGCTGCTCCATCGGGTCGTTATTGATTTCCTTTTCGCGTTCGCTGAGCTTGGAAAGCGCAGTCCCGTAGGCGACTTGGGGAACCGGAACATTTGCATGCTTCACGGAAAGCCAGACGACCGGAATCATGTAGGCGATCAGCATGATGATGTACTGCGCCACCTGGGTCCAGGTAATCGCACGCATGCCGCCAAGGAAGGAGCACACCAGGATGCTCGCCAGGCCGAGGAAGATGCCGACGGAGAAATCGACGCCGGTGAAGCGCGACGTAATCAGCCCGACGCCGTAGATCTGCGCCACCACATAGGTGAACGAGACCAGCACGGTAAGCGCTACCGCCAGTATCCGGACCGGCGTGCTTCCCCACGGTCCGCTGAAACGGGTCGCCAGAAAATCCGGGATCGTGTAGTGGCCGAACTTGTTCAGGTAAGGCGCAATCAGCAGTGCTACCAAGCAGTACCCGCCGGTCCAGCCGATGATGTACGCCAGGCCGTCGAAGCCGAGCACGTACAAGCCGCCGGCAAGGCTGATGAAACTGGCGGCCGACATCCAATCGGCTGCGGTGGCGACGCCATTGAACAACGCCGGAACACGGCGCCCCGCTACGTAGTATTCGGAGACGTCCGAAGTGCGGCTGATGACGCCGATACCGGCGTACAGCACGATGGTCGAGAAGATGAACAGGTAACCGATCCACGCGCGCGGAAAGCCTTCCTTCTCGAGAATCGACAGGGCGATCAGGAAGATGATGAAGCCGACCGTATACCACCCGTAATAGCGGAGAAGGCGGCGGAAGAAGGCGTCATTGCGCATCGGCGGTCTCGTTCTTGAGCAGCTTGTCGAGGCGACGCATGCGCAGCACGTAGACGGCCAGGATCGCCAGGTATAGCAGCGTCAGTCCCTGCGCCGCCATGTAGAAGGAGAAGGGCCAGCCGAACATGGTGAACTCTGTCAGTTCGCGCGCAAAGAAAATGATGCCGAAGGTGGAGCTGAACCACAGGCCCACCAGTACGAAGGTGAACTGCCGGACCTTGATCCAGTACAGGTTGCGGTTGTGCATAGTCTTGTTGTCCATCACCCGATATCCTCTATGAAGTCAGGACGCTGTTCCATGCGCATGGTCACGCGGAACAGGCAACCCGGAAACTTGGGATCATGGCTGTGCGGATTGTTGAAGATGTCGACGCTCGCGCCATGCTGCTGCGCGATCTCGCGCACGATCGACAAGCCGAGGCCGCTGCCTTCCGCATTGCTGCCCAGGATGCGGTAGAAGCGCTCGAACACATGGGCGCGCTCCGAGGGAGGAATGCCGGGGCCCGTGTCCTCCACCTCCAGAATTGCCTGCTCTTCGACGACGTTGGCACGAACCCGGACGGTGACACTACCGCCTTGCGGCGTGTAGCGCAGGGAGTTGTCGATCAGGTTGCTGAGCAGTTCGCGCAGCATCACCGGATTGCCCTGCACCATGATCGGATGGCCAGGTTGTTCAAAACCGAGGTCGAGGCGATTCGCGAATGACGCCTGCACCCAATCCTGCACGACATTCCGGGCGAGTTCACATAGCTCGAGCGGAACAAACGGTTTGGATGCCGGCGTCTGGTTCTCTGCGCGCGCAAGGGCAAGCAGTTGGTTCACCAGACGGGTCGCCACTTCGGAACTTTTCGCCAATTGTTCGAGCGAGCGGTGCATTTCTTCCCGGTCCGTCTCGCGCAACGCCAGTTCCGACTGCATGCGCATGCCGGCCAGCGGGGTCTTCATCTGGTGTGCGGCGTCGGCGATGAACCGTTTCTGCATCTCGATGCTCTGCGACAGCTGCGACAGCATGTCGTTGAACGAACGCACCAGCGGCGAAATTTCTTCCGGCACCTGCCCCGGCTCGATGGGGCTCAGGTCGTCCGGGCGCCTTGCACGTATGCGCTGCTGCAGTTCCGCCAGCGGCGACAAGCCGCGTGACAGGGCGAACCAGACCAGTGCAAGCGCGACTGGCAGGATGATGAATTGCGGCAGGATCACGCCCTTGATGATCTCGTTGGCGAGCTGGGCGCGCTTGTCCAGGGTTTCGGCCACTTGCACCAGGACAGGTTGAGGGCGTTCCGGTGCGCGCGAACTGCGCCTGTTGCGGACTTCCGTATACACATAGGCGACGCGCACTTCGTTGCCGCGCATCGTATCGTTCCGGAACTGTACCGAGCCTGAAGGTTGCTTCTCTTCGTCCGCCGGCGGCAGCGGGAGGTCGCCGTCGCCATCGATGTATTCGCCGTTCGGTCCGAGGATCTGGAAATAGATATTGTCGACATCATCGGCACGCAGGATGTCACGTGCGGAATTGGTTAGCTGCGCCACGACCTTGCCGTTGACCTCCTTCACCTGCTGCGACACGACAATCACGCGGTCGTCCAGCGCGCGGTCGAAGGGATGGTTGGCGATTGACTTGGCGACCAGGTAGGTGATCGCAATGCTCATCGGCCAGAGCAGCAGCAAGGGAACCAGCATCCAGTCGAGGATTTCGCCGAACAGAGAGCGCTGGATGCGCTCCTCCGGCTGGACCGCGACAAAATCAGAAGTATGGTGTGGCTCGTTTGGTTCGGCCGAGGCGTTGGCGCCCGCATCCGGACGATGGGCGTCGCTCATGGAGATATATCAGCCGGATGTCGGTACATTTTGTGCGTTTTGCGCACTCGCGGAAGGATCGGAAAATTTTTCCAGGCAATAGCCGAGGCCGCGTACTGTGGCGATGCGCACGCCGCCCACCTCGATCTTCTTGCGCAGACGGTGGACATAGACCTCGATGGCGTTGTTGCTGACCTCTTCGCCCCATTCGCACAGGTGGTCGACCAGCTGTTCCTTCGATACGAGTCGTCCGGTACGCTGCAACAGCACTTCCAGCAGGCCCAGTTCGCGCGCGGACAAGTCGAGCATCTGATCATTCATGTAGGCGATTCGCCCAACCTGGTCGTAGGACAGGGGGCCATGCTTGATGACGGTGGGGCCGCCACCGGCGCCACGCCGCGTCAGCGCGCGTACCCGTGCTTCGAGTTCGGACAGTGCAAAGGGTTTCGCCATGAAGTCGTCGGCCCCGAGATCGAGCCCTTTTACACGCTGTTCGACAGAATCGCCTGCAGTCAGGATCAGCACCGGCAGCCGCGAATTGCGTGCCCGCAAGCGCCGCAGGACTTCCAGCCCAGGCATTTTCGGCAGCCCCAGATCCAGGATGAGCAGGTCGAAATCCTGGGTTGACAGCACCGAGTCGGCCTCCAGTCCATTCTTGACGCAGTCGGTGGCGTACCCGGACTGGCGCAGCGAGCGTGTGAGGCCGTCGGCTAGTACACTGTCGTCTTCAGCGAGCAAAATACGCATGGTTGGCACCTTGCAATCAGATGGAAAATAGTCTATTGCTTTTCGTTATTGGCAGCAAGGCAAAGCAAGTGCCGACTTCGAAGCACCCTATCTATTGCCATCCTAATCAAGCTTCCCCGATATTTAAAATTCCCGCTTGCATAAGCCACTGTTTTTTTATACAGTATGGCCTGTGACGTTAATCGAGGCTCGCCGATCGCAGGTTGGCGAACTGTTAATACCCAACCGTCGAAAGAATACAGTTATGGACGAGAAGAAATCCGCGCAAAACCCGGAAAAGGCTAAAGCACTCGCCGCCGCGTTGGCGCAAATCGAGAAGCAGTTTGGCAAGGGTTCCGTGATGCGCATGGTTGAGGGCACCGTTGCGGAAGAGGTGCAGGTTGTGTCGACCGGCTCGCTGGGGCTGGACATTGCATTGGGCGTCGGTGGCCTGCCTCGCGGCCGTGTGGTCGAGATCTATGGTCCGGAATCCTCGGGTAAAACCACGCTGACCCTGCAGGCGATTGCAGAAATGCAAAAGCTCGGCGGCACTTGCGCCTTCATCGACGCGGAACACGCGCTGGACGTGGTGTATGCGCAAAAGCTTGGCGTCAACCTGTCCGAGTTGCTGATTTCGCAGCCAGACACCGGCGAGCAGGCGCTCGAGATCTGCGACGCCCTCGTGCGCTCCGGCAGCGTTGACCTGGTCGTGGTCGACTCGGTGGCGGCACTGACCCCGAAGGCAGAAATCGAAGGCGACATGGGCGATTCTCTGCCCGGCCTGCAGGCACGCCTCATGTCGCAGGCACTACGCAAGCTCACCGGCAGCATCAACCGCACCAACACGCTGGTCATCTTCATCAACCAGATCCGCATGAAAATCGGCGTCATGTTCGGCAACCCGGAAACCACTACCGGCGGCAATGCGCTGAAGTTCTATGCTTCCGTCCGCCTGGATATCCGCCGCACCGGCTCGATCAAGTCCGGCGACGAGGTGATCGGCAACGAAACCAAAGTCAAGGTCGTCAAGAACAAGGTCGCACCTCCGTTCAGGGAAGCGCATTTCGACATCCTGTATGGCGAAGGCACGTCGCGTGAAGGCGAAATCCTTGACCTCGGCTCCGAAGCCAAGGTAGTCGAAAAGTCTGGCGCCTGGTATAGCTACAATGGCGAGCGCATCGGCCAGGGCAAGGACAATGCACGTACTTACCTGAAGGAGCATCCGGAACTGGCACGCGAGATCGAAAACAAAGTTCGCGCAGTGCTCGGCGTGCCGGAACTGCCGCCGCTCGTGGCCGAGACGGAATAAGTCAGACGGTCTTTCAATCCTTTCTTCCCAAATACTTCACGTGAGGGAGCCCGCGCTGCTGGAACACCATGGCAAAGCTGCAAATGAGTCTAAAAGCGCGGGCTCTGAAGTATTTATCCGCTCGTGAACACAGCCGGCTGGAGCTTGCTCGCAAGCTCTCGCGCTACGCCCAGGAGGGTGACGACATCGAGGCACTCCTCGACACCCTCGAAGCGGCAAAGCTGCTATCGCAATCCCGTTTTTCCGAATCCCTGATCAACCGCCGTGCTGCCCGTTTCGGCAACAGCCGGATCCTGTCAGAACTTCAGTCGCACGGCATTGACGGCGAGATCCTGCAAGACCTCAAGGCCGGTCTCGAGCAGGACGAAACATCGCGTGCCAGAGAAGTGTGGCGCAAGAAGTTTGGTTCTCCTCCTGCCGATGCCGCCGAACGCGCGAAGCAGATGCGTTTCCTGATGCAACGCGGCTTTTCCCATTCCGCCATCCGGGCGGCGTTGCGTGACCTTGGTAACGACGAAGAATAAAACCCTTCTCGCCCTCCTCAAAACAGATCGCTCGTACTTTTTTCCTTCAAAGGTGTCACCCGATGCCTTTCAGGAGTGGAAAAAGCTTTTACCCGGCTTTCAGTGGCAAAAAAGCTACGAAATGGTGCGATGGTTTTAGCTCTATGCCTGTGCTAAACTTTGCAGGTTTTTTGCAGCGCCGCATGAGCGGCTGTTGTCGTAGAAGCTGCGACAACGACACGCAAATGCGGCATCTCTTTTGGCCGCTTCACTGGCATTGGTCGTTATGCCCTTATCTCCGCCGTCATCCCGCCGTGCGTTAAAGCACACGCGCGCAATCCAGATCGAAGCGTTCGCACGCGACGACGGTTTGTGGGACATCGACGCGCATATAACAGATATAAAGACCCGTGATACCAAGCTCGCTTCCGGCGTCAGGCCGGCGGGAGAACCCGTACACGACCTCTGGCTTCGCATCACTGTTGACTCCCAACTGAATGTCGTCGATGCCGAGGCAGTCTCCGAAGCAGTTCCCTACCCGAATTATTGCGACACCATCGGCCCGGCTTACAAGAAGCTGATCGGCCTGAATCTCCTCAAGGGATTCCGAGATGGCGTCAAGCAGCGCCTTTCAGGCATCATCGGCTGCACCCACCTTACCGAACTGGCCGCCGTCCTGCCAACCGCGACCATCCAGGCTTTTGCCGGCGAAGTGCTGGACACGCGTGACGGCGCGAGCGCCGACGAGCAGAGCCACAAACCCTTTCAACTTGATCGCTGCCATGCTCTTCGTACCGACGGCGAGGCGGTCGCCAAGTTTTATCCACGCTGGGCGGTCAAGCCGTTGGCAGTCTCCGAGTCCAGTTAATTTCAACCAGTTTGTTTTGTTCAATAAGCGTCTGAAGGGAAGCTCGCATGAAAATCCATGAGTATCAGGGCAAAGAAATCCTCCGCAAGTTCGGAGTGACGGTTCCGCGCGGTATCCCGTGCTTTTCCGTTGAAGAAGCCGTCAAGGCGGCCGAAACTCTTGGAGGCCCGGTCTGGGTCGTCAAGGCTCAGATCCACGCCGGCGGTCGCGGCAAGGGCGGCGGTGTAAAGGTTGCCAAGTCGCTCGACCAGGTCAAGGAATACTCGCACGCCATCATGGGCATGCAACTGGTCACGCACCAGACCGGCCCCGAAGGCCAGAAGGTCAACCGCCTGCTGATCGAAGAAGGCGCCGACATCAAGAAGGAACTGTACGTGTCAATGGTGACCGACCGTCTGAGCCAGCGCGTGGTGCTGATGGCATCCAGCGAAGGCGGCATGGACATCGAAGAAGTCGCCGAGAAGCATCCGGAACTGATCCACAAGGTCGAAATCGACCCGGCAACCGGCCTGACCGACGCCGATGCAGATTCGATCGCCGCCAAGATTGGTGTGCCGGCCGGTTCCATCGCCGATGCGCGCAAGCAGCTGCAAGTTCTGTACAAGGCCTACTGGGAAACCGACGCTTCCCTGGCCGAAATCAATCCGCTGATCCTGACCGGCGACGGCAAGGTAATCGCCCTGGACGCCAAGTTCAACTTCGACTCCAACGCATTGTTCCGTCATCCGGAAATTGTCGCGATGCGCGACCTGGACGAAGAAGATCCGGCTGAGATCGAAGCCTCCAAGTTCGACCTCGCCTACATCTCTCTCGACGGCAACATCGGCTGCCTGGTGAACGGCGCCGGCCTCGCAATGGCTACCATGGACACCATCAAGCTGTTCGGCGGCGAGCCGGCCAACTTCCTCGACGTCGGCGGCGGCGCCACCACCGAGAAAGTGACCGAAGCCTTCAAGCTGATGCTGAAGAACCCCAACCTGAAAGCGATCCTGGTCAACATCTTCGGCGGCATCATGCGCTGCGACGTCATCGCCGAAGGCGTGAT
>CBIHRW010000072.1:0-23440 GCA_966212545.1 uncultured Noviherbaspirillum sp.
GCACCTTCCAGCAGCACCTTCTTGATGCCGCGGGTCTGCGGACTGTGCGGATCCTCTTCGGTTTCGCACTTGGCGTGGTGCTTGCGGTGGATGGCGGCCCATTCCTTGGTCACCATGCCAGTTGTCATCCAGAGCCAGAAGCGGAAGAAGTGGCTGGGAATGGCATGCAGTTCCAGCGCGCGATGCGCCTGGCAACGGTGCAGGAAGATCGTCACGCTGGCGATCGTGATGTGTGTCATGACGAGCGTGTAGACCAGGACTTCCCAGCCGGAAGCGCCGGAAAAGCCGTTGGATAAGAAGTTCAGTACTGCGTCGAGCATCGTGTGTCCAGTCAATGAATATTCAGGAGGAATGCATCCGGATATTTCGATGGAAGCGTTCTGTCAGCCTAGAACCGACCCCAGCATGCATTTGGGCCCCGATTGTACGCCGTTTATGGTGTTCCGACCGTGCGAACGGTCTGTAAAGTCCGATTTTCCGCACCAGAAGGCTGGTCGAGCAGGCGGATTTCCCGCTGCGGAAAAGGAATCTGGATGCCATTTTGTTGCAATTTTTTCCAAATGGCCCGATTGACGTCAGACACCACGTTCGAGCGTCCGTTCTCCGGATCGGCGATCCACCAGCCTACTTCCACTTCAAAACCATCGGCATCAAACCGCAGCAGGAGGGCCTGCGGGGGAGGATCGGACAGGGCCCGGGGAATGTTGGTGACTGTCTCTTCAAGAAGTTTCAGGACGGCATCAATGTCACTTTGATAAGAAACCGAGAGTCGGGTTGCCAACCTGAGCGAGCGATCGGTGAGGGAATAATTCTGCACCGGACCGGACAGCAGCATTTCGTTCGGCACCACGGTTTCGATGCCATCCATTCCCCGCACAATCGTGTAGCGCGTGTTGATCTGCGTGACCTGTCCGAAATACTTGTCCACGGTGACCAAGTCGCCGATCGCGAGGCTGCGTTCGATCAGGATGACGAAGCCAGACACATAGCTGCTGACGATCTTTTGCAAGCCGAGGCCAAGGCCGACGCCGAGCGCGCCGCCGAATACCGAGAGCACGGTGAGGTCGATGCCGACCAGCGACAGGCTGATCAACACCGCCACCAGGATCAGGACTGCCCTTCCGAGGCGCGCGGTCACCGCACGCAAAGAGGAGTGAACGGCGTCCATGCGCATGAGCCGCTCCTCCAGCACCGCGCCGGCCCACAACGCAAGGATGAGCGTGACGAGAACGGATGCCGCGGCTTGCACGATCACGAGCAGCGACGTCCTATGTCGGCCGACCGGGACTTGTGTCTGATCGAGGTAGCCCACCAGTTCAGGCCACAGGCCGGTAATGTACAACGCAACACCGACCCAGACCACGGTGGCAAAAACCTTTTCGAAGGTGAGCAGGAGCCTTCCCGCCTTGCCGCCGCGGGCAAAGACCCGGCGCAGGACATAGAAGGCTAGCCGAATCAAGGCGAATGATCCGACCAGCGGAATCGCCACCCTTAACAGGTTGACGTTCTGCCATTGTTCAAGGACCCATTTCGAGAGAGCGATCAGCACAAGAACGACGAGCGGTGCGAGCACGCTGGCAAAGCTTTCGACCCCAAGACGCATGACGCGCAGTTGCAGGTCTTGCGCGGTCAGTCGGTTGCGCAGGATGCGCCCGAGCGCCCAGCCGAGCGCGAGGCAGGCCACCAGTGCAGTGAGCTGCCAGAGGAGGCCGGGGTCGCGCAGGTCGGTCCACAAATCCGTCAGCAGGCTGGAGAGCAAATTCTGTTTCATTTCTTGAATGGGGTCGCTTCTAGTCGATGCCGCTGCCAGTTCTCCGCATAGCGGGCTGCAAGCGTCGGGTTGTTCCGGGCGATCAGGATGTTCTCGGCATTCTTGTGCTGTGCCGTCCAGGTGTAATTGAAGCTGCCGGTGACGACGATCGCGCTCGGCGCCCCCGCGTCCACCACGATGATCTTGTTGTGTGCGTTCTGGTACTTGGTTTCGGTCCAAACCGGTATCCCGGCGGCGCTCAACGCATTGGCAACCGGAGAGGCCACCTTCTCGAGCTGGCCGGCGTCGACCAGTACGCGCACATCGATACCCCGTCTATGGGCTGCGACAAGGGTAGTGGCGATCCTTTTACTGGTCAATAGATAGGCCTGCACCAGTACCTGCTTGCGTGCGCCTTCGATGATATCGACTACGGCAGCTTCAATGTCCTCCCACGGACCAAATACCGGCTGCAGGAGTCCTTGCGCGGGCAGGACGCCTTCCGCAGCAGCAGACGGCAAATGGGCAGCGGCAGACAACACCGCCGGGACTGCAAGGACGATGGCAAGCCGCGCCGGCCGGGTCATTTCCTGCGCTCGAAGACCGCAGCGAAGAAGCCGTCGGTCTGGTGGATGTGCGGATACAGCTTGAGGTAGTCCCCCATGTCCAGCGCCACCTTTTGCTCGGCGAGGACGTCCTTCATCGGGACGAGCGCGAAGTCGGCGTGCGTGGACAGGAACTGTGTGGCGATCGCTTCGTTTTCTTCGTCAAGAAGGCTGCATGTTGCATAGACCAGGCGGCCGCCCGGCTTGACCAGCCGTGCGGCGCTGGAAAGGATGGCGGTCTGCTTCGCGTTGAGCTCGACCACCGACTCCGGCGTCTGGCGCCACTTCATGTCGGGATTGCGGCGCAGGGTACCCAGGCCGCTGCAAGGCGCGTCGACCAGCACGCGGTCGATCTTGGCGACGAGACGCTTCACCTTGGCGTCGTTCTCATGGGCGATCACGACAGGATGGACATTCGACAGGCCGCTACGTGCGAGACGCGGTTTCAGCTTGGAGAGACGCTTTTCCGACACGTCGAAGGCGTAAAGGCGCCCGGTATTACGCATTGCCGCGCCCAGTGCGAGCGTCTTGCCGCCGGCACCCGCGCAAAAATCGGCGACCATTTCGCCGCGCTTTGCGCCGACGATCTGCGCGAGCAGCTGGCTGCCTTCATCCTGTACTTCGATTGCGCCATCCTTGAACAGCGGCAGGTTCTGTAGCGCCGGCTTCTTGTACAGACGGATGCCGTTCGACGCGTATGGCGTGGGCTCGCATTCGATGGGAGCTTTTGCCAGTTCGGCAATCACTTCGTCGCGTTTGGATTTCAGCAGGTTGACGCGCAGATCGAGCGGTGCAGGACGATTCAGCGCTTCCGTGAGTTGCAGCGTCGCGGCTTCGCCGTCGCGGGCAACGAGGCGCTCGAACAGCCACTGCGGCAGGTTCGCACGCAAGGTGACCGGCAATGCATTGCGGTCGATTTGTGCGATGCGCTGCAGCCATTCGCTTTCTGCCGGCTCAAGGCCGGCGAGTGCGTCCACGGCGACGGCATCCGCCAAACCGAGCAATGCCAGCCGGCGCATTGCCGGGCCATGGCCGGATTCGGCAAAGCTCGCATAGCTGAGTTTGTTGCGCAGGACGGCATAGACGCCTTCGGCGACGGCGTTGCGTTCGCGCGGGCCGAGCTTGGGGTGTTCGCGGAAGTAGCGGGACAGGATGACGTCGGCCGGACCAGTGAAGCGCAGGATTTCCCGCAAGGCTTCTTCGGTATGACCCACGACTGCGGGGTGCAATCTCATGGGGTTCTTTCAGGTAGTGGCGGGCTGCGCAGTCTCTGGAGACACGCGGACAAGTCCGTTGTCGATCATCAGCCTGCCTTCGATGAAGCAGCGTACGGACCGGGGGTAGATCACATGCTCCTGGGCCAGCACGCGGTCGGCGAGGTCGTGTTCGGTGTCGTCGGGCAGGACGGGTACGACTGCCTGTTCGACGATGGGGCCGTGGTCGAGTTCTGCAGTGACGAAATGTACGGTCGCCCCGTGCACCTTGACGCCCGCCGCCAGCGCTTGGCGGTGGGTGGCAAGGCCGGGGAAGCTGGGTAGCAGGGACGGATGGATGTTGAGCATCCGTCCGGCGTAATGCTCAACGAAGGCAGGCGTCAGGATACGCATGAAGCCGGCAAGCACGACCAGATCCGGCGCGAATTTGTCGATTTCTGCACGCAACGCCGCGTCAAACTCGTCGCGGCTGGGGAATTGCTTGTTCGGCACGACGGCGGTCGGAATACCGTGTTCGGCGGCGAATACCAGGCCTTCGGCGTCGGGGCGGTTGCTGATGACAGCAGCGATCCGGCATGGCCACTTTTCGGCCTTGGCAGCGCGGACGATGGCCTGCATGTTGCTGCCGCGTCCGGAAATCAGAATGACGATATTTTTCATGGCGCGCATTTTACCGTACGGTACTGGCCCTTCTAAACAAAAAAGCCGACCGCGGCGGTCGGCTTCCGGGGAGTGAGGGTCGTTCTTACTGGAAAGAATAAAAGACGCGGAACGCTACCTTGCGGTCTGCCCAGTAATCGGCGGCGTCGCGGAAAACGTCGAGCAGTGTCTCGCGGGCTTCCTTGTCGAATTTCGGGGTATTGGGCAGCTGTTCGATTACCACCAAGAAACCTGGCTGCGGCCCGGCTTTATAGGCGAGGTCGGTCAGGCAGTCACCTAGCGCATCGAAATTCTTACCGAAATGCTTGGGAAAATGAAAAGCGGTGGCGATGCGGGTCAACACCTGTTGCTTGGTAGTTGCATCAGCACAATACGCATACAGGAAATGCTGGCCGAGCCGCGCGGCCTCTTCCTGCAGCTCAGTTACCCGGAACGCACGGATGGACTGGACCACATTGGGCGGCACCGTTTTAAACAAGCTCATGTCGTCCTCGGCTCGTGCGATTAGATGGGCTGTGTCGCTGTGCAGTGACTCGATACGCATTTGGTTACTCTTTGATGCGCCTGAAGGTCGCATAATGGTCGTCGGTGTAATAGTATTCGCCCGATGTCCGCGGGTCCCCTCCCGAGACGATACGTCGCGCCCCGCGGTTGCGCGCGCCGGGAGTCTTCACCGTGAATTCGTGATAATACCCGCGCTTCTGCTTCGGCAAAACCCCTTCATAGTTCCGGAAGACGCTGCCGTCCTTGGGATAGGGAAAAGGGCCGCCCTGCTTGATCAGCACCAGCGTCTGCTGCGCTTCCTTCGGCAAGTCCTGCACCGCGATGATGCCGACCAGCACCGGCCCTCTTGCAAGAGAATTAACAGAGAGCAATAACGCAAGGACGAAAAACGTCCACGTTTTCAGGACCTTAGCAATCATTGTCGCTCGCCGCTCCGTTGCCCGAATGTCAACACTTGCGTAAATTAGGATTACGTAGGGTAACGTGTTGTCAGAATCGAAGCAACCCTTGCCGACCAATTTTGGAGGGCCCATTCAAGCACCGCGAGGGCAGCGCGACGGCCGGAAAGCGCGTCCGGGCGCGAACCGAGCATTGTAACAACAACAATACTATTGCGCCAAATACTTGCCGTTCACAAATTGTTGCAATACTTACTTGCCCTTGAATAATTGCATGTAGCCGTCGAAACAGGGTCTGGCGTTAAATAGGTCAGCAATACCTTAAGGAGATCCTCATGAAGCAATTCCTCAATTCGACAAAGGCCAAATGGCTAACCGCGGCATCCCTTGCTTTTGCGGCCCCTCTGGCAGGCGCCGGTGATGTAAGCTGGTCAGTCAGCGTCGGCTCCCCGTACTCGGCTGCCCCTGTATATGTGGCACCGCCGCCTGTGGTCTACGCCCCCCAGCCAGTCTATGTCCGTCCGCGTCCAGTCTATGTGCAACCGGCTACCGTCGTGCAGTACGGTCCGACCTACTACGTGGAACAGCCGCGGCACAAGAAACACAAGCACTGGAAGCACCGCCACCATCACCATCACGGTCACCACGGTCATCGTTACGACTATTGATATGACCTGTCCCGCCCCCATCATGGGGCGCGGGTCAGGGCCGCTCACGCCGTCCTGGCAAGCGGTTCGCGAGGAATAGCGGCATCCTGCGGGATGCCGAAGAACGCCAGCACATCCGCCTTCCGGGCCAATGCATCCTTCCGGCCGAGTGCAATCAGCTCTGTCGTATAGCTTGCTTCGAACAGCAGGTAGGACGCCAGTGCGCCACCACGCGCCTCGGTTGCACCAATTGCGCCAAGCAGCATGCGGATCGGCCCGGGCAGGCTATGCACGTGGCGAGCAGCAATCTCGTCCAGTCGTTCGGACGGCGCGATGATCAGCAGATCGACCGGGCGCAGAGGCGTCCTGCTGCGCTGCTCTTCCGTGAGCACTGACAAGGTCAGGTTGATGCGCGTCATCCGCTCGATATCGACGGCAAGGCTGTCGAGGAAGATGCTCGACATTGCGTGACCGGCGATTTGCGCGAGACTGGGATACTGCGCGAATTCCGGGGTCTCGCTGACTTGCTCCGTCAGACGGCCGGCGCCGATCACCAACACCTTGTCCGCGCCCAGATGGATCGCCGGTGATATCGGGGCTAGTTGCCGCATCGAGCCGTCGCCGAAATATTCAGGCCTGCCGTTGCAGTAGATCGGCGTGGCGGGAAAGATGAGCGGAATCGCCGACGAAGCGAGCAGATGTTCGACACCGATTTGTCCGCGCAGCGCGAGGCGCTGGGAGCGGACCCAGGGTTCGATGTCGGCTTCGGACTGAAAGAAGGTAATGTGCCGGCCCGCGGTGTAGGACGACGCCGTCACGGCGATCGCATGCAAGGCACCGTCGGCCAGCGCCTTGTCGAGCCGCGGAAAGTTCAGCATCCGGTTCAGAAGGGTGACCAGCGGCGTATTGTCCAGCAGCGCATTCGGCGGGTTGGCCTTCCAGCTGCGCAGCAGCCAGCCAAAGGAAAGGAGCGACAGCCAGCGCGCGCCGGAGCGCAGCACACCAAGGGAATCAGCCCGGTACACCTGATCGACCGCGATCCCGTCCCAGACCTGCGTGACTTTTTGCAGGCCTTCGTCGAAGTTGTCAGCATGGCAGGCCAAGGCTGTGGCATTGATTGCCCCGGCGGACGTGCCGCAGATGATGTCGTAGGGATTGCGCTCAGGCGACCAGCCCGCGCCTTGCAAGATTGAGGACACGCCGTCGAGCACACCCACTTGATATGCTGCGCGTGCGCCGCCGCCTGTCAGTACGAGGCCCGTTTTCTTTTGCTTTCCCATATTAAAGAGATTAGCAGGGGAACCGGCATTTTGGGAGGAAGGCGACACAGCGAAGCACGAAAAAACGACGCCGGGCGAACCCGGCGTCATTGCTGCGCACGATGCTGCGGCTACTCGCCCTTCACGATCCCTTCGCGGCGCGGGTCCGCACCGCCGAACCACATCTCTTCGCCGTGTATCGTAGTGCGCATGATGCCCTGCAGGCCCGAGGTCTGCTCCATCAAGCGCACATTGTGGCCTTTTGCCTTCAACTGCTCGACCAGGCTGTCCGGCACACGCCCCTGCTCAAGTTCGGTCGGGCCGTTGCGGCTGCCGAAGTTGGGCAGGCTGATCGCCTGCTGCACATTGAGGCCCCAATCCATCGTCCCGACAAGGACCTTGGCGACATAGTTGATGATCGCCGAACCGCCCGGAGAGCCGGTCGACAGCACCAGCTTCCTGGTCCCCTTGTCGAACACCAGCGTCGGCGCCATCGAGCTGCGCGGGCGCTTACCCGGTTGCACGCGATTGGCGACCGGGCCGGAGGCATCGGCCGGGTCAAAGGAGAAGTCGGTCAACTGGTTGTTGAGAAGGAAACCTCGGACCATTTGGCGTGAACCGAAGGCGTCTTCGATGGTGGTCGTCATGGAAATCGCGTTGCCGACCGCGTCGACAATGGAGATATGCGAGGTCGACGGCAGCTCGGGAGAATTGTCGAGTCCCCAGGCCATTGCTGTCACCGGAGGTGTGCCTGGCTTCGCCTGCCCCATCGATTTGTCCGAAATCAGCGTTGCGCGCTCGGCCAGATATTTCCTGTCGAGCAGCGCCTTGACCCCATTGCCCGGCAGCGGGACGAAATCGGTGTCGGCAACATAGCGTGCACGATCAGCATAGGCGAGGCGCCCTGCTTCCGAAAACAGATGGATCGCCTCGGCGCCCGGCACGCCATCCTTTGGCGCGAGCGAGCGCATGTCACGGGTCTCCAGCATGCCAAGCATCTGCGCAATTGCGATACCGCCGGAGGATGGCGGAGGCATGCCGCACACCGTCCAGGTCTTGTAGTCCGTGCAGACCGGCTCACGCAGCTTCGCCTGGTAGCCGGCGATGTCGGCGGCGGTGAGCAGGCCGGGATTGGTGGGATGCGCCTTCACCTTTGCTTCGATATCGCGCGCGATCTGCCCCTTGTAGAACGCATCAGCGCCACCGGTGGCGATTTCGCGCAGCACCTTCGCCAGCTCGGGATTTTTAAGCACATGCCCAACCGGCCAGGGATTGCCAGCCTTGTCGTAGAAGTAGGCGGCGGCGACCGGGTCCTTTTTCAGGTGCTGTTCGGCCTTCAGCATTGCGTTCAGACGCGGGCTGACGGCGAAGCCCTCTTCCGCGAGTTTGATCGCCGGGGCGAACAACGTTGCCCAGGGCAGCTTGCCGTACTGCTTGTGCGCGAGCTCCAGCATGCGCAGTACGCCGGGCGCGCCGACCGAACGGCCACCGACGACGCCGTCGTAGAAAGGCATGGCCTTGCCCTCAGGTGTATGGAACAGCTTTTCATGGGCCGCCGAGGGCGCAGTTTCCCGTCCGTCAAACGCCTTGACCGTCTTGCCGTCGAAATGCATCAGGAAGGCACCGCCTCCGATGCCCGAAGACTGCGGCTCGACCAGTGTCAGCACCATTTGGACGGCAATGGCCGCGTCTACGGCCGTACCGCCGGCGCGCAGGACCTGGTAGCCGGCATCGGTAGCCAGGGGATTGGCGGCTGCAACCATGTATTTTTTTGCGGTCCAGCCCGGCTTTTCCGTATAGCCGCTGGCACGTTCCGGCGCCTGCGTACCGATCGGCATACTGGCCGACGAGGCGGCGGGTTGCGATACCGGGGTGCTCGCGCATCCGGCCGTGAACAGCGCAGCAATCGCGATCGAAAGTATTCCTGCTTTCACCATGTGTCACTCCGAAAAAGAAAAAGACAAGCCACGGGCTTGTCTTAGTCTAATTTGGCAAGGCCTTGCTGTCATGCAGCCTTGCACCGAATATGGTGCGCGCTTGAGATTGCTCACCTCAAGGAGATTGCTCACCCCAAGCGCAGCATCAGATCACTTGGGCTGCATGCGGATCGCGCCATCGAGGCGGATGGTTTCGCCATTGAGCATGACGTTCTCGATGATGGTCTTCGCGAGGTTCGCAAATTCGACCGGTTTGCCCAGGCGCGGCGGAAACGGGACCATCCGGCCCAGCGCGTCCTGCACTTCCTGCGGCATGCCGAGCAGCATCGGCGTTTCGAAAATCCCCGGGGCGATGGTCATCACGCGGATGCCATTGCGCGACAAGTCGCGTGCCATCGGCAGCGTGAGACCGACGACAGCCGCCTTCGACGCACCGTAGGCGGCTTGGCCGATCTGGCCGTCATATGCTGCAACCGAAGCGGTGTTGATGATGACGCCGCGCTCGCCGTGCTCGTTCGCTTCGGTCTTGGCCATGGCGTCGGCTGCCAGGCGTGCCATGTTGAAGGTACCGACGAGGTTGATGTTGACCGTCCGCTGGAACACGTCGAGCGGGTGCGGACCATCCTTGCCCACCGTCTTGACTGCGGGCGCAACGCCTGCGCAGTTGACCAGGCCGCGCAGCGTACCCATGGCAACGGCGGCGTCAACGACGGCTTTGCCATCAGCTTCGGAGGTGACATCGCACTTGACGAACTTGCCCTTCAACTCAGCCGCAAGCTTTTCACCTGCTTCGACCTGCACATCGGCCAGTACAACCTTGCCGCCGTTTTCCACGATCATGCGTGCCGTCGCTGCGCCAAGCCCGGACGCGCCACCGGTAATGATGAATACGCTGTTCTGGATCTGCATTGCTACCTCTTTTGATGAACGGAAAGTTAATGACGTTTACGTAAACGTAAAGAAGTGCATTGTAGCCAATTTTTTCCGGCAGAAGCAAAAAAGGCGGCCGAAGCCGCCTTTTCCGATGACTCGATGAATTCCGAAAATTCGGACCTCCTGCATTACTTGGACGCTGGCGCTCCTGCCGCCGGGGTTGCCGGCGTTGCCGCAGGTGCGCTCACTGCGGGAGGCGTGGCCGAGTGTCCTGCCGATGCAGTCGTGCCGACGGCCGGAAGCAAGGGCACCAACAGCAGCGCCACGATGTTGATGATCTTGATCAGCGGATTGACTGCCGGGCCGGCAGTGTCCTTGTACGGGTCGCCGACGGTGTCGCCGGTCACCGCCGCCTTGTGCGCGTCGGAGCCCTTGCCGCCGTGATGGCCGTCCTCGATGTACTTCTTCGCGTTGTCCCAGGCCCCGCCGCCGGTACACATCGAGATGGCGACGAACAGGCCGGTGACGATGGTGCCCATCAGCAGGCCACCCAAAGCCGCCGGGCCGAGTAACAGGCCGACCAGAATTGGCACCACGACCGGCAGCAAGGACGGAACGATCATTTCCTTGATCGCCGCGGTGGTCAGCATGTCGACCGCCTTGCCGTATTCCGGCTTGCCGGTGCCTTCCATGATGCCTTTGATCTCGCGGAACTGGCGGCGCACTTCTTCCACCACGCTGCCGGCTGCGCGACCCACCGCTTCCATCGCCATCGCGCCGAAGAGATAGGGAATCAGGCCGCCAATGAACAGGCCAATGATCACCATGTGGTCGGACAGGTCAAAGGAGAGATGCATGCCGCGCGCTTCGAGAGCATGGGTGTAGTCGGCGAACAGCACGAGCGCGGCCAGGCCGGCGGAGCCGATCGCGTAGCCCTTGGTCACCGCCTTGGTGGTGTTGCCCACGGCATCCAGCGGATCGGTAATGTCCCGCACGCTGTCCGGGAGTTCGGACATTTCCGCAATACCGCCGGCGTTATCGGTGATCGGGCCGTAGGCGTCGAGCGCAACGATAATGCCCGCCATGCTCAGCATGGAAGTCGCCGCCACCGCGATGCCGAAGAGACCACCAAGGGCAAACGACACCCAGATTGCAATACACACAAAAATCACCGGCCATGCAGTGGACTTCATCGACACGCCGAGGCCGGCAATGATGTTCGTGCCGTGGCCGGTGGTCGATGCCTGGGCGACATGCTGCACCGGCTTGTAGTCGGTTCCGGTGTAGTACTCGGTGATCCACACCATCAGAGCGGTGAGCACAAGGCCGACCACACAGGCGCCGAACAGGGCCATTGCACTGACCGTTTTGCCACCGGCAACTGCGACGGGTTCCGGGAATAGCCAGGTAGTCACGAAGTAGAAGGCGATCAGCGAAATGATGCCGGCGATGATCAGCCCCTTGTACAGCGCGGGCATTACGTTCTTCATGCCGGGCGATGCCTTGACGAAGCTGCAGCCGATGATGGAGGCGATGATCGACACGCCGCCGAGTGCGAGCGGATAGATCACGGCATTCAGCGGCGCGCCGGTCACCATCAGCGCGCCAAGCGTCATGGTGGCGATCAGGGTCACCGCATAGGTCTCGAACAGGTCCGCTGCCATGCCAGCGCAGTCGCCCACGTTATCGCCCACGTTATCGGCGATGACCGCAGGGTTGCGCGGGTCGTCCTCGGGAATGCCGGCTTCGACCTTGCCCACCAGGTCGGCGCCGACATCCGCACCCTTGGTAAAGATGCCGCCACCGAGACGTGCAAAGATCGAGATCAGCGAGGAGCCGAATGCGAGGCCGAGCAGCGGCTTGAGGGTGGTGGCGTCAACGGTCTTGCCGTTGGTGATGAACCAGAAAAACAGACTCACGCCGAGCAGGCCGAGGCCGACCACCAGCATGCCGGTGATGGCGCCGCCGCGGAATGCGACGTCGAGCGCCGGGCCAATGCCTTTGGTGGCCGCTTGCGCGGTACGCACGTTGGCGCGCACCGAAACGTTCATGCCGATGAACCCGCACGCGCCCGAGAGGAGCGCGCCGACGACGAAGCCGATGGCGGTGGTTGCATCAAGGAAGACGCCGATCAGGATGGCGAGGACGACGCCGACGATGCCGATTGTCTTGTACTGTCGGGCAAGATATGCGCCGGCACCTTGCTGAATGGCTGCTGCGATTTCCTGCATGCGGGCATTTCCCGCATCCTGGCTCAAGATCCAACTCCGGGATATCAATCCGTAGATGACGGCGATAACGCCGCATGCCACGGCCAACCACAATCCTGTTGCCATATCGACTCCTCCAATTGTTTCACGACAAAGTTAAAACAACGACGTTCCGGAGGACGGCGACGGCATACGCCTGGCACTGCATGAAGGTATCTGCTGTCGTCGTCCCGCGAGTACTACGCACTGCAAAACTTCAAGCGTTACTTGTTACTGAAGAGATTCGGTCGGTCCGTATTGTTGCATACGGAATATTGCCTCGGTATCGGGTGCTGGATCCCCCTGATGATTCGTTGATCTGGACTAGGGGGTACCGGAAAGAAAAAAGCGGACACGAAGTCCGCTTTTCTTTTTACTCCGACAAGGCCGCGAAGGCTTTGTCGCGGATCGTCTCGACCGGTCCGACACCCGAAATCTTGCGATATTTCGGAGCACCGGGCTTGCCGGACTGCGCCCATTTGTTGTAGTAGTCGACCAGCACTTCGGTCTGGTCGTGGTAGACGGCAAGGCGCTTCTTCACGGTATCTTCCTTGTCGTCATCCCGCTGGATCAATTCCTCACCGGTGACATCGTCCTTGCCTTCCACCTTTGGCGGATTGAACTTGACGTGGTAGGTGCGGCCGGACGGCTGATGTACGCGGCGGCCGCTCATGCGTTCGATGATCGATTCGTCGGGGACGTCGATCTCGAGCACGTAATCGATCGCGACGCCGGCATCCTTCATCGCATCTGCCTGTGGAATGGTGCGCGGGAAACCGTCGAACAGGTAGCCGTTCGCGCAGTCCGACTGCTTCAGGCGGTCCTTCACCAGGCCGATGATGATGTCGTCCGACACCAGCCCGCCTGCATCCATCACCTTCTTGGCCTCGAGGCCGAGCGGCGTGCCAGCCTTGACGGCGGCGCGCAGCATGTCTCCGGTGGAAATCTGCGGGATGTTGAATTTTTCCTTGATGAAATTCGCTTGCGTGCCTTTGCCGGCACCTGGCGGTCCTAGAAGGATGAGGCGCATGGTGTGTCCTAGATTGGTTTTAAATTTGTATTCGGTGACGAGGAATTCTGCCAGGGCGGGCGAACTTACCTCAAAGACATGCTTTTTATCACACTAACTTTTCATGAAACTTACCACAGAATTTCCCTGAACCGCACCCCCCGGTACTATTTCGTCGAATTTCCTTGATCGAAATATTGCCGGACACGCGCTAGATCCTCGGGCGTGTCGACGCCGGCAGCGGGGACATCGGGTGTTACATGAACGGCAATCGAGTATCCGTGCCACAGCACGCGGAGCTGTTCGAGGGCTTCGATCTGCTCCAAGGGCGACAACGCCAGTCGTGGATATTCTTGCAGGAAGGCATTGCGGTATGCGTACAGGCCGATATGACGCAGCGGCGCAAAACCGGCAGGCAAGGTCTCTTTCGACTGAGCGAAACCGTCGCGATGCCAAGGGATGGTCGCGCGGGAAAAGTAAAGCGCCCTGCCCGTCTTGTCCAAGACGACCTTCACCACGTTCGGATTGAAGACCTCGGCAACGTCGACGATCGGATGCGCGGCAGTCGCCATGGGTACATCAGTGGTAATCAAACCGGCAGTCGCCGCAATCAGCGCCGGGGAAATCAGCGGTTCGTCACCTTGCACATTGACCACGACGGCGTCGGCAGACAAGGACATGGCGGAAGCGACTTCGGCGATGCGGTCCGTGCCTGAGGGATGGTCCGCGCGGGTCATGTGTGCAAGCACACCATGCTCGCGGCAGGCCGCGAGGATATCGGCGTGGTCGGTCGCGACAACGACCTGCGAGGCACCGGATTGCGATGCACGTTCAGCCACGCGCACGACCATCGGTTTTCCGCCGAGGTCGGCCAGCGGCTTGTTGGGCAGCCTGGTCGACGCCAGGCGTGCGGGAATGATGACGGTAAAGGCCATTTTCGAACCGGCGTCGAGCGCGTCGGCGTCAGCAGGAAGTTCAGGGATTGGTGGAAGCCGGCGGAGCATTGAGGTCGCGCGCCTGGTCGGCCCACATGATCGGAATGCCGTCGCGGATCGGGTAAGCCAGCTTGTCCGGGTTGCAGATCAGCTCCTGCGCGTTCTTGTCGTATTCCAGCGGGCCCTTGCAGATGGGGCAGACCAGGATGTCAAGCAGTCGGGCGTCCACGACATTTCTCCACAATTCGTTCGGCCAGCGTGCGGTCAATGCGCGCTGTCACCGGGACGACCCAAATGCGCGGGTCGTTGTTGATCGTATCAATTTGCGTACATTTTACTGCATCCTTCTCGGTGATCAGGATGATATCGGCGTCGATTTTCGCAAACGGGTTGCCGGAAAAATCATAGTGATCGGCAAGAGGCAGTTCCTCGATCTCGATACTGGCCCCGCGCAGCATCGAGAAAAAGCGCGACGGATTTCCAATGCCTGCAGCGGCAACGATGCTTCCCGCGCGCTGTGAAAGATCCTGCAGGCGTACAGATTGTGAGCGGTCCGAAAGTCTTTCCGCACGCTCGCCGACCAGTTCCATGCGAACGGCGTCTGGCGGAATACCTTCGGGCAAACGCTCCGCATTGAACACGGTGAAATCGCGCTTTCTCGAAGGCGGCTCCCGCAGCGGTCCTGCCGGAAGCAGCCAGCCATTGCCGTTGCCCCGTTCGTCGCACAACACGATTTCGACGTCGCGCTGCAGGGCGTAGTGCTGCAAACCGTCGTCGGACACGATGACACTGATTTCAGGATGGGCCGCCAGCAGCGCATGGGCTGCTTCGACGCGGCTGCGCCCGACCATCACCGGGCATTGCGTGCGGCGCGCGATCAATGCCGGTTCGTCGCCGACGTCCAAAGGAGATGAATCGGCGCTGACTTCCGTCGGCGCGTCATTCTGGGCGCCGTAGCCGCGCGAAATCACGCCCGGTACGAAACCGGCGCGGCGCATTTCTTCAATGAGCCAGATCGTGAAGGGAGTTTTTCCGGTGCCGCCGACGAAGATATTGCCGACGACAATCACTGGCACCGGCATGCGGACTGCCTGCAGGAGACCCGCGCGGAATGCAGCGCGCCGCGCGGTCGCAAGCGTGCCAAATATCAGCGAGACAGGCCAGAGAGCGCTTGCCAGCAAACCGCGCCGCAGCCAGGCCCGGGTGAGCGTCGATTCGGCGCCGCGCGTCATTTCCTGCCGCTGGATTGCGCGGCAAATGTGACTTTTTCGAATCCGGCCAGCCTTGCTGCCTCCAGCACGTTGATCACGGACTGGTGCGCGGCCGTAGCATCGGCGTTGATGATGATTACCGGATCTTTCTTCGACGGTCCCTTGGCGGTTGCGACCGTCTTCAGTTCTTCGGCGAGGCCTTGCGCGTCGCGGGCCGAAATCTGCTGGTTGTCGATCGCGTAGTGGCCTTGCGCGTTGACGCCGACATTGATTTCGAACGGCTGCTCGATCGCCTTTTCGGCGTCGGCGGTAGGTAGCGAGATCTGCAGCGCGGTGAACTTGCTGTAGGTGGTGGTGACCATCAGGAAGATCAGGATCACCAGCAAGACGTCGATGAAGGGAATCAGGTTGATTTCCGGATCGTCGCGGCGCGTGCCTTTACGGAAGTCCATGGCGCAGCCTTATTTGCGGTTGCCGTGCACGATGTCGACGAACTTCACCGCCTGCTGTTCCATGTCGACGATGAAGCTGTCGACCAGGGCACGGAAGTGACGGTAGAACACCAGCGCGGGCATCGCGATCGCGAGACCGAATCCGGTGTTATACAGTGCGACGGAAATGCCGTGCGCGAGTTGGGCCGGGTTCGTGCCGGTCGCATTTTGCGAGCCGAAGATCTCGATCATGCCGACCACGGTGCCGAACAGGCCCATCAGCGGCGCCAGGGTCGCAATCGTGCCCAGCGTCGTCAGGAAGCGCTCGAGGTCGTGCGCGGTGCCCCGGCCGGCCTCTTCGATCGATTCCTTCATCACGTCGCGCGGCGCGTTCACGTTGCGCAGACCGGCGGCGAGGACGCGGCCCAGCGGCGAGTTGTTTTCCAGGTTCTTCAAGACCTCGGGACTGATCTTGCCATTGTGGTAGACGCGGATCACCTCTTCGAGCAAGGTCGGGGGGAGGATGCGGGGGCGGCGCAGGTACAATACGCGCTCGATAATCAGTGCCAATCCGATAACGGAAGCAATCAGCAGCGGCCAGATCGGCCAGCCGGCCGCTTGGATAATGGCGAGCAAAACAGGCTCCTTGGGTGTGAAATCAGTCGGATGCAGAATGTATCCTGTTGGGACGCTGCGGGCAAGCATGTGCGACGGCGATACCACGCAAAAACTTCTGCACAAGGGCTGTGGATAACTGTGTGGGCAAATCGTCGAACAGCGCAAAAGTGTTTGATTCGAAAGGATTTTCATTTTCCTTGGAGTAAGTCGCCAGAAACGCTTTTGCATTAAAAATCAATCACTTATCACGACGGCGAATTGTTTGTAACCAATTATGACGTCCAAATGACGTATTGGCGCGCCTGTGGACAGGTTTTGCCTTGGAAGACCGCATGAATACTGGAAGTCCGATTGAAAACCAAGGCGGGACGCCCTCCGTACTGACGGTGTCCGCCTTGAACCAGGCCGTGGCACGCATGCTCGAGCGCAATTTCCCGCTCGCCTGGGTGTCCGGTGAAATTTCGAACTTTACTCGCGCCGCATCCGGCCACTGGTACTTCACGTTGAAAGATGACGCCGCGCAAGTGCGGGCCGTCATGTTCCGCGGCCGGGCACAGTACGCAGGCTTCACGCCGCGCGAGGGCGACAAGGTCGAAGTGCGCGCGCTGGTGACCCTGTACGCGCCGCGCGGCGATTACCAGCTCAATGTCGAGGCGATCCGCCGCGCCGGTGTCGGCAACCTCTACGAGGCTTTTCTCCGCCTCAAGGAAAAACTGAATGCCGAGGGCCTGTTCGATCCCGCACGCAAGCGGCCGCTCGCCTTGTTCGCGAGAACGGTCGGCATTGTCACCAGCCCGCAGGCTGCGGCATTGCGCGACATCCTGACCACGTTGCGCCGCCGCGCACCGCATGTGCGCGTGATCCTCTATCCGGCCCCCGTGCAGGGCGAAGGCGCGGCGCAAAAGATTGCGCAAGCCATCGGTACTGCGTCCGCCCGCGCCGAATGCGACGTGCTGCTGGTGTGCCGCGGCGGCGGGAGCATCGAGGATCTGTGGTCTTTCAACGAAGAAGTGGTGGCGCGAGCCATTGCCGCCTGTTCGATGCCGGTGATTTCCGGCGTGGGGCACGAAACCGACGTCACGATCGCCGACTTTGCCGCCGACCTGCGTGCTCCGACGCCGACCGCTGCAGCAGAAATGGCCGCAGCGCCGCGCGACGACTGGATGGCAACGCTCGGTGCGCATGCGGACGATCTGACTCGCGCCTTCAAGCGGATGCTGGCGGAAAAGACGCAAACGCTGGACTGGTTCTCGCGCCGCCTCGTCAGCCCTTCCGCCTACATCACGCATGAGCGTCTGAAACTGCACGGCCTGCAAACCCGGCTGGCGCATGCAACGCGTACGCCGCTCAACCAGGCCAGGTTCTCGCTGTCGCACCTGCAGACACGCCTTGCCGCGCAACTGCCGAAAACGGCACAGGCACGCCAGCGTCTGAAGGAGGATGTCCGCCGCATCGCCGTCCGCATGGAAACCCAGGTTACGCAGCGCCGTCAGGCCCTGGCGTCGCTGGAAGCCCAGCTGGAACTGCTGAATCCGCAGCGAACACTCGAGCGGGGCTACGCGATGGTGTTGGACAGCAAAGGCCGGATCGTCCGCGCGCCGAAGGACTTGCGGCCACGTGAAACGGTGACGATGCGGCTGGCAGAAGGCTCGGCGGAAGTAGGTATTGCGAGCGTGCAGCCTACGCTGGAATAGCCGCACGGACAGGTTTTAGGCACGCATCTCCGCTTTCAACGCGCAATTCGCCGTGGATCAATGGGGTCATTCATGCAACCTGTCGGCATCCGTCTTACAATGAACGTCTTTCAAAAACAACATCGACCCTAACGAGAAAGGAAACGCCATGGAACACACCCTGCCCCCCCTGCCCTACGCGAAGGACGCCCTGCAGCCGCATATGTCCCAGGAAACGCTGGAATACCACTACGGCAAGCACCACCAGACCTATGTGACCAACCTCAACAACCTGATCAAGGGCACGGAATTCGAAAACGCGTCCCTGGAAGACATCATCAAGAAGTCCTCCGGCGGCCTGTTCAACAACTCCGCCCAGGTGTGGAACCACACCTTCTTCTGGAACTGCCTGAAGCCGAACGGCGGCGGCGCTCCGACCGGCGCAGTGGCCGACGCGATCAACGCCAAGTGGGGTTCTTTCGACAAGTTCAAGGAAGAGTTCACCAAGTCCGCGACCACCAACTTCGGTTCCGGCTGGACCTGGCTGGTCAAGAAGGCCGACGGCTCCGTCGACATCGTCAACACCTCCAACGCCGGCACGCCGCTGACCACCTCGGACAAGCCGCTGCTGACCTGCGACGTGTGGGAACACGCCTACTACATCGACTACCGCAATGCCCGTCCGAAGTTCCTCGAAGCGTTCTGGAATCTCGCCAACTGGGATTTCGTCGCGAAGAACTTCGCGTAATTGCGTAACCGGTATCCGGTGCCGCCGCCCCCGCCCTGCGGGGGTTTTTTTTCGCCCTTTCAGGGATGATGCAACTGCAATCAACCTACGTACGTAGGGTTACGTAAGTGTTGAAAAACTTTCATGCCAAGGCGGGCACGATGCCTTATTCTTGCGCCAACAGAATTCTCAACTTGCATCCTGACCACCACCATGAAGACGCATCAACATCGTCATTCCATCCGCAAGATCCTCGTCGCCAACCGGTCCGAGATCGCCATTCGCGTCATGCGCGCGGCGGCCGAACTCGGCATCCGTACCGTCGCGATCTATGCGAACGAAGATAAGTTCGCGCTGCACCGCTTCAAGGCTGACGAGAGCTACCTCGTCGGCGAAGGCAAGAAACCGATCGCGGCCTACCTCGACATCGAGGACATCATCCGCATCGCCAAGGACGCGCATGTTGACGCGATCCACCCGGGCTACGGGTTCCTGTCGGAGAACCCGGACTTCGCGGAGGCCTGCGCAAAGAACGGCATCACCTTCATCGGCCCGCACCCGGAAGTCATGCGCACGCTGGGCAACAAGGTGGCCGCGCGCAATGCGGCGATTGCAGCCGGCGTGCCCGTCGTACCTGCGACCAAGGCCCTGCCGCACGATATCGAGCAGGCGAAGAAGATGGCGGCGGAGATCGGTTACCCGCTGATGCTCAAGGCGAGCTGGGGCGGCGGCGGACGCGGCATGCGCGTGATCGAGTCCGAGGGCGAACTGCCGGGCCAGCTCGAAGTCGCGCGCCGCGAAGCGCTGGCCGCTTTCGGCAATGACGAAATGTACCTCGAGAAGCTGGTGCGCCGCGCACGTCACGTCGAGGTGCAACTGATGGGCGACAAGCACGGCAACCTGGTGCACCTGTTCGAACGCGATTGCTCGGTGCAGCGTCGCAATCAGAAGGTGGTCGAACGCGCGCCCGCGCCCTACCTCGATGACAACACGCGGGCCACGCTGTGCGAAGCGGCGCTCAGCCTCGGCCGTGCGGTCAATTACACGCATGCCGGTACCGTCGAATTCCTGATGGATGCCGACACCAACAAGTTCTACTTCATCGAGGTCAATCCGCGCATCCAGGTCGAGCACACGGTCACCGAGCAGGTGACCGGAATCGACATCGTGAAGGCACAGATCCGCGTCTCCGAAGGCATAGCGATCGGCGAAAAAGATGAGCATGGCGCCGGCATTCCGACTCAGGAAGACATCCGCCTGAACGGCCATGCATTGCAATGCCGCGTCACGACGGAAGATCCGGAAAACAACTTCACGCCCGACTACGGGCGGCTCGTCGCCTACCGCAGCGCCGCCGGTTTCGGCGTGCGTCTCGACGGCGGCACGGCCTACTCCGGTGCGGTCATCACGCCTTACTACGATTCGCTGCTGGTCAAGGTGACCGCCTGGGCGCCGACCTCCGACGAGGCGATTGCCCGCATGGACCGGGCCTTGCGCGAGTTCCGCATCCGTGGCGTGTCGACCAACCTGCCCTTCCTTGAAAACGTCATCAACCACGACCTGTTCAAGACGGGCGAGTGCACCACGCGCTTTATCGATACCACGCCGGAGCTGTTCCAGTTTGCCAAGCGGCGCGACCGCGCGACGCGCCTGCTGCGCTTCATCGGCGACGTCGTGGTCAACGGCAATCCGGAGATGAAGGGACGCAAAGCAGTCAATGGCATTCTTCCGTCGCCGATCCTGCCGACGGTGCATCGCGCCGCGCCCATCCTGCCTGGCTCGCGCGACAAGCTCAAGGAGCTCGGCGCCGAGAAGTTCTCGCAATGGATGAAGGACCAGCCGCAGGTGCTGCTGACCGACACCACGATGCGCGACGCACACCAGTCGCTGTTTGCCACCCGCATGCGTACCGCCGACATGCTGGCTGTCGCACCCTACTACGCGCGCATGCTGCCCAATCTGTTCTCGATGGAATGCTGGGGCGGTGCGACTTTCGACGTGGCGATGCGCTTTCTGAAAGAAGATCCGTGGGAGCGTCTCGCGCAACTGCGCGAGCAGGTGCCGAATATCCTGTTCCAGATGCTGCTGCGCGCATCCAATGCGGTCGGTTACACGAACTACTCGGACAACGTGGTGAAGTATTTCGTTGAACAGGCAGCCAAGGGCGGCGTCGACCTGTTCCGCGTGTTCGATTCGCTGAACTGGGTGGAGAACATGCGCGTAGCCATCGACGCGGTGCGCGAATCCGGCGCGCTGTGCGAAGGCGCGATCTGCTACACCGGCGATCCCTTCGATACCTCGCGCCCGAAGTACAGCCTGAAGTACTACGTCAACATGGCGAAGGACCTGGAAAAGGCCGGCGTGAACATCCTCGGCATCAAGGACATGGCCGGCGTGTGCAAGCCGCATGCGGCGCGCGAGCTGGTCAAGGCGTTGAAGGAAGAAGTCGGCCTGCCAATCCATTTCCATACGCATGACACCAGCGGCATTTCCGCTGCGAGCGTGCTCGCCGCGATCGAAGCCGGATGCGACGCAGTCGATGGCGCAATGGATGCGATGAGCGGATTGACCTCGCAGCCGAACCTCGGCTCGGTTGCATCGGCGCTGCAGGGAACGGCGCGCGACCCGAAGATGGACAAGAACGCGATGTTCGCGATCTCGCAATATTGGGAAGGCGTGCGCCGCCAGTATGAGCCCTTCGAGGCGGACATGCGCTCGGGCACTTCGGATGTGTACCGTCACGAGATGCCCGGCGGCCAGTACACCAACCTGCGCGAACAGGCGCGCGCGATGGGCATTGAGCATCGCTGGACCGAAGTGGCACAAGCCTATGCAGACGTGAACCAGCTGTTCGGCGACATTGTGAAGGTCACGCCGACCTCCAAGGTAGTGGGCGACATGGCGCTATTTATGGTCGCGAATGACCTGACGCCCGAGGACGTGAAGAACCCGGACAAGGAAATCGCCTTCCCCGAATCGGTGATCTCGCTGTTCAAGGGTGAGCTCGGCTTCCCGCCGGACGGTTTTCCGAAAGATCTCGAGAAGAAGATCCTCAAGGGCGAGAAGCCGATGGTCGGCCGCCCGGGCGCCAACCTGCCGCCGGTCGACCTCGCCAAGACGAAGGAAGAAGCGGAGAAGACGGTCGGCCGCTCGATCACCGAACAGGAACTGGCGTCGTACTTGATGTACCCGAAGGTGTTCCGCGACTATGCGGAACATCGCCGCAACTACGGCGATGTGAGCGTGCTGCCAACGCAAGTGTTCTTTAACGGCCTGAAGGAAGGCCAGGAGATCTCGGTTGACATCGACCAGGGCAAGACGCTGGTGGTCCGACTGCAGGGCCGCACCGAGCTGGAAGAGGAAGGACAGAGCAAGCTGTTCTTCGAACTCAACGGCCAGGCGCGTATGGTACGTATCGACAAGGCCGGCGCGCTCAAGCTGGTCACGCATCCGCGCGCCGAGGATGGCAACGCCAATCATGTCGGCGCGCCGATGCCGGGCATGATCGTGACGCTGGCCGTCAAGCCGGGGCAGAAGGTGGCCAAGGGCGACCCGCTGGTGTCGATCGAGGCGATGAAGATGGAAACCATGATCCGCGCGGAACGGGATGCGGTGGTCAAGCAAATCCACGTCAAGCCGGGCACGGTGGTGGCGGCAAAGGATTTGCTGGTCGAACTCGCCGAATAGCCGCCCCCATCCTTTCGCTCAAAGGGCCTGCGCCTGCGCAGGCCCTTTTCTTTTGGTGTTGGTGGTTTGGCAATTCCTCGCATGCTGCATACTGCTGCGGCTGGATTCGTGTGACTACGACTACGGGTTTATTTAAAATACAAGGCTTTCCTGGCGGGATTCGTCTCCCGTCCTCCAATACACTTCCCCTCCTCCAACGACAATAAACATGAACCGAACGAACTCTTCCCAGTCCTTGAAGAACCTCCTGTGCATGACCGCTGCCGCCGGGATGCTCGTTTTCGGCAGCCTTGCCCATGCGCAGCAAGTCCTGCGCGTATCGGCAATCCCCGACGAGGCACCTACCGAACTGCAGCGCAAGTTCAAGCCCCTGGGCAGCTACCTCGAGCAAAAGCTCGGCATGAAGGTCGAGTTCGTACCGGTCACCGACTATGCCGCTTCGGTCGAGGGTTTGGTCAACAACAAGCTCGACATGGTGTGGTTCGGCGGTTTCACCTTTGTGCAGGCGAAGATCCGCAGCAGCGGCAAGGTCATTCCGATCGTGCAGCGCGAGGAGGATGAGAAGTTCCGCTCCGTATTCATCACCGCCGACAAGTCGATCAACAAACTGCAAGACCTGAAGGGCAAGACCTTTACCTTCGGGGCCGAGTCGTCGACCTCGGGTCACCTGATGCCGCGCTCTTTCCTGCTCTCAGCCAACATCAATCCGGATACGGACATGAAGCGCGTCGCCTTCTCCGGCGCACACGATGCAACGGCCGCCGCGGTCGCCGGCGGCAAGGTGGATGCCGGCGTACTCAATATCTCGGTCTGGGAAAAGCTGCTCGCGCAGGGCAAGATCGACGGCAAGACGGTGCGTGTGTTCTACACGACACCAGGCTACTTCGACTACAACTGGACCGTGCGCGCCGACATGGATCCGGCACTGCGCAAGAAGCTGACCGACGCCTTCCTCGCGCTGAACGCCAATGATGCGCAGGGCAAGGAGATCCTGGAACTGCAGCGCGCCACGCGCTTCGTTCCGACCAAGGTGGAAAACTACGAACAGATTGA
>CBIHRW010000073.1:0-22855 GCA_966212545.1 uncultured Noviherbaspirillum sp.
ATGCGTCCCTTCTCGACCGAACCCGGAGGGCAGCCCCGATAACCGGCCGCCTGCGGTGTTGCAGCTCCTTGCCGTGGAACCACCACGTCGCGTCGCCGTGCCTGGCATTCGGCCGGTTCTCGGGGCTGCGCGACCCCCAATCCAGTTCATCACACTCTCTGGAGGAACATGCAGCTGGTCATTGCGGCCGTAGGCCACAAGATGCCTGCCTGGATCGAAGACGGGTTCGGCGAATATGCGAAGCGCATGCCGCAGGAATGCCGCATCCTCCTCAAGGAAATCAAGCCCGTCGAGCGTTCCGGCAGCAAGACCGCTGAAACCGTCATGGCGCTGGAGCGCGGCAAGATCGAAGCTGCGATCCCCAAAGGCTCGCGCATCATCGCCCTCGATGAGCGCGGCAAGGACCTTACAACAGTGCAACTGTCCCAGCTGCTGACGCAGTGGCAACAGGACGGCCGTGATGTTACATTCGTGATAGGCGGGGCTGACGGACTGGACGCTGGCTTCAAGGCGACCGCCGACATGCTGGTCAGGGTGTCGAGCCTGACCCTGCCCCACGGGATGGTACGCGTGCTGCTCGCCGAGCAGTTGTACCGTGCCTGGTCGATCACGCAAAACCATCCGTACCACAGAGTGTAAGAGCAAGAGATTCAATGAAACCGGCAGACCACAAGATCTACCTCGCCTCCAAGAGCCCGCGCCGCCGCGAGCTGCTTCGCCAGATCGGCGTCGAATTCGAATTGCTGCTGCTGCGCGACTCCGGTCCGCGCGGTCCCGATGTCAGCGAAGCGGTGCTGCCGGACGAAAAGGCGGATAGCTACGTGGTACGCGTGACCCGCGAAAAAGCCGAGCAGGCATGGAAGATGATGCTGGCGCGGCGCCTGACCCCGCGCCCGGTACTCGCCGCCGACACCACGGTCGTGATCGATGACCGCATCCTGGGCAAGCCCGCCAACGAGGAAGAAGCGAGCGAGATGCTGCGTACCCTCTCCGGCCGCACCCATCGGGTAATCACCAGCGTCGCACTGCACCGCGACGACGAAACCTTCCAGCTGACCCAGACCTCCGAAGTGACCCTGTCCGTCCTCACCGAGGGCATGGTGCGCGCCTACTGTGCAACTTCCGAGCCCTACGACAAGGCCGGGGGCTACGGCATCCAGGGTGTTGCGGCGGTGTTCGTCAAGCACATTGCCGGCAGCTACACAGGGATCATGGGCCTGCCTCTGCACGAGACCGCACAACTATTAAATCAAGCCGGCATCCCGACTTTATGAGCGAAGATATCCTCATCAATATCACCCCGCAGGAGACGCGGGTTGCATTAATCCTCCAGGGCGCAGTACAGGAACTCCACATCGAACGCACGCTGTCGCGCGGACTCGCCGGCAACGTCTATCTCGGCAAGGTGGTGCGCGTGCTGCCCGGAATGCAGTCGGCCTTCATCGACATCGGCCTGGAACGCGCCGCCTTCCTGCACGTGGCCGACATCTGGGAAGCCCGTCCGCACGACAACTCCAACACCATGCCCGCGCCGATCGAAAAGCTGCTGTACGACGGCCAGTCGGTGATGGTGCAGGTGATCAAGGACCCGATCGGCACCAAGGGCGCCCGCCTGTCCACGCAGATTTCGATCGCCGGCCGCATGCTGGTGTACCTGCCGCAGGATTCGCATATCGGCATTTCACAGCGCATCGAAAATGAAGTCGACCGGGAAGCACTGAAATCCAAGGTGCAGAAACTGCTGCCCGCGGAAGAAAAAGGCGGCTTCATCATCCGCACCATGGCAGAGGATGCGACGGATACCGACCTGCAGATGGACATCGACTATCTGCGCAAGACCTGGGCGACCATCACCCAGCAGGCGCGCACCAAGCCGGCGCCCACGCTGCTCTACCAGGACCTGAACCTTGCCCAGCGCGTGCTGCGCGACTTCGTCAACGACAATACCTCGACCATCCAGATCGACTCGCGCGAGAATTTCCAGAAGCTGCAGGAATTCGGCAACGCCTACACCCCCTCGGTGCTGGCCAAGCTGGTGCATTACACCGGCGAACGGCCGCTGTTCGACCTGTACGGCGTGGAAGAGGAAATCCAGCGTGCGCTCGGTCGCCGCGTCGACCTCAAGTCTGGCGGCTACCTGATCATCGACCAGACTGAGGCGATGACGACGATCGACGTCAACACCGGCAGCTACGTCACCGGCCGCAACTTCGACGACACGATTTTCAAGACCAATCTCGAAGCGGCGCATGCGATTGCGCGCCAGCTGAGGTTGCGCAATCTCGGCGGCATTATCATCCTCGACTTCATCGACATGGAGAATGTCGAGCATCGCAATGCTGTGCTGGCCGAACTGAACAAGGCGCTGTCGCGCGACCGCACCAAGGTGTCGGTGTCCGGCTTCTCGCAGCTGGGGCTGGTCGAGATGACACGCAAACGTACGCGCGAATCGCTGGCCCACATCCTGTGCGAAGTCTGCCCCGCCTGCACCGGCAAGGGCCAGGTCAAGACCGCGCGCACGGTCTGCTACGAGATCCTGCGTGAGCTGCTGCGCGAGGCGAAGCAGTTCAATCCGCGCGAATTCCGCATCCTCGCGTCGCAGGTGGTGGTCGACATGTTCCTGGAAGAAGAATCACAGCATCTGGCGATGCTGGGGGATTTCATCGGCAAGCCGATTTCGCTGCAGGTGGAGACGCTGTATCACCAGGAGCAGTACGACATCATCCTGATGTAGAGACGGCCTGCATGCGCCTATATCGCCCCAGTCGGGCCGACAATTAAGGTCGATGCAATTTCGGGAGGTAGTCAGAACGGCATGTCGGCAGCGTCATGACGCGTTGTCACTACGCCGTTCCTGATTCCGGCAAACGATTCTTCGCGATCTTTTCCAGCAAGGCCATTCCCTGCGCGAAGCTCTCCACGAGCTGCGACTTTCCGCCGCGTTTGCCGTTCCTGCCCAGCCAGGACTGCGTCAGCCTCCAATCCCCGAGCAAATCCTGGTCGAGCACCACGGTATAGATCCGCGCGTCCGTCGTGAAATGCACCCGCGTCGGTTTTTGCAAGGGAAGAGTACGGGAATCTGCGGGGTCAATCATGGGCGTAGCGGCTGGCGAAAAATGGCGCGGGACGAATTATAGCGAGACGTCACCGGAGACTATAGCCGAATATGCAGAGCCGCAGGGCTGATGTTTCCGGTTTTGAAATCGCTTGTCCTTGATCGCCATCGGACGCCGATCGCGCTCCATCCGCATGAACAATCCGCGCACAAGAAAAAAGACGGCGCTCGAATCGAGCGCCGCCCATACCGCGAATGCAAACCAGGTCAGGCCTGCTTGCGCCGCCACACGCGGCCCAGCCCCAGCAGACCGATCCCGAGCAGAACCAGGGTAGCGGGCTCAGGCACGGTACGCAGCGTTATCTCGCTGATCGCGCCATTGAAGTAGGCCGTCCCTTGCACGCCGTTGGTATAAAAGTGCGCCACGGTCGCGTCTCCCGGATGCGTCGTGTAATTCAATGCCTGATTGAAGGTACTCACGGGAATGAATGGCGTCGTCCAGCTGCGTACGTCTTGCAATGCACAAGTGAATTGCATATTGACAGAGTTGCCGCAGGCCGAAGCGTAGAGGTTGTCGCTCCAGGCATAACCGGGGTGAACGCTTCCGAGCTGCGTCAGGAAGTTGCTGATGGACGCATACGGGCCGACGGCATTCAGCGTGATTTCCGACGCAAAGACATGGCCGTCGATTTCGGTTTCGGTATATGCCACGGCACCGGGCCCCTGCGACGACGAAAAATGCGTCCCGGTGTAGTTAAACGCGTTGTGAGCCGGATCGAAAGAAATGGACTGGCTAAACGATTTCCCGCCCAGGGAAGCGAAGCGGGTACCAAATACGCCGGTGAAGTCGATACCGGAAGAAATCGTGCCGTAAGCGGTGAACACGAACGGCACCGCCTGCGCTTGGCCGGTAACCAAGGCAAAGATCGTGGCGCCAAGCAATGAAAGGAACTTCGGGAAGTTGAACATAGCTTTCGGATCAAGAGGGCTTGTTGATGAACGATATTCCTACAAGCAATTTTCGCGCCGAAAGAAAAATTCTTTTTATTATCAATTAGTTATAGCGTTACGAGCAGTATTTCCGAGCGAAGGTGTAAAGTTTTTCGACAACCCTCACCCTTCTCTTTCTGGTTCCCCCGGGCTATGGCCAAGCTTGAGTGAAGCGTTATATCATTGGATATATAACGCTCATGCCATACCACCTCCCATGAACTTCCCGGAAAGAATGAGAATCGATGGCCGCCTGTGGATTGCGAAAGATGAAAGCAATCTCGCCGGCCACGGCCGTATCGACCTTCTGCAGCGCGTTGCCGAAACCGGCTCCATCAGCCAGGCCGCCAAAAGCATCGGCATGAGCTACAAGGCCGCCTGGGATGCGGTGGATGCAATGAACAACCTCGCCGGCGAGCCGCTGGTAGAGCGCAGTACCGGAGGAAAAGGTGGTGGTGGGACGCGGCTGACGGCGCGTGGCCAGCGGCTTGTGGCGGCATTCCGGCTGATCGAGGAAGAGCACCGGCGCTTCCTGCATTCGCTGGGTGAGAACATCGAAGACTTTACGGATACCTATCAACTCATCCGACGGCTGAACATGAAAACCAGCGCACGCAACCAGTTCTACGGCAAGGTAGCCGAGATCCGCAGCGGCTCGGTGAACGACGAGGTGATCGTTGAACTGCAAGGCGGCGACCGGATCGTCGCCGTGATCACGCAGGAAAGCACGCGCCATCTCGGCCTGCATACCGGCTCGGATGTCGTCGCGCTGATCAAGGCACCGTGGGTAATGGTTGCCGACGCCACCGAAAACCTTCGCCTGTCGGCACAGAACCGGCTGTCCGGCACGGTCGTGAAGCTGCAGCGTGGCGCGGTGAACGCGGAAGTCGTGATCCAGCTTGCGGGCGGCACGACCGTCTGCGCGATGATCAGCAACGACAGCGCGGATGCACTGGATCTGGCCGAAGGCAAGCCGGCGGCTGCAATTTTCAATGCATCGCACGTCATCCTTGGCGTTCCCGCTTACTAGACGAAAAGGACACGATGAGACTGCTTGCCATTCCCCTGCTCTTCGCGCTGTGTGCCAGTGCCGCCGCTGACACCTTGACGGTGGCCGTCGCCGCCAACGTACAGTACGCCTTCGACGACCTGCAGGCGGCATTCAAGAAGGAAACCGGCCATGACCTGAAACCGGTGTACAACTCATCGGGTAAATTCACCGCGCAAATCATGAGCGGCGCGCCCTTCGATGTCTTCCTGTCCGCCGACATGGAGTACCCGGAGAAGCTGCACAAGGACGGCTTTGCTCCCGCTGCGCCGAAGGTCTACGCCTATGGTGCGCTGGTGCTGTGGACGATGAAGGACATCGATCTCGGGAACTGGCAAACCGCGCTTGCAGGCCCGGCAGTCGCCAAAATCGCCGTCGCCAATCCGAAGACTGCTCCGTATGGCCGCGAGACGATGAAGGCGCTCGCGCGCTTCAAGCTGGACGAGGCACTGAAGCCGAAGCTTGTGTTCGGCGAGAGCATCTCGCAGACGAACCAATATATCCACTCGCGCGCAGCCGACGCCGGTTTCACCGCCAAGTCGGTGGTCGTCTCGCCGGAGATGAAAGGACAAGGCAAATGGATGGACCTGCCAAAGGACTCTTACCAGCCGATCGCCCAGGGGATCGTGGTCCTGAAGCATGGCCAGGAGAACAATGCCAAGTTGGCGCAACAGTTCCTTGACTTCGTGATGTCGGCGAAGTCGCGCGCCATCCTCGAACGCTACGGTTACCTGCTGCCATGAATCGCCTTCAGGGAATCATCAGCGACGTAGAAGTGCACGGCAGCATTGCCCTGATTGACGTGCAGGTCGGCAGCCACCGCTTCACCGCTACGCTAATTGGTGCGAGCGAAGAAGCATCAGGATGGCACTCGGGCCGTACCGCGACGCTGCTGTTCAAGGAAACCGAAGTCTCGCTCGCCAAGAACCTGTCCGGCCTTATCAGCATGCGCAACCGCATTCCATGCAGGGTCATGTCCATCGAACGCGGCAAATTGCTTACGCGTGTCGCGCTCGACTTTGAGGGACGCCGGCTGGAATCGGTGATCACCACGCGTTCGTCGCATGCGCTCGGGCTCGCTGTTGGCGAAGCTGTGGAAGGTCTGGTCAAGGCCAATGAAATGACACTGGCGGTGGAGGAGTCTGCATGAGTCATGACTGGGAGCCGCTGCTGCTCACCTTTCGCCTCGCCGCGATCACGACGCTGATTTTGTTCGTGATCGGCGTTCCGCTAGCCTACTGGATCGCCACCACCCGCATGCGCTTCAAGCCCGTGATCGAAACACTGGTGAGCATGCCGCTGGTGTTGCCGCCTTCCGTGCTCGGCTTCTACCTGCTGCTTGCGTTCAGCCCGCAGAATGCGTTCGGGCAGTGGCTGGAGCAATGGTTCAATATCCGGCTGGTGTTCAGCTTTGCGGGTCTGGTGGTCGGCTCGGTGATCTTCAGCCTGCCGTTCATGGTGCATCCGATCCAGTCCGGTCTTCAGAACTTGCCGGCGTCGCTGATCGAAGCCTCGCGCACGTTGGGCAAGCCGGACAGTTATACGCTGTTCCGCGTCCTGCTACCCAACATCAAGCCTGCACTGCTGTCGGGCGCGGTACTCAGCTTTGCACACACCGTGGGCGAGTTCGGCGTGATCCTGATGATTGGCGGGAATATCCCCGGTGTGACCAAGGTGGCTTCGATAGCGATCTACGACGAGGTCGAAAGCCTGAACTATGCAGCGGCGAATTTCTATGCGTTGGTGCTGTTTGCCGTCACCTTCGCGATCCTGCTGACGGTGTATGTAATGAACAAGAAGCTGCTGAAGGCGGGATGACGTGATCGAATTTTCCCTCGCAAGAGAACTCGACAGTGCAGGCGGGCCGCTGCAACTGGAAGCGGACGCGCACATCGACATCGGCAGTTTCGTCACGCTGTTCGGCCCGTCGGGCGCGGGCAAGACCACCATCTTGCGCATGCTAGCCGGCTTGATCGAACCCGAGCTCGGGCGGATCGTGGTGGACGGCGCCGTCTGGTTCGACGCGAAGCGGCGCATCAACCTGCCGCCGCAGCAGCGCGAGATCGGCTTCGTCTTCCAGGACTACGCGCTGTTTCCCAACCTGACGGTGCGCGAGAATATCGCGTATGCGGTGTCGCGCCATGAAGGACATTGGGTCGACGAGCTGCTGGCGTTGACCGGCCTGGACCAACTCGCCACCCGCCTGCCCGCGACCTTGTCCGGCGGACAACGGCAGCGCGTCGCCCTCGCGCGTGCGGTCGCGCGCAAACCCAAACTTCTCCTGCTGGACGAGCCGTTGTCAGCGCTGGACCTGTCCTTGCGCCAGCAATTGCAGGACGAACTGGCTGCACTGCACCGGCGTTTCGGACTCACGACGCTCATGGTCAGCCATGAGTTGGGCGAAGTCTTCAAGCTGTCGGAGAAGGTGCTGCGGCTTGAAGCCGGACGCATCACGGCGTCGGGCACACCGGCGGAAGTCTTCCTGCAGAAGCGAATGTCCGGCAGGCTGAATCTGCATGCGCAGGTGCTCGACATCCGGCAGGAGGAAGTGGTGCATATCGTCTCGCTGCTTGTCGGCCAGGAAGTAATCGACGTCGTCGCCTCCGAAGACGAGGTTGCAGGACTGAAGGCAGGAGACAGCGTGTCGATGGCGGCGCGGGCGATCAGTCCTTATCTCTCCCGAACTTCGAAAGCTTAGGTCTCACTGGCCGCGCGACATGGACAGCGCGCCGCTGCCCATGCGCAGATGCAGGCGGCTGAGGAAGCTCATGCCGATCAGCGGGTTGCCTGTGATGCCGATGGATACGCGGACGTCCTGCAAGGTGATACCCGAAACGGTCACCGAGGGGACCATGACACTCGTCGTATTGACCACGCCGTTCGCCGTCTGGCTTGTGCCCTGTACGCCGGGCAGCTTGTCGATACCGAGTTGGCGCGCGGTATCGTGGCTGACTGCGATGGATGAGGCGCCGGTATCGATCAAGCCGTCGACCGTCACGCCATTGATGGTCAGCGGCGCAAAGTAGTGCCCGTTTCGTCCCGCATAGAACATCGCGACATGCGCGCGGCCGTCGTGATTGTCGCTGCAGTAGGCGCCGATACACTCGGGGCCTGACGCCAGGCGTGCAAGTTCCTGCAGTTCGCCTGCCCGTCGTTGGGCAACGGAGTCACCCGCGCCCGCCGCCTTCATGTACCAGTAGTGCGCTTTCTCCCGGCAGCGGGAGACGAGGTAACCGGCTTCGTAGGCCGCCGCCAGGCTTCTCGACGCCTGTGCGTTGCCGGCATAGGCGGCGCGCACCATGACAAGGAACTCCGTGTGGGGACGGCGCAATGGCCGAGCATTGTCGCTGTCGTCAGGAGCAAAATAATGTCCGTCACAATCCGCCCGCGCAACGGACAGGAATGCCGCACAGGTGGTAAACAAGGCGAGCCGGAGCACTGGGACGAGAAAGCTGGATGCAGGTTTCATGTCGGTCGAAGCAAGGGCTGAAAACCGGCATGAGGATAGACGATTTCCTAATGGAAACCTATCCCGTGTTTATGGGACGCAAACGACGGCAAGCGACGCTGGATTCCGGACAGCAGTGGGCATTCGCCGGAATGACGTGGAAAGTGATGAAACGGTTTTCCTTGCGGTGCCCGCACGCGCAGGCATCCATCAGAATGGATAGGCGTCCCCGACCGCTTCAGAAGCTCCCCGCAAACTGATACCTGCTCCCCGGATGCCACATCGTCGCCACCGAGGCGACCTCTCCCTTCGACAGGGTCCTGCGCTTGAGCACCAAGCAGGGGTCCTTGCCCGCAATGTACAGCATCGCGGCGATCTCGCGTGGCGGGCTTAGCGCCTCGATGCTGTAATTCACACCTTGCAGCGGCGCGGCCGCCATCAGGTATTCGTTCGGCGTGATCACTGAAAAATCCTGCTGCATGTAATCCGGCGCGACATCGGGATTGACCCAGCGGTCCTCCACCTGGATCGGGATGTCGTTCTCGAAATGCACGATCACCGAGTGAAACAACGGGTGACCGGTCTTGACGCCGAAGTGATGCGCAAGCTGCTCGCTGGCCTTGCTGCGTTCCAGCAGGTGCAGCTCGCTGCGGTGCCGGTGTCCGCGCGCACGCACTTCTTCCGCAATGCTCTTGATCTCGACCAGCGTCGCCTGGTACTTGTGCTGCGCGACGTAGGTGCCGGAGCCCTGGATGCGACTGAGAATTTGTTCGTCAGTCAATTCTCGCACCGCGCGGTTGACGGTCATGCGCGACACGCTGAATTGCTTGGCCAGCGCCTGCTCCGACGGGATGGCGTCGCCTTCCTTCCAGTGGCCGGACTGGATCTGCTCCAGCAGATAATTCTTGATATGCAGGAAAGCCGGCAAGCGCCCGGCCTGCTCCTCTCCCCGCTCCCCGCTGCTTTCCAGTTCCCCTGTCATTCCATCCTCGTGTCAACTTTTATTGATTCTATGGCATTAATTTGTATTGTCAATTGACATTAATATTGCTTAAGTTGTCTATACAACTTAAGATAAAGCGTCGGCCAAAAATCCGCAAGGGTTTTGGGCTGCGTTTTCAGGCCATGGTGACCGCATCGTTGTTTCGCGGCACCCGATTTCAGCAACTTGAGGAGACACTCAATGACTTCGTTTCACGGAAAGCAGCTGCTCATTTCCGCATGCATCCTGGCCGCATTCGCGTCCGCTCCCGCCTCCGCGCAAATCAAGATCGGTTTCAACGTGCCGCTGACCGGCTTTGCCGCTGCCGACGGCAAATCGGCGCTGGAAGGCGCCAAGCTCGCCGTTGCCCAGGCCAATGCCAAGGGCGGCGTCGCCGGCCAGAAGATCGAACTGGTGGTGTATGACGATCAGGCCTCGCCGAAAGAGGCCGTGCCCGTCGCCACCAAGCTGGTGGAAAAAGACAAGGTGGTCGGTGCCGTGTCGGGTTCCTACTCCGGCTCGACCCGCGCCGCCGCGGGCATCTTCCAGCAGGGCAAGGTGCCCTACGTCGTGTCCTACGCGATCCACCCCGACATCACGCTGACCGGCGACTACATGTTCCGCGTGTCCGCGATGGGCGAAGTCCAGGGCCGCGCCGGCTCCATGCTGGTGCAGAACCTCGGCAAGAAGAAGATCGCGCTGATCACGCTGAAGAACGATTTCGGCCAGGCGCTGGCTGCCGGCTTCAAGGAAGGCGCGGCCAAGTTCGGCCAGCAGATCGTCAATGAATACGAGTACGGCATCCAGGATCGCCAGTTCGGTGCGCTGGTGTCGAAGGTGAAGTCGGACAACCCGGACGTGATCTATGCATCCGGCTATTACTTCACCGCCGGCCCGCTGGTCAGCCAGCTGCGCGCAGCCGGCGTGACCGCGCCGATCATCGGCCAGGAAGGCTATGACTCGGACAAGTTCATCGAGATCGCGGGTGCCGCTGCGGAAGGTGTGTATGTCACCACCTCGCTCGACCGCGATTCCGAGTCGGCTGCAACCAAATCCTTCCTCGCTGATTTCCGCAAGGCGAACGGTACGAACGCCGACATGGTGGCCGCTTCGTCCTTTACCGCAACCAATGTCCTGATCGAAGGCCTGAAGAAGACCAACGGCAAGGGCGGCGATGCTCTGAAAGATGCACTGGCTGCAGGCACCTTCGACACGCCGATCGGCAAGCTGGCCTTCAACGACCTGCATGAAGTGAAGAAGGACGTGCAGGTGCAGATCATCAAGGACAAGGCATTCCGCCGTCACTCGGTGATCTCGGGTCCGCTGCTGTCGCCGCCGTCGAAGCCGGCGAAGTAATTTCGCGTCAGATGCTCCCCTCTACCGCTTGCGGGCTATGGTGAGCACCCATCTTTGCAACAGGCATTTGCAGGCGGGTTATTTAGGTCGATTTACTGCAAAACGTAACCCGTCATCCCCGCGAAGGCGGGGATCCATAGGCAGGTAGCACGAACAAACTCCCTATGGGTCCCCGCCTCCGCGGGGACGACGGGGAAAGAGACCGCCAAACCGGCCATTGCCACCCGCGCTCATGCAGCCCGGTGTATCGCAAAGACAAGCGCACAGCCATAACCCGCTCGCAAGAGATGGGATAAAGACAAGCACCGAATCGCATCAAGGAGTCATCATGCTCTTCCTGGAGCTCACCGCACAAGGCCTCGTCCAAGGCAGCATCTACGCGCTGGTCGCGCTGGGCCTGACCCTGGTCTACGGTCTGCTGCGCATCCTGCATGTCGCCCATGCAGCCTTATTTACACTCGGCGGCTACCTCGGCGTGCTGGTCACCAACGCCACCGGTAGCCTGACGCTCGGCTTCATTGCCGCGATGATGGTGGCCGGCCTGTCCGGTGTCGCCATGTACCGGGTCTGCTACGAACCGATCCTGAAGCAGCCGCCCTTCGTCGCGCTCATCGCATCGATCGGCCTGTACATCGCCTTTGAAGAACTGTTCCGCATCATCTTCGGCGCGGCCGGCCTGTCCTATCAGGCGCCGCCGCTGCAAGACCAGGTCGCGCTGTTCGGCGGCCTGCAGTTCAAGCAGGCGGAATTGATGGTCATGCTCGGCACCGCCGTCATCATCGGTGTGCTCGGCTACCTGCAGACCAAGACCCGCGTCGGCGTCGCTTGCCAGGCCACGGTGTCCGATCCGCAGATGGCGGAATCCTTCGGCATCAAGCTGCGTCAGGTGCGCGACATCAACTTCTTCGTCGGCTCCGCGCTGGCCGGTTTTGCCGGTGTGTGGGTGGCGCTGCTGAACAATCTGGTGGAACCGACCATGGGCAGCGTGCCGTCCTACAAGGGCCTCGCGATCATCGTGCTCGGCGGCATGGGTTCGGTGCGCGGCACGCTGCTGGCGGCACTGGTGCTCGGCGTCGTCGAGTCCTTCGGCACCATCTACCTCGGCAAGCTGCTAGACCGCAATGCGATCGCCTTCGCCTTCCTCATCGCGGTGCTGATGGTTCGCCCGCAAGGCCTGTTCGCGCGGAGATAACACATCATGGAATACGAAATTTCCCTGCTTACCTCGATGGCGATCAGCGTACTGTTTGCGCTGTCGCTCAACCTGATCACCGGCTTCTGCGGCCAGATCAGCCTGGGGCATGCTGCCTTCCTCGGCATCGGCGCCTACATGTCGGCGCTGCTGTCGAAAGCCGGCCTGCCCTTCCTCGCCACCCTGCCGCTGGGCATGCTGCTCGCCGGCATGATCGGTGTCATTGTTGGCCTTGCCAGCCTGCGCGTGCGTGCGGACTTCCTCGCCATCACCACGATGGGCGTCGGCTTCCTGTTCGTCGGCATCGTCCGCCAGCAGGACTGGCTGGGCGGCGAACTCGGCGTGTCGGCGATTCCCGATTCCGGCATGTCGAAGATCGGCTTCATGGTGTTCTCCCTCGTGCTGTGCGTTGCCACCGCCGCGCTCTGCATCTACATCCGCAAGTCGTGGATGGGCCGCGTGTTCAACGGCGTCGCGGAAGACGAGGACACGATGCGCGTGCTCGGCATCGACGTGCCGCGCTACAAGCTGGCCGCCTTCGCAATCGGTACTGCGCTGGCCGGACTCGCAGGTGGCCTGTACGCGCAGCATCTGAAGTTCATCGGGCCGGACAGCTTCGGCTTTGTTGAATCGGTAACCGTGCTCTCCATGGTCGTGGTCGGCGGCATCGGTTCGGTGGCCGGCGTGACAGTCGGCGCGGCAGTGCTGTCCGCATTGCCGGCATGGTTCCAGTTCATCGGCGACTACAAGCTGCTGGTGTACGGCGGCCTGCTGTTCCTGATGATGCGCTTTTCGCCCGGCGGCATGGCCGCCCTCGTGACGCGCCTCGTGCAACGCAATGGAGGCCGCGCATGATGACTCAAAAGCAAGCACTGCTGCGCGTCGCCAACGTCACGGTGCGCTTCGGCGGCCTGACGGCAATCGATGACGTGTCCTTCGACGTCTACCCCGGCGAACTGCTCGGCCTGATCGGCCCCAACGGCGCCGGCAAGACCACGATGCTGCGCGCGATTACCGGCGTGGTGCGCGCGACCGAAGGCGACGTCATGCTGGAAGAAGAAAGCCTGACCGGCATGCCCATCCACAAGCGCATCCAGAAAGGCCTGTCGCTGTCGCAGCAACTGGTCAAGCCCTTCCGCGAAATCTCGCTGCTGGACAATGTCGCGCTCGCCGCCGGCATGGCACGCACGCGTTCGCCGCTGAAGGCGCTGATGCATGTGTCGCAGGACGAGGAAGCCGCGGTCGGCCGTGAAATGCTGGAACGCGTCGGCATCGCCGCCCACGCCGACCAGAAGCCGGGTATCCAGCCGCTGGGCATCCTCAAGCGTCTCGAGATGGCGCGCGCACTGGCGCTGAAGCCCAAGCTCCTGCTGCTCGACGAGCCGCTGGCCGGCCTCAATTCCAAGGAGGCGAATGCGCTGGCAACCACCATCGCCGACATCAACCGCCAGGGCGTGACCATCATCCTGATCGAGCACAACCTCGGCGAAGTGATGCGCGTCTGCCAGCGCCTGGTGGTGCTGGACAATGGCCGCAAGATTGCCCAGGGTGATCCGCGCGCGGTGATGAACGATCCGGTCGTCCGCGCGGCCTATCTCGGCGGAGACACCATTGCCGAAACCGGCGCGGCGAAGGCGAAGCAACCCAACCCGTCCGTCGTCGGAGGCAACCATGCTTGAAATCCATCACCTCTCCTGCGGCTACGGCGCCTTCCAGGCGGTGAACGACCTGTCGCTCACGCTGCGGCCGGGCACCATTACCGGCCTGATCGGCACCAACGGCGCGGGCAAGTCGTCCACCCTGATGTGCGTGGCCGGCCATGTCGCGCTGCAGGCCGGCGTCATCATGTTCGACGGCCAGGACATCAGCACGCTCACGCCCGACCAGCGCGTGCGCCGCGGCATCGCGATCTCGCCGGAAGGCCGCCGCCTGTTCAAGGATCTCTCCGTCGAGGACAACCTGCGCGTGGGCGGCCTGATCCAGCCGGCGAGTCATTTCAAGAAGGACCGCGACTATGTGCTCAGCCTGTTCCCGCGCCTCGGCGAACGGCTGGATTCGCTCGCCGGCAACCTGTCCGGCGGCGAACAGCAGATGCTCGCCATCGGCCGCGCGCTGATGACGCGCCCCAAGCTGATCATGATCGATGAACTGTCGCTGGGCCTGATGCCCAAGGTCATCGATCTCTGCTACCGCGCGCTCAAGCAGCTGCAGCAGGACGGCATGACCATCCTGCTGGTGGAGCAGAACACGGACCGCGTGCTCGCCTTCGCCGACGACGTTTGCGTGCTGGAATCCGGCCGCACCGTCTGGCAAGGCAAGGCGAGCGACGCCATGAACGACACCTCTTTGACCGCCGCCTATCTCGGCCTGCACTAACTGAACCTGGAAGGAACAACAATGAACACGATGACCGACGCCACCAAACTGAACAACGATCCGCGCTGGGATGAGAGCCGGGTGATCCGTGCGCCGCGCGGTAGCGAGCGCACCTGCAAGAGCTGGCTGACCGAAGCCGCCTATCGCATGATCCAGAACAACCTCGACCCGGAAGTCGCCGAGAACCCCAAGCACCTCGTGGTCTACGGCGGCATCGGCCGCGCCGCGCGCAACTGGGAATGCTTCGACAAGATCCTGGAAACACTGAAAGACCTGAACGACGACGAGACCCTGCTGATCCAGTCCGGTAAGCCGGTCGGCGTCTTCAAGACCAATCCGGATGCGCCGCGCGTTCTGCTCGCCAACTCCAACCTGGTACCGAAGTGGGCCAACTGGGACAAGTTCAACGAACTCGACCGCAAGGGCCTGTTCATGTACGGCCAGATGACCGCCGGCAGCTGGATCTACATCGGCAGCCAGGGCATCGTGCAGGGCACCTATGAAACCTTCGGCGAAGCCGGCCGCCAGCACTTCAACGGCAGCTGGGCCGGCCGCTGGATCCTGACCGCCGGTCTCGGCGGCATGGGCGGCGCGCAACCGCTGGCTGCGACGCTCGCCGGCGCGGTGTCGCTGAACATCGAATGCCAGCAGAGCAGCATCGACTTCCGCCTGCGCACCCGCTATGTCGACAAGCAGGCCAAGGACATCGACGACGCGATCGAACTGATCAAGCACCACACCGCACGCAAGGAAGCGGTGTCGATCGCGCTGCTCGGCAACGCCGCCGAAATCCTGCCGGAACTGGTCAAGCGCGCGAAGGCCGGCGGGCTCAAGCCGGACCTGGTCACCGACCAGACTTCCGCGCACGACCTGATCAACGGCTATCTGCCGATGGGCTGGACGGTCGAGCAATGGAAGGCCGCGCAGCAGGACCACAGCCGCCATGCCGAACTGACCGCCGCTGCAGCGAAATCCTGCGCAGTGCATGTGCAGGCCATGCTCGACTTCCACGCGATGGGCATCCCGACTGTCGACTACGGCAACAACATCCGCCAGGTCGCGTTCGACCAGGGCGTGAAGAACGCGTTCGACTTCCCCGGCTTCGTACCGGCCTACATCCGTCCGCTGTTCTGCGAGGGCAAGGGCCCGTTCCGCTGGGTGGCGCTGTCGGGCGATCCGGAAGACATCTACAAGACCGACGCCAAGATCAAGGAACTATTCCCCGAGAACAAGCACGTGCACAACTGGCTGGACATGGCGCGCGACCGTATCTCCTTCCAGGGCTTGCCGGCGCGTATCTGCTGGCTGGGCCTGGGCGAGCGCCACATTGCCGGCCTTGCATTCAACGAAATGGTGAAGAGTGGTGAGCTGAAAGGTCCGATCGTCATCGGCCGCGACCACCTCGACACCGGCTCGGTCTCCAGCCCGAACCGCGAGACGGAAAGCATGAAGGACGGCACCGATGCCGTGTCCGACTGGCCGCTGCTCAATGCGCTGCTCAACACCGCCGGCGGCGCGACCTGGGTGTCGCTGCACCATGGTGGCGGCGTGGGTATGGGCTACTCGCAGCACTCCGGCATGGTGATCGTCGCCGACGGCACCGAAGCGGCTGCGAAACGTTTGGCGCGCGTGCTGGTCAACGACTGCGGTTCCGGCGTGATGCGCCATGCGGACGCAGGCTATGAAGCCGCGGTAGCATGTGCGAAGCGCAACGGCCTGAAGCTGCCGATGATTAAGTAAAGGGCGCATGGTGCTTGCGTGCGGGTGCAATGGGTTAATTCAACACGGTCCTTTCCCGTCGTTCCCGCGCAGGCCTCGGCGGCCCCGCAGGAACCCATAGTGAGGCGGATCGAGTACCGGGCTTATGGGTTCCCGCCTACGCGGGAACGACGGGGGAAATGTGTAGTGAAACCGACAGCTGGCACCCGCCTTCTAACGACTGTTGAAAAGATATGTTCACACCGCGGTACACACAACAAAAAACAGAAAGCGATCGAAACATGAGCAAAATCCTTACCCTGCAACCCGGCCAGATGACCCTGGCCGACCTCCGCGCAATCTGGCGCGACGCCATCCCGCTCGCGCTGGCGCCATCCGCTTATGAAGCGATCAACGCTTCCGCTGCGACGATCCACAAGATCGTCGAGCGCGGCGCACCGGCGTACGGCATCAACACCGGTTTCGGAAAACTCGCCAAGACCCACATCCCAAACGACCAGCTGGAAGAACTGCAGCGCAACCTCATCCTGTCGCATTCGGTCGGCAGCGGCGAACTGATCGCCGACGAAGTCGTGCGCCTGATCCTGGCAATGAAGATCGGCAGCCTCGCACGCGGCTACTCCGGCATCCGCGCGTCGGTGATCGACACCATGATCGCGATGGTCAACGCCGGCATCATGCCCTGCATCCCCAGCAAGGGCTCGGTCGGCGCGTCGGGCGATCTCGCCCCGCTGTCGCACATGACGCTGGCGATGATGGGCGAAGGCGATGCCCGCGTCGAAGGCCGGATCGTTCCGGCAAGGCAAGCACTCGCCGCTGCCGGCATCGAACCGGTTACCCTCGCCGCGAAAGAAGGCCTGGCGCTGATCAACGGCACGCAAGTTTCCACTGCCCTCGCGCTGCACGGCCTCTTCCATGCGGAACGCCTGCTGGAAGCGGCCACTGTCGCCGGCGCACTGTCGGTCGATGCGGCCAAGGGCAGCGACGCGCCCTTCGATCCGCGCGTGCATGAAGTGCGCGGCCAGCCCGGCCAGATCGTCGTGGCGAAAATCTATCGCCAGCTGCTTTCCGGCAGTGAAATCCGCCGCTCGCACCTGGAAAACGACGAGCGCGTGCAAGACCCGTACAGCCTGCGCTGCCAGCCGCAAGTAATGGGCGCCTGCCTCGACCTGATCGGCAATGCGTCACGCACGCTGCTGATCGAGGCGAATGCCGTTACCGACAATCCGCTCGTCTATTCCAAGGAAGGCGACGTCATCTCCGGCGGCAACTTCCACGCCGAACCGGTCGCCTTCGCCGCTGACACGCTGGCGCTGGCCATTGCGGAAATCGGCGCGCTCTCCGAACGCCGTATCGCGCTGCTGATCGACTCCACGTTGTCCGGGCTGCCGCCTTTCCTGGTCGCCGGCTCCGGACTCAACTCCGGTTTCATGATCGCGCATGTGACTGCTGCTGCCCTTGCCTCCGAGAACAAGTCGCTTGCCCACCCCGCCAGCGTGGACAGCCTGCCGACTTCGGCTAACCAGGAAGATCACGTCAGCATGGCGACCTTCGCCGGCCGCCGTCTGCATGAAATGGCGCAGAACACTGCGACCATCGTCGGCATCGAATTGCTCGCTGCGACTCAGGGAATCGATTTCCATCGTCCTCTCAGCACTTCGCCGAGGCTGACTGAAGTCCACCAGCGTCTGCGTCAGCGCGTGGCGTTCTACGACAAGGACCGCCTGTTCGCGCCGGATATTGAAGCAGCAAAGCAGATGGTCGTGCGCGGCGACCTGAGCGCCACCTGCCAGGAACTGTTCGCGGACCTCTATACCGCTTAGGAGAAAAAATGCACCACAAGCCAGACATGACCCGCTGGCAAGGCCGCGTCGATGCGACCGAGGGCGACCTCGGCAAGCGCTGGCACCAGATCGTGACGCCGCTGGAAGATGCGTCCCAGCCCGGCGGTGTGGCATTGATCGGCTTTGCCTGCGATGCCGGCGTCGCGCGCAACAACGGCCGTAGCGGCGCGCGCCAGGGGCCTGCCGCGCTGCGCGCAGTGCTCGGCAATATGCCGGTGCGGCGCTGTCACCTGATTGCCGATGCGGGCGACATCATGCCCTTCGGCGATGGCGATGACGACGGACTGGAGCGCGCGCAAGGCGAGCTGGCTGCGGCTGTCGCCGGCGTGCTCTCGCGAGGCAAGCTGCCCGTTGCGATGGGCGGCGGCCACGAGATTGCCTTCGGCTCCTTCAGCGGCCTTGCCCGCCATCTCGAAACGAAGGAGAAGGCACCGCGCATCGGCGTCATCAACCTCGACGCCCACTTCGACCTGCGCATGGCGGACCGTGCCAGTTCGGGTACGCCGTTCCGCCAGATCGCGGAAGACTGCCAGGCACGCGGCTGGCCCTTCCACTATTGCGTGCTCGGCATCAGCGAGTTCGCCAATACGCAGGCCTTGTTCGAACGTGCACGTGCCCTCGGCGTGCGCTGGATGCTCGACGAGGAGATGCACGTCGCGGCGCTCGACAAGATCCGCGCGACGGTAGCCGACTTCATGTCGCAGGTCGACCATGTGTACTTCACCGTCTGCCTCGATGTGCTGCCGGCGACTATTGCACCGGGCGTTAGCGCACCCGCGCCGCGCGGCGTGCCGCTCGAAGTAGTGGAACCCGTGATCGACATGATCGCGGGCAGCGGCAAGCTGCGACTGGCCGACTTTGCCGAACTAAACCCGAGCCACGACGTCGACCAGCACACCGCCCGCGTCGCTGCCCGCCTGTTGGCGCGTGTCGTCGAAAAAAGCAATGCATAAGCGATGCGTAAGCTGACCGCAGAAGATTACGTGGTCATGCCGTGGAAAAACGGCGGCGGGACAACCACGCAACTCGCCATCTCACCCGCTGGTGCGAACCTGGAGAATTTCGACTGGCGCATCAGCACCGCGCAGGTGGCTAGCGACGGCCCCTTCTCCGCCTTTCCGGGCGTGGACCGCTCGCTCGCGGTGCTGCGCGGCCATGGCCTGATCCTGGCCGAAGGCGATGGCGAACGCTGCCGATTGGGTGAAGGCGCGGACCCGTTTGTGTTCCGCGGCGAACAGCGAATCACTGCTTCGCTCAAGGGCGGCCCCGTCGTCGATTTCAACGTGATGACGCGCAGCTCTGTATGTGCGCATACGCTCGAGGTTCTGGAAATACGAGGTACGCACCGGTACACGTCGCGGTCGGACCTGATGCTGGTCCACGTCGTGCAGGGCTTCAAGCTCGCCTGCCTTGGTTCTCGCGGCCAGCTCGAAGTGTGCAAGGAGGGCGAATCGCTCCTCGTGGATTGGCGTGAGGAAACGGAGATCGAACTGTCCGCGTTGCCGTCACTGTCCGTGTGCGTAGTCCACATCACATTCAAGGAACCAAGGAATGACTGAGCAAAAAGCCGTCTGGGACGCCGTCTGGGTTAACGCCCATCTAGCAACCATGTCTTCCCCGGGGAGCTATGGCGAAATCCGCGACGGCGCGATAGCAGTGCATGATGGCCGTATCGCCTGGCTTGGACCGCGTAGCGCGCTTCCCGCCTATCAGGCGGTCATTACACACGACGGCGGAGGCTGCTGGCTGACACCCGGGCTGATCGATTGCCACACCCACATCGTGTATGCCGGCAACCGCAGCGACGAATTCGAAGCCCGCCTGAACGGTGCGACCTATGAAGACATCGCCAGGCGTGGTGGCGGCATCATGTCCACCGTGCGCGCCACGCGCGCCGCATCCGAGCAGGAGTTGCTAGACGCCTCGCTGCCGCGCGTGCGCAGCCTGCTGGCGGAAGGCGTGACGACGCTGGAGATCAAATCCGGATACGGACTGGACCTGGATACGGAACGGAAGATGCTGCGCGTCGCGCGCGAGATCGGCAGGAAATTCCCGGTGCGCGTGAAGACGACTTTCCTCGGCGCGCATGCATTGCCGCCGGAGTACGCAGGACAGGCCGACCGCTATATGGAGGCCGTTTGCCAGGAAATGCTCCCCGCTCTCACCGCCGAAAACCTGATCGATGCGGTAGACGCCTTTTGCGAGAAGATCGGTTTCTCCTCCCTGCAGACGGAGCGCCTTTTCCAGACTGCTCAGGCACACAGCCTACCGGTGAAATTGCATGCGGAACAATTGTCGGACCAGGGCGGCGCGGCACTGACCGCGAAGTATCGCGGCTTGTCCGCCGATCATCTGGAATACTTGTCGGACGAAGGCATCGCCGCGATGGCGGCTTCCGGCACCGTCGCCGTGCTGCTGCCCGGCGCCTTCTACTTTCTCCGCGAAACAAAACTGCCGCCGGTACAGGCATTGCGCGACGCGCGCGTGCCGATCGCCATCTCTACCGACTGCAATCCGGGCACGTCACCGATGACATCCCTGCTGCTCGCAATGAACATGGCCTGCACCTTGTTCCGCCTGACACCTCAGGAAGCATTAGCGGGAACGACGGCGCATGCGGCGCAAGCGCTCGGCATCGTCCATGAAACCGGCAGTCTGGCAGTTGGGAAAAGCGCGGACTTTGCGTTGTGGGAGATCGAAAGACCGGGAGACCTGGCGTATGCCATCGGAGGGAATCCGTGCAGGCAGGTAGTACATGGCGGCACGCCTCGATAACATGATGCGCAGGCAACGTCGGTGCGCCACCGGCCTGCCTGTTCACGCCGACAAACCATGCCGACAAACGGCGGCTTTGATGCCGCACAATGCCGGTCGCTCCATCCGTACCATGATGTGACTCCCTGATGTCGCAACCATCTGCCGCGATCCGGACATGGGGACATGCTGATCCCGATGCTGCCTGGCGAGCGCGCGGATCATCTGTGGAGCCGATCAAATGCCGACGACGATCTTTTCCAGGCATTTCCGCAGCATGTGCCTGTTTGTTGCCATGCTTGCCGGTTGTGGCGACGGCGGTCAGTCCGCCAGCCCGCCCGCTGCATCCCAACTTTCCGGTATGTCGCAAGCCGGCAGTCCTTCGCCGGCTCCCGCGTCCCCGTCCTCTCCGGTGACGCTCATGGTGAGCGCAACTGCCACGGACCCCGACGGCGATGCCATCAACTATCAGTGGCGTGCGACCGACGGGACCATCTCGGAGGCGTCCGGGCCGAGCGTCCGATGGACAGTCCCCGGAGGCAAGGGGCTGCATTTCATTTACGTTCTGGCCTCCGATGGCAAAGGCGGCTATGCCGAACGATCGCTTGCCGTCGATGTGGGCAAATTCGACGTGGCGGCTGAGTCCTTGCCGGCTGGCGGCGCCACGCCTCCCGTCAATCCGGAATTCAGCGGCGGCGTATATCGCTCCTATGTCGCCAACGACGACCCGAATCGCAGCGTGTATCTGCCTGATATCGTGTTGCAGCTCGATCCGCCCGCCGGCCGCGCCGCCGATTCCACCCTGCGCGGCGAGTTCACCTTCGACAAGAAGCCCGCTGGAAACTATCGCCTTCTCTGCTTAACCGGCCTGGATTTCCCGCAGCGTTGCGGCCAGATATCGATCGGCACGATAGCGACGACAATCAGCAGGCCTTCCGTGATCCTGTCCAGAGACTTCATGGGATTCCAGGTGTACGGGCATGTCGAACAGGCCGACGGCTCCCTGTGCGGCGTCGATAATCCGTTCTTTGGAAAAGCAGACACGTTTTCGGGGAAGGCAGTCGCGGCGACCGCAGAGTTGCTTGAGGATGAGATCGTGATTTCAGGCCCGCGGCGGGTCAATGCCTACGGCGACTACCATTTGCCCGCCCGGGGCGATCCGGCCGGCAGGAATCTCAGCGTGCGCATCAGATGCGAGGGCCAGAGCCCAATGGTTGCGTCGGCCTCCGGCTTCATTGCCCTTGATCCGGCCAATACCGTGCAAAGAAGCCTTGTCAATTTCACCCTTCCCAACAGCCGGCCCGTCGTATCCGCATTGGCAGCCGCCCGGAATGGCGAGACCATTGCCGAAACACCGGCCGGTGCGAAGCCGGCCCAGCCTGCCGATGCCTTCATCCAGCCCGACCGCTTTCTTGCCTATAAAGGGCGCGACGATCGCGTCAGCGCCTGCCACTACTATCGGGCTATCGGCGCGGTCACCGCTTGCGATGCGAATGGCGAAACCTCGGGCGAAATCACCTTCGATCAGTGGAAGCGAAGAAATTCGCTTGCCCCCTACAACGCCGGCAACACGGAAGTGAGCGCGCTTTACGTCAACAAGGTCGACCTCAACCTGACGCGCGACATGCACGGCACGCAGCTGAGTCCGGTCCACAGCGCATTTTACGTATGCAACCATCCCGGCCCCAACGACGAAACGCAGCCCGAAATCGAGCGCGTGATCGGCGATGCGGCCAGGGGCGACAAACAGGTTGCATGCGTGGCCATGGACTATACGGTGCAGGAAGGTGTGAACGGCGGCCGTCCCTTCACGAAGTTCTATACGTTCGGCCCGACCGGCAAGCTCCTGACTTCGGTCAATCTCGATGGGTACGGCGAAAAATTCCTGCCAGGCGTCTGCGTTGCCTGCCATGGCGGCGATCATTATGCCGGTCGCTTCCTGAGCCCCGACGGCAAAGGAAGTCCGAACCTCAGCGCCCATTTCCTGCCTTTCGACACAGACAACTTCCATTTTTCGGCGAATGAAAAGCTCACCGAGAAAGACCAGGAAGTCGCCATCAAGCTACTCAACAGAATGGTGGTCGCCACCGA
>CBIHRW010000074.1:0-22559 GCA_966212545.1 uncultured Noviherbaspirillum sp.
CGCGCACGCCGCATCCTCGACGACCTGCATGATGCCGATCTTGCGGTTTCGCGCCACCAGGCCGTGCCAAGGGGAACCTTGCGCATCAACGCACCGATGGCGTTCGGCACGCTCGACATGGCACGCTGGCTGCCGGGCTTCATGGCGCGCCATCCAGAGCTGAAGGTCGACCTCGTGTGCAACGACCGCTTCGTCGATCTGATCGAGGAAGGCTTCGACGTGGCCGTACGGCTGGCGCGCGATATGCCCGACTCTTCACTGATGGCGCGCAAGCTCGCCACGACCGACACCATGCTGGTCGCATCGCCGGCCTACTTGAAAAGGTGCGGCGTCCCGCGGAAACCGGAAGACCTGGCCCAACACAACTGCCTGACATACACGCTTGTTGCCCGGCCCAACGAGTGGATCTTTGCGTCGCCGGATGCGGGCGACGTAACGGTCACGGTGAGCGGCAGCTTTCAGTCCAATACGGGCATTGCACTGCGCTCTGCAGCCTTGGCCGGCGTGGGCATCGCCACGACTGCTTCGTTCATCGTGCATGACGACTTGAAGCGCGGCGACCTGGTGCCCGTCCTTCCGGCCTACCGCATGCGCCCGCGCGACATCTACGCCGTCTACCCGCACAACCGCCATCTTTCTCCCAAGGTGCGCGCCTTCGTTGATTACGCCTGCGACATCTATCGCACGCCGGCCTGGGACTGACACTGCATGTACGCCAATTCCAGCCCGATCACCAGTGCGCAGGCCGACATCCATGAACATCTTGCCGGACTTGTCGCAAAGCATGCGCAATCCGAGTTCAAGAAGCCCGTCATGCCCTATAACCGCGAGGCATTCGAGGCAAGCATGGCCGCCTGGCGGCAGGCCGGCAGCTTGCCGCTCATCCTCGATGCCGGTTGCGGCGTCGGCCTGTCGACACGGCATCTTGCCAAGCGCTTCCCCGGCCATTTCGTCATTGGCGTCGACCAATCGGCGGACCGGCTGTCGCGCAACACGGCCTGGAGCGCACCGATCCCAGCCAATTTCGTCTGCGTGCGGGCCGACCTCGTCGACTACTGGCGCCTGATGCTCGCCGCGCACGTGCATCCGCAGAAGCATTTCCTCCTCTATCCCAATCCTTGGCCCAAGATCGGCCATCTCGCCCGGCGCTGGCATGGCCATCCTGTTTTTCCCACCATCATCACCCTCGGCGGCGAACTGGAATGCCGTAGCAACTGGCAGATCTACGTTGAAGAGTTCGCTGCCGCGCTTGCACAGCTGACTGGTGTGAATGCGCGCGCCGAGCAGTTCGTTGCCGGCCATCCGATCACGCCGTTCGAAAAGAAATATGCGGACTCCGGGCATCAACTATGGCGCTGCAGGGCTGATTTGATGGCACAGCGGCAAGCATCAATTATTTCTGCATGGAAATTTAATTTTTTATTTAACAGTTTTTGACATTCAATATCCATGCGGCTTTCCAAGCAAAATGGTCTGGAAAGCCTTTATTTTCCTTAGTTTCAAAGAGGAAATCGCGATTTGACAAAGCACAAATGGACATTCTGTTCTTGTCAACTCCCTTGTTTATGGCATTGTTCGGGTGACTAAAAGGCGGTAATCTCGGCCCTTGATCACGTTTCGTCCGGACCAGATTCCGACAAACGCCGAGGCGATTCCAAGCGCCAACGCAGACATCAAGATCTGCCTAAAACGCGCCGAAACCACGCCGCCCAACGCCCGGGTCCAAACAACACGAACAAGGGTAATGCGACATGCTTAATGTCTCCAATTCTGCATCCACGACCCAAGCCGTTCTGGTCATGCGCCTGACTGGCCGCAACGGGCAGCCATGCGCCTACACTGAAACACTCAGGGACAACGGGTTGAACCTGGTCGAGTGCTTCACGCTCGATGCGGCCTATCAGGCCGTGGAGAACGGTTGCCGCGTCGGCCTGCTGATCGTGACGCAGGAATCCGAACTGGCGAACCTCGACAAGTGCGAGCCTTTCGTCAGCAACAACCGCGTCTCCTGGGTCGGCCTCGTCGCACAGGACCTGATCTCGATGCCGCGCATGCGCGAGTTCATCGGCGAGCATCTGTTCAACTTCATTACTCTGCCGGCGGACCTGGATCATATCGTGCTGACCCTGCGTCACGCCTGGGGCATGGCCTTCATGCGCGACGTCAAACACGAAGCTTCGCCCACCCCCGCTCCGGACGATGCCGATTTTGTCATGGTCGGGCGCACGCCGCAGATGCAGCAGCTGTTCAGCCAGATCAACAAGGTCGCGCGCACGGATGCATCCGTCCTGATTACCGGCCCGTCCGGCACCGGCAAGGAGCTGGCCGCGCTATCAATCCACCGCCAGTCCGCGCGCCGCGATGCCCCCTTCGTCGCAGTCAATTGCGGCGCCATTGCGCCGCAGTTGTTCCAGTCCGAACTGTTCGGCTATGAGAAAGGCGCCTTCACCGGCGCGGTGCAGCGCAAGATCGGCCGCATCGAGGCGGCGCAAGGCGGCACGCTTTTCCTCGACGAGATCGGCGACATGCCTTTCGACATGCAGGTCAACCTGCTGCGCTTCCTGCAGGAGAAAACAATCGAACGCGTCGGCGGCAACGACTCGATCGAGATCGATGTGCGCGTCATCGCGGCGACCCATATCGACCTGGCCGAGGCCGTACGGCAAGGCCGCTTTCGTGAAGACCTGTACTACCGCATCAACGTGGTCTGCATCAGCATGCCGCCGCTTGCGGATCGCGGACAGGACATCGAAGACATCGCGAAGTACTATTTCAACCAGTTTGCGAGCATGCACAACCGCAGCCTGCGCGGCTTCTCCAAGGCGGCGATGAATGCGATGCTCAGCCATTCCTGGCCGGGTAATGTGCGCGAACTGGTCAACCGCGTGCAGCGCGCAACAGTGATGGCGGAAGGCAGATTCATCCAGCCCGAAGACCTCGGCCTGGACCGCAGCAACGACCAGTCGCAGCTAATGTCGCTGGAAGATGCGCGCGCCGCAGCAGAGCGGACGATGATCCGGCGTGCACTGTCCCAGTCGCGCAACCAGATTTCGCGTGCCGCATCCCTGCTGGGCGTGTCGCGCGTGACGCTGTATCGACTGATCGAGAAATACAATATCCGGCCCGATGCAATATCAACCGCCCATGCTCCGTTCATGAACACCAACAGCAAGCCGGATCTCGAAGTGCACAAGTAAGTCCAAGAGGGCGCGCCCCTCCTTCCTTTGTACCAGATTGCGCCGCAAGGTCGTCTGGTCATCCCGACCAGAGCATTTCTGCTTCATCGCCAGTTTCGTTTGCCTGATTCAGGCCGCACATCCCGCGATGCATGCGCAAGCTGCCGCTGGAGCAGGCGGCAGCAAGACTTCATGCAATTGCTTTCAGGGGGTGTTGTCCTGGGGGGCGGCTCCAATGCCGAACTGTGCCGCTTCCGATTGGACCTCCTGCTCCTTGGCGGCGAAGTCGCGCAGCACCTCCGCCAACCGGCTCGCCGCCGGGGTGGCACACCAGGGCCGGCCGTGAATCAGGTACAGCATTGACTTGTACGGATGCCTGTCGCCCAAGGAAAGGCGCGCCAGTTGTCCTTGTTCGAGCCATTTCTGCACGCGGTGCGTCGGCAACCAGGCATAACCCAGGCCTTCGCAAACCGCCGCAACGACAGTGTCGAAGCTGTTCATCGTCCATCGCCGCATTTGCTTGGGGCCGCCCACGACCAACTTGCCGGCACTGCTGCCATGGCCCATGTCGATCTGGATATGCTGTGCGAGATCGATCGAGGTGACATCGCGCCCAAGCTTCATCAACGGATGATCGGGATGCGTGACGACGATATACTCGACTTCCGTCAGCGGCTCGCCGAGGTATCCGAGGGGCACGCGCTCGCTGATTGCGAGGTCCACGTTTGGATCACGCAGGATGTCCTCGGCTTGCAAGGTCGGCACTTCGCGCAGGCGGACATGGGCTGCGCCTTTTCCGATTTCGGTGAATTTGCTGAGTGCCTGCGTGAGCAGACGCACCGGAAAGTTGTGGTCGACGACAAGGCGCACTTCCTCCCCCCAACCTTGCCCCAGGTTCTTGGCAAAGGTTTCCAGCTCGATCGCTTCCTTGAGGACATTGCGCGAACGTTCCAGCAAGGCCCGCCCTTCCGGCGTGAGATTTGCCTTGCGGCCTTCAATACGCAAGAGCGGCGTACCGAGCTGGTCCTGGAGCTTCGATATGGTGTAGCTGATGGTGGACTGGCTCAGGTGCAGCGATTTGGCTGCTTCCGCGAAGCCGCCGCAATCGATGACCGCGTGGAAGATGCGCCACTGCTTGAGGCTGACGTAAAGGTTGTGGATGTCATGAGGGCGCGAGCGGTAGGTAGCGCGCGCGCCCTCATGTCTTGCTGCCTGTTTCGACTCTTGCTTTCTCGATTGCGTCATATTGCTTCCCTCATGCTCAGAACAGACTCGCCCGGCGGATGGCATCGGGACGATGCCGCCTCACCTCGTGCCTTTGGCGGGCGCCGACTTCATGCAAAACCTGCGCCTGTTGGCGCAAACGCTTGATTTGTCTTGTATTTGGAGCATGAGGATGAACACATCTGTCCGACGATGTATCCGCGGCTCGGGGCCAGCAAGATTTTCGAACGGCAGGTGAGGTGAGTAACCGCAAACGCCTTTCCATGAATGCCATATCGGGCTGGCATCAATCGCCGTCAGGCGCACGTTACAGGGGTATCCGATTGCGAAACAGGGAATGAAATCGCAATTCGATCAGTCTTGCATGATTTCGATGCGTTCGGGACGCCCTGACATTTCGCCCATTCATCAATGATTTCCATGCAGGCAGTGTCGAGATTTGTAAAGAAACGCCCGCCTTGCCGTCTTTCCATTCGCAGCAGGCATGGTCGAAACCACGCTGACCGGCATTGCTACGGCACGCATGCTGTGTGCGTGCACGCGTCAGAAAGGCTCGCGCAATAAAAAACCCGCCACGCCTGCTTGCGCAGACAATGGCGGGAACCGGAGAGGGTCGACGGCGGGCAGTACATGCAACAAAAACTCCTGCCGCACACGTCAGTCACCTCGCCTATCGCAAGCCGCATGCCAATATTCCAACTGCTTGATTCGATTGATCTTCTTCATCGACCTATAAGAAAGCGGCACGAACCCTGTCCGCAAGTGTGTCATCGCACATCATCGGAACGACCGCAAACACTTCTTGCAGGCATGTCAGCCTGGCATGCACGAAAGCCAGGTACCGGCGGCACGACCGCGGCAAGCGCTATGCATTGCCGGACAGCGAGGAAAGAGCGGTGTCATCGAACGTTAATCAAATGAGCGTTCCGAAACGCACCGCGGTCCTCCGCTATTTCCACACCGGGATATTTCATCATGCAGAAGGACGGCACACGCAAGAAAAAAGGCGTGGCGGTGGCACGCCTTGTTGCAGCTATTCGATGAGTTAAGGGGTAGATATCCGCCTGGCGGTTAGCCGCCGAAATACAGCGAGCGCCCGGATTGGTTGCGCGCTGCCTGGACAGCTTCGCTGCGGACTTCTTCGCGGCTCTTGCTGGATGCCACATGAATGTGTTCGACGAATTCGCGGTTGCCGGCGAGGCGGCCGGACGTATAAGCCTGCTCGAGTTCGGCGCGGACTTCGGCACGGGTTTTGTTGGTCGGCACATTGAGGTGCTCGACGTACATGCCGTTGTCGGCGGCAAAGACGCTGCCGGCAGCGGCAAAGGCGGACATGGCGGCAACAGCGGTGAAGATATTTTTTGCATTCATTTTGAGGCTCCCAATCAGTTATTTGCGTCGGTTGTTCGGTTCAGGTGGTGTGCGTTGCTTACTGCTTCGGCGGCGACCCAATCTCGCTCATCGATGAGTCACAGTGTAGAGATTGCGCGATTCACAAAAAAGACGAATAATCGCAAGACACTATTTCCCATTTGGAAACAATAAACAGCAAACATGGACAGACTCCAATCGATGCGGGTATTTGCCAAAGTCGTCGAGCAAGGCAGTTTCGCGGGTGCCGGCAAAGCGCTGGATATCTCCAATGCGGTCGTCACGCGGCACGTCGCCGATCTTGAGGAACATCTCGGCACGCGCCTTCTGAACCGCACTACGCGCCGCCTGTCGCTGACGGAAACCGGCCATGCCTACCTCGAGCGCGTGCTGCAGATCCTTCAGGAAATCGAAGATGCCGAAGCGATCGCATCCTCGCAGTCGAAGAAGCCGAGCGGCACCTTGCGCCTCTATTCCCACCTCGGCTTCGGTCAGGCGCAGTTCGCCCACCTGCTACCCGCCTTTGCCGCCAAGTATCCCGACGTCACCCTCGATGTCACGCTCTCCGACCGCTCCGTGGACCTGGTGGAAGACAGTTTTGACGCGGGTATCTTCATCGACTTCCAGAAGTTCGACGGCAGCATGATCGCGCGCCAGCTCGCCGTCTCCGAAGCGATCCTGTGCGCGTCGCCGAAGTACGTCAATACGCACGGCGCACCGCGCACCCTGCAGGAGATTTCAAAGCATGCCTGCCTGAATTTCTCCTATGAACAGTTGCGGCACTACTGGCCTGCGCGCGGACTGGACGGCGAGACGGTCAACATCCCGATCAGCAGCAAGGTGATCTCCAATAACGGCGAGCTGCTGCGGCAATGCGCGCTGGCAGGCATGGGCATCATGATCCGCCCGTCTTTCGCACTCGGAGACGACCTCGCCGCGGGCCGCCTGATCAGGCTGCTGCCGAACCATGAGCTCGGGCAGCTCACCGTGGTGCTGGTCTATCCGAGCCGCCGCCTGCTGTCGGCGAAGGTGCGCAGCTTCGTCGACTTCATGGCACAGGCGTTTCCACGGCCGGAGTCAGATCCCTGGATTTGGTGATCCGCACACCACAAATGTCCCCGGGTCGTGATATGTTGTGATCTCACGTCCATTCCGGTTTCGCATCATGTGTCAGCTACTCGGCATGAACTGCAATGTCCCTACGGACATCGTGTTCAGTTTTACAGGTTTCGCCACGCGTGGCGGCCGCACCGACGAGCACAAGGACGGCTGGGGTATCGCCTTCTTCGAAGGTGCGGGCGTGCGCCACTTCGTCGACTATGAATCGGCCGTCGCGTCGCCGATCGCAGAGCTCATCAAACGGTGTCCGATCAAGTCGAAAAATGTCATCGCCCACATCCGCAAGGCGACGCAGGGACGCGTCTCGCTGGAAAACTGCCATCCTTTCGTGCGTGAACTCTGGGGACGCTACTGGGTGTTTGCGCACAACGGCGACCTGAAGAACTTTGCGCCCACCCTGGACGGCGCATTCCGCCCGGTTGGCACGACCGATAGCGAGCAGGCGTTCTGCTACGTACTCCAGCAACTGCGCCGGCAGTTCGGCGATACCTGCCCGCCCCTGGAGGACCTGGCTGCTGCGTTGCGCGCGCTGACTGCAGAGATCGCGTCGCACGGCACCTTCAACATGATGCTCTCGGACGGCACAGCCCTTTTTGCGCACTGCTCCACCGACCTCCACTACATCGTGCGCAAGTATCCTTTTGCGACGGCCAAACTGTCGGACGAGGACTTGAGCGTCGATTTCGCGCAAGTGACCACGCCGCAGGATCGGGTCGCAATCATCGTCACTGCGCCGCTCACGACCAATGAGACCTGGACGCAGTTCGAACGCGGCCAACTGAAAGTCTTCGTGGAAGGCGAACCGATCGCCGTCTGAGCGGCAGCATAGCCTGATGCCAGCCATTGCGCCGCCCCGTAGCAAAGATGACGAGGGTAAGTGCACGCTTCAAGCACCTTAACCATGCATGGCAGTGCACTGCACAATTGAAAGTTGCATGATTGCAACAAAAATGCGCTAGAGTGTATGTATCGTTCGGCATCCGGCTTTGTCTGGCAGAAAGTGCGAACAGGCCGTATGCGTTGCAGTCCCAGGTCACGCCGTCAGCGCATGCAGTGCAGCGGCACCACCGCTTCCGCAACCCATACGACCTGTGCGCACTTGTTTTTTGTGCGTGCCATCCCGTGGCCCGGCAGTTAGAGCGGGACTTATGGCATCTCAACAACGAGAACAACAAGAACGTGATAAGCGCCGAATCCACAACGGGCTCCGGGAGCGGAAGACCCTTACGCGTGCGTGAGTTCTTCCTCGCGCGCCAGCCTATCCTCGACCGGGGCCAGGCCTTGGTTGCCTATGAGCTCCTGTTCCGCAATGCCGCGGCCGGTCCGGCCAGGGTAACGAGCGATTTGTCTGCAACCGCATCAGTGATTGCACACGCGTCGCAGCTCGGGATGGAAAAGGTGATCGGCGATTCGGTCGGCTACCTGAACGTCGACGCGGCCGTGCTGATGAGCGACATCTTCAGGTTCCTGCCGCGCGAGAAGGTGGTACTCGAGATCGTCGAGACGATGAAGGTCACGCCGGAAATCCTTGCGCGCGTCGAACAGCTCGTGGCCGACGGTTTCCGTTTCGCGCTGGACGACGTGATCACCGACACGGAAGACGTGCAGATGCTGCTCCCCCTGGTGGAGGTAATCAAATTCGATCTGCGCGACATGCCGCTGTCTGCCCTGCTGAAGCTTACGCCACGCTTCAAGGCCGCAAACAAGAAACTGCTCGCGGAAAAGGTCGAGACCCAGGAACAGTTCCAGACCTGCCTTAAACTCGGCTTCGATTTCTTCCAGGGCTATTACTTCGCCAAGCCCGTTATCCTCAGCGGCAAGAAGCTCTCACCGTCGCAGCTGGCCATCATGCAATTGATGTCGCAGATTAATTCGGACGCGGACAATTCGGACATCGAACACAGCATCAAGAAGGACGTATCGCTCTGCTTCAACCTGCTGCGCCTGGTGAACACGCCGGCGGTCGGCGCGCCGCGCCGCATCGATTCCGTCACCCAGGCGCTGATGGTCCTGGGCCGCAATCAGTTGCGGCGCTGGCTGCAGATCATGTTGTATGCCGAACCCTGCAAGAAGGGCCAGGCGATGACGCCGCTGCTCAGGCTGGCGACCACGCGCGGCAAGTTGCTTGAACTGATTGCCCAACAGATCGAACCGCGCAATCGCGGCATGGCCGATACCGCCTTCACGGTAGGCATCATGTCGCTGATGGATACGCTGTTTTCGATCCCGATGGAGGAAATCCTGCAGCAGGTCGCGGTGGTCGACGCTGTCTGCGACGCGCTGTTGCAACGCAAGGGCATCTATGGCGACCTGTTGAGCCTGGTCGAGCAAATGGAACGCATCGAGGAAGCTGGACCGATGCTCGACAACCTCGTCGAACGACTCCACCTGTCGTCGGAAGACCTCTACAACCTGCAACTGTCGGCCTTCGAATGGAGCGACAGCGTGGCGCGGCACGCCTGACAGTCGCACGTCCAAGCACGCCCAAAAGAAAACGCCACCTTGTCGGTGGCGTTTTCTCATCTGACGGCCGTTACAGGTTCGGCGCCAGCCAACGTTCCACATCTTCCTTTGCCGCGCCGCGCCGTGCAGACATGTCGGCAACCTGGTCTTCGCCGATCTTGCCGACCACGAAGTACTTCGACTCCGGATGCGCAAAGTAGAAGCCGGACACGGATGCGCCCGGGAACATCGCGAAGGACTCGGTCACGTGCATGCCGACCTCGTCGCATTGCAGAAGCTTGAACATGTCGGCCTTCACCGTGTGCTCCGGGCAAGCCGGGTAGCCCGGTGCCGGGCGGATGCCGCGGTAGGATTCCTTGATCAGATCCTCGTTCGAGAACGATTCGTCGGGGGCGTAACCCCACAGATCCTTGCGGACGCGCTCGTGCAGATGTTCGGCAAACGCTTCGGCGAGACGGTCGGCGAGCGACTTCAGCATGATGCTGCTGTAATCGTCGTGCGCATCTTCAAAGCGCTTCTCATGCTTCTCGATGCCGATACCCGCTGTCACCGCAAACAGGCCGATGTAGTCGGCAATGCCGGATGACTTCGGCGCGATGAAATCGGCGAGGCACTGGTTCGGGCGCGCGACGCCGTCGATCACAGGCTTTGCCGTCTGCTGGCGCACGCCGTAGTAGGTGAATGCCACCTTGGTGCGTGTCTCGTCGGTATAGATCTCGATATCGTCGTCGTTGACGGTATTGGCCGGCAGAAGCGCGATCACACCGTTGGCAGTCAGCCAGCGGCCGTCGATCAGCTTCTTCAGCATCGCCTGGCCTTCTTCGTAGACCTTGCTGGCCTGCTCGCCCACCACTTCGTCCTTGAGGATCGCAGGGAACGGACCGGCGAGGTCCCAGGTCTGGAAGAACGGGCCCCAGTCGACGTATTGCGCCAGCGTCGCGAGGTCGTAGTTCTTGAACACGCGGCGGCCGATGAACTTCGGCTTCACCGGTTCGAACTGGAGCTTCGCCTTGTTCGCGCGCGCCTCGGCCAGCGTCACCATCGGCACCGCCTTCTTGTTCGCATGCTGCTCACGGATGCGCTCGTAATCACCCTTGATCTCTTCGATGTACTGGTCGCGCTGCTCCTGCGTCAGCAGCGATTGCGCCACCGACACCGAGCGCGATGCGTCCGGCACGTAGACCACCGGACCTTCATAGTTCGGCGCGATCTTCACCGCTGTGTGCGCGCGGCTGGTCGTTGCGCCGCCAATCAGCAGCGGAATCTTCAGCATGCGGAAATGCGGGTCGCGCTGCATTTCCTTCGCGACGTGAGCCATCTCTTCCAGCGAAGGCGTGATCAGGCCGGACAGGCCGATGATGTCGGCATTCTCCGCCTTCGCCTTCGCGAGGATCTCGGAACAGGGCACCATCACGCCCATGTTCACCACTTCGAAGTTGTTGCACTGGAGGACCACCGACACAATGTTCTTGCCGATGTCGTGCACGTCTCCCTTTACGGTGGCGATCACGATCTTGCCCTTCGGCTTGGCCGCAATACCGGTGCGCTGTTCCTCGAGGCGCTTCTCTTCTTCAATGTACGGAATCAGGTGCGCGACCGCCTGCTTCATCACGCGTGCCGACTTCACCACCTGCGGCAGGAACATCTTGCCCTGGCCGAACAGGTCGCCGACGATGTTCATGCCGTCCATCAGCGGGCCTTCGATCACGTTGATCGGACGGCCGCCGGCTTCCAGCGTCTTGACGCGCATCTCTTCGGTGTCTTCGACGATCCATTGTGTAATGCCGAGTACCAGCGCGTGTGCAAGACGCTTCTCCACCGGGTCGTTGCGCCATTCTAGGCTTTGCTCTTCCTTCTTCGCGCCCGCCTTCAGCGTAGCGGCGAATTCGATCATGCGCTCGGTCGCATCCTCACGGCGGTTCAGCACCACGTCTTCCACGCGCTCGCGCAGTTCCGGATCGAGGTCGTCGTACACGCCGACCATGCCGGCATTGACGATACCCATCGTCAGGCCGGCCTTGATCGCGTGGTACAAGAAGACGGTATGGATCGCCTCACGCGCCGGATCGTTGCCGCGGAAGGAGAAGCTGACGTTGGACACGCCGCCGCTGATCTTCGCATGCGGCAGGTTTTCCTTGATCCAGCGCGTCGCATTGATGAAGTCGACCGCGTAGTTGTTGTGCTCCTCGATGCCGGTCGCGATCGCAAAGATGTTCGGATCGAAGATGATGTCTTCCGGCGGGAATCCGACCTTCTCGGTGAGCAGTTTGTATGCACGCGCGCAGATTTCGATCTTGCGCTCGAAGGTATCGGCCTGGCCGGTTTCATCGAAGGCCATCACGATGACGGCCGCGCCGTAGCGGCGGCACAGTGTCGCCTGGCGCAGGAATTCCTCTTCGCCCTCCTTCATTGAAATCGAGTTGACCACCGCCTTGCCCTGCACGCACTTCAGGCCCGCCTCGATCACAGACCACTTGGACGAGTCGATCATGATGGGCACGCGTGCGATGTCCGGCTCGGACGCGATCAGGTTGAGGAAGCGCGTCATCGCCGCGACGGAATCGAGCATCGCCTCGTCCATGTTGACGTCAATGATCTGCGCGCCGTTCTCGACCTGCTGGCGCGCGACCGACAGCGCCTCGTCGTACTGCTCATTCAGGATCATGCGTGCGAAGGCCTTGGAGCCGGTCACGTTGGTACGCTCGCCGACATTCACGAACAGCGATTCGTTGTCGATGATGAAGGGCTCCAAACCGGACAGCTTCATACGGTGATCGCTCGTCGGCACCTTGCGCGGGGCGATGCTTTTCAGCTCCGCAGCGATGGCGCGAATATGGTCGGGCGTGGTGCCGCAGCAGCCGCCGGCGATGTTGACGAAGCCGCTCTGCGCGAATTCCTTCAGCAGCGAGGAGGTGACATCCGGCGTCTCATCGAAGCCGGTCTCGGCCATCGGATTGGGCAGCCCGGCGTTCGGATAGATGCAGACAAAGGTATCGGCAATCTTGGACAGCTCTTCTGCATACGGACGCATCACGGCGGCGCCGAGCGCGCAGTTCAGGCCAATCGTCAGCGGCTTGGCATGGCGGACCGAATGCCAGAAAGCCGGTACGGTCTGGCCGGACAGGATACGGCCGGAGGCATCGGTCACGGTGCCGGAAATCATGATCGGCAAACGCTTGCCGGATTCCTCGAAGTAGGTATCGATCGCGAACAGGGCGGCCTTGCAGTTGAGCGTATCGAAAATGGTTTCGACGAGCAGGACGTCGGAGCCGCCGTCAACGAGGCCGCGCACCTGTTCATGGTAAGCCGCGACCAGCTGGTCGAAGGTGACGTTGCGTGCGCCCGGGTCGTTGACGTCGGGGGAAATCGACGCCGTCTTCGGCGTCGGGCCGACCGCACCGGCGACGAAGCGCGGCTTGTCCGGGGTCGAATACTTCTCGCAGGCCGCCCGCGCAAGCCTGGCCGCTGCCACGTTCATCTCGTAGGCGAGATGGCCCATGTGGTAATCGTCCTGCGCCACGCTGGTCGCGCCGAAGGTATTGGTCTCGATGATGTCCGAGCCGGCGGCGAGATATTTCTCATGGATCTCGCTGATGACCTTCGGCTGCGTCAGCACGAGCAGGTCGTTATTGCCCTTGATGAACAACTCCTTGCCCGGCACCGAAAAATCGGCGAAACGCTCGCCGCGGTAGTCCTCTTCCGTCAGCTTGTATTGCTGGATCATGGTGCCCGTTGCACCGTCGAGGATGAGGATGCGTTGGGACAGCAGATCGCGCAGGAGCGCTTCGGTGGAAGAGACGGCGTCGCGTTTCATTTTGATCTCACAGAAAACAAAAAACCCGGCCAGCAAAGCAGGACCGGGTCTGATCTCCGCTTTAGCTGCATTTATTAATGGGACTATCCCTCATGGGATGCACCCTGGCGCCCGCAAGCTGGTTTGACTTGTTCAATCAAATCGGCGCAAGAAAATTATACGGGAAATCAAGGGCTTGGTTAAGGACATGCAATTTGTTAAGTTTCTTGCATTTCGGCATCATGGCTGCATGCTTGCGATTCGTGCCATTGCGGCACAAATCCTGTTCGCTGCAGCCCGTTTTTCTGCCGCCAGTCGCGCCTTAAGCTTTCGACATTTCCAACACAGGAGGAAACATGTCATACCCCACCATGCGCGCCATCAGCAGCGCCCCAGCCACCACCACGCTACGTGCCAGTACGACGGCGCTGCTCGTCATCGATTTCCAACTGGAATACTTTGAGGGTGGCAGGATGCCGATTCCAGACGGCCAGGCCGCGATGGCCAAGGCGAAGGAATTGATCGCGTTCGCAGATGCGCATGGCATGCCGGTCTTCCACATCCAGCATCTCGGCCCCGCAGGCGGCCCCTTGTTTGCACAGGACGGCCAAACCGTCGCCTTCCATCCCGACATCCTCCCGGCACCGCATCACACCGTCGTGCCGAAAACCACCGCCAGCAGCTTCGCGAGTACCGACCTGCACAAGCAGTTGCAGGCAAGGGACATCAAGACGCTGATCATCTGCGGGCTGATGACGCACATGTGTGTATCGACAGCCGCGCGTGATGCCCGTCCTCTGGGGTATCAGGCTATCGTCGCCGGCGATGCCAGCGCCACACGCTCCATCGAGGCATGGGATGGCGGCATCGTTGGCCATGCGGAACTGCACAGAGCCGCACTGACCGAAGTATCGGACAGCTTTGCCGAAGTGCTGACGACCGCAAAGATCACTTCTCTCGAAGTGCGCTAACCCATAGGAGACCCGCCATGCCGCTTGTCACCCTTACCATTCGCAAAGGTAAAACGCCGGCGTTCAAGTCGGATGTGCTGAAGGCAGTCCACCAGGCGCTGGTCGCCTCGGGCGTGCCGGAAACTGACCGTTTTCACCGCGTGCTGGAACTGGACGCGGAGGATTTCCGCTATGACCCGGGGTATCCCGATCTCTCGTCGCCCCGGACAGACGATTTCGTGCTGATTGAAATCCTGTTATCCGTCGGTCGAAGCGTCAAGGTCAAGAAAAAGATCCTGGCTGACATCTTCGAAGGGATCGGGCGCGCGCCAGGCCTCGACGCAGAGCAGGTAATGGTGGTCTTCAAGGAAACCGCGTGGGAAAACTGGTCGTTCGCCGGCGGCCGCCAGATCCACGTGTAATCAGGCGAACCGGCCGCCTTCCAGCGGGAATCCCTTCAGAAACTCGGCGGCCGGCAGGCGCTTGCCGCCGGGTTTCTGCAGATCCAGCACACGCAGCGCCCCCTTTCCGCAGGCGACCACGACGCCATCCTGCGCCGAAGCAGCCAGTACCTTTCCCGGCTCAGCTTGTGCAACTGACACCGGCTCTGCGCGCCAGAACTTGACCGGCACATCATTGAATGCAGCAGTTGCGCCGGGGAAGGGATTGAACGCGCGGATCTTGCGGGCGAGCACTTCCGCCGGCTGCGTGAGATCGAGCGCAGCCTCTTCCTTGGCGATCTTTGCCGCATAAGTCACGCCCTCTTCCGGCTGCGGCGTTGCAGAAAGGGTACCCTGTTCCAGCTTGCGCAGGGCCTCGACGATCATGCGTCCACCCAGCTCAGCCAGCTTGTCGTGCAGGCTGGCAGTCGTGTCCGTCGCGTCGATCGGCATGCTTTCCATCAGCATCATCGGACCGGTATCCAGCCCCTCCTCCATCTGCATGATGGTCACGCCGGTCTGCGCGTCCCCGGCTTCGATGGCACGGTGGATCGGCGCGGCGCCGCGCCAGCGCGGCAGCAGCGATGCATGGATGTTGATGCAGCCGTGCTGCGGGATATCGAGCACGCTGCGCGGCAGGATCAGGCCGTAAGCGGCGACCACCATCACGTCGTGCGGCGTGGAATGCAGCAGCGCATGCGCCTCTTCGGCAATCTGCGGATACTTGCCGTTCAACCTCAGCGACACCGGTTGCGCGACCGGAATGCCATGCGCGACGGCGAACTGCTTGACCGGAGAAGCCTGCAACTGCATGCCGCGGCCGGCGGGGCGATCGGGTTGGGTGAATACCAACGGGATCTCGAATCCGGCGTCATGCAGGGACTTGAGGGCAACCGCGGCAAATTCGGGGGTGCCGGCAAAGATGACTCGCATATTGATCTTGTTGGAAGAGGCGGGCGAAAAAGAAAACGGCCGTGCAAGCATTCGCTGCCGGCCGCGGAATGAGGCGAAGGCGCCGGACAAAGCCGGCGTCGGGATCAGCTGGCGCCGGCGACAGCCTTGCGCTGCTTTGCCATCTCCCGCTCTTCCTTCTGCAGCTTGGTCTTGATGCGATTACGCTTGAGCGGCGACAGGTACTCGACGAACACCTTGCCCTTCAGGTGATCCATTTCGTGCTGGATGCAAACCGCGAGCAGGCCGTCCGCGTCCACCTCGAACTGTTTGCCGTCGAGGTCGTAGGCACGCACCTTGACCCTGGCCGGACGCTCGACGCCGTCGTAGATACCGGGCACCGACAGGCAGCCCTCGTCGTACACCTGCTTCTCTTCGCTCGCCCAGACGATTTCGGGGTTGATGAAGACCTGCAGGTTGTCGTGCGTTTCCGACACGTCGATCACGATCAACTGCTCGTGCACGTCGACCTGGGTCGCGGCCAAACCGACGCCGGGTGCGTCGTACATGGTCTCGGCCATATCGGCGGCGAGCCTCTTGAGGCGCTCGTCAAACACGGCCACCGGCTTGGCGACCTTGTGCAAGCGCGGATCGGGATAGCGAAGAATATTGAGTATAGGCATACGGCTTTTGCGCAACAGCTGCACCGACTAGGAGCGTCGTTTCTCTTGCTAGTTCAAGGATTTATGTGCAGAATTTGATTCAATTTGACAAGTTTTGTCAGGCAACAATTAACATGCTGACAACATGCAGTGGCGAGTAATAATCGTACTTGTTTCGAGCCACATTTACCGGACAGACTATGAAAAAGTTTAGCACAGCCGCCCTCGTTCTCGCGCTTTCCTCCGCCTACGGCAGCGCGCTTGCAGCAGGCGAAGCAGCGATGAACAACCCGCGCTGTGCCTTCCTGCCGAATGCGCCCGACCAGCACACCGTCGTCCGGGGCGATACGCTCTGGGGCATTTCCGGCCGCTTCCTGCAGAATCCCTGGTGCTGGCCGCAGGTCTGGGGCATGAACAAGGAAGAAATTCGCAATCCGCACCTGATTTATCCCGGCCAGATTGTTTACTTCGACCGCGCCGCCGGCCGCCTGCGCCTCGGCAAGCCGGTAGGCGGCGATTCCCAGAGCGGACGCAGCTCGCAGAACGTCAAGCTGGAACCGCAACTGCGTACCGAAGGCCTGGGACAGGAAGCCGTCCCCGCCATTCCGTCGAATGTGATCGAACCCTTCCTGTCGCAGCCGCTGATCATTGGCGAAGGCGATCTGAACGGTGCGCCGCGCATCGTCGCCACGCAAGAAGGACGTGTCATGCTCGGCAAGGATGACAAGGCCTACGTCCGTGGCGTAATCAATTCCGGCACGTCCTTCCAGGTCTTCCGTCCCGGCATTCCGCTGCGCGATCCCGACACCAATGCCGTGATCGCCTATGAAGCAGCATACCTGGGCACAATCAAGCTCGAGCGTCCTGCACGGACGCCCGATGAAGCGCATGTGTTCAACGTGGTCAGCGTAAAACAGGAAATGGGCGTGGGCGACCGCCTGATGCCTGTGCCGCCGACACCGATTCTCAATTACGTACCGCATCCGCCGGAAAAGGAAGTGACTGCTCGCATCATGTCGGTTTACGGCGGCGTTACCCAGGCCGGCCAGAACCAGATCGTCTCGATCAACCGCGGCGCAAAAGATGGCCTCGACATGGGCACTGTCCTCGAACTCTACCGCTATGGCCAGATCGTCCCCGACCGCACCGACAACGGCTCGTTCTGGTCCTTCGGGCCGTGGGGCCGCCAGCAGGTGAAGCTGCCCGACCACCAGTACGGCAGCCTGTTCATCTTCCGCGTGTTCGACGCCGTCGCCTACGGACTGGTGATGCAGGTGACCGATACCGTGCAAGTGGGCGACGTTGCCAGGTCGCCGGAATAAGCACTCGCCGTACGCATGACACAAGCCGACCGGGCGCATGAACTCGCGCAGTGGATCAGACTGGAACGCATACCCGGGGTAGGCCCCGGCACAGCGCGCAAGCTGCTGGCAGCATTCGGACTCCCTGATAATATTTTCTCTGCCGACCTGTCCGCATTGCGGCAGATTGTCGCCGAACCCTTGGCGCGCGCACTTGCGGCGCCGCTGTCCGACGAGACGCGCGCGCAGATCGACAAGACACTGGAGTGGGCGGCACAGCCAGGCAACCATGTGCTGACGCTGACCGATGATCAGTATCCCCAGTCCCTGCTCGACATCGCCGATCCGCCGCTGATCATCTATGCGAAGGGACGACTCGCACTCCTGCCCCGCCCGGCGGTTGCCGTCGTCGGCAGCCGGAATGCGACGACACAGGGCACGGTCAACGCCGAACAATTCTCGCTTGCGCTGAGCGAGGCCGGGCTCACCATCATCTCCGGGCTGGCCTTGGGAATCGACACTGCCGCACACACCGGCGGCCTGCGCGGCACCGGTTCCACTGTCGCGGTAATCGGCACCGGCGCGGATATTGTTTACCCCGCCCGCAACCGCACACTCGCCCATCGCATTGCTGATGGCGGCTGCATCATCAGCGAATACCCGCTGGGCATGGGCGCACACGCAGCCAACTTCCCCCGCCGCAACCGCATCATCTCGGGTCTTTCGCAGGGCGTGCTGGTGGTCGAAGCAGCCGCGCAATCGGGTTCGCTGATCACTGCCCGCATGGCGGGCGACCAGGGACGCGATGTGTTCGCCATCCCCGGCTCCATCCATTCGCCGCTGTCCAAGGGCTGCCACCTGCTGATCAAGCAGGGCGCGAAGCTGGTCGAGTCCGCTCAGGACATACTCGAGGAGCTGCGATTCACCCTGCCCACGACGCCGCTCCCCTCCGCATCTTCGACCGCCACGAAACCCGCTCGCGCGTCCCGAATTCTGGATGCGATGGGCTATGATCCCGTCGCACCGGATGCACTCGCCCTTCGTTGTGAAATGGACATCGCCGACGTGAATGCCGAGCTGCTCACGCTCGAAATGGACGGATTCATCGAATTGCTCCCGGGCGGAATGGTGCGCCGTCTCGCAACACCCTGAAACCGAATGTTCTGTCCGAGTTCCCGATTTTGGGATATGCTGTAATCGTAAGGCCCGATAAACCTTGTACTGTCGCTGGCATGACAACGCTTTTTCCTGTGCGTAGCAGCATCGCGTTTTAACAGGAAGCGCAACTTGAGCGTGTCATTTTTTGCAACCTGGTCGCGGCGCCGCGTGCGGCAAAACGGCCTTAACGCTACAGTAAATCATGTTTGACGTTCTCGTTTATCTCTACGAAACCTACTATCGGCCGGACGCTTGCCCGGATTCGGAAGCGCTGATGAAGAAGCTGTCGGCGATCGGCTTCGAGGAAGAAGAGATTTCCAAGGCGCTGGGCTGGCTGACTGACCTCGCAGAGGCCACCAACGAGTTTGCTGAAAGCTATCCGCAGCAAACCGCCTTTTCCTTCGGTATGCGCATCTACGCGCAGCAGGAACTGGACGTGCTGGGCACGGAAGCCGTCGGTTTCCTGCAATTCCTCGAGTCCGCCCATGTCATCGACCCGATCCAGCGCGAAATCATCATCGAGCGCGCGCTTGCCGTCAGCGATTCCCAAGTATCACTGGACAAGCTCAAAGTCATTGTCCTGATGGTCTTGTGGAGCCAGGGTAAGGAACCCGATGCGCTGATTTTTGACGAATTGTTCTCGACGGACGAAGACTCCGAACCGCGCCTGATGCATTGATGGCAGCGCAGCAAGTGCGCGTTGCCGCGCATCGGCTTGCATGTCGCCGACCGGCCAAACCGGGCTGCCGCCGCTTGCCGCCACGATTCCCGCCCCTCCTCGCTTGCGGTTTTCGCCGCAACCCGCTTATCATTGGCCGCTAAAACTCCGGATCGTTGATATATTGTTAGTGTTTTTACCGGGCAAGATTTTCGGCTGCCCCTTGCTTGCCGCTTTGCTGTCTATATATAAGCGCACATACCTGCCACATTCGAGACCACTTTATGACTAAGACCCTCATCATCGCAGAGAAGCCCTCAGTCGCGAACGACATCGCGAAGGCGATCGGCGGCTTCGCGAAGCACGATGAGTACTTTGAATCCGACGAGTACGTGCTGTCCTCCGCCGTCGGCCACCTGGTCGAGATCGGCGTGCCGGAAGAATATGACGTCAAGCGCGGCAAATGGACATTCACGCATTTGCCGATGATCCCGCCGCACTTCGCGGTGACGCCGATCGCCAAGACCGAGTCGCGCCTGAAGGTGCTGACCAAGCTGCTCAAGCGCAAGGATGTGACCAACGTCGTCAACGCATGTGACGCGGGGCGCGAGGGTGAGCTGATTTTCCGCCTGATCATGCAGTACGCCAAGGCCAAGCAACCGATCAAGCGGTTGTGGCTGCAGTCCATGACGCCGGCCGCGATCCGCGACGGTTTTGCCAAACTGCGCGACGACAAGGACATGTTGCCGCTCGCCGACGCCGCGCGTTGCCGCAGTGAAGCCGACTGGCTGATCGGCATCAACGGCACTCGCGCGATGACCGCGTTCAACTCCAAGGACGGCGGTTTCTACCTGACTACTGTCGGTCGCGTGCAGACACCGACACTGTCGATCGTGGTGGAGCGCGAGGAGAAGATCAAGAATTTCTTACCGCGCGACTACTGGGAAGTGCGCGCGGAGTTCGTGTGTGCCGCGGGCATCTACGAAGGCCGCTGGCTGGACACCAAGTTCAAGAAGGACGAAACCGACCCGGAAAAGAAAGCCGAGCGCCTGTGGAGCAAGGCCGCTGCCGAGTCCATCGTCGCCGCCTGCCGCGGCAAGCAGGGCACCGTCACCGAGGAAGCAAAGCCGGCGACGCAGCTGTCGCCCGCCCTCTTCGACCTGACCAGCCTGCAACGCGAAGCCAACTCGCGCTTCGGTTTTTCCGCGAAGAATACCCTCGCGCTGGCGCAGGCGCTGTATGAAAAGCACAAGGTGCTGACCTATCCGCGTACCGACTCGCGCCACCTGCCGGAAGACTACATCAGCACGGTCAGGCAGACGCTCGAGGTTGTGAAGGAGAACAACAATTACCACCAGTTCGCGAAGCAGATCATCGACAAGAACTGGGTGAAGCCGAACAAGCGCATCTTCGACAACACGAAGATCAGCGACCACTTCGCGATCATCCCGACGCTGCAGGCGCCGAAGAACCTGTCCGAGCCCGAGCAGAAGCTGTACGACATGGTGGTGCGCCGCTTCATGGCGGTCTTCTTCCCTGCAGCCGAGTATCTCGTGACGACCCGCTTCACCGAAGTCTCCGGCCATACCTTCAAGACCGAAGGCAAGGTGATGACCAATGCCGGCTGGCTGGCGATCTACGGCAAGGAAGCAGCAAACGACGACGACAAGGAAAACGCCGGCACGCTGGTGCCAGTGGCCAAGGACGAGAAGGTGAAGACCGAGAAGGTCAACGCCAACGGACTCGTCACCAAGCCACCTGCGCGCTACACGGAAGCGACGCTGCTCTCCGCGATGGAAGGCGCGGGCAAGCTGGTGGAAGACGAAGACCTGCGCGAGGCGATGGCCGGCAAGGGCTTGGGCACGCCGGCGACACGTGCGGCCATCATCGAAGGCCTGCTGAACGAAAAATACCTGCTGCGCGAAGGCCGCGACCTGATCCCGACTGCCAAAGCCTTCCAGCTGATGACGCTGCTGCGCGGCCTCGGCGTGGATGAACTGACGCTGCCCGAGCTGACCGGCGAATGGGAATACAAGCTGTCGCAGATGGAGCGCGGCAGGATCAGCCGCGAGGAATTCATGCGCGAGATTGCGCAGATGACGCAGATCATCGTCAAGCGCGCGAAGGAATACAACAACGACACCATCCCCGGCGACTATGCGACGCTGAAGACGCCGTGCCCGAATTGCGGCGGCGTGGTGAAGGAAAACTATCGCCGCTTCGCCTGTACGAAGTGCGAATTCTCGATGACCAAGATCCCCGGCAGCCGCCAGTTCGAGATCGCCGAGGTCGAGGAATTGCTGCAGAAACGCGAGATCGGTCCGCTGCAAGGCTTCCGCTCCAAGATGGGCCGGCCTTTCGCCGCGATCCTGAAGATCGTGCGCGACGAGGAGAACAGCAACTACAAGCTGGAGTTCGACTTCGGCCAGGGCCAGGACGACGACGAGGACGGCGAGGGTGTCGATTTCAGCAACCAGACCGCGCTCGGCCCCTGCCCGAAGTGCGCCAGCGGCGTGTACGAGATGGGTCTCGCCTACGTCTGCGAGAAGACCGTCGCCAAGCCGAAGGCCTGCGACTTCCGCAGCGGCCGCATCATCCTGCAGCAGGAGATCCTGCCGGAACAGATGGCCAAGCTGCTCAACGAAGGCCGCACCGACCTGCTGCCGGGCTTCATCTCGCAGCGTACCCGCCGCCCGTTCAAAGCCTTCCTGGTGAAGGACAAGAACGGCAAGGTGAGCTTCGAGTTCGAGGAACGCAAGGCCAAGGTACCGGCCAAGGGCAAGGCTGCCGAGGAAACGCAGGAAGAAGCGCCGAAGAAAGCCGCAACCAAGACCGCCGCGAAAACCGCAACAAAGACGGCAACCAAGACTGCGGCCAAGACCGCCGTGAAGAAACCTGTCGCGAAGAAGTCAACGGCGAAGAAGGCAGCCTGACCGGCTGCCTTCTCGGCAGATAAGCGTTTGCGTCAGCGACAGTACGCGAGGAGCAGGCAATGAACGAGATCATCGAGACCAGCCCGTCCAAGGACGAATGCAACCTCGCCATGCTGGCGCATCTGCTTGGCGTCTTCACGGGTTTTGTGGGTGCGCTGGTACTCTGGCTGGTCAAGCGCGAGGAATCCGGCTTCGCGGCCCAGGAGGCACGCGAGGCGCTCAACTTCCAGATCACGGTGGGCATCGCGATGATGGCCGCCTTCATGCTGAAATTCGTGCTGATCGGCTTCTTGCTGTTCCCGCTGATCTTTCTGGTGAACTTCATTTTCTGCCTGCTCGGCGCACTGTCTGCGGCGAAAGGCAAGGCGTATCGCTATCCGGTGGCACTGCGTCTTGTCAGCTGAGTAAGGCAGTCAAAGA
>CBIHRW010000075.1:0-21999 GCA_966212545.1 uncultured Noviherbaspirillum sp.
ACGGTTCCCTTCCATCGTTAGTCCGCATCGATGCCGTAGCGGGGTGAACGGTTACGAAAAATTTACTGAACACCATCACCCGTACAAGTAGCCTAAAGTGAAAATTGTGCGTCGCTGATGCCGATAAGGTTGATTGCTTCGCGTGTATCTATCGCAGTAACCGCAGCGGCGATTTTCATGCCTTCAGAAATACTCGCTTCGGCTGTGCTAAAGCTTAAGGCGTATTCAACAGCCACTTTGTTGGCGACTGTCGCTTTGTTGTCGAGCAGGTTAGCCACCCAGCCCCATGTGACATCCCCCTTGAATGTGTGCGCCGAAGAGAGGATCGTTGATACCAAAGATCCTTTAGATTGGGCCCCGGATTCAAGCGCATTCGTCCAGTAGGCAAGGCCTTCTGAATCTGCTCCACTTTGGCGTCCCAGCACGTTTTTATACACAACGTTCACAAAATCGGCATTAGTCATACTCGCCGAAAAGCCAGTCAGACTGGAATACTGAATGCCAGCGTTGTAAAACGATTCGGCAATCTGCTTCAGCGTCATTCCTGATTTGAATTGGCCAATCCAGTATGCCAACCCGTCCGCGTCCGGCACGCGATTAAAGAAAGCAACGTAGAGCTCCTCCAAGGTCTTCAGGTCAGCCGCAGAGACGGTTAATGCGAGGTTTCTGATAGTGAGGTTGATGCGTTTATCCGCGAATTCCAGGCGCTCAATGTTCACCAGCGTATCGGTCAATCCTCCTCCAGTGACACTTACCGAGCCATCGGTACTGCGCTTGATGCTGTACGAACTGGTACTCTTGTTGTAGACGGCGGTGTCATTTCCTAATCCACCGTCGATATGTGCGCTAGCCGCTGCACTGGCGTCGTGGATTGTGTCGTTTCCTGCCCATGTACGCATCAGGGTACTGCCATTGCGGTCATCAATACTCACGTTCTCGGTAAAGTCCGTGCGAGCATCATACTGAAGCGGCACATTGACAAACATGTACTGGTTGGCCCATAGCCCGGGCGCGGCCCAGCGTCCCACTTGGATTTCAGCAAGGTAATTGAGCGTACCATCAGCTGTCTGGTAACCGACAAATTTCGGCACACCGGCAGATTGGAGATCCGCCCCAATGTAATAACTCTGATTTGTACCTTCATATTGTGGCCGGAGCGTATTCAGCATTTGCACCACCTGATTGCCGAAATCAAGGAATTGCTCGTGCAATGCGCTGTACAACTTGCCGGTGCCGTCGTTCAAAAGCAGATAATTTGGCGCGCGACTGTTGTCGTAAGTGAGCTTATTATCGATAAAGCTGCCGGCTGGTATCCCGGCAAACAGATAGCTATTAATGCCGCTATGGTCAAGGTCGACAATCTTCGCCTGATAATCAAACTCTCCACTATTTTGATTGACTGTCGCGGCAAGCAGGTCCGTCTTGTCAACGAACTGATTGTTTCCCTGATTCTGAATCATCTGTAACGCCGATGGGAAGGTATTACCCTGCACCCACATGGACTGCTCGGCAATCAGATCAGCCTTACCGTCATGATTAAAGTCATCAGTGAGAATGCGATAGGTATGGGTAATGCCATGACCGTAGTGAGAAGTGAAGTCCGGATGTTTGATCGTAAGGTAAGGAGTAATTGTTGCGAGCGGTGTGGTGGATGTGAGATCGCCATTGGCATAGCCATAGATTTTGATCTTGGCATTGTCGCCAGGCACATTACTAAATACATCACCCATTGCTACTGCGGTGGTACCGTCGGATCCAAAATTGCCGATGACTGCACTCTGGTGGAACACCTGCGAGAGGTTAGCTCCAATTGTCGCTCTGAGCGCACCGCTATTCCAAGTGTAGATAGGATTAGCGTCGCCGGGGCTAAAAGTTGAAGCGATTACTGTTGGGATTTTATTGACGATGCTGAGCTGGGCATCATGAGCCATCACGGCGTCGTTCAAAACAACCTTATCAAAACCTCCTCCATTGTTTGCTAAATACAGCGTACTCGGCCGTGCGACAAAGGGGCTTTCATTATGCGCAGGCAAAAAGACGTCCACTTTGCCATCACCGTTAAAGTCTGCCACTGCAGCCGAATTAGCGCCGTTTATTACGTCGCTGGCGAGATAGTTAGACGTGGAAAGATGCAGCGTCCCGTCGGCCTGTGGAGCAAGAACCGCAACATGCACGGTTTCAGGGGCTGTCGCACTCGCATCTTCGCCAAAGCCACCCGTCCAACCCCATCCAGAGATGAACAGGCCATTACCGCCAGCTATCGGGACATGAGCGTACGTTGTCTGCGCAAGCCCGCCGTAGTTCTTGTCGGGTACTAGGTAACTGCTGTCAACGGGTGTCCATATACCAGCGAGAGTGAGTTTGAGCGAGCGATTCATGACGGACACATATAAAGTTGCGCATAGGAAATATTATATGTGCCTTTTCACCTTCTGTTGTACAGCGGCCTACCATCGATCCGATTTATATCTGCGACCAACTAATTCGATGAGCAGAAGAATGGCTGCAAATGGCCGACTACAGGCATAACCGACATACCCATTACTGACCGGTAGGCGCACTCAAGCTGCCATCGGCAGAAAGGTCGAGTGGGCCAAGGCCTCTCAAAAGAAGGAGGGCCAACCCCGGATCGCTTGGTCCTTCGTTTTTAACGTCCTTCACAGGATAAGTAGCGCCGGCCGTTTGCATATCTTTTACACGCTTCGCTCGACAGATTTTGTTTTTCTCCGACTGACTTTATTTGTAGCGATCAGATGGCGTGAAGGAAAGCGAAGTGGCGGCATCGTCCCGAGCGCATTCTGCGTTCGCCGTCCAATCTACGCATCCCTTTGCGGAAGGCAAGGAAACGTCAGAAACCAGGTCGCATCATTTCCCGTAGCAATACCGATCGCTCGACAACCCAGAACCCTGCGACCAGAATCAGGCCAATTGTGCCGCATCTGTACTCGGCTGCCTGCGACCGGAGACAAGGGAGAGGCGCCGCCACAAGACCCAGATGCCGGCTCCGAACACGACTTGAACCACTTCGCCGCCGAGGCTGAATGAGAGGAATGAAATAACGGCATTCGCCCCCACATCAGCCGCCAGTTCACGAATTCCGAATGCGAAGCCCAAGCCGTGAACAATGCCGAACGCGAAGGCGATCGACGACGCATGGAAAGATGACATGCGATTGACAAGCAGGACGATGGCCGAGACGAGTACCGATAGTGCAATGGCCAGTTCTATCGCTCCGGAGAACCATTCCACATCGGGTACAAATCCGAAGAAAGCGGCAACCATTGACATTGCGTGACCTGCGCTAAAGGCAGTAATTCTCAGCGTTACTGCACGCAGGGTTGGCGCTCCCAACGCGAGACAGGCTACGAAGATCAGATGGTCCGCGCCGTGGACGATGTGCATGACGCCCGCTTCAATGAATTGCCTGGCGGTCGTCCAGATGGAAGGATTGACGGTCATCGGCCTGTTCAGCAAGCCGATCCGGGAATACGTTGCCGACCGCCCCTCGGCGTGCGATACCACGACATTCTTCACGGAAGCCTCGCTGAGCGGGGCCGGATCGAGCGTACTCGATATCTCGATCGGGTCAGTGCTCCGTACTGCGCGATACAGGATCGCGACGTCGATCAGCATGTTTTCGATGTCGACATCACGAAATGCATCCGGCGAAGCGGATTGCAAGACCGCCTCTCGTGCCTGCTCGAGCGTGGAGAATGGAGGCACGTTGCCGCGGGCATGCACAGCCGCGGAGATGACCTCCGGCGAAATGTCGCGTTCGGCCACCGTCACGCGGTGACCGGACGCCGCCAACGAGCCGGCAAGTCCAAGGCCATGCGCCAGACGGTCCGGGTCAGCGTAATGGAAAGTGTGGCCGCTCTCCAATCTGGAAATCACGTACGGATAGCTTGCCCCGGCATCAGCTTCTTCTGTTCCGGCCTCCCGGCCTGCGGCGGCAACAAGCGGGAAGGACAGCCGGTAGTAGGCCGTCATGCCCAGATGGTGGTACTCGAGGTGGATCGCCCGGATGTTGATCTTGCTGTCGGCGTGCGCGTGGGCGGATGACGTTCGCGCCAACAGGAACAATGCGAGCAGGGACAAGAACAGAATCGCACTTGCGCGTGACTTCACATATTGCATGATCTTTCCGTCCTTGCCCCTCGGGTGCCGTCTTGCTATTGCCTTACTTCTGCGGCGTGCGCGGATCCCAGAGCGCGCGTTTTGCCGTCTTCTCATAAGCCATTCCCTTGGGCGTGCTCACGATCTCCAGCTGCATTCCCCAGGGCGCGAGGAAGTACACCCAAGTCAGCCCTGCCGCCGGCCCTTCCGTGAAGGTGCTTGGCTTGCCCAGCACCTTCACGCCATTTTCCTTGAGATAGGCGACCGCCTTGTCCATATCTTCCACATAAAAGGCAAGATGATGTCCGCCAACATCGCTGTTCTTTGGCGGCGTCCTGGATTGCTTCGGCGCGCCGTACTCGAAAATCTCGAGGTTCGTGCCGTGGCCGCAGCGAACCATCTGGAAGCGCTTGATCTCGGCACGCGCGTCGACGTTCAGATGGACGTTCATCCAGTCGTCGACGAACTTGAACGCACCCAGCTTGATCGACTCTTCACAGCCGATTACCTTCACAAAGAAGCTGACCGCCTCATCCATGTTGGGCACCGTGATGCCGAGATGTTGCGCGCCGCGCATGCCGGGCATGCCTGCATGGCCTGTCATTGGAAGAAGGGAAGCGAAGGCGGTTGCTGCAAGAAGTGCTTTTAGTCTCATGGTCCTCTCCTGAAAATTGGTCATTGTTGAATCCTGTCCCGATCAATGGACATGGCGCGGCGCAAGCAGCCTCCCGCCGCTTTTCAATGTGCTATACGTTTATTCGTCACCTCCATGCCAATAACGCGCGATTCCGGCGTGATCCCATCGCGCGCGCCGTTATCGAACCGGGAGGTCTGCTCCTCGGGCAAGCAGCTCATCCCATTTCCCGCTGCTTGCATAGTCCCTCGTCGAAACAACGGCGCGGCCGTCCGTCGGCGGGGAAGCGTGGAGCACTTCCTGCAGCTGGCACCGCAGTGCAATGGCAATGTCTGCAAGCGACGGCGCCCAGCCCAGTTCCTCTTCGCACGACGTTGTCCGCTGCGCCAACTCGGCTGCATCTCCAATCGGCTTGCCGACAGCCTTGCAGAGCATTACCCAGTCAGGGCGGCCGTACAGCAACCCTGCTGCCACGAGCACGCCGGTTCGCCGCCTTACTTGCGCCAGGCCAACGATTTTCCTTCTGCCGACAACTACCTCCCAGGGCGACACTCCGCCATAGCAGGCCCACTGCAGATTCACCCCCTCACTCTCCTGCTGCGCCGCCCTGGCCTCGCCCGAAGTCAGCGCATGCGCGTCGATGCCGATGCCACGCAACACTTTCGAGAAGCCTTCGCCGATACGGCGATAACCCACGAGCGCACCGCCAAGGGCAAGGGAATGCGTCACCGGCAGCACGACCGAGACGCTCAGCATCCACGGCCCGGTCAACACCGCTCCGCCGCCCGCGAGCCTCCCGGCCAGCGGCACGCCGACGCGCTGGGCCGCATCCACCGCACTCAGCAATCCGCGCTGCGAACACCCCAGGACCACACCTGGTGACTCGTAGGTCCAGAAGCGCATGCGCGGCTCGACCACTTCGGATGCCAGTTGCCCCCGGTTCCAGTCCTGCTCCTCGCCCGGCGAAGCAATCGAGGAGATTGCAATCAGTTCCGACATCAGAGTCCCTCGCAGGTGGTCAGCCGCTCTTTCAGGTCGCTGAGAAACACCGCCGCCGGGTAGCCGTCGACGGCGCGATGGTCGAAGACCAGGGTCATGCCCATCATCGGCGCGATAACGATCTTGCCGTCCTTGACCACCGGTTTGTCGATGGTCCTGCTGACGCCGAGAATGCCGAGTTGCGGCGGGTTGATGATGGGCGCGAACCAGTCGATGCCCGTCATACCAAGGTTGGTCAGCGTGAAGGTGCCGCGCTGAAGATGACGCGGGGCGAGGTTGCCCCCGCGCGCTGCGGCGGCAAGTTCGGCCGTCTCTCGCGCGATCTCCGCCACCGTCTTGGTGTCCGCATTGCGGATCACCGGTGCGAGCAGGCCGTCCGGCACGCTCACCGCCATCGCAAGGTTGATGTCGTCAATGAGCTCCACCTCGTTATCCTTGAGCAGCGCATTGAGACGTGGATGGCCCCGCAGCGTGAGCGCTAGTGCGCGCACTACGAATGCGGTCACTGTGAGCTTTTGCGCGCTGCCCAGCGATGCCTGCAACTCGGTACGCCTGCGCTCGCACTCAGTCATGTCGACTTCGGCGAACATGGACACGCGCGGCGCCTGCCAGCCTTGCGTCATGTTCCGCGCAATGGCGCCGCGCAGACCGGTCAACGGCACCAGCTTGCGCGCCGGCAGCGCTGCCGCTGCCTGTGCCGGCGCAGCGTTCGAATCTGCCTCAGCCATGTTCAGCCCTCCAGTACGATCAAGATTTGGCCGCGGCCGAAGGTTTCCTGCTTCCCAACCTTGATTTCCTTGACGATGCCTCCCGCCGGTGCGGCGATCTCATGACTGGTCTTGACCAGCTCGACCACGCCCAGGGTCTGCCCGGACTCAACATGGTCGCCCACCGCGACCATCCATTCATCCACCAGTGCCTCGGTGCCCTCCTCGACGTCGGCCCAGGCGCTATCCATCAGAGTGACTTCAATCACGATTTCCCCTTTATGCGTGTATGGTTTGGCTGTCCAGCTGCGCGCGGACAGCGCTGACGATGTTGTCGACCTGCGGGATCACGAACTGCTCCAGCGGCCGGCTGAACGGAATCGGCACGTCGGGCACCGCGAGACGGCGCACGGGCGACTTGAGGCGGATGGTGTCGAGTTGCTCCGACACAATGGCGGCGATCTCGCCGCTCAGGCCATAGCTCAGGTAATCCTCGTCGGCCACCAGCAGGCGGCCGGTCTTGGCGACTGAATTGAGCACAGTTTCCTTGTCCAGCGGCACCAGCGTGCGCAGATCGATGATCTCGGCGCTGATGCCATCCGCGGCCAGCTTCTCGGCGGCGAGGATGGACTTCTGCACCATCTGGCTGAGGGTGACGATGGTGATGTCGGTGCCCTCGCGCACAACCTTGGCCTTGCCAAACGGGATGGTGTACGCGTCCTCCGGCACGAAGGTGGTGCTGCCTTCGAAGTAGGACATCCAGGACAGGCCCATGATGCCCTTGTGGTAGAGGTAGACGACCGGGTTGTCGTCACGGATCGCTTCCGTCATCAAGCCCTTGGCATCATAGGCATTGGACGGCACGACGACCTTGAGGCCGGGCACATGCGCGAAGATCGAGTAAAGGCATTGCGAATGCTGCGCGGCGTCGTTGTAGCCGCCTCCGATGCCGGTCATCACGACGGCAGGAAGGCGGATATTGCCGCCTGCCATATAGGTGTTCTTCGCCAGATGGTTGTAGATTTGGTCAAAGCACACGCCAAAGAAATCGACGAACATTAACTCGGCAATCGGCCGCAGCCCCTCCGCCGCAGCGCCTATGGCGGCGCCCATGAAGCCGGTTTCGGAAATCGGCGTATCCATGATCCTGTCCTTGCCAAAGCGATCGAGCAGTCCGCTGGTGGCGCTGAACACCCCGCCGTACTTGCCGATGTCTTCGCCCATGACGAAGACCTTGGGGTCGCGCTCCATTTCCTGGCCGATCGCCTCTGAGATCGCCTGCGCCATGGTCAGGATTCTGGTTTTGTTTTCGGTGGTCATTGCTGTACTCCTATTTATTCGGTCACATTCGGAAGGTCAGCCGGGCTTAGTCGGCAAATACATGCATCAGCGCCTCGGCAGGCTGCGGATACGGACTGCTGCGGCCGAACTCATAGGCAGCCTGCACACGTGCGCTGATGCGGCTGCGCAAGTCGCGGTCGAACGCATCGTCCAGCAGTCCGCGCTGGCGCATCTCGCTGCCGAGGATCACGATCGGGTCGTTCTCGCGCAGGCGCGCGACCTCGCCTTTCGGACGATAGGTTTCCGGATCGCCCTGGAAGTGGCCGAAGTAGCGGTCAGTCTTGACCTCGATGAGGGTCGGACCTTCGCCACGGCGCGCGCGCGCGACGGCCTCGCCCGCTGCCTTGAACACGTCGACCGCATTGTTGCGTTCGACCAGCACGCCGGGCATGCCATAGCCGGCGGCACGGTCGGCATTGGAAGAGATCGAGGTGGAGTCTGATTTCTCGACCGAGATGCCATATTTGTTGTCTTCACAAACGAAGATGACCGGCAGCTTCCATAGGGACGCAAGGTTGAGCGCTTCGTGGAAGGCCCCCTGGTTGGCCGCCCCCTCTCCGAAGAAGGCAACAGCAACCCAGTCCTTGCGCAGCTTTTTCGCGGCCAGCGCGGCGCCGCATGCCTGCGGTGCGCCTGCACCGACGATGCCGCTGCAACTGAACTTGGTCTCTGGATCGAACAGATGCATGTGGCCGCCTTTCCCGCGGCCGAGCCCGGTGACCTTGCCGAACATCTCGGCAGTCATCGCATTGAGCTCTACATGCTTGGCGATGGCGAAGTGATGAGGACGGTGTGCGCCGACCACCGTATCCTCCTTGCGCAGGTGGGCGCATACGCCGACCGCGACCGGCTCTTGCCCGGCTGCGAGGTGCATTTCTCCCGGCACCGGACCGCCGCCGATATCGAAGGCCAAACCCTTCTGGATTTTTGGCGGCAGTTTGCCTTCCATGTACACCTTGGCCATGGTCTCTTCGTACTCGCGGATCTCCACCATTTTTTCGTACATCCAGAGCAGCTGTTCAGATGTCGGTTCCATATCTCGGACTCTCCTATGCGTTATCGTTGGAATTCAACCTGTCCGGTATTGCTGCATGTCGCACGCAGCGCGCATCCCGGCGGGTGATCCGTCATTACGCAAGTTCGATGCCATCCAGCACAGCGACCTCCCGCCTGGGAGGTTCCACGGATTCGCGTGCAAATCGTGTCGCATTCATGCGACGACTGCCGCATCGATGCGACAGTCGTCGCATGGCCGGTCGCCATAACTCCCTCTATACGTATAAGCAGAATCCTGTGCAGGTGTGCGCGCGGCGCCACCCCTGCACTCTGGCGCGATGCTTGCATGGAAGAGGCACAAGCGACATCAACAACCGAGGAAACACCCGTCATGAAAATGAAGTTGGCACGCCGTGCATTCCCGATGCTCATTGCGCAGTCGGTCCTGGCCGCACATCACGCTTTCGCCGCTAGCGACGCTGTTGAAGAGGGGAAGAAGCTGTATCACATGTCCTGCGCCATGTGTCATGGTGCGGACCTGAAGGCGGCTGGCGGCATTCCCGACTTGCGAAAGACATTGCTGGATGATCGGGCGTTCCAATCCGTCGTCAGTAACGGACGGCCGGGCACCATCATGCCCGCCATGAAGAACAGTCTGAACGACGAAGAGATACGGAAGATCCTGACCTATGTCAGGGCTGCGGCAGCGAGGTGAATGGTACGACGATCCCTCGGACAAACGTTCTCGGCGTCTGCCTCACGCTGGACGAATGATGCGATAAGCATCGCGGGATCGCAGCCGGCGTGTGCGGCTGCCTGCAGACACGCCGAAGAAGATACGGAAGGTTTGCCTGTTCCTCCTCCAGGCATGGGGATGGCGCATGACGTGCGCCATCCTTTTTTTTCAGTGCATATCCTTCAGGTTCACCACATTCGAGACACCATCCACGATATCGTCGCCGTCCAGGCGCAGCTCCTGCATCAGTGCCAGCATCTGCGCATCCGTGATGAAGTTCGCCGCCGATGCCGCGGCGAGTATCTTCTCCGGCGCCTGCGCGCGCGCGATCACATAGCCCTGCACGTAGTCGACGCCGATCTCCGCGAGCGTCTTCACCGTTGCCGCATCTTCCGCCCACTCGGCAATGGTCTTCATGCCGAGGTTGTTGCCGAGCTTGACGATGGCCTCGACGATGGCGACGTTGGCCGGATGCGCGTTGATGTGCAGGACGAAGTTGCCGTCGATCTTCAGCACGTCGGCGGGCAGTTCCTTCAGGTAGGAGAACGAGGTGTAGCCGGCGCCGAAGTCATCGAGCGCCACGCGCACGCCGCAGCTGCGGATCTGGTCGATGAAGCGCCGCGTGTTGTCGAGGTCGTGCAGCGCCACGCTTTCAGTGATTTCGATGCACAGGTAGCGCGCGCCGACCGGATAATCCTCGAGCACGGTGAGCGTGTCCTGGATGAAGTGCTCGTCGTTGAGCGAGGCGCCGCTCAGGTTCATGCAGACGAACTGCGTGCGTTCCAGGCGCGGCAGGTTGTCTTCGATCCAACCCAGCGTCGTGCTCAGCACCCACCGGTCGATCATGCTGGTCAGGCCGCTTTTCTCCGCCGCGCCGATGATGCGGCCGGCGGGAATCACGCTGTTGCTCGGGCCGCGCATGCGCAGCAGCACTTCGAAGTTGAGTGAATCGTGCGGGTTCTTGAGCGACATGATCGGCTGCATTTCGAGGAACAGGTTGCGCGTCGCTTCGTCGCCTGATAGTTGCTCGACCAGCGCCAGTTCCGCCTGGCGTTCGTGGAATGCTGCGGCGGTGCGTTCGTAGACGACCATGCCTTCGCCCTGCTTCTCCTTGGCTTCGCGGCAGGCGCGGTCGGCGGCCGACACGGCGTCCTTCATGCACATGCCGCCGCTCACCTCCACCAGTCCGATCGAACCGCGCACATGGAAGGCCTTGTCGCCCACGCGGTAGGGCATCTTGCCGAGACTGCTGACGATGCCCTGGCAGATCAGCGAGGCCAGCGGGATGGTGGTATCGGGCATGACGATCACGAATTCGTCGCCGCCGACGCGGCCGATCTGGTGGTTGCTGGCAAGGACGGAGATGATGCGCTCGCACACCTGCTTCAGCACTTCATCGCCGGCGGCGTGGCCGAACAGGTCGTTGATCAGCTTGAAGCGGTCGAGATCGAGATAGGCCAGCGCCATCATCTTGCCCTTGGATACGTCGGCGACCGCGCGGTTGAACACCGCCTCGATTCCGCGCCGGTTGAACACCTTGGTGAGCGGGTCGTTGTTGGCCATGAAGAGGAGGTCTTCCGTCGCTTTGGCCTGCTCGGTGATGTCCTGCAGGAAGCCTTCGATCTTGCCCTGCGAGAGCGCGGCCTTTACCAGGAAGCGCCGGCTGCCGTCCTTGCTGAGGACCTGGAGTTCGGCATTGCCGTTGCGGTGCACGAGTTCATGCAGCGTGGTCCAGGCGTCTTGCCGGAAGTGCCGCATCCAGCCGTTCTGGGCGAGGCTGGCCGGGTCGGTGCCAAGCAAGTGCGATAGCGCAGGGTTGCTGCTGATCAGCCGCCCGCGGTCGTCGAGGGTGAACAGGCCGATCGGCATCACCTCGTAGGTATGCTCCAGCGCGGCCTGGGCTGCGAGGCGCTGCGCATGCTCCTGGCGCATGCGTTCGGCAACGGCAAAGGCAGCGAGAATGGAGGAAGCCAGCGCCGCGGTGACGCTGTTGACCACGCCGATCAGCTCGCGGATGCCGAGCGCGGCGGCAATCACCTCGGACAGGCTCGACAAGGCGGTGACGCCAAACGCCGCAATCAGCCAGAACGCCACCTTCGAGCGGGTCCGGGTGAGGATGCTCAACAGGCTGCCCATCATCACCACCAGGCCCACCCCGCTCACACCCCACATGAACGGCAGGAAGGTCCGGAACGGCAGCAGGATGGCCGCTGGCAGGAGCAGCACACACATCCAGTGAACGAGGGTCAAGGGTTTCGCAAACCGCGTCTGCGGAACGCTGTCCTTGAACAGGTTCAGGTAGAACTCGACGGTGACCACCGCATATAGCGCGATGGTGATGGTCCGCATCGGCACCAGCCACTCGTCGGGCACATGCTGACCGAGCCACTGCACGTCCCAGCCGGCCGACAGTGCGCCCACGCGCAGGTTGAGGCAGAGCCAGACCGCGAAGAGGACATACAGCTTGTCGCGATTGATGATGGCGATCATCAGGACGAACATCGCGAGCACCATGAGCCCGCCGTCGAGCAGCCCGGATTTGCGGTGGTACTGTTCCTCGGACAGGGTGAGCTGGGGTAGCGTCCACTGCTCCGCCGTCAGACGGGCCGGGCCGGCGAAACTGGCGCGGCACAATACGGACGACAGCGGCGACTGCAAGTTGACGGCGAAGCCGGCCTTGACGATGCGCAGCGCCCCCTCCGCGCGCGTCTTCGACGCCTTGCCGATCGACAGCATGGAGACCGCATCCCAGCACGCCATCTCCACTGCATGGCGCGAAGGCAGCTCGACCGCCGTCTGCATGCTTGCGTCGGCCGGGAGCTGGAAGGAGAACCACACCGGGTCTTCCGACAGCCTTGTCTCGTGCTGGTAGACGCGAGGCGCAGCGGACAGTCGCGCAAGCGCGTCGCCGGGCGACAGCGGCGCCCCGGTCTGTATCACTTGCAGGCGCAAAGGCCGCTCAGGCGCCGTCTGGTAATAGCCGTTCCAGAAGACCAGCGCGACAATAGAAAAGAGCGCGATGGCAAGCGGCGCAATGTAGAAGGACATGGCGCCGAGCGCGGAGCGGACGACGCCGTCAGGACGGTGCCGTTCCACCTGATGGGGGCTTTTTAGTGACATGCGGCTGGCTCGGTTGGTTGCAGCGGCCCAGTGCTGGGCACGGTATTGCCACAAGGATATAGCGATGCGGCGCCGTTGTCATTCGCCCGGATCCGGACTACTGGGCCAGCGCAACCATGCCTGTCGGCGTTTGGACGGGCGGGCGGAGGGCAGCCGGGCCGGTTTCCGCCCGTACCACCGAGATGTCCGGGTGATGGGTATGGAACACGAAATCCGTCAGCGGATGGTTGGCCGCTGTCCAGCGAGCATAGGCGGTCGCCACTTCGAAGGCCATTACCCGGTGCGGGATGTCGCCGGCATGGCGCAGGGGAATGAAACCTTGTTCGGGATACAGGTCCTCGAACAGAAGCTGCGTGTACTGCCGGTCGATCGGATCGCGTCCGGCGGCGATCGCCCAGTCAAGGTCGTTGTGTTCCCAATGCAGGAACAGGGCCTTGAACAGCGCGAGCTTGACCAGCCGGCCGACACGGCCATGCTCGACGCCGAGGCGCGTCACTTCGGCCAGCCGGAGGCCGCTCATGCGCGCGGGAAGCGCGACGGATTGCTCGACGCACAGCGGCTGGTGGTGATTCATCTGGATGCGCGCGGTGCCCAGCGGCGTGCCGTCCAGCTTGGACTCGGCCAGCAGCACGGCCACGTCGCCGTCGTAATCCAACGCCTCCGGCTCTTTCAGTTTGTCGCCCAGCTCGGGCAGATGGCGTGCGTAGGCGGCGTGCCTGATCCGGACTGCCTTATAGAGATCGCCCTCGTCCCGGACCAGCCGGACTGTGAAGGGAAGATGTTCCGTTACCGCGGGGTCGGGCCTGACCGGTCCCTGGGTCATCGCCGGGAAAAGACCACGGGCTGCACAACTTGCACTGCGAAGGTCGCGTTCGTTCATTGTTATCTCCTATCTGCAGGGTGTGTGGATACATGTAACAGGACTGTGGCCGGATTCATCCAGCCAGCCGCTCGGGACACCGGCCTCCCACAACCCGGCATTCGGGCAACGCAGCGGAAAGCATGTCGAGAGCAATGCTCGAACAGTGTTTTCCCTGCGCAAAATAGATGCACCGAGACAACGACTAGTAGAACTGGAGAGCAACAACGGCGGCTTGATATTTAGCAATGCATGCACCGCCCCTTTCTGTAAAGCCAATGAAAGGGTGGGCGTGCTTATCAGTACGGCAAGGACGAGGGATTCTTGAGGGAGGGGGCGAAGAATTTTTCTGGATAAGCAACCTCGGCCCGCTGCGCATGCAAGGGTGAGATGAAACTTGCAACCAGGCAATTCAACTTCGCTTGGGAGGTGCCGAGCAGCACCTAGCCCGCGCTATTTCTTCACGGCAAATGCGTCGCCCGTTTCAAAGAAATGGCCGCCGGCAATGTAATGAATGCTGCGCGGAGAATCGTTGTCGACGACCCAGTGCCCGTTGCGGAAGGCGGCAGGGTCCGCCCATGCCGCGACTACCTCGCCGAGGAAGAGGTCGTACCGTTCCTGGATGTGCGGTTCCGGGATGACCCGGCATTCCAGCCATCCGAGGCAGCCGTCCAGCAGCGGCACGCCCACCTTCTCGCCCCGGAAGGTGGCCAGCCCGTGGGCCTGGAACTTGTCGATCTCGCGGCCCGACACCGAACCGACGGCAAGCGTTGCGCCTGCCATCTGCGTTGACGGCACGTTCAGCGCGAACTCTCCCGAGGCCTCCACCAGCTGGCGCGTTCGTGTGTTGCGGTCGATGACCACCGCGACCTTGGGCGGCGAGAAATCGAGCGGCATCGACCAGGCGGCCGCCATCACATTGGACGCGCCGCCGTGCGCGCTGGTGACAAGCACCGTCGGGCCGTGGTTGAGGAGGCGATAGGCTTTGGCAAGATCGACGGGAAGACGTTCGGACATGGTGGAACTCTTTCGTGACACGGCCCGTCGTAGGCGCAGCCGGTTAAAGCATCATTATGAGCCGACCGGGGAAAACGCGTCGTTTGACAGGAAACCTCCCTCAACGGATACTCCGCGAAGCATGACTGTCTATCGCATGACGACGACACCTGCAAAGCGATCCGTATGAATGCACCGCTCCCTTTTCCGATTCGCAAGGAATGCCCGCCGGGCGCCTGCGTGTGCGGCCGCGATGACCTGCTGAACGATCCGCAGGGCGATATCCGCATCCTGCGGCTGACGCGCGAGGAAGAAAAGAGGCTGATCGAGCGCATCGAAAACATCTCTTCCTACGACGAGCTCAGGCACGTCGGCGAACGCATGCATGCACAGCTCGGCATCGTCCTCGAGATCCGCCCCGGCACGCGCGAGGTGCGCACCGTGCGCGGCATCAGCATCCAGCTTGCGGAGCAGCCGGGCCTGTGCCGCAAGACCCGGCAGAACGTGCCCGCGGCCATCCGCCGGTGCCTCGAGAAAAACCCTGATATCGTCTATGCCATCCTGAACGCGCACGACCTGCTTGGCGCCGGCTGAACCGGGCTTGCGCGGCCAGCAACAACGACAAGAGAGAACCTGTGCCGAAATTTGCCGCCAACCTGACGATGATGTTCAACGAAGTGCCTTTCCTGGAGCGTTTCGGCGCCGCGGCGCAGGCGGGCTTCAAGGGCGTGGAGTTCCTGTTCCCCTACGACCATCCCGCGGTCGAGATCGCACGGCAGCTCCAGAAAAACCGCCTGGAGAATGTGCTGTTCAACATGCCCCCGGGCGACTGGGCGCGCGGCGAGCGCGGGCTGGCGTCATTGTCGGGGCGCGAGGAAGAATTCCGCGAAGGCGTCGACAAGGCGATCGCGTACGCCAGGGCACTCGGCACCCCTCGCCTGCATGTCATGGCCGGCCTGCTGCCGGAAGGCGCGGAGCGCGCCCGCCACCGCGCCACCTACATCGCCAACCTGCGCCACGCATGCGACGCGGCATCCAGGCACGGCATCGAGGTGATGATCGAGCCGATCAACACACGCGACATGCCGGGTTATTTCCTGAACACCCAGGCCGACGCGCATGCGATACGGGAAGACGTAGGCGCCGGCAACCTGAAGGTGCAGATGGACTTCTACCATGTGCAGATTGTCGAAGGCGATATCGCGATGAAAGTGCGGCGCTACCTGCCGCACATCGGCCATATCCAGATTGCCGGCGTGCCGGATCGGAACGAGCCGGATACCGGCGAGGTCAATTACGGCTACCTGCTCCGCCTGCTGGACCAACTCGGGTATGCAGGCTGGATCGGCTGCGAGTACCGGCCGGCAAAGGGGACAGTCGAAGGCATGGGCTGGATGAAGGGGTTGTGATCCCGGCGGCTTGACGGTCAGGTGCGGCAGCGGCGCAATTCCGCTTCCACACCTTTCATTTCCGCCGCATGCTCCTCGTCCGTCATCACGGAGCGTGCACCCGTCGTCTTGTCGACCCAGCGCAGCCGGCGGCCGGACTGCAACTGTTCCATCTTGCGCCTGGCGTTGGCGCAGTACCGTTCGGCGTACTGCTGCTGGTGCTGCTTCTTGGCGTCATCCGCTTCCGCGGATTCGCGCTGGATGCGCCGCTCCTGGAATGCCCGCTCCTGGTCCTGCCATGTGCTTTGCGACGGCGCATTGTCTGCCTCATACACATTCGCGCCCTTGGGTTTGAGCTCCTTCTGCGACACCGTGCCGGGCGGGCAGCTTGCGGCGTATTCCTTTCGCCCGTCACGATCGACGCACACCATGATCTGGGCCTGGACATCCGTGACGACAGCGGCGCAGAAGACGAGGATTGCCGACGAGAGCTGCATGCCGGCGCGCGACCGCGTGACAACAACATTCGCCCCCCGTTTTATTCCATGCTCCACGCCTCACCTCCTCGATTGATTGTTTGCGGACATTGAAAAATGCACGCAGCATCTTGCCATGTGCAAAACCTCGTCTCAATCACCAATCTATGGGAGTCAAGTCCTTTCGCATGGACGGCGGCGGTATACTCCCCTACTTTCCAAACAATCCTCGCGGCACGACATCATGAGCACCTTGCCCCCATGCCCCCAATGCAGTTCCGAACTGACCTACGAAGACGGCAGCCTCTACACCTGTCCCGAGTGCGCGCATGAATGGCCGGCGCACGTCGCCGAAACAGTGGAAGAAGGCGCGAAGGTCTACCGTGATGCCGCCGGCAATGTGCTGCAGGACGGCGACACGGTCACAGTGATCAAGGACTTGAAACTGAAAGGCGGAGGCGGCGTCATCAAGATGGGTACCAAGGTCAAGAACATCCGCCTGGTGGATGGCGACCATGACATCGACTGCAAGATTGACGGCTTTGGTGCAATGAGCCTGAAGTCGGAGTTCGTCAGGAAAGTTTGATTCAGCGCCCCGTGAATACAGGGCGCGTCTTTTCCACAAAGGCATGCGTTCCGGCGCGGAAGTCCTCCGTCGCGGCGACCAGGCCGAAATAGTCCGCCCCAAGTTCCGCCGCCCGGCCTTTTCCCACAAGACGCGGCAGGCGCGTCGTGCCGCCGAAGGCGGCAACAGCGCCGATGCGCACCTCCGTATGGCCTAAGCGGGCCCGCGAAAGTTTGTTGACAAAATTTGAATCTGCCGTCCCTCGTATGCGGGCGATTGTCTGAACCTATCCCTTGTCTTGTCCCCGTCGTTCCCGCGAAGGCGGGAACCCATGCTGAGGTGATGAGAACATATGCAGTGACTTGTCAACCTCACTATGGATTCCCGCCTTCGCGGGAACGACGAAAACTTGAGGTATGAGTACTCAACACTGTCAAAAAAATTTTGCAAACCTGCTTAGTTTCGCGTGGTTCGCGCCCACGCGGATCATGCACGATTCCGCCAGCTCCAGGCCGCCGCCGAAGGTAGGGCCGTTCAGCCCCGCCAGCGAAGGTTTGCCCAGGCGTTCGATCCGGTTGGCGTCCTGTACGGCAAGCCGTGAAAAGTCACGGACCTCCATCGGCGTGGCGGCGCTGAGATAGCGGATGTCCGCGCCTGCGGAGACCGCCGTGCCGGCGCCGGCCAGGATTACGGCCTTGACGGATTCCGCCGATTGCACAGCGTCGAGAAGCTGCGCGACGCGTTGAAGCACATCGACATCGATCGCATTGAGGACATGGGGACGGTTGAGCGTCATACGTGCGATCCCGCCTCTTACCTCATACAACACTTTTTCATCGGTTTGCATTCTTGCCCCCTTTCGCGGATCGCGCCGTCATTTCGGCACATCGGTAAACAGCTTGTTGACGATGACCCACCTGCCGTCTTCACGAACGAACGACAGGTAATCGGTGTAGTTGAAGCCGAGCATCGGGCAGTGCACCTTCGCGAACGCGATTTCGTGCGTCACCTCGACTGCAATCGACTTCATCAGGAACGGCTCGCCCTGCGCTTCCGGCGACTTCCGGTTGGTGACGACCGCCAGGTACTCATCGAGCGGCTTGTAATACGGCTGCCCGCGTACCTCGGCGAAGAGTGCCGCTTTCGAATGGAACACCGGCTTCAACACACCGATATCGCCGCTGTACGCGCCCCTGCAGTACGCGCCAACTGCTTCCAGAACGGCCTGGTGGTCATGCATGGCCGCCTCCATTCTCAGACGAGGCGCTCAGCGGCAGCACGGATGCGCGAGTTGACGAAAACCCCCAAGCGTATATACTCAAGTGCAACAACCCCTTCCCCAACAACCGCACCGTGAACATGTCCTGCATTCCTGTGAATCGCAACTGTTCTTCCCTGAACGAGGGAACTGTGCGCGTGGTTGCGTACTTTGATTCCGCTCGTCTTCAGTGCCGCTTTACGTCCGGATGCGCCGCACGCACCCGTCACGCGCAGTTGACCACTCGAGACCTCGCCCGGCTCTCCTGAGCTCGGCAGGCACCAGGAACACCCTCCGGTTTTCCCTCCCTGTCGAGCCACTCCTCCCTGAACTTCCGCTGACGTACCGGCGCCATCGCTGCGCCTGATGTCATTCGACTTTTTTACCGGTGGCTGCTCCGCGCAGCCGCCGCGGAGAGCTATTGCCATGAAAACCGACCGTTTCCTATCCCAGGAAGACGCGGCCACCCTCAGCCGCCTTGCCGAACACCTGCTGCGCCGGCGGGACGTCAACATGAATTTTGCGGAACGGCTGATCGACCTGATCAGCACATCGATCCTCCTGCCTGAGAACGTGCGCAGGGACGACTGCGTAGCGCTGTATTCGAAGGTCACCTATCGCGAGATCGGCTCGGAACGGCGCCAAGCCATCATTATCGTGTGTCCCAATGATGCACAGGAAGCGCTTGCACGCGTCTCCATCCTCGCACCGCTCGCGATGTCCTTGCTGGGCCGCCCTGCCGGCAGCATTGTCGAGGTCGCCCTCCCGTTCGACCAGGTGAAGTATGTCGAAATCGTCGACGTACAGCCCGCCGATTGCCGCGCGCAGGAAACGCAAGACGGCGGTGCGGCCTCTCCCCCTGTTTCTACCCGCTAAGCGCGCCCAATGTTGTTCAACCCGGAACATGAACGGAGGTTTGAGTGGACCGCATAAGAAAGATCCTGGTAGCGACCGACTACTCCGATGACGCACGCGCGGCCAAAACCCGCGCGGCAATGCTCAGCGTCGAACTGAAAGCCGACCTCCTCGAGTTGATGACCGTCAAAGGCACGCGGATGGGGCTCGGCACACCCGCAACCCTTTCGTCGAATGTCGAAGTCCTGAGCGATGCAGCCCCCTCCCTGCTGGCTGGGCCTGCAGCATCGCACCCCGGCCCCAACTGCGTGCGGACCATCCGCACGGGCAATCCCGCGAGCGCCATCGTGGAGCGCGCGAACGAGATGGGCGCGGAACTCACGGTCGTCGCTTCACGCAGGCGGAAGTTCCTTGCCGATATCTTCGCCCGTCACAACAGTAACGAGCTCATCCGCTTGAGCAACCGTCCCGTCCTGCTCGTGAATCGCGAGCCGAAGGACGCGTACCGGAACGTGCTGGTCGCCATCGACTTTTCCGACGAGTCGCGGGAAGCGGCACGCATGGCGCTCGCCGTCGCGCCTGTTGCGCATTTCATTTTCCTGCATGTCTTTCGCCTTGCGGGCGAAGAAATGATGCTCGAAACGGGCGTGCCGCTGGATGTCATTCATGGCTATCGCCAGCGGGCACGCGAAATCGCGAGGGCGAAACTCAACAGCTTCATCGATAGCCTGGGACCGCGGAGGCAGCTCATCTCGCGCTCTGTCCAACACGGTCCGCCAAGTGCCGTCATCAGCCTCCAGGCAAGGGAGCTGAAGGCGGACCTGATCGCGGTGGGAAAACACGGGAAATCGCGATTTGCGGCGCTTCTGCTCGGCAGCGTGACGCAGCGGCTTGTCGAGCAGGGACAGTGCGACTTGCTTGTGGTGAATTCGCCGTATGTCGATGACTGGGATCTGCCGCCGGCGGCATGAGTCGCAAGCGGAAAGCCGCTTCGCCATTCCCGTCTGCGCGGGAACGGCGGCCGTCGTCTACCGAATTCTCAACTCTCTTCCAAGGACGATCATCATGCCCATTTCAGAAATCACTCTCTCCATCACCGACATCAAACGCATCCGTGCATTGCTTGCACACGAACCGGTACGCCGGCTCCCTGCGCTGGCCCTGTTGCAACGAAAACTTGAACTGGCGCATGTCGTGTCGCCGGAGCAGATGCCCGACGACGTCGTCACGCTGAATTCACAGGTACGGGTCCTTGAAGCGTCAACGGATTCGGAGTACGGTTTTACACTCGTCGTCCCCAGTGCGGAGATGCGCCCGGGGGGACGTTTCCGTACTGGCGCCCGTCGGCGCGGCAACCATCGGCCTGAAGGCGGGGCAGGAAATTTTCTGGCACGGAAGCAGCGGCAGGCGCGTCGGCGTGCGCATCCTCGGCATTCCGTACCAGCCGGAAGCAATGGGCCAGTATTACCTCTAGATTTTTTCTCATGGAACTTGGGGGATCGAAGGAACCGCATTCACGATCGGCAAGTCGCTCGGCCAATTGGGACGGCCGGCAACGAATTCCATCGCCGCCTCCGCCGACTGGAAGCCGCTGAAGGCGTGGCGCGGCAAACCGGAGATTGCGGCGCTCATGGAACGCACACGAGATACCTTCCCCTAGTATTGGGAGGAGCTGCGCGCGATGAGCGCGGGGTTGAGAATGGACATGACGGATGTGTTTCTCTGGAATTGCCGATCAGACCTGCTCGCCGCGCCCGACACCGCAAGCAGTTCCGTGGTCATCAATCGCCTCGGTCGCGGCCTTGTCGTGCAAAAGCCGGAGGTAGCACTCCCTCCCACCGAGCACTGCAAGCTGGGGGACGTCAAGCCGGAGGGAAAGCCCGGTTTCCTCGTCTTGTACATGCCAGGCTGCATTCCGGGCCAGACGTATGCCGCCAATCATGTCGGCGTGGTGCAAGTGGTGGATGCCATGCCCGGCGAAGAACACGGCACCGGACTGCCAAGTTGAAATCCAGGATGAACCGCTGGCGAAACTACTTGGAGCCTGCGCCGGAGGTGCCGGTTGTCGAACTGCCGGAAGCCGTCGCGCCAGGCATCGAGGCGATCCGCGCCAGGGCCATGCCGTCCGGGCTGCTGACAGTGCGCTTCACCAGAATATCGACGGGCGTTGCGGGACGGCCGTAGAAGGACCGGTTCCCCGCTTCATCAATGGAGATGACGGTGCCGTCGAGATTGAGGCCGCCGTACAGCCCCTTGGACCGGGTAAAGACAACCATGTCGGCCGTGATCGGCGCACCGACTCCAGCGCCGACCGGACCTGCTGCCACGCTGATGTCGCCCCCCAGCTTGAAGGAGGTGGACAACAGCGAATTCAGTGCCTTTTCGGTCATGATCAGCGCGACCATTTCGGATGATTGGGCGCCGGCCTGCAATCCCACATTCGCCGTGGCAATCTTGTAAAACGCAGGACCGCTCCATCCGTTCGGCCCGCCGCGGGCCAGCACCACGCCGGATCCGCCCGATCCGCCGACGATAAAGCCTGCTTGAAAGATATTGGGGCTGACCATGACGGCCTTTGCCTTCTTCATGTTTTGCTGCAACCAGGTCATGTCCGGATCGCGTTGGAAATTCGCCAGCGTCTCTTCGGCCGCCTTCACACTCGCGCGCGCTTCGTCACGCGTGCCAGTAGATGCACATCCGGCGAGTAACAGCACGAAAACGCATGCAGCCCCCAGGCCCTTCTTGAAAATTGCATTGTTCAGCATGATTGCCTCGGATCAGGAAAAGTTCGTTGATCGGCCGATGGCAAAAAATACCCTGCGCCCATCGCTCCGCCTTTTTCAGCTTAGGCAGAACAGAGGGGGATGGGTATTGGACCCTGGGGCAGGTGGGGGACCCGGTTCGTGTGCTGGCAGACTTCCTGCCAAAGAAACTGCGTGGCAACGGCAACTAG
>CBIHRW010000076.1:0-21924 GCA_966212545.1 uncultured Noviherbaspirillum sp.
CGACTTGCCGAGAAACTCCCGGTAGGCATTCATATCCTTCACCCGCGCCTTCACCAGGTAGTCAAAACCACCCGCCACCATGTGGCATTCCTGCACTTCCGGGATCACCTGCACGCTGCGCTTGAAGGCTTCGAAGACTTCCGGCGTGGTGCGGTCGAGCACCACTTCGATAAAGACCAGAAGCGAAACGTCGAGCAGCTGCGGATTCAGCGTTGCGCTATAGCCGAGGATGTAGCCGGCTTCCTGCAGCTTGCGGACGCGCTCCAGGCAGGCGGCCGGTGAGAGGTTCACGCGGGAGGCGAGTTCGACGTTGCTGATGCGGCCGTCGTTCTGCAGTTCGGAAAGGATTTTCTTGCTGATTTTGTCGAGCATGGCGTTAGCAGTATAAGAATTTTGTTTGGAAATATTGTCCCACAAAATAGAAAATTTCGATAGCCACCTGCATTTCCAGAATTAATCCATGGCGTTCCTCTCTACAATCGAAAATCATTTTTTCGTGGATTTTCTCTCAATACCATGTTGATTGCTGCACAAGAATTCTCCGCGCCGGTACCGTTTTCCGCGCTGCATGCCGATATCGACCGTGCACCAACAGCGCTGCGCGCGGCCATTACCGCTGCCTGGCGGCGCGACGAGCGCGAGGCCGTGCAATGGCTGCTGGACCAGGTCAAGCCGAACAACGCCGCGCAGGAAAGAATCCAGGACCTGGCCCGCAATCTCGTGCAGGCCGTGCGTGAAAAGCGCACGCGTTCCTCGGGTGTGGACGCGCTGATGCACGAGTTTTCCCTGTCGTCGGAAGAAGGCGTGGCGCTGATGTGCCTGGCTGAAGCCTTGCTGCGCATTCCCGACCATCAGACTGCAGACAGGCTGATCGCCGACAAGATCAGCAAGGGCGACTGGCGCAAGCATCTTGGCGAATCGCCGTCGCTGTTCGTCAATGCCGCGACCTGGGGCCTGCTCATTACTGGCAAGCTGGTCGGCACCAACAGTGAACAGGGACTCGGTTCCGCGCTGACGCGCCTGATCGCGAAGGGTGGCGAGCCGCTGATCCGCAAGGGCGTGGACCTGGCGATGCGCATGCTGGGCAACCAGTTCGTGACCGGCCAGACGATAGACGAGGCGCTGGACAACAGCCGCGCCAATGAGGCGCGCGGCTATCGCTATTCCTATGACATGCTGGGTGAAGCGGCGCTGACCGAAGAGGATGCGCAGAAGTACTACGTCGCGTACGAAAACGCGGTGCATGCGATCGGCCGCGCGTCGAATGGCCGCGGCATCAAGGACGGGCCGGGTATTTCGGTGAAGCTGTCGGCACTGCATCCGCGCTATTCGCGCGCGCAGCACGATCGCGTGATGAATGAATTGCTGCCTCGAATGAAGCAGCTCCTGCTGCTGGCGAAGCAATACAACATTGGTCTCAACATCGACGCGGAAGAAGCGGACCGGCTCGAACTCTCGCTGGATCTGACGGAAGCGCTGGCCTTTGACAAGGATCTCGCCGGTTTCGAGGGTATTGGTTTCGTCGTGCAGGGCTATCAAAAGCGTTGTCCGTTCGTGATCGATTTTCTCGCCGATCTCGCGCGCCGCAGTGGCCGCAAGTTCATGGTGCGCCTGGTGAAGGGCGCGTACTGGGATGCGGAAGTCAAGCGTGCGCAGGTGGACGGCATGCCGGGCTACCCGGTGTATACGCGCAAGGTGTACACCGACGTGTCCTATCTCACCTGTGCGCAGAAGCTGCTGGCAGCGACGGATGTCATCTATCCGCAATTCGCGACGCATAATGCGCATACACTGGCGTCCATCTATACCTGGGCGCAGGAGCGCGGTATCGCCGATTATGAATTCCAGTGCCTGCACGGCATGGGCGAGACCTTGTACGACCAGGTGGTCGGCGCCGAGAATCTCGGCAAGCCTTGCCGCATTTATGCACCGGTCGGTTCACACGAAACCCTGCTGGCCTATCTGGTACGCCGCCTGCTCGAGAACGGCGCGAACTCATCCTTCGTGAACCAGATCGTCGATGAAAACGTTCCGATCGAATCGCTGATTGCCGATCCGTTCAAGACCGCAAAGCAATTGGGCGGCGAGCCGCATCCGAACATTCCGCTGCCGGTCAACCTCTATGGCAGCGAGCGACCGAATTCCGCCGGCGTGGATATCGCGAACGAGAATGTGTTACGCGAGATCGATCTTGCGTTCCAGTCGTTCGCCTCGAAGCAATGGCAGGCCTCTCCTCTGCTGGCAGGTGAGGGCAGCAACGGCTGTCAACCGCTAGACATTCGCAATCCTGCCGATCATCGCGATATCGTCGGTCGTGTTGTTGAGGCGGGTGCGCAGGAAGTGGAAAGTGCGCTTGCCGCAGCGGAGGCGTATTCAACCGACTGGCAAACCACCCCGCCCGCGCAACGTGCGGCGGCACTGATGCGCGCTGCCGACCTGCTGGAGCAGAACACGGCCGAACTGATGGCGCTGGCGATCCGTGAAGCAGGCAAGACCCTGCCGAATGCAATTGCCGAAGTGCGCGAAGCCGTCGATTTCCTGCGTTATTACGCTGCGCAGATCGAGGCCGGACCGAACGCCCAGGCGCTGGGACCGGTGGTGTGCATCAGCCCGTGGAATTTCCCGCTTGCGATCTTCATCGGAGAAGTGAGCGCGGCACTTGCGGCCGGCAACGTGGTGCTCGCCAAGCCTGCGGAGCAGACGCCCTTGATTGCGTTCCGCGCGGTGCAACTGCTGCATGATGCGGGCATTCCACGCGGTGCTTTGCAATTCCTTCCGGGCACCGGCGAAACTGTCGGTGCAACACTGACGGCGGATGCGCGTGTGCGAGGCGTGATCTTCACCGGCTCGACCGAAGTCGCGCAGCTGATCAACCACACATTGGCAAAACGCGCCGCTGCGGAAAAGCGCGAGATCCCGCTGATCGCGGAGACCGGTGGACAGAATGCAATGATCGTCGATTCGAGCGCGTTGCCCGAGCAGGTGGTGCAGGATGTGCTGACGTCGGCCTTCGACAGCGCCGGCCAGCGTTGCTCGGCATTGCGCGTGCTGTGCCTGCAGGAAGACATTGCCGACAAGACGGTGAAGATGCTGAAGGGCGCAATGCAGGAACTGCGCATCGGCAATCCGGATCGCTTGTCTACCGATGTCGGTCCGGTGATCGATGCGGAAGCACAGCAAAACCTTCTGCGCCATATCGACAGGATGAAAGCGCAATCGCCGAACGTCTACCAACTGCCTCTTCCTGAAGTATGTGAACAGGGCACGTTCGTGCCGCCTACAGTCATCGAACTCGAGTCGCTCAGCCAGTTGCAGCGCGAAGTCTTCGGACCGGTGCTGCATGTCATCCGTTATCGCCGCGACGACTTGCCGAAACTGATCGACGCCATCAATGCGACTGGCTACGGCCTGACACTCGGCATCCATTCGCGCATCGATGAGACCATCGATTTCATCACCGCGCGCGCGCACGTCGGCAATATCTACGTGAACCGCAACATCGTCGGCGCCGTCGTCGGCGTGCAGCCCTTCGGTGGTGAAGGCAAGTCGGGCACTGGTCCTAAGGCGGGTGGCCCCTTGTACCTGAAGCGCCTGCAACGCAATGCCGTCGTTACGCGCGCCGCGCACACCATTCACCAGCAGCATGCTGCGTCGCCGGCATTCGACAGCCTGATGAAATGGGCCGGGGCGCATGGTCATACCCGCATTGCGGCGCTCGGCGATAACTATGTGCATGCGAACCTGCTGAGTACTGCCCTGGTCCTGCCCGGGCCGACGGGCGAGCGCAATACCTTGCGTTTCGCGCCGCGTGGCGACGTACTGTGCTCGGCATCGAATGTGGATGTGCTTCTGAACCAGCTCGCCGCATGTTTTGCGACCGGGAACAGCGTCGTCACGACATCGCTCACGGCGGCCTTGCTGCCGGCGGGACTGCCTGAATCCGTGCGGCGTGCAGTCACGGTCGTCGAGGAAAAGGCTTTGTCCTCTGTATCCTTGCACATGGCATTGGTGGACGCCGGGCAGGTTGGCGAACATGCCGTCCGCCTTGCCGCTCGCGATGGCGCACTGGTGCCGGTGATCGAAACCAGCGGCAGTGAGGCGATTCCGTTGTGGCGCCTGGTCGCCGAGCGAGCCCTGTGTGTGAACACGACTGCGGCCGGCGGTAACGCCAGCCTGATGACGCTGGGTGGCTAATGGGTAGAGACGACATCCTGGGCAATGCTGCCCTGCATGAGCAACTCTGCCTGTCATCCTGCATTCTTGCCGAACTGCTCAGGCAATCGCCGCGGGCAGTCGGCATCGAACATCTGGTGCAGGCCGTCGATCATCCTCGGGAAGCGGTGGAACAAATCTGCCGGCAGTTATCCCGCAACGGGCTGCTGCAACCGGACGTCGACGGGCAGGGCGTATGGATGCTGGCTGGCGATCCCGCAAGCATCACGCTTTCCGATCTGTTTTCCGCCTTGCTTGCCGGCCCCGGCAGGCGCGAAGCCTGATTGAGCTAAGCATGCCGCCGACGAGGCATGCCATCACCGCTTCTCGTACAGCCGCTTGACCACACCGAACGCATAGCGCGCCGCCACGCTTTCGATGAACTGCATGAAATCATGCGCGGAGGCCTCGTTCGCGCTGTCGGAGATCGTGCGAATCACCGAGAACGGCACGCCGAACTCGAAACACACCTGCGCGACGGCCGCACCTTCCATTTCCACGGCCAGCAGGGACGGGAACGCCGTCTTCAATTCGGTCTGCCTTGCCTGACTGTCAATGAATTCATCGCCGCTGGCAATCAACCCGCGGAATACCCTTGGCGAACCGAGCCGGAAGGTATCGCGGTCATGTCCCGGCACCATCTTGTCCAGGTCCTTTTGCAGGAATTCGCTTGCCGCATCGGCAAGCCTGTCGGTCAGGTGCTTGTCAGAAGAGAAATGTGATTGCCCCAACAAGGGCACTTCATAACGCGGAAAGAGCGGCGTGGCGTCCATGTCGTACTGGACCAGCGCGTCAGCCACCACGATATCCCCAACCTGCAGGTCGCTATCCACAGCCCCTGCAACGCCCGTAAACGCGATATGGGACACGCCGAAGTGTTCGATGAGGGTGGCTACCGTCGCCGCCGCTGCGACCTTTCCTATGCGCGATAGCACGCATACCGTGTCGATCCCCCATAACTTGCCGGTGACGTAGTCGCGCATGCCTCTGGTGACGATTTGAGCGTCCTGCATGGCTTCGATGAGGCCGGCCTGCTCCTGGTGCAGGGCGCTGACCAGGCCGAGACGGGTGATTGGTTGAGACATCGGCAAGATTTTCGAGGAGCTCCGGAATATTGGTTCCGGGTTTGACGGGAGTCGATAGCGTATTGCCAATCCATGCTTGCGTGCAATGGCGGCCGATGAGGTTTTCGGGGGTTTTTTAAATTGGTTTTGATATATACGAATAGTAGTGATGTTAACAAGTGCCGAATTCTGTGGATAACTCGGTAAACCGGAAACCAATCAGGTGTTTACGGGCGGTATAAGAACCGGGATAACCGGTGTATGCGCAAAGAACAGTTCTTGAATAAAAAATCGCTTGTGCACATCCAGCCGGCTTTTCCCCAAGTGCTCAAGCGGCTGTCCATAGAGTTATCCACAGGACCGAGGAGTGAGGTGCTTTTTTTGCTTTCAAAAATGCGGGTTTGGCATGTCCGGAGAAAGGAAGCCCGCGTTTGAATGCAGGGAAGTTGCCGTCATTGCACGCGCACCGGTTTTTCGTCAGTCCCGGATCTGCGGTCGTTGCATGTCCATTTTTTAATGGTGCATTTGCCGGCGGGTAGTCGAGGTCGATCTGTTCGCAATCTGCGCGGGAACGACAGGGGGGATCGTGCATATCTTGCAGCTGGGGTCCGCATTCAGTCGCATGCGCGCTTGAGGCTCCAGGAAAACTCTTTCCTTGATGAAGAAACAACGCCGATTTTCACCGCGCCGGCCGATAAAGTTTTCCGGGGTTTTTGAATAAGTATTTATATATACGAATAGTAGTAAACGTTAACGATGACCCTCTTCTGTGGATAAGTCGATTTACCGTAAACACTTCAACTATTTACGCACCGTATAAGGCCTTGAATAACCGTTGTGAGAACAAAGGACAGATCTTGGATAAAAAAACTCTGTCCACAAAAAGAATGGGTTACTCCCAAACAAATCAGGGCTTACCCAAGGACTTATCCACATTTATTGTCAGCTTCGCCATAAATCACCCAGTAGCGAGAACACGGCGGCAATCGTCGGCTCATTTTTGCGCTTGGCCAGCGTGATGAAAGAGAGTTCCGTTGACAAGCTGACTGCATCCGCGATCACCAGTCCGTGGGCGTGGGCTTCACGCAGGGCGATCGATTCGCGCACCAGGGACAGGCCGACGCCGGACTTGACCAGATCGAGCATGGACGGCTCCTGGTCGACCAATGCGACCTTGTTGGGCGTGACCTTGAGCTGGCCGAAGGTTCTGGTCAGCAGGCGGTTGTGTGCCGATTCCTGCGGCGTCCAGATCCAGGGCAGTTTTGCCAGGGCCGTCCAGTCCTTGCCGGCGACGCGGTTTTTCCAGCCTTGCGGCGCGACCACGTTGTAGGTGAAGGACGTCAATGTCTGATGGTGGAATTCCCTGCCCGGCGTACCAAGGAAATAACCGACGTCGAGCACGCCGGATTTCACTTGTTGCAGCACCCACCCGGACATGCCGTGTTGCAGTTGGGTGGATAACTGGGGATAGGTCTCGACCAGCCGTTTCAGGAAGGGGCCGAGACGGATGAATTCCGGATCCAGGATGGTGCCGATGGAAAGCGCGCCGGAAAGCGTCGTATGCAAGGCGGCAACGCCTTCGCGGAATTCGGCAACGCTGGCCATCACCCGTTCCGCGTAGGGAAGCAGCTTGGCGCCGTCGTCAGTCAGCGCCATGCCTGTCGACGTGCGGGTGAACAGGACCAGGTCCAGGCTGGCTTGCAAGGCCTTGATCTGCAAGCTGACCGCAGGCTGGGTCAGGTGCAGTTTTTCGGCGGCGCGGGTGAGATTGCCTTCTCGGGCGACTGTGACGAAAGCGCGTAACTGGGTGAGATCCATTGCTTCATTATAAGCACGCTTTATATCGGTATTGACAAGAACTCATTGGATTCCACAGATTGACAGGAATATGCTGTCGATAACGGTCAATCTTCCAAAGGATTTCTTATGACGAAGCCTCTCATCCAGCACTACATCGGCGGCCGCGTGGCCGAATCGAGCAGCGGCCGCAAGCAGGCCGTGTTCAATCCCGCTACCGGCGAAGTCAGTGCGGAAGTCATGCTGGCCAGCGTCGAGGAAGTGAACGCAGCGGTTGATGCCGCTCGCGCTGCAGCGCCGGCTTGGGCCGACACGGCGCCGCTCAAGCGTGCCCGCATCCTGTCCAAGTTCAAGGAACTGATCGAGAAGCATCACGACGATCTCGCTGCCGCGATCACGCGCGAGCACGGCAAGGTGTTTTCCGATGCCAAGGGCGAAGTCGTGCGCGGCCTGGAAGTGGTGGAATTCGCGACCGGCATTCCGCAGCTGATGAAGACGCAGTTCACCGACAACATCGGTGGCGGCATCGACAACTGGCAGCTACGCCAGCCGCTGGGCGTGACTGCTGGCATCACGCCGTTCAATTTTCCCTTCATGGTACCGATGTGGATGGCGCCGATGGCGATCGCGACCGGCAATACCTTCATCCTGAAGCCGTCCGAGCGCGATCCTTCTCCTTCACTGATGATTGCCGACCTGTTCAAGCAGGCAGGGCTGCCGGATGGCGTGTTCAACGTCGTGCAGGGCGACAAGGTGGCGGTCGATGCGCTGCTGCATCATCCGCATGTGAACGCCGTGTCCTTTGTCGGCTCGACGCCGATCGCCGAATACATCTATACCGAAGGCGTCAAGCGCAAGGGCGCATACCCGATGCGCGTGCAAGCACTGGGCGGTGCGAAGAACCACCTGGTCGTGATGCCGGACGCGAACCTCGAACAGGCGGTCGATGCATTGATCGGTTCTGCGTATGGTTCCGCGGGCGAGCGCTGCATGGCGATCTCGGTTGCGGTCGCTGTCGGCAGCGTCGCGGACAAGCTGATCGAGGCGCTGATCCCGCGTGTGAAGGCACTGAAGGTGAAGAACGGCATGGAAGCCGATGCCGAAATGGGCCCGGTCGTCACCGCGCAGCACAAGGACAAGATCGAAGGCTATATCGAGGATGGTGTTCGTTCCGGCGCGAAGCTGCTGGTCGATGGCCGTGGGTTGAAGGTGCCGGGCCACGAGAATGGTTTCTTCCTCGGCGGCTCGCTGTTCGATCATGTCACGCCGGAGATGAAGATCTACAAGGAAGAGATTTTCGGGCCGGTGCTGTGCGTAGTAAGGGTGCCGGACTTTGCGTCTGCGGTTGAACTGATCAACGCGCATGAGTTCGCGAATGGCGTGTCGCTGTTCACTTCCGACGGCAATACCGCGCGCGAGTTTTCTCGACGTATCGAAGTCGGCATGGTTGGCATCAACGTGCCGATTCCGGTGCCGATGGCCTGGCACTCCTTTGGTGGCTGGAAGCGTTCGTTGTTTGGTGACTTGCATGCGTATGGCGAGGAGGGCGTTCGCTTCTATACGCGCTACAAGTCGGTGATGCAGCGCTGGCCGGATTCGATTGCGAAGGGGGCGGAGTTCACGATGCCGGTGGCGAAGTGATTCGTTCTTAGCGTGTAAGCACAGCGTTTCCTTCTCCTGCAACGTGAGTTTGCGGGCGGGTTGTTGAGATTGATTTGTCGTGGAAAGTTACCCGTCATCCCCGCGCAGGCGGGGATCCATAGGCAGGTAGCACAAGCAAACTCCGTATGGGTTCCCGCCTGCGCGGGAACGACGGGGAAAGACACAGCAAGATCGATTATCGGTGCCCGCACACGTGCAATCGATGTAACAGGGAAGGCGCCGTAAGGCGATCGTAAGCCGGAAGGCCGATCATCCCTACACCCCAATCCCCCGGGAGACCGCATGGAATCCGCAGGAACCTACGACTACATCATCATCGGCGCCGGCACGGCCGGCTGCGTGCTCGCCAACCGTCTCGCGCAGGACAAGGACGTTTCCGTCCTCCTGCTGGAAGCCGGCCGAAAGGACGACTACATCTGGATTCATATCCCGGTCGGCTATCTCTACTGCATCAACAACCCGCGCACCGACTGGCTGTACCGTACCGAATCCGATCCCGGCCTCAACGGCCGCGCGCTGATCTATCCGCGCGGGAAAGTCCTGGGCGGCTGCTCGTCGATCAACGGCATGATCTACATGCGCGGCCAATCGCGTGACTACGACCTGTGGGCGGAACTGACCGGCGACGACAGCTGGCGCTGGCAGAACGTGCTGCCGGTGTTCAGGAAGAGCGAGGATTACCACAAGGGCGCCGATGCCTTCCATGGCGTAGGCGGCGAATGGCGCGTGGAAAAGCAGCGCTTGTCTTGGGAAATCCTCGATGCCTTCCGCGAGGCTGCGGCGCAGCGCGGCATTCCGAAGGTCGACGATTTCAACCGCGGCGACAACGAGGGCTGCGGCTATTTCGAGGTGAACCAGAAGAAAGGCTTCCGCTGGAATACGGCGCAGGCCTTCCTCAAGCCTACCAACGGGCGCAACGGCAAGCTCGACATCATGACCGGCTGCCATGTGAAGCGGCTGCGCATCCAGCAGACGGAAAACGGACTCGCTTGTACCGGCGTCGAGTTCACCGGGGGCGGCAGCGAATGGTTTGCCGAAGCCAAACGTGAAACGATTTCAACGGCCGGGGCGATCGGTTCGCCGCAGATCCTGCAGCTCTCAGGCGTTGGTCCGGCGTCGCTCCTGCAGAAGCACGGCGTGCCGGTCGTGGTCGACCTGCCCGGCGTGGGCGAGAACCTGCAGGACCATTTGCAGCTGCGCATGGCATTCAAGGTACAGGGTGTGAAGACGCTCAACACGATGGCCAACAACTGGTTTGGCAAAATGCAGATCGGCATGCAGTATGCGTTGAACCGCAGCGGCCCGATGTCGATGGCGCCGTCGCAGCTCGGTGCCTTCACGCGTTCCGATCCCTCGCAGCCGACGGCTAACCTGGAATATCACGTGCAGCCCTTGTCGCTGGAAAAATTCGGCGAACCTCTGCATGCTTTCCCCGCATTCACCGCGAGTGTGTGCAACCTGCGGCCGACATCGCGCGGGCATGTGCGCATCGCGTCCGGCGATCCCTTCGCGGCGCCGAAGATTACACTGAACTACTTGAGCACGCCGGAAGACCGCAAGATCGCCGCCGATGCACTGAAGATCACGCGCGGCATCGTCGCCGCGCCTGCGTTGCAAAAGTATGCGCCGGAAGAATTCAAGCCAGGGATGAGCTACCGCACCGAGGAAGAACTGGCGAAAGCGGCGGGCGATATCGGTACCACGATTTTCCATCCCGTCGGCACCTGCAAGATGGGGCGCGGGGATGATCCGTTCGCGGTGGTCGACAGCCAGATGCAGGTACGCGGCGTCAAGGGCCTGCGCGTCGTTGATGCATCGGTGATGCCGATGATTACCTCCGGCAATACCAACTCGCCGACGATCATGATTGCGGAGAAGGCCGCCGAATGGATCCGCAACTCAAGCAAGGAAACAGCAATCGCCAAGCCTGCGCTCCTTGTCGCCGAGGAAATGTAAGTTATGCATGATACGCATAGTTCCATGCTGACAAAGCATTGGATTTGCTGCACCGCGTTCCCATAATCTGCGCACTAGTGGTTTGCCCCGCATTGGCAGAGATAAAGCGCACGCGGTCATGAGCGGAGCGTGTCACCATTCAGGCGATTGCTTGGGGTATCGCATCTGGTGACGACTGGAACGGGGCAGGCCACGCCTTATTTGAAGGTGTGCGCATGGCTCAACACGAAGAATTTATCTTGGGAAACGCAACGCTGCATTTGCAGCTTTCCACCGCACTCGCGGTGATGACGCAACTGATCTGCAACGCATCGCGCCCACCTACCGCGCAGCAGCTGTCGGAGTCGCTGGACGTGTCGCTGCGCTACCTGCGCAAGCTGTTGCGCACCTTGGCTGCCGGCAGCTTGCTCAAGCCGCATGACAAGAATGCAGACACGTGGGTGTGCGCGCGTCCGCCGCACACCATTTCGCTCGCCGATATCTATTACTGCCTGATGTCCGAGAAGGAAGAGGCGTCTGCGCCGTTCATCCCTGCGGCAGAATCCGACGCGACGACGTCACCTTCCGAGCTTCTGATGATGCAGGCGACAATGGCGATCAACCAGATCGTCCTGCAACACCTGCAGCGTTTCGATCTCGGCCGTCTGAAGATTGCCGAATCAGCGATGCTGTTCACTGCATCATTGCGAGAAAGAGCGGTCGTGCGGCGCGGCGATGGACTGATGCGCGTCGACGACCTGTCGCTGCCTGTTGAACAAGCATCGTTCGCCATCCAACAATAAGCAACAATAAGCACGTTCCCTGCATGTTCGTTTACGCAGCACCCCCGCTGCGCTTTGCTTGAGTTAACTACAAGCAATTATTTTTTCTTCATGCTAACATCGCCGCGTGCCTGATATCGATACATGTCTGGTATTGATACAGGCCAAACAATCGGCAGATGGTTTGTCTGCTGTATTGCCACCCCCCTAGTCGTACTGTGTACTGTGCATCAGCGTAATGCACGTCCTTTTGCTTAACGGCCGCGGGCTGACTCAGTCCAAGGCAACGGAGAGCGCTATCCGCGCCCTCCTGCAGTCAACAGGGAGAATTCATGGCGGATGTGGTTTTGGAGACGCGGCAGCTGACGAAAGAATTCAAGGGATTCACTGCCGTCAACAATGTCAGTCTGAAGGTGCAGTGCGGGCATATCCATGCGCTGATCGGTCCTAACGGCGCCGGCAAGACGACCTGCTTCAACCTGCTTACCAAGTTCCTTGTCCCTACATCGGGACAAATCCTCTTCAATGGCAAAGACATCACGATGGACAAGCCTGCGCAGATTGCGCGCAAGGGTGTCATCCGGTCTTTCCAGATTTCAGCTGTCTTTCCTCACCTCACCGTGCTGGAAAATGTGCGCATCGGCCTGCAGCGGCCTCTAGGTAATTCCTTTCATTTTTGGACCAGCGAAAACAAGCTGAACGTGCTCAACGACCGCGCGATGCAATTGCTGACCGAGGTCGACCTGGAGAAGTTTGCGGACACGGTCACCGTCGACCTGCCCTACGGCCGCAAGCGTGCGCTCGAGATTGCCACCACGCTGGCGATGGAGCCCGAGCTCATGCTGCTCGACGAGCCGACGCAGGGCATGGGACATGAAGACGTGCACCGGGTGACCGACCTGATCAAGAAGGTTTCCGCAGGACGAACTATCCTGATGGTGGAGCACAACATGAGCGTGATCGCGGGGATCAGCGATCGCATCTCGGTGCTCCAGCGCGGGGCGGTGCTTGCCGAGGGTACCTATGAAGAAGTATCGAAGAATCCTCAGGTAATGGAAGCTTATATGGGCACCACCACCGGGGCACTGGAAGGAGCACACTGAATGGCTGGATCAGCGGCATTGGAAATCACCAACCTGCACGCCTGGTACGGCGAGTCGCACATCCTGCATGACGTCAATCTTTCCGTGAACCACGGCGAAGTCGTGACTTTGCTTGGCCGTAATGGTGCGGGCCGTACCACGACGTTGCGTGCGATCATGGGATTGACCGGCGCGCGCAAGGGATCGATCAAGATCAATGGCACCGAGGCGATCAACCTGCCCACCTACAAGGTGGCGCATCTCGGCGTCGGTTACTGCCCCGAGGAACGGGGCATTTTTTCGTCGCTGTCGGCGGAAGAAAACCTGATGCTGCCGCCTTTCGTGTCGAAGACGGACAAGGGGATGTCGGTCGAGGAAATCTACGAGATGTTCCCCAATCTCAAGGAACGCAAGTCGAGCCAGGGCACACGCCTGTCGGGCGGCGAGCAGCAGATGCTGGCGGTCGCGCGCATTCTGCGCACCGGCGCGCGTTTGCTGCTGCTGGACGAGATCTCGGAAGGCCTCGCACCCGTCATCGTGCAGGCGCTCGCACGCATGATCACCACACTCAAGGCAAAGGGTTACACCATCGTGATGGTGGAACAGAACTTCCGCTTTGCCGCTCCGCTTGCGGACCGCTTCTATGTGGTGGAACACGGCCAGATCGTCGAGACCTTCGCCGCATCCGAACTGGATAACAAGATGCCCGTGCTGCATTCGCTGCTCGGGGTATAACAACCACTAGCCACAAGCTGGAACACCAAGGAGATCGCAATGAAATTGAAAGCAATTGCAGTTGCAGTATCGGCCACCTGTGCATTCGCCGCAGCGGGCGCCGCATCCGCGCAAGTGTCGGGCGACGTCGTCCGTATCGGCATCATCACCGACATGTCCGGCCTGTATGCCGACATTGACGGCGCGGGCGGCGTGGAAGCGATCAAGATGGCGGTTGCCGATTTCGGCGGCAGCGTTGCCGGCAAGAAGATTGAAGTCATCAGTGCCGACCATCAGAACAAGGCCGACATTGCCGCGTCGAAGGCGCGCGAATGGTTCGACCAGCAGGGCGTCGACATGCTGCTCGGCGGCACCAACTCCGGCGCCAACCTGGCGATGGCAAAAGTGGCTTCCGAAAAGAAGAAGCCCTTCATTTCGATTGGCGCCGCGAGCGCACGCCTGACCAATGAAGAGTGCACGCCGTACATCGTGCACTACGCCTATGACACGGTTGCACTGGCCAAGGGCACGGGTTCTGCGATCGTGAAACAGGGCGGCAAGAGCTGGTTCTTCCTGACCGCGGACTATGCGTTCGGCGCGTCGCTGGAGAAGGATACCTCCGACGTGGTCAAGGCCAACGGCGGCACCGTGGTCGGCAGCGTCAAGCATCCGCTGTCCGCGTCCGACTTCTCGTCCTTCCTGCTGCAGGCGCAGGCGTCCAAGGCACAGATCCTCGGCCTGGCCAATGCAGGCGGCGACACGATCAACTCGATCAAGGCCGCCAACGAGTTCGGCATCACCAAGACGATGAAGCTGGCCGGCCTGCTGATGTTCATCAACGACGTGCACGCGCTGGGCCTGAACCTGACGCAAGGCATGTACCTCACCGACGGCTGGTACTGGGACCTGAATGACGACACCCGCAAGTGGTCCAAGCGCTACTTCGAAAAGATGAAGAAGATGCCGTCCATGCTGCAGGCGGCCGACTACTCGGCCACCATGCATTACCTGAATGCGGTGAAGGCGGTGAACTCCGACGACGCCGACAAGGTAATGGCGCAGATGAAGAAGACCAAGATCAACGACTTCTTCGCCAAGGGCGGCGAGATCCGTCCGGACGGCCGCATGGTGCACGACATGTACCTGATGGAAGTGAAGAAGCCGGGCGAGTCGAAGTATCCGTGGGACTACTACAAGGTCGCACAGACGATTCCGGCGGCACAGGCTTGGACGACCAAGGCCGAATCGAAGTGTCCGCTTTGGAAGTAAAGCTCGCGCCTCTGACATAGAGAGGCTGTACACCCCTCTCCCGCATGCGGGAGAGGGGCAGGGGTGGGGGAAATTGCCAAGACAGGCGCTCGCCGAACTTGCGCACTCCTTGCCCCAACGTATTCGAACAATAAATTCGGCGCAGACAACAACACCGTCTCCTGCGCCTCCCGTTCAGCAGCAACTTTCTTTACTCCGCCTATGGAATTATTCGGCATCCCCCTGCAGGCCTTGCTGAGCCAACTGCTGCTCGGCCTCGTCAACGGTTCCTTTTACGCGATGCTCTCGCTGGGCCTGGCCGTCATCTTCGGCTTGCTCAACGTCATCAACTTCGCGCACGGCGCGCTCTACATGATGGGGGCTTTCCTCGCATGGATGGGCATGAACTATTTCGAAATCAACTACTGGGTGATGCTGATCCTGGCGCCGATCCTGGTCGGCATCTTCGGCATCATCATCGAGAAGAGCATGCTGCGCTGGCTGTACAAGCTGGATCACTTGTACGGCCTGCTGCTGACCTTCGGCATCACGCTGATGCTGGAAGGCTTGTTCCGCTCCTTCTACGGCGTGTCCGGACAGCCTTATTCGGTGCCGGAGGCCTTGGCCGGGGCATTCAACCTCGGCTTCATGATCCTGCCGAAATATCGTGCATGGGTCGTGCTCGCATCGCTCATCGTCTGCTTCGCGACCTGGTTCGTGATTGAAAAGACCAAGCTCGGCGCCTACCTGCGTGCCGGCACAGAGAACCCGAAACTGGTCGAAGCCTTCGGCATCAACGTGCCGTTGATGGTGACCTTGACCTACGGCTTCGGCGTGGCGCTCGCTGCGTTTGCCGGCGTGCTTGCCGCGCCCGTGATCCAGGTGTCGCCGCTGATGGGTTCCAACCTGATCATCGTCGTGTTCGCGGTGGTGGTGATCGGCGGCATGGGCTCGATCATGGGTTCGATCATCACCGGCCTCGGGCTGGGCGTGATTGAAGGATTCACCCGCGTGTTCTATCCACAGCTGTCGGCGACCGTGGTGTTCATCATCATGGCCATCGTGCTGCTGATCCGGCCTGCCGGTCTGTTTGGCAAAGAGAAATAAGGGGACCAAGAATGAACAGGAAAGTTGGATACGCAATCGCCGTCGTCGCCGCGTTGGCATTGCCATTCTTTGTCTACCCGGTGTTCCTGATGAAGGTGTTGTGCTTCGCCTTGTTTGCGTGCGCCTTCAACCTGCTGATCGGCTTCACCGGGCTGCTGTCCTTCGGGCATGCTGCCTTCTTCGGCGCCGCCGGTTACATCGCCGGCCACACGATCAAGGTGATGGGCTGGCCGTTTGAACTCGGCATCATCGCCGGCGTGGTTGCCGCGGCCTTGATCGGGTTGGTGATGGGCGGCTTGGCGATTCGCCGCCAGGGCATCTACTTCACCATGATTACGCTGGCGCTGGCGCAGATGCTGTTCTTCGTGTTCTTGCAGGCGCCGTTCACCGGCGGTGAGGACGGCTTGCAGGGCGTGCCCAGGGGTAAATTGCTGGGTGTGGTCGACTTGGCGAGCGACCTGACGCTGTACTACGTGGTGCTGGCGATTTTCATCGGCGGCTTCGCGCTGATCGTGCGTACCGTGCATTCGCCCTTCGGCCAGGTGTTGAAGGCAGTGAAGGAAAACGAGCCGCGCGCGATCTCGCTCGGCTACGACGTGGACAAGTACAAGTTGCTCGCCTTTGTGCTGTCGGCTTCGCTGGCTGGATTGGCTGGCGCTACTAAAACTGTAGTGCTCGGTTTCGAAACCCTGACCGACGTGCACTGGAGCATGTCCGGTCTGGTGGTGCTGATGACGCTGGTCGGCGGACTCGGCACGCTGACTGGTCCGATCGTCGGTGCGATCCTGATCATTGCACTGGAGAACAAGCTGGGCGAACTCGGCAACCTGATCGCCACGCTGACTGGCATCGAATGGTTCCGTACGCTGGGTGAATCGGTCACGATCGTCACCGGCTTCATCTTCATCATCTGCGTGCTGGCTTTCCGCCGTGGCATTGTTGGCGAACTGGGGGCGTTGTTCAAGCGAGCGTCGCCCACGTCAGGCATAGCACACTGACGCCTGCGCAGGTACAACAAAAACGGCAGCCTTGGCTGCCGTTTTTATTTGGAAAGCAGAATGCTTACAATGCGGCCGCGTAAATCGCCCTGGCATCCGCCCTCGTCACTTCACGCGGGTTGTTCGTCAGCAACCGCGTCTGCAGCATCGCGTCGTCGGCCAGCCGGTCAAGGTCGGCCTCGCTGATGCCTACCTGGCGCAGCTGGGTTTCGATACCGGTGCGACGCGCGATCTCGTCCATCTTGTCGATCAGCGCCTGGGTGCGTGCTTCCACGCTGCCCGTCACGCCCGGGGAAAGAATTTCGGCGAGCTCTGCATACATGGTTGCGGCGTTCGGGGCATTGAAGCGCAGCACATGCGGCAGCACGAGGGAATTCGACAGGCCGTGCGGCACGTGGAAGATGCCGCCGATCGGATAGGCGAGGGCGTGCACGGCGGCGCAAGGTGCGTTGGCGAACGATTGTCCGGCAAGCATTGCGCCTAACAACATCGCTTGGCGGGCGCCCAGATTTTTGCCGTCTTCGCAGGCGGTAATGATATTGCTCGACAGCAAGCTCAGTGCCTGGAGGGCCAGCATGTCGGACAACGGGTTCTTTTTCAGCTTGGTGGTGTAGGCCTCGATCGCGTGCACCATGGCATCGATACCGGTGGCAGCCGTGACTTTGGGCGGTAGGCCGACAGTCAGTTCGGCATCGAGGATGGCGAGATCCGCGTACAGCTGCGGCGACACAACGCCCATTTTCGTGGTTGCGCCAGTCGTCACGATGGAAATCGGCGTGACTTCCGAACCGGTGCCGGCAGTCGTGGGCACTTGCACCAGCGGAAGGCGAGCGCCCTTGACGTTGCCGATGCCGTACATGGACTTGAGATCCTGATCGCTGTCGACCAGTACCGCGATCAGTTTGGCCACGTCCATTGAGCTGCCCCCGCCCAGGCCGATCACGAGGTCGACTTCGTTCTTGCGGGCATCGGCCACGGCTTGAAGGACGACCGGTTCGGGCGGATCGGCGACGACATCCGAGAAGATACTGACGGTGAGGCCGGCATCGCGCAGGCTGGCAATCGGCGCGTCGACGAGGCCGGTCTTCAGGAATCCGGCGTCGGTGACGATCAGGGCGCGGCGGCATTTCGGGAAATGTTGGTTGACCAAGGTGCCGATCCGCTTCGCTGCGCCGGTCTCCGAGACGATGTGCGGGACGGTGCTGAAGGTGAACGCGCCGAGGGCTGCGGTTGTAGTCATCTTGTCTCCTTTGGTGAACTTCTATTGTAACAAGGGGCGTGGGACGCGGCTTTGGCTTGGCTGGAGGGTTGGACCAGGAGGGCGGTTAAGCTTGCTTACAATTGTTCGGTGGCATGTTGTGCAATTGGTATAGCGTCGTGCGGGGACAGGGACTAGGATGCAATTTGATATCGACGGGAAACATTTCGTCTGTTTATCCATCCAATGTTTCACGTGAAACATTCACCCATCGACCTCCCTATGATTGATTCCGGCACCATATTCCAGCGTACCCAGGCGGGACGCGATGAAATCCAACAAAAGAGCCACGGGCTGACCCAGAGCGAGCGGCTGGTCTTGATCATGGTCGATGGTATTTCTACTTATAGCCAGATCCGGGCGAAACTGCCGGTGCTGAAAGACGAGCGCTTCGAGCGTGCTTTCAAGAAGTTGCAGTTGAAGGAACTCGTACTCGAAGTATTCATGCCGGTGGAAGGGCAGGCACCGGACGAGATCGAGCGGACGGTAATCGACCGCTTCCTTGAGCAGGATCCGATGGACCCGGTCACGATCATGATCACGGATGCCGAGGAGGAGATGGAGTTTCTCGGCCCCTCGCGTTCGATGCAGCCTTCCACTCGGACGAGCGCGCCTCTGCCGTCGCTCGACGAATCGCTGGACGTGGAATCGAGGCAATCCGTTGCGAGCGCAGAAGAAGAATCCTCACTCTTCCAGCCAACCTTCGCCGAGCCCTCCCGGCCCGTTTCTCCTGTGTCCGAGCCGGCTGTCGATGCTCTGCATGCACAGCTTGTCGATTCCCTCGCGGAAGAAGTCCGCGCGAAAAGGGCGCTCAACCCTGTTGTCCCGCCTCCTCGTACGGAAAGGATGCAAGCGTCGCCGATGCCGACAATGGCTCCACTGGCAGAGCCTTCCCCGTTCACCGTCGTGCACTGGGGCTATTGGCTGATCGTGTCCGGCCTCTCTTTTATCCTCGGTTTTGTCTTGGCACGAGTCACAATCTGATTGTTTCACGTGAAACAAACCCGCTCTCCGGAGTGACTAACGGAAGCGGTTAGAAGCGGGCAGGGCGAAAAACAATTTATAATCTCGCCTCCGGCACATTGTCTGTCGCCCACTTCCTCACCGTCTCTCCGAGGCGAACTATGCTTTTTCCTACTGAATTTGACGTCATTGTTGTCGGCGGCGGCCACGCCGGTACTGAAGCTGCACTAGCCTCCGCTCGCATGGGGCAGAAGACGCTGCTGCTCACACATAACATCGAAACGCTTGGCCAGATGTCCTGCAACCCTTCGATTGGCGGCATCGGCAAGGGGCACTTGGTCAAGGAAGTGGACGCGATGGGTGGGGCAATGGCCATCGCTACGGACGAAGCGGGTATCCAGTTCCGTATCCTGAATTCCTCGAAGGGTCCGGCTGTCCGCGCGACCCGTGCGCAGGCTGATCGCATCCTATACAAGAAGGCGATCCGCGGTCGCCTGGAAAACCAGCCGAATCTGTGGCTGTTCCAGCAGGCCGTCGATGACCTGATGGTGGAGGGAGATCGAGTGGTCGGCGCGGTGACCCAGGTCGGAATCCGCTTCCGCAGCCGCGCGGTGGTCCTGACCGCAGGCACTTTCCTCGACGGGAAGATCCACGTCGGCCTCAATAACTATGCCGCTGGTCGTGCCGGCGACCCGCCCGCGATTTCGCTGTCCGCGCGGCTGAAGGAGTTGAAGCTGCCGCAAGGTCGCTTGAAGACCGGAACGCCACCACGCATCGACGGCCGCACGATTGATTTTTCCGTAATGGAAGAGCAACCCGGCGACCTCGACCCGATCCCGGTATTTTCCGTGATGGGTTCGGTCGACCTGCATCCGCAGCAACTGCCGTGCTGGATTACCCACACCAACGAGCGCACACACGACATCATCCGCGGCGGCCTCGACCGCAGCCCGATGTATACCGGCGTGATCGAAGGCGTCGGTCCGCGTTACTGCCCGTCGATCGAAGACAAGATCCACCGCTTTGCCGACAAGTCGTCGCACCAGATTTTCCTGGAGCCGGAAGGCCTGACCACCAACGAGTTCTACCCGAACGGCATCTCGACCAGTTTGCCTTTCGATGTGCAGCTCGAACTCGTGCATTCGATGCGCGGCTTGGAAAACGCGCACATCCTGCGCCCCGGTTATGCGATCGAGTACGACTACTTCGATCCGCGCGGCTTGAAGGCCTCGCTCGAGACCAAGGCAATCCAGGGCCTGTTCTTCGCCGGTCAGATCAACGGCACGACCGGCTACGAAGAAGCCGCCGCCCAAGGCATGCTCGCCGGCATCAACGCCGCCATGCTGACCCAAGGCCGCGAAGCATGGACGCCGCGCCGCGACGAAGCCTACCTCGGCGTGCTGGTCGACGACCTCATCACCAAGGGCGTGCAGGAGCCATATCGCATGTTCACCAGTCGCGCCGAATACCGCCTCAGCCTGCGTGAAGACAATGCCGACATGCGTCTGACGGAAATCGGCCGCGAACTCGGCTGCGTCAGCGACGCCCAGTGGGAAGTCTTCGACCGCAAGCGCGAAGCGGTTGCCCGCGAGCTGGAGCGCCTCAAATCCACTTGGGTCAATCCGAGGATCCTGCAGGAAGCAGAAGCGGAACGCGTCCTGGGTAAAGCGATCGAACGAGAGTATGCGCTCACTGATCTCCTGCGCCGCCCCAGCGTGAGCTACGAAAGCCTGATGACGCTCAAAGGGAGCGAAGGCCAGGATCTCGCCGGCCCGGGCGTGACCGACAGCGCGGTTGCCGAGCAAGTCGAAATCTCGGTGAAGTACGCCGGCTATATCGATCGCCAGGCGCGCGAAGTCGAACGCCACGACTACTACGAAAACCTGAAGCTGCCGGCCGAAATCGACTACATGGAAGTGCGCGGCCTCTCGGTCGAAGTGCGGCAGAAGCTGAACAAGCACCGCCCGGAAACCCTGGGCCAGGCATCGCGCATCTCCGGCGTCACGCCCGCGGCAATCTCGCTGCTGCTGGTGCACTTGAAGAAGGGCGGATTCAAGGAATTCGCCAATGCACCCGCCGAGGCGTGAGGACAGCCGGACGATGACCTCTTTCCCCCGCGAAGAACTGATGCGCACGCTCGCGGACGGCGTGCGCACGCTGCAACTCGACCTGAGCGAGAAGCAGCTCGCGCAACTGATGGACTACCTCGCGCTGCTGTCGAAATGGAACGCCGTCTATAACCTCACTGCACTGCGCGATCCGAAGCAGATGGTCACGCATCACCTGCTCGATTCGCTCGCCGTGGTGCCCGCGTTCAACGGTGCAAAGAACATCCTCGACGTCGGCGCCGGTGGCGGACTACCTGGCATCGTGCTCGCGATCGCTCGCCCCGACATGCGCGTGTCGCTGGTCGACACCGTGCACAAGAAGACCGCCTTCCTCACGCAGGTGAAAGCCGAACTCGGCCTCGCCAACGTCACCGTCCATACCGGCCGCGTGGAACAGTTGAAGGTGCCGCAACAATTCGACGTGATCACCTCGCGCGCCTTCGCTGAGTTGAACGACTTCGTCACCTGGTCCGGCCATTTGCTGGAAGAGGGTGGCCGCTTCATCGCGCTCAAAGGCGTGATGCCGAGCGAAGAAATCGCGCAATTACCTGCCGGATGGAAAGTCGGCAAGGTAGAATCGCTGACCGTGCCCGGCCTTGCTGCCGAGCGCCACCTCGTATTCATCGAAGCAGGAGAGCAGGCATGAGCGCGCTGTTTCATTCCATCGGCATCACCGACGTGTGGCAACTAATCGCGGCGACGATGGTCTTCCTCATGCTGCCCGGTCCCGGCACCTTCTGCGTGCTTACCTGCACCGGCCAGCGTGGACTGCGCGGCGGTTTCGCATCGCTCGCCGGCCTCATGCTCGGCGATATCGTGCTGATGTTCCTCGCTGCGATCGGCGTTGCCGCACTGCTGAAGGCGAACCCGCTGTTGTTCCAGGGACTGCAATACCTCGGCGCGGCCTACCTCGCTTATCTCGGCCTGCGCCTCGTGTTCGCCAAGAGCGAAGAGGGCGGGGCGGTCGTGCCGTTCTCGAATGCCGCCGACTTCC
>CBIHRW010000077.1:0-20703 GCA_966212545.1 uncultured Noviherbaspirillum sp.
CGAGACAAAACCGTCGAAAGCCGAGGAGCGTTTGGTGATACGGGCAAGCCAATAGACGTTGCTATTGGCGCAGACTGTCTCGCCGAACGATACCGGCTTCTCGGCGGTTTGGGCCGACGGCACAAAAGGCAATAATCGGATAGCAAACCTCGCATCGGCATCGATGGTGCTGTACGGAACCGCACTGTAGTGTCATCTCATAAAGTTGTATATGTAATGACATCATGTAGACTACTCTACATGAATAATCAGCAACAACCCGCCTGGAACCTCCTTGTCGTCAGTGTCCCTACCTCCGGGGCCACCCTCCGCATGCGCCTCTGGCGCTCCGTCAAGGCGCTCGGCTGCGCGGCGCTCAGGGACGGCGCTTACCTCCTGCCCGACATCAATAACCACAGCGACGCCCTGACCGACCTTGCCGAGCAGACCAATGCCGAAGGCGGGCAGGCATGGGTTGTCGATGTCGTTCCGCGCTCGCCCGAGGACCACGAAGCGTTCCGGACATTATTCAGCCGCAAGGAAGACTATGCGGGCCTGACCGACCAACTGATCCAGGCAAGAAAGGAACTGGGCGTCCAGTCCCCGAGCGAGACCGCAAAGACGCTCAAGCGCCTGCGCAAGGAACGGGACGCGATCCGCCGCGTGGACTTTTTCCCGAACGAGGCGTCACTTGCGGCCGAAGCCGCCTGGGACGATTTTGAAGACGCCGTGCGAGTAACGCTCACGGCGGACGAGCCGCAGGCTGAAGAACGGCCAATTCCACAGCTCAGCATTGCGGACTACCAGGAGCGGATCTGGGCGACGCGCCGCAATCTTTGGGTCGACCGGGTGGCGAGCGCCTGGCTGATCCGCAACTTCATCGATCCGCATGCCAGTTTCCTGTGGCTGGACAGTCCGTCGACGTGTCCGAAGGAGGCGCTCGGTTTCGATTTCGACGGCGCGACATTCACGCACGTCGACGACAAGGTGACCTTCGAAGTATTGCTTGCGAGTTTCGGCCTCGATAGCGACCCGGGGCTGGTCCGGCTTGGCGCGCTGGTCCATGCGCTCGACGTGGGCGGCGACGTGCCGCCGGAGGCGAGCGGTTTCGAAGCCATCATGGCCGGCGCCCGCGCGCGGCTCAACGACGATGACGCGCTGCTTGCGGAAATCGGCTCGGTGCTGGACTCCTTTCATTTCCACTTCAAAAAAGAGCGGCTGCAATGAGCAATTCCGTTTCCCTGCCTTCTTACACCCTCTGGCAAATGGTCTTGTACATGCTGCGGCTTGGCTCGCTCGGTTTTGGCGGGCCGGTGGCGCTCGCCGGCTACATGTACCGCGACCTCGTGGAAGAGCGAAAGTGGATCGGCGAAGCGGACTACAAGGAAGGCTTGGCCTTGTCTCAGCTCGCACCGGGCCCTCTTGCCGCGCAGCTGGCGATCTACCTCGGCTATGTGCATTACCGCATCGTCGGCGCGACGCTGGTCGGGCTGGCCTTCGTCATTCCGTCCTTCCTCATGGTGGTGGCGCTGGGATGGGCGTATGTGCGCTTCGGCGGGATTTCATGGATGCAGGCGGTGTTCTACGGCGTCGGCGCTGCGGTCATCGGCATCATTGCGATGAGCGCCAAGAAGCTGACCGAGAAAAGCGTCGGCAAGGACAAGCTGCTGTGGGCGATTTACCTGTTGCTGGCCGTGGTCACCGTGATCACCGAGTCCGAGATCGCCTGGCTGTTCATCGCCGCCGGCGTGCTGGTCTGGCTGCTGCGCGCGCCGCCGAAGTGGCTGGGCAGGGGGAATCTAAACGCCGCGGCGCTGACACAGGCGCCGATGGCCGGGAGCCTGTTCGGGGCGATGGATGTGTCGCTGCTCACGCAGATCGGCCTGTTCTTTGCGAAGGCGGGGGCATTCGTGTTCGGTTCGGGCCTGGCGATCGTGCCTTTCCTGTACGGCGGTACCGTGACAGAACACCAGTGGCTGACGGAAAAGCAGTTCGTCGACGCCGTGGCCGTGGCGATGGTCACGCCCGGTCCGGTCGTCATTACCGTGGGCTTCATCGGCTACCTGGTCGCCGGATTGCCGGGGGCGACCGTGGCCGCGGTAGCGACCTTCCTGCCGTGCTACCTGTTCACGGTGATTCCCGCGCCGTACTTCAAAAAGTACGGCAAGCTGCCCGGCGTGATCGCGTTCGTTGATGGCATCACCGCTGCGGCGATCGGCGCCATTGCAGGCTCCGTCATTGTCATTGCGAAACGATCGATCGTCGACATTCCGACTGCGCTGATCGCACTGATCACGGTGGCGTTGCTCTGGCGATTCAAGAAGCTGCAGGAACCGGTCATCATTGCCGCGGCTGCGGCGGTGGGCCTCGTGCTGTATCCGTTGTTGCGGCAATAACGAAAAGCGTCAGCATCCGCACGGTGCCGCAGGAGACCGGTTCGATCTCGCGTTGCGCGAATCTTTGATGCAATCCATTTCCCTGATGGTTTTCTTCTTGCCGTCGTCACTCCTGGGGCGAGGTGGCGGACTGCCACCGCGTTCCTGAACTGTTTTCCGTCTCCATGGACGAGGGCGGGGAGTGCCCGTCCTTTTCTTGCCTGTTCGCCTACTCCTGGCCTGTGAAGTTAATTTTTGGCTCGCAAAGTCAAGTTTTTGCCCCTATTTTTCCTTCGAGCAATGTCCTAACATGGGTTTTGTAGCTCTGGAGAAATATTTTCTCGGAGCAATTCAACGACCGCCCAAGGCGCGAACGTCATTCCAACCCTCATCCGGAGGACGCATGAAGTCGATCAAGAAAACCCTGGCTGCTGCTTTCCTTTCGGCCTTGAGCATGTCCGCTTTCGCGATGACCCCTGTCGGTGACGACGAACTGAGCCAGGTGACAGGCCGTAACGGCGTGTCGTTTGTATCCCTGGTAAACGCGAGCGTCGGCACGTTCTCGTTTACGGATACCGATCCCGACGGCGGTTCGATCAAGTTCGGCGGACTCGGTGCCTTCGGCCTCGTCGGTGGGGCCATCGACATCATCAATCAATCGACGTTCGAATCGAACATGAATCAGTACGGCGTCCAACTGCCGGAGAGCTTCTACAAGGGCGGTGATGTGATCCAGATGGCCTTTCCGAAAGACATTGTGATGCCGACGGCCATGCTGATGGATGTGTGGGCGAACAGCATGCGCATGGGTGGAAACCTGGCTTCGTTTGGCAAGGTGCAGATGACCGATGTGGACTTGCGCGGTACGACGGTGTGGGTGTGGAAGCACTAATACGGTGACTGGCGCGGCTTGTAGATACAGTCCCTCAGATCAGGCCGCGTTCGTATGCATGCGGGCGTTTCTGTTGCAGGGGAAAAGCGCGATGTGTCTAAGCTTTGGCCAGTCCAAGCAGTAGGCGCAGCAACTCCTCGGGCGCGCTGATCATCGGCGTATGGCTTGTCGCGATTTCGAACACCTGCCAGCCCGGCTGCTGACGCACACGCTCGCGCATGACGGCGATGGTCGCCAGTGCAGGCGCATTGCAATCGATGAAGGTGCGGGGCAGGGCGGCAAGGCAGTCTGCATCGAAATGCAGCGGATCGTCATAGACGCCGCCTGGCTGCGGCCTTTGGCGGCGCCCGACCCACTGCGCATCGTCCCCGGTCAGGCCGAACATGGCAGGGTCGGCAGGCGGTATGCTGCCCGTACTGGCGATTGCCTCCCGGCGCTGCGCCTGGGTTTGCGCAGGATGCGTGCTCGACCAGCTCTCGCCGGGCAGCGGCACCACGGCATCGAGATAGACGAGGCGGGCGATCCGCTGCGGCATCCGGTCTGCCAGTCCCGTAATGACCATGCCGCCATAGCTGTGGCCGACCACGACCGCGCTCTGCAATTCTTCTGCCTCGACAACGGCGGCCACATCGTCGATGTGCGTGCGCAGCTTGATGTCCGGCGACAGCTGATGGGCGCGTTCTCCTGTGCCGGTCAAGGTGACGGGAAAGGCGCGATGGCCGGCCGACCACAGGCCGGGAAGGATTCTTTTCCAGCACCATGCGCCTTGCCAGGCGCCATGTACGAGAACGAAGTCAGCCATGTTTTGCCTTTCTTCCTGAGATGGCTGGCGCCGGAAGAAGGTTTCCAGCAGTCCGCTACTTCAGGTAATGCAATGGGAAGTACATCAGCGCGACCAATCCGAGCGCACCCAGGCAAGTGACTACCGCGACGATGAACCGCGAAAGACGGTCTGCCTTGGTTACCTTGGGTGCGGGTTCTGTTCGCTTGGACATCATATTTTCCGCAACGCTGGAAGCTGCGCCTTGTCGTGTATCAGGCGCCCGGCCGTTTGCGATGGAATGTCAGAGGGCTGTACGGCACAGCAGAGGGGGGCGGCGAATTCAGGATGCCCGGCTTCATCGCGCCAACGACGTGCATTTCGCATGGTTTGCAGTCGAAGCGCAGCGTGTAACGCTCGTTGCCGCTCACCAGCGTCATCGGTTCCGCGCGCACCTGGCCCTGGACGCCCTGCACACCCTTTGCCTGCTTCGGGCAGAGGTTGAACGAGAAGCGCAGGCAGTGCTTGGTGATCATCAGCGACACTTCGCCGGCTTCTTCGTGCGCTTCGTACGCCGCATCGATCAGCTGCACGCCGTGCTTGTGATAGAAGGCGCGCGCCTTCTCGTTGTAGACGTTGGCCAGGTAGGAGAGCTGGGTTTCCGGATAGACGGGGCAGGGGTCGGTGGGCGCCTTGCGCTGCGGGCGCTGCCAGGCCTTCAGGCGCGCCGCCTCATGGGCGGCGATCGCGTCGCGCCGCAGCGCGTTGATCGCCGCTGCCGGCACGAACCAGGGCCGCGACAGCGCCAACTCCACCTGACCGGCCTCGAACATCGTGTTGCCGAGCTTGCCGAGGCTGGTGCGCAATGAGGCGTCCGCCTGCGCCGCCTGCTGCGCGGGCTGCAGCGCGATGGCCGCATCGGTCGTGCTCGTAATGCCGTCCTCATCGCGGATGGTCAGGCGCAAGCCGTCGGCATGTTCGGAGAGCGTCATGTGCAGCGTGATCTTGCGTTCGGCCGATTTCTTTTGCAGCGCCGCTTCCCACTGGTGTTCGCGATTGCGGTGGATGACGCTGCCCACTTTCAGGCCGGGCAGGGTGCTCACGGGCTCGTTGGGGAAGACGCGCCAGCGCTGGCCTTCCGCATCCTCGCCGAGCTTTTCCGCGCGGTTGGCCTGGATGCCGACCGTGTCGCGCTTGTGCATGTAGTTCAGGCCGTCGCCGTTGGCCATCGCCGCATGTGTGACGAGGTCGAAATGGTCGGCTGCGATGCGGCTGACCGTGCCGAGTTCCACGCCGACGTACTTGGGCGAATCGAAGGCGCCGATGTCCTGCTGGCGCCCCTGCGCAAAGTAGTCGGTATGGCCGCGGTGGAAGTTCTTGTCCACGTCCGGCGTGAACTGCAGGCGCGTGCGGCCGCTGGATGCGCGTACGAACTCGGGCCGGCGCTCGATGATTTCGTCGAGCAGCTGCCGGTAGTGGCCGGTGATGTTCTTCACATAGCCCATGTCCTTGTAGCGCCCCTCGATCTTGAACGAGCGGATGCCGGCGTCGATCAGCGCCTCCAGGTTGCGGCTCTGGTCGTTGTCCTTCATCGACAGCAGGTGCTTTTCATAGGCGACCACGCGGCCTTCGCCGTCGGTCAGCGTGTAGGGCAGGCGGCAGGCCTGCGAGCAGTCGCCACGGTTCGCACTGCGGCCGGTGTCGGCATGGGAGATGTAGCACTGCCCGGAGAATGCCACGCACAGCGCGCCGTGGATGAAATACTCGAGCGGCGTATCGGTGGCCGCGCGGATGGCGCGGATCTGTTCCAGGGTCAGCTCGCGCGCCAGCACCAGCTGGGAGAAACCGACGGCGCCCAGGAAGCGCGCCTTGTCCACCGTGCGGATATCGCACTGCGTACTCGCGTGCAACTGGATCGGCGGCAGGTCCATCTCGAGCAATCCCATGTCCTGCACGATCAGCGCATCGACGCCGGCGTCGTACAGCTGCCAGATTTGCTTGCGCGCGGTTTCCAGTTCGGCATCGTGCAGGATGGTGTTCATCGTGACAAAGATGCGGGCGTGGAAACGGTGGGCGAATTCCACCAGCGCGGAAATATCTTCGATCGGGTTGCTCGCATTGTGGCGTGCACCGAAGGAGGGGCCGCCGATATAGACGGCATCGGCGCCGTGCAGGATGGCTTCGCGGCCGATCTCGGCGGTCTTGGCGGGCGACAGCAGTTCGAGCTGGTGGTCGAGGAGAGACATGGGAGGGATCCAAACGGGGAAGGCGAAATTATAGCCCTGCTTCCATATACCGAAAACGCGGCGGGAAATGTAACTATCGATAACGACGATTGACCAGGAGAAATAGCGTGCCTATCGTGTAGGAATTCAACTCTTACTACGGTTGCATTTGCACATGAAATCGCTTTTTCTCGTCATCGTCGCTGCCATCCTGGGACTTTCCGGCTGCGTCGTCGTGCCGGAGTATCCGGCGGCACAGGTTGTCATTACCGGAGGCGGTGGCGGGCATCATTGCCCGCCGGGCCAAGCCAAGAAGGGGCGTTGCTAGTACGCATGCTTACTCCGGGATGCGTGTTGCGTACCGGAGTAGACACCTTTATCCGCCTCAATTATTCCTGCCATCGCCGGGTAAAACTGGCCGTGCATTTCATTTATTGCAAGACATCCGGCTCAGTATCTTCCACAACGCGTAGCGGTAGTTTGGTCGCGAGAAAACCTTCAAGCTTGCACCTCGCCTGCGCTCTACACCTGTAAGGCCGGACTTTTCCGAACGGGAGTCCGCGTCGCCGTGAAAATCAGATTTCATCTCCATTCCCCGGTACGTCGCGCGCAGCGTTAACGCTGTCGCGCCAGGATTCATCGAAACGCCGATGACCGACGAAATGTCCTTCATGAAAGGGCAGGGCGAGGTTTTCGTTGACGGCCTGGTCGACCGGCAGGTCGACGTAGGAATGGACGACCTGGGCCGTCCGCTGACCAGCAGGTCGTTGCGGTCTTTGAAGTGATAGTAAAAGCTGCCGATCGTTTTGCCGAGTTCCTTGGCCAGGGTGGCGGGATGAATCGCATCGACGCTCTTGCTGACGAGGATCTCGGTCGCGGCATCGATCCAGTCGTCGCGCGAGAGGAGCCGGCCGGGTTTCTTGCCGGAGGCCGGCCTGAGTGTGCCGCCGATGATAAGGGACGTTTCCGCAATGGCATCCGTGCCGAGGGCCGGCGCTGCCCAAGATAATCGTTTGCTTTAATATGCAAGAGCAACCCGCATTGCCTCCATTCCCGTAAAGGTAGTACTTTGGTTCAACCACGCCAGGGTTTTCTCCTGACGCGCCATTGGCGCGATACCGCCGCCGGCACGGAAGTCGACTTCTGGCTGGCGACCGATGACGGCCCGCGCCAGCTCCGCCTGCCTCCGCAGTTGTCGGTGGCCTTCATTCCTGCCGGGCAACGCGAGCAGGCCGAAACCGTCTTGCGCGGCGAGCGCAACTGCGAGCTGCGCCCGCTCGAACTGAACGATTTCCACCGTCGCCCGGTGCTCGGCTTGTATTGCCGGCAGTATCGTCACCTGCTGAAGCTGGAAAAGCGCCTGCGCGACAACGGCATCGGCGTCTACGAAGCCGACGTGCGCCCGCCGGAGCGCTACCTGATGGAGCGCTTCATCACCGCGCCGGTCTTGTTTAGCGGGCAGCCGGGCCCGACTGGAGACGGACCACTGCTCGACGGCCAGATGAAACCCGCGCCCGGCTATCGGCCCCGCCTGCGGCTGGTCTCGCTGGATATCGAAACCAGCCCCCGCACTGACCTGTACTCGATCGCGCTCGAAGGCTGCGGCCAGCGGCAGGTGTACATGCTGGGGCCGGAAAATGGCAGCGATGGCGGCAAAGAAGGTGACAAAGAAGCGCCTGACTTCGACCTGGAATACTGTGACAGCCGTGCGGCGATGCTGGAAAAGCTGAACGAATGGATGGAACGGCACGATCCCGACGCCATCATCGGCTGGAACCTCGTGCAGTTCGACCTGCGCGTGCTGCAGCAGCATGCGGATCGCTACCGCGTGCCTTTGCGTCTCGGGCGGGACGGCAGCGCGATGGAATGGCGGGAGCACAGCAGGCACGAGCACTTCTTCGCGGCTGCCGCCGGCCGTTTGATCATCGATGGCATCGAAGCGCTCAAATCCGCGACCTGGAATTTCCCCTCGTTCAGCCTGGAGCATGTGGCGCAGACCCTGCTGGGCGAGGGCAAGTCCATCGACAACCCTTACGACCGCATGGCGGAGATTGATCGCCGCTTCGCCGAAGACAAGCCCGCACTGGCGCGCTACAACCTGAAAGACTGCGAGCTGGTGACGCGCATCTTCGAGAAGACCGACCTGATGGCCTTCCTGCTGGAACGCGCCAGTGTGACCGGCTTGGCCGCTGACCGCAGCGGCGGTTCGGTAGCGGCATTCGAACACCTGTACATGCCGATGATGCACCGCCAAGGCTACGTCGCGCCCAACCTCGGCGACGTGGCGGGGGAGAACAGTCCGGGCGGCTTCGTGATGGATTCGCGTTCCGGCTTGTATGACTCGGTGCTTGTGCTCGATTACAAGAGCCTTTATCCGTCGATCATCCGCACCTTCCTGATCGACCCGGTCGGGCTGGTGGAAGGCAGCGGCAATCCCGACACGCGGGCGACGGTACCGGGTTTTCGCGGCGCACGCTTTTCGCGCGACAAGCACTGCCTGCCGGCTATCGTCAGCCAGGTCTGGCAGGGGCGCGAAGCGGCCAAGCGCGAGGGCAATCAGCCGCTGTCGCAGGCCTTGAAGATCATCATGAACGCCTTCTATGGCGTGCTGGGATCGAGCGGTTGCCGCTTCTTCGATCCGCGGCTGGCATCCTCCATCACCCTGCGCGGCCATGAAATCATGCAACGCACGCGTCTCCTGATCGAAGAGCAGGGCTACCAGGTGATCTACGGCGACACTGACTCCACCTTTGTCTGGCTGAAGCACGGCCACACCGAAGAACAGGCGCTCGAGATCGGCAATGCGCTGGTCGGTCATGTCAACCATTGGTGGCAGCGGCACCTGCGGGAAGAGTTCGGCCTCGAGTGCGCGCTCGAACTTGAGTTCGACACGCACTATCGGCGTTTCCTGATGCCGACCATCCGCGGCTCGGACGAGGGCAGCAAGAAGCGCTACGCCGGCCTGGTCGTGAAGCCGGACGGCAGCGAGGAAATGGTCTTCAGGGGGCTGGAATCGGTGCGTACCGACTGGACGCCGCTGGCACAGCAATTCCAGCAAGGGCTGTACCAGCGCATCTTCAAGGGCGAGGCGCACCGGGACTATGTGCGCGACTATGTCGATCGTACGCTTCGTGGCGAGTTCGATGCGCTGCTGGTGTACCGCAAGCGGCTGCGCCGGCCGCTTGATGAGTATCAGCGCAACGTGCCGCCGCACGTGCGGGCCGCGCGCATCGCCGATGAATACAACCGGCAGAAAGGGCGGCCTCTGCAGTACCAGAACGGCGGCTGGATCCGATATGTGATGACGGTGGCAGGGCCGGAGCCGCTGGAAACCCGGGCCTCGTCCTTCGACTACGAACATTACCTGGAACGCCAGCTGCAACCGGTGGCGGACGCCATACTGCCTTTTCTCGGCGACGATTTTGCGAGGCTGACCAGCCGCCAGAAGATCCTGTTTTCCTGATCCGGTTGTGGTTCGTTGGGCTCCGTTTTCTCCGCCCTTGAAGGCGACGGCAATCGCAGCAAATCCGTCGCTAATGTGATTGACCGGGCCGCCTGGCGAAAGGCTTGGCAACGGGAGCTATACGGCTTCCGACCACGCCCGCCTGGCACATCGGCGAGGCGCGGCAATACTCCTGTGCATCAGGTAACGCGTACCCGGCAAACGCAGGGCCCCTGCAAAAAGAATGTCCCGCCACAGTCCAGCGCCATCCGCCTGGAAGCATGGTGTCAGGGTCTTGCTGAGGGATTGGTAGGCTCGGACAGCGAACAGGCGGCCGGCCGAATACCGGAGCAAGCCTTCCACGGGGCCGAATTCATCGACCTTCGCGGCCAATGCAAGCGCATCCTGTACCGCGAGCGTACTGCCCAAGCCGAGCTGCGGGCTCATCGCATGGGCTGCGTCGCCGACGATACATACGGGCGGTTCCGCCAGCCGTTTGGGGCGGGCGTGGTAATAAGTGGCAAACGCAAAATGTTCGTGCGAGTGGATTCGATCCACTACCGGCGCCGATTCGGGCCACAAATCGAGCAACTCCTCCTTCCAGGCATCGATCGGTGTCTCGCGCCATTTCTCGAATTCGTCCCGATGCAGGCTCCAGAAGAACGAAATGCGCAATTTGCCTCCCACGCGCTCGGTCGGCATGATCCCGTACATCTTCCGAGTTCCGCGGAAGCGTTGCCCGAGCGTCCTCTCATCCGGCCAGGAATCCAGGTCAATCAGGGACCACAAGGCCCCCATTGATACAACGACGAGCGCACGGCCAGTCCGCTTTCTGCGGGAAGACATGAAGACGCCCCGTTCGCGATGATCACGATGTCGAAACGTTGAGGCGTGCCATCGATCCATATCGCCCCTTTGTCTTCGACGACGCCTGCCCGTTCTACCGAAGAAGAAAAATGGATGCGGGCTCCGAGAGAATCACATGCCCGTTTGAGGACATTACCCAGCGCGGACCTGCTGACCGCTCTTGCCTGCAGGTCGGAGTAGGGGATATCGACCAGTTTCCATCCGCGATGGCAGACGCCGACCAGGCGGTCGATCGGCACGCTGATCGACTCGAATTCCCTGCCGACGCCCAGGTCGTTCAACGCGGCGACTCCCTGAGGCTGGATCAGGACGCCGGCACCGAGGGTGGCCAGCGATGGATGCTTTTCAAAGACGTCGACCGAATGGCCGCTTCTTGCGAACGCTATTGCCGTTGCAAGGCCCGCGGTGCCGGCGCCGATGATTCCGATGCGGTATTTATTCATTGGTATTGTTTGACGGTCTTCTCAGCGTATTAGCAGTGGTGCGGCGGGAACCGGCAATTCGCTCGCGTATGAATTGCCCGTCCACCCAGAACATCATGTCATTGTGGACGTGACTCCCTGAACCGAAAATTCAGCCCCATGCAAGCGTCAGTGCGTAACGCGCATTCGTCACCGCTCGACTCCCCGAGAAGTCTCAATTCATCGAGTACCTTGCGAGTCTTTTCCAGCGAAGCTACGCCAATTACGACCGAATCGATCCTTTCTTCGTTTCCATTCATCAAACTCAGATCAGTCCCAGCGCCCAGTGATATTGGTCCCGTGTTTTGTCCGGTAATGGAGCGCCATTTCGCTTCTGTTCGAGGAACATCCGACGTAGCCTGGCGTATCGCAAGTAAACCGGTCACGCCGAGCACGCCACCGGAGACCGCGTCGAGTTGACGTTGTTCCTTGCGCCGCCTTTCTTGCGTTGTAAGCTTTTCTCGCCAAGGGAAAATGGTGCCTTCCACACCCCATTCGCAAAAGAAAATGCAACTGAGCGGGCCGGATACATCCAATACCACGGAATTCGTGAAATTCGTTACCTCTTGTCCGTCTTCAGCTTTCGTAATGTATGGTCGCGGCGTCTTACAGCGAATACCGCGCTTATCCAGTTCGGCAATGCCATTTTGAAGATTTGCCGGCTCCAGTGCGAATCCATGAAACAGCGGAAGTACTGTATTCGCTGGCAAATCTTCGTTGTTCGACGATGCCCAAAACTCCAGATTCGTGTTGCCAAGGGTGATCCACCCGTAAGTAGCAAATTCGGTACGAGTCAAGGGCCAGGAAATGGGCAAACCTAGTCTGGAGGCAAATAAATCCATCAGTGGCTCGGCTTCTTGCACTCGGACCATGATGTGATCAACGCCTTTCGTCGTGCTTTCTGACATTCGAAATAACGTCCTTGTTGAAACGCGCCCATTCGCGCAGGAGTCAAATACTGCGTTAAAACACGGTGCTTCCACAGTCGCCGCGTTGGAGCTACAGTCCACAAAAAACAGCAGCCTCTGATATTCGATGTTTCCAGTTGCCCGGCACGATCTCAACGGCCTTGGTAGGGATCTTTGTGCACGCCGTCAGCTCGTCGCACAACGCCGCGTAATCCGTCCAGAATCGATGCATCCCACCAAGACCGGTAAGTCTTTCATGCAAAGAATACGAGGTTTTCTCAAGATAGCTGGAAATCTTTTCCGTCCAATTCTTTCCCCGCAGACCGGCCACCCAGCGGGAATGATAAAGGGGATCTGGGGGGCGCAAGTAAACCATTCGGGGATTCAAGGGGGCGACGATCTCTTCGAAGCGCCGGTAGTAATTCCGGATTCCTGATTGCCTCTCTTCCATCATGAATCGGACAGTAGACTGAAACGCGCTTCCTTCCAGGATGTGAACAACACCATCTTCTTTGCACCTCTCAGCGAATCTGGACCAGGATTGCAAGAATACCTCTGCGAGATTTTCGCAAGTGTGCCTTTGTGCTATCAACCATCTTGGATGCACCGGGTGTTCAGAAAACTCTTCCAGATACCATTCAGCGTCATACCCGGATTCCCTTGCAAGGGTGCATAGGAAGTTGGCCGTGGTGCTTTTTCCTGCACCTGGTAATCCTTCTATAAGCCAAAGAGACATTCGGCACCTGTGAAATTTAACGGTCAAATTTACCATGGCATTTTGTCACTGGCGCCGGTTACATAGACAAGCCGGTCTTAAACATACGGACCGAACAATATGACAGACCTTGGCGGGAGGGCCGAGGTCTTGTCGTCAAGGCAGTGTGCATTTCGACGTGTGATCTAGGTAAGCGACGAACAGATCCAGCCCGCGTGGACATCTCAAGTCGAGGCGGAAGAGACCGTAACTCCGCTCGCCGCCGTCCGTTTCATACCATAACGAACGACAAGCCCCAGCGCCAAAACACCGAGCAGCCCCGCCAGCAGAAAATGTCCTTCATACCCCAGCCATTTCGCCGACAACCCGCTGAGGGAGCCGACGATGCTCGCCAAAACCACCTGCGCACAAGCCTGGATGGTGAAGTCCGCCCCCTCATGCTCCGGCCGGCATTGGTCCATCATCACGGCAAAGAGCGCGACGGTGGACATGCCATCGGCGATCTGCTCGAACAGAGCAATGCCGTAGATGGTATGGAAGTCGGCGTCGGCCCGTGCGAGCAAGGCCATCGCGGCAATCCCGAGCGCTTGCATCAAGCCGAACAGGATAAGCGAACGTAATGCCCCCAGGCGCGCGTACGCCAGTCCACCTAGAAAGGCCCCGGCGATTCCTGCAACGCTGCTGATGAGCGTGAGTTGCCCCAGCGCCGCCGAGGTCCATCCATGATCCACCAGCAAGGGCTTGATCATCGGCGATCCGAGCGAATCGCCGATCTTGAATGTCAGGACCACCATCATCCAGGCGCCCATGCCGGGGCGGGCGAGGAAGCCGCGATAGTGCCGCCACAGCAGCTGTGGTCCCGCCTGTTCGGCGCGGCCCGGCTCATGTGGCAGGCGCTGCTTCTCCGGGAACAGCAGGACCGGCACGGTCATGAGAGCGACAAGAGCCGCGATCAGGCCGATGGATGTTTTCCAGCCCCACGGCTCGATGACCAGCAACAGCAGGCTGCCGCTGACGATCATCCCGATCTTGTATCCGCCGACCTGCAGGCTGTTGCCCAAGCCGCGCCAGCGTTGCGGCAGCAGGCGTACGGCGAGTCCGTCGGTCGCCACATCTTGCGTGGCGGCGGCCAGGTTCACGCACAGCAGCAAGCCCAGCAATACCGGCAGATAGGGACCGAACAAGGCGTCAGGCGGCAGCAAGGCGACGGCAACCAGGATGGCCAGCACGACTGCCTGCATCGGCAGGATCCAGCCGCGGTGGTGGCCGAATGTGGCCGACGCAATCCGGTCTATCCACGGCGCCCACAGGACCTTGAGCATCCAAGGCAAGGCCAGCAGTTTGAGCAGTCCGATCATCGTCAGGTCGACGCCGTGCTGGCGCATCAGGACCGGCAGCGAATGCGCCATCAGGCCCGAAGGCAAACCCTGCGCACAGTACAGCGCCGTCAACAGGACGATTGTGCCCGTGTTCAAGGACTGGTTACTGGCGGATGGTGAAGTGGATTGAGATTGCATATGCGCTCGTCGATGTCGCCGGCTGTTGAACGTTCCCCATGGGAGCGAACGTACTCGCAAAGCCAGACTGGCCTCATTGTGGACGAAATTCGGCAATTTGACTTTTCCAATTGGGACAGGAGTCATGGTTTTCGAAGAGGGGGTGTACTACCGGATGGAGGGGCAAGGCGCCTTCTGCCGCAGATGTGCTCCCGATGTCGCTCCTGACAGATGCCCTTCTTGTTCTGCCAATCAATGCGCGTCATTGGGCGAACCTTGGTTGGCAGTCCTGACGCGTAAACGTGTCGGCCACCGTCGCAGGTGAAATCTGCGCTGACGAATTGGACCACATATAAAAAACTTTCCAAGTGGAAATTATCTTCATATAATGTGCTGAAAATCATAACGATATAAGTTTTATACCGATAGGCAACGCGGTCCGAAATTCACTTCAGGCTGCATCCGAACGGTATGGTGGAGCATGCGTGGCAAGGTGCAGGAGCCTTGTTGCAATTGCATCGGAAGGAAGGGGAATGAAGACTTCATGGGCCGGCGTGTTCAGCGCCATTGTGCTGGCAGCCGCCTCGCTCTCGCCGGTATCGAAGGCGCAGGCGGCGGAAGTGGCTATCGCCGGGTTCGCATTCGGGGGCGACTTTGGCAGCGCGTCACAGCGTTTTCCACACAGCTTCGCGATCTATCAAAAATTTTCTGCAAATCCTGCATCAAAAAAACTGTCCCGGCAGGTTTTTGAACGTGCTGCGTCTATCCAGAACCCGGCTTTCGCACTTGCACCTGCGGATGCCATGGTCAACCTGAAGCGCAGCGACCAGGCACTGATGACCGCGCTGGTGCTGACCGGGGAAACGATTTCCACCGAGGACTTCGGCTCCTACTACAAGACCTTCGTCAACCTGCGTGGCGATGCGCTGATTTTCGATTACAAGAGTCAGACCGTGGTCCGGTCCTATCCGCTCAGCGTGGTGCTGTTCGATGCAACAAAGGAGCGGCCGACGCAGGAACGCATTCAGGGTTTCGTCGAGCAATTGCTCATGCGTCCTGACGATAGCAGCTTGATCAGCCAGTACGTCAACCGGCTTTCGCAGGCGGCACTGCCGCAAGCGGGCACGCTCAGCGTGCAGGTGAAAAATGCTCAGATTGCGCCCGAGGCGCTGGCACTGCTGCCTGAAGTCTTGCGCAACAATCCGGCGATGGCCGAGAAGATGCTAGCGGAAAGCTTTGCATCGATCCTTTCAGCCAAACTTGGGCTGCCCATGCTGCCGTCCTCGATCGGTCACACGGCGGGCGTCATGTCCATGCGCCTCGAAAACGGCGACGACTACAACCTCAAGGTTGGTACAGGCGACTATCTGTTCGACTTGAAGCTCAATAAGCTGGTGAAGATCAAGCAAGCGGAAAACAACGTCGCGGCCGCATATCTGTACGGTGCTTACGCCAGTGTCCATTTCTTCGAGCCGCTGCAGAACTCGGCCTTTCTCAAGTCCGACATCAAGAATGGCGAGGCTGCCCTCATTCCCGCCGGACAGGTCAGTGCCGACGACTTCCCGGCGTACGAAGGCGCACTTCGCGGCCTGTTCAACAAGCTGGCCGCCGCGATCCAGGAACCGGGATCGAAGTGGATCTCCACTGCCGCCAGTGCGAAAGATATCCATACCCAGTTGGACAACACACGTGAGATCTTGAGGAAATGCAGATGATGAAGAGACTTTGGGTTTTCCTGGCGCTGGCCGCATTCGCTGGCTGGGCCGCAGCGCAAGTGGTGACCGTCAAGGGCGTCGGCACCGTTACCTATGCGAAAGAGGCCACCGCGGCCGACAAGGACAAAGCACTGCGCCTGGCGACGGTTTCATCCGTCGAACGCTACTTCGCCGAGAACGGCGAAGCAGAGTCGCAGAACTTCGAAGCGATCCAGGACCAGATTGAAGCCAATCTCGAGAAGTTCATCCTCAGCACCACGGTGCTGAATGAACAGGACCAGGCCGGCTTGCGCCGCTACTCGGTAACGGTGCGGACCGAACTTAACGTCGCCAAGCTGCGAAACACGCTGCGCAGCGCCAGCAATGCCGGCAAGGCGAGTCCTGCCGAGAAGTCGCAGATCGTATACGTCTTCGTCGGCCGCGAAGTGGCAAGCGTGCGATCCTTCGATGCGCGCGTCGTCAAGCGTGTAGAAACCAGTGTGGACGCATCAGCCAAGAGTGCCAGCACCACTAAAGGCAGCGAGGGGGAAAACATCAAGGCGAACCTGATTTCCACCAGCGCCAGCAAGCAGACCTCGGAAAAGGAGTCCGCGAATGTGGCAGCCAGGATCGAATCTGGCGGCAGCACGACACGCAAGGCTGATGACGTTTCCTACCGCCTCTTGAGCATGTCGAACCAGAAGACGTCGGTCACGAGCGTTTTCTCGCAGGCCGGTTTCGCCGTCGCTGACCCGGAGTTTGTCCTGAACGACAAGGAAATGAAGGCGGTGTCGCAGGACTATGCGACCGGCAATGATCTTTCGCCGTCCACCATCCGCAGCGTTGTCGTGTCCTTGCGCAAATCCCAGGTGCCGCTGCTTGCGCTGGCGACCTTCGATGTCGGCGCACCATCGCAGGACCCGGCCACCGGCATGCAACGTGTTGCCGTGTCGGTGACCGGCCGCGTGCTGGACGTGTCGGCCGGCATGCCGCGTGAAGTTGCCTCGGTACCGCCGGTGCAGTACTTCGGTGTCGGGCAGGACAACCAGAGCGCGGTTGCCAAGGCGCTTAAAGACGCCTCCATCGCTGCGGCCCGCGAGGTTGTCAGTCGCCTTAACGCGACAGGCATGCGCTGAACTACCGGTTTCTTTCATTGTGCTGCTCGCGGCACGTCAATTCCAATAAACAAGGGAGGTTGTATGAAAAAGCAGTTGAAGCTCGCGCTGGCAGGCGCCGCGTTCCTAGCGTTGTCGAATACCGCATATGCGCAGTTTGGCGGCCTGGGCAAGATTGGTGGCGGTAGCGCCAGCAGTGCAGAGGGTGTGAGCGCAGAAACGATTGTCAAGAAGTATGCCGGCGGCACGCAGAGCGTGCTGCGCGCAGACGCCAACATGCTCGCGGCACTGGGTAAGAAGGAGGACGCCGAGCGCATGGAACTGCACGCCAAGAATCTGACCGAAGGTCCCACCAAGGACGCGTTCGAGGAGGCGACCAAGCTTCAGACCGAAAGCAGCAAGATCCTCGAAAGCGAAATGTCCGGCAACAAGGTTGCGATGGATGCGGAGAGCAAGAAAAAGTTTGCCGCAGGCGTGGGCGAGCTGGCCAAGGGGGTGATGCAGTATGTCAGCATGACGTCCGATGCCAAGTCGTTCAAGCCGAGCGTGACCTCCATCGGCGGGGCTGCCGGTGCTGCGGTGTACATCGTCAAGAACCTGCCTGACTCGATCAAAAACTTGGGCGGAACCCTGAAGAAAGCGATCGCGTTTTCCAAGGCAAACAACATTCCCCTGCCGAAGGAAGCTGCGGAAGCAACCGCAGGTCTTCCGGACTAACGGGCTGTCAGGATGAACTTGACGGGGAAGCGACGGAGAATCCGGCTTCTTCCCCGCCCCTGCGGGGGCGGGCTCGGAATAGGGCAGCAGATGTCTTTCGCACGCCTTCGAGATCATCTCGACGACCTGACAGCCGCACCGTCGCACCTCGCGGGCGGCGCGCTTTGACTTCCTATCGATAATTCACTATGCGCTTACTGTTCATATCAGCCGTCCTTTTTCTCGCGCTGGCTGGCTGCGGTGAAAAGCATGACTCCGTAAAAAGAGACGAGCCGCCTCCGCCATCCGGCCCCAACCTTACCCAGACTCCGGACGTCGGCAAGGTCGAACAAGTGTCCGTCGCGGCAAAAGGCACCGGCATGACGCCGGGAGCCGCCGTCAACGACGCCCTCAAGACCGCGATCATGCAGGTCAACGGTACGACTGTCGATGCTTCCTCGGCCAATCTCAATACCTATGCAAAGGTGACTGCCACGCTGGACGTCGAAACCGCAGAAGGCGTCGACAGTGCCAAGGCCACTGCGACCATGCAGGGGCAGGCGTTCGCCGAAAGCATTGTCACCAATTCCAAGGGTGTGGTGTCGTCATTCAAGGTCGTTAATATCACGCCGCCGCAGTCCAAGGGACAAGGCTATGTGGTCGACATCGAAGCGAGCATCGCCAAATTCAAGGCTCCTGCGGATGCCGGCAAGGTGAAGATCGTCATTGCGCCGCTGCGTTCGAACAAGCAATCGTTCAATATCGGCGGGAAGGAAGTGCCGGCGTCGCAGGTTCTGGCGGCTGTGCGGCAGCAGATCGTCGACGCTTTATCGCAAACCGGCCGCTTCAGCGTGCTTGACCGCGAGTTCGAGGGCGAAATACTCAATGAGCTGAACCTGATCAGTTCGGGCCAGACACCGAACACCGACTTTGCCAAGCTGAGCCAGGCACTGAGCGCAGACCTGATCTGGATCGGCGTGGTCAATGACCTGGCGTACAACAAGCATGTGCGCCGCCTGCAGACATCGGATCGCGAGCTCGTCAGCTACAGCGGCAACTGGTCGCTGTCGCAGCGCCTGATCAATGTCGCCACGCGCCAGATATTCCAGTCCGGTACGTTGGAAGGCGCGCCGCCGCCAATCGCACCGACTACGATGCAAGTTGCGTTTGACGAGTCGGCCGCGCTGAAGACGATGCAGACCGACATGATCAAGCAGTCCGTGGAAGCGATCCTGCTGCGTACTTTCCCGATTTCGGTGGTGGAGCTCGACGGCGAGAACGTGGTATTGAGCCAGGGCGGGCAGGCGCTGAAGGAAAACAGCCGCTACAAAATCTATTTGCAGGGCAAGGAGATCAAGGATCCGCAGACTGGCCAGTCGCTTGGCAACATGGAAAGCCAGTGCTGCGAAGTTGTTGTCAACCGCGTTACGCCCAACCTGTCGTACGGCACGCTGGAAAACGTCAAAGTAAAGCTCGATGGCGTCAAGCCGGGCGCGCTCCAGATCCGCGAGATGGTCGTCGCACCGAAAATGGCACAGGCAGCACCGGCTGTCGCCGCTGTGGAAGACGCGGAAGAAAGTGCGAAGCCGCAGCCTGTCGCGGTCAAGGCACCGGCCAGGGAGCGTAGCGCTGCCAAGCCGGCTGCCCCGAAGAGCGAGGACTGGTAAGGCCTCGTCCAGCCGTTAGATTGACGATACAGGTCGGGCCGCATCGGAAAACGATGTCGGCCCGCTTTGCATTTAGAGCCTATCCCAGTAGGGATAAGCTCTTACTCGGGCGACCTGCCCGGCATTCTGCGCGGTACGAAATACAGGAGCATCTTGGCCGCATAAATCACGATCAGGGTACCGTTCAGGTCACCCAGGAACATGATAAATAAACCACTGGCCCAATCTTTCGTATCTCCATGGAAGGCGAACCACAAGTGATGCAGGAAGGGGCTGGCGAAGGAATAGGCGACCACGCAGATCAGCAGGCGCTTCGGCGTCAGGTTGGCCAGCGATGCCTTCAGGCCGAAGCACTCCTGCGCCAGCCGGTACACGAGGTATGGCGCGGCCGCGGCGATGATGCCGCCCATGAGTGACCGGATGACATCGTCCGGGAAAAAGTAAAAGAAGCACACCAGCCAGGACACCAGTAGCAGTCCGACCGCGCCCGCTTCGCCGAACAGCAGCGTACACAAGAGCCGCATCCCCGCCGGCAGGTACACCCAGTTGATTCCGCGCGCAAATTCAAGTTGCGAAAATATCCATTCGTTGATAGCTAACATCAGGATAAACAGGATGATCGTCGTGGCGATCATCGCGGCCTGCAGGCGAAGCTGTGGCATTTGTGAAGCGTCTCGTTATCGTTGATATAGAATAAGTTCAGTGTAGCGCGAACCGGTCGTTCGGAGGAAGGCGACAATTATCGTCGCCGCGCCGATCTTTGCAAGCCTCACGTGATTATGAAGAAGCTAACCCGCCCGGCAGACATCTATCTTCGCTTTCTGCAATTGACGGAAGCGCTCCGCGGTTTGCCGTCGTTACCGGAGCTCGACCCGCTCGAAGAACGACTGCTCGCCCTGATCGCCCGCGCCAGCCAGTCGAAGGAGCGCCTGTCGGTCAGGGACATGATGGCCAAGCATGAGCTAGGTTCACCCGCAACACTGCATAACCGGCTGAAATCCATGCGCAAAAAGGGGTGGATCATGCTGACCGATACCGAAGACACGCGGCGCAAACAGATCGAATTGACGCAAGCAGCGTTGAAGTATTTCGACAACGTGTCCAAATGCATGGTCAAGGCGGCCAAGGATGCTTCCTGACTAGCGTTCATGCAGCAGACATTCAACAGCGCTTGCAATCGCTCTTTTCATATTGCCAACAGGGCCGAATGGTCCGCCTTTCGGCACAAAACCTGTACGGTCTCCGACCGCGCCGTCAATTGGCTAGATCGGTTTGCGGGTCAGTTTAGGGGGCGCGTTCGGTCGAGAAGGGCTCGGCGCCCCCGGATGCAGTGCAGGGGGGGCGCCGAGACCGCGGCGCGCCGCTCAGACTGGGCGTCTGAGCAAGCGACGCAACAATGCAATGCGTCCCT